>DATJTT010000041.1:0-29290 GCA_035503075.1 Solirubrobacteraceae bacterium
AAGAAGTTGCGCGTCAACATCCCGGCCGGCGTCAAGGACGGCAGCCGCATCCGCCTCGCCGGCAAGGGCGAGCCGGGTCAGGGCGGCGGTCCGCCGGGCGACCTCTACCTGGTCACCCACGTCTCCACCTCGCCGACGTTCAAGCGCAAGGGCGACAACCTGGAGGTCGAGGTGCCTCTGAGCATTCCCGAGGCGCTGCGCGGGGCGGACGTGAAGGTGCCGACGCTGAACGGGACGAAGACGCTGCGGGTCCCACCGGGGACGGCCAGCGGCACCGTCCAGAGGCTGCGCGGTGAGGGCCCGCCCAAGCTGGGCTCCGGTGCGCCGCAGCGCGGCGACATCCACTACCGGTTCGTGATCGACGTGCCCGAGCACCTCAGCGACGAGCAGCGCAAGGCGGTCGAGGAGCTCGAAAAGACGCTCGGCGGCGACCCTCGCGCCGGCCTGTTCGCGAACGGAGCCGGCGCCGCGGGCGATGCCGCGTAGGCCGGTGCGCGTGCAGGTGGCGAGCGATCGCGGCGTGTTCATGATCTCCGTGGCGGCGGAGCTCGCGAACATGCACCCGCAGACGCTGCGCATGTACGAGGCGCGCGGACTGATCGATCCGCAGCGCTCGCCCAAGGGCACGCGCCTGTACTCGCAGGAGGACGTCGAGAAGCTGCGGCGCATCCAGGAGATGACCGCGGAGCTCGGGCTGAACCTCGCGGGCGTCGAGCGCGTGCTGCGCCTGGAGGAGCAGATCGAGAGCATGCACGCGCACATCGAGCAGATCGAGCTCGAAGCGCTGCAGGCGCAGGTGCGCCTCGCGAGCGAGCTCGAGGAGGTGCGCCGCTCCTTCCGCGCCGAGCTCACCGTGCCCTACCGCGGCGGCCTTCAGTTGGTCCGCGCGGTCGATGCGCGCTCGCCCTTCAGGCCGCCCCCCAAGCGCACCCAGAACTAGACCCGGACACTTCCAAGAGGACCTAGAGATGCAGGCAGACCGTTTCACCGTCAAGTCGCAGGAGGCGATCGCGTCCGCCGGACGGCTGGCGCAGGAGCGCCGCAACCCGCAGGTCACGCCGCTGCACCTGCTCTTCGCGCTGCTCGTCGAGCCCCGGCGCGGCGCCGGCGGCGGCGCGCCCGCGAGCGCGGATGCCCCCGGCGGGGTCGTGCTGCCGGTGCTCGCGAAGCTCGGCGTCCAGGTCGACGGGCTGCGCGCGGGCGTCGAGCGGGCGCTCGGCGAGCTGCCGGTCGCGGGCTCCGCCTCGCCCGCTGACGCCGTCGCGCAGCCCGGCTCGGAGCTCGTGGCCGTGCTGCGCTCCGCCGAGACCCACGCCGCCAAGCTCTCCGACCAGTACGTCTCGACCGAGCACCTGCTGCTGGCGCTCACCAATGATGAAGGCCCGCCCACCCGCGCCGCCGACGAGCTGCGGCGCGTGGGCGTCACCGAAGAGCGGCTGCTCGCGGCGCTAGGCGAAGTGCGGGGCTCGGCGCGCGTCACCGACCAGTCGCCGGAGGAGAAGTACGAAGCGCTCGAGCGCTTCGGCACCGACCTGACGGCGGCGGCCGAGCAGGGCAAGCTGGACCCCGTGATCGGACGCGACGAGGAGATCCGCCGCGTGATCCAGGTGCTCTCGCGGCGCACCAAGAACAACCCCGTGCTGATCGGCGAGCCGGGCGTCGGCAAGACCGCGATCGTCGAGGGCCTCGCCCAGCGGATCGTCTCCGGCGACGTGCCCGACTCGCTGCGCGAACGCCGCGTGATCGCGCTCGACATCGGCTCGCTCGTCGCCGGCGCCAAGTACCGCGGCGAGTTCGAGGACCGTCTGAAGTCCGTCCTCGGAGAGGTCTCCGACCGATCACAGATCGGCCAGCAGGGCAGCGTGATCCTGTTCCTGGACGAGCTGCACACGATCGTCGGCGCCGGCGCCGCTGAAGGGGCGGTCGACGCCGCCAACCTGCTCAAGCCGATGCTCGCCCGCGGCGAACTGCGCTGCGTCGGCGCGACGACCCTGGATGAGTACCGCAAGTACATCGAGAAGGACGCCGCGCTCGAGCGCCGCTTCCAGCCGGTCATGGTCGGCGAGCCGTCGGTGGCGGACACGATCGCGATCCTGCGCGGGCTCAAGGAGCGCTACGAGGTCCACCACGGCGTGCGCATCACCGACAGTGCGCTGATCGCCGCCGCGACGCTCTCGGACCGCTACATCGCAGATCGCTTCCTGCCGGACAAGGCGATCGACCTGATCGACGAGGCCGCCTCCAGCCTGCGCATCGAGATCGACTCGCTGCCCACGGAGATCGACGAGGTCGACCGCCGCGTGATGCAGCTCGAGATCGAGCTCACGTCGCTGAGCAAGGAGACCGACGAGGCTTCGGTGCAACGGCGCGAGGCGATCGAGCGCGAACTGGCGGACTTGCGCGAGCGCTCGGCGGCGATGAAGGCACAGTGGCAGGCCGAGAAGGACGCGATCCAGGTCGTGCGCGAGAAGAAAGCGCGCCTCGAGGAGGCCCGCACCGAGGCCGAACGCGCCGAGCGCGAAGCGAACCTGGAACGCGCTGCGGAGCTCCGTTACGGGGAGATCCCGCAGCTCGAAAAGGAGCTGGCCGCCCTGGAGGGCGGCTCCGGCGTTTCAGCCGACGCCGACTCCTCGGCCGCGGGCCCGTCAGACGACGGCTCGGGAGCCGCCGCCGACGGGAGCGAGGAGGACCGGCTGCGCGCGCGCGAAGCGCGGGCGGCGGCACCGGCCTCCGAGCCGGTGTTCCTCAAGGAGGAGGTCGACGCGGACGACGTCGCCGAGGTCGTCGCGCGCTGGACCGGCATCCCCGTCAGCCGGCTGCTCGAGGGCGAGACCGAGAAGCTGATCCACATGGAGGAGCGCCTGCACGAACGCGTGGTCGGCCAGGACGAGGCGATCGAGGCGGTCGCCACCGCGCTGCGCCGCTCGCGCGCGGGCCTGCAGGACCCCGACCGCCCGATCGGCTCGTTCCTGTTCCTCGGCCCCACCGGCGTCGGCAAGACCGAGCTCGCGCGCGCGCTCGCCGAGTTCATGTTCGACTCCCAGGACGCGATGGTCCGCATAGACATGTCCGAGTACATGGAGAAGCACTCCGTCTCGCGCCTCGTCGGCGCGCCCCCCGGGTACGTCGGCTACGAAGAGGGCGGCCAGCTGACCGAGGCGGTGCGCCGGCGCCCCTACTCGGTGGTGCTGCTCGACGAGATCGAGAAGGCCCACCCGGACGTGTTCAACACGCTCTTGCAGGTGATGGACGACGGGCGCCTGACCGACGGCCAGGGCCGCACGGTGGACTTCAAGAACACGGTGCTCATCATGACCTCGAACATCCCCATCCCGGAAGGCCTCGGCGACGAGCAGATCCGCGGCGCGCTGCTCGAGCACTTCAAGCCCGAGTTCATCAACCGCCTGGATGACATCGTGCGCTTCCACTCGCTCACCCGCGAGCAGCTCGCGCAGATCGTCGACCTGCAGGTCGCGCGCGTGATCGAGCGCGTCGCCGAGCGCGGCGTCGCCGTCACGCTCTCAGACGACGCGCGCACGCTGCTCGGCAACCTCGGCTACGACCCCGCCTACGGCGCGCGTCCGCTGCGCCGCGTCATCCAGAGGCAGCTCACCGATCGGCTGGCGCTGGCCTTGCTGTCGGGAGAGATCCGCGCCGGCGACTCCGTGAACGTGGACGCGCGCGAAGGGGAGCTGGCGCTCGAGAAGGTCTCGGCCGAGACAGCCGACACGCCCGCGGCGGCCGCGTCCTAGCGCGAGCGCTAGCGCGCGTCCCAACACCACCGGCACGGCCGGCCAAGCCCCCGCCGGTCTGAAGGACGGCGGGGGCTTGCGTGGCCGTCAGCCTTCGACGGCATCTCCGGTCGGAACGCAGTAGGCGATCGCCGTGACGTCGCCTTTCTTCCCGGTTGCGAACCCCGCGCTCACACCCCAGCCTTCCATGCTTTCGGTCGCTTCGCTGTTGTAGCCCGTCATGTTCTCGCTTTCCAGTGAGTCCAGTGGACGTGGTTCGGGCCCGTGTATCGGGCCGGTGACGCTGGAAGATAGGCGCCCAGCCGGCGCCAATGCGCAGCGGGAGCGCGTTCGAGGCGTCGAGGGGACGCCGATGCCGGCGATCCGCTAGAACCACCGTCAGCGCAGCGGCGGCACGCCCGCGCAGCGAGCCGCCCGGATCGCCCCAACCCCACGGGAGGAGCCACGATGCCCACCTACATCCTGCTCACCACGCTCACGCCCGAGGGCGTGCAGACGGTCAAGAACAACCCGCAGCGGATAAGGGAGGTCAACAGGGAGGTCGAGAACCTCGGCGCGAGCGTCAAGGGGCAGTGGGCGACGCTCGGCCACGTCGACTTCATCTCGGTGGTGGAGGCGCCCGACGAGGGCACGATGGCGCGCGTGTCGCTCGAGCTCGGCTCGCGCGGCACCGCACGCTATGAGACGCTCACCGCAATCCCGATCGACGACTTCATCGCCTCGCTGTAACGTGCGCCAGGTCGTGGACGAGCGCACGGGGCGATAGGCGTGGAGGAGACCAGGCACCAGCCGGGCGGGACCTCCGCGCACGAGGGCCGGCCGGGCGCCAACCCCGGAATATCGCTCGTGCCCAGCCCGCTCGAGGAGTCAGAGGTGGCCGAGCTCGAGGGGATCGACGTGGACGCTCCGCGCGTGGGCATCGTGATGGGCTCCAAGAGCGACATGGAGACCATGGAGAAGGCCGCGCGCGAGCTCGAAGACCGCGGGATCTTGCACGAGATTCGCGTCATGTCAGCGCATCGCGAGCCCGACCTGGTCGCCGAATACGCGAAGAACGCGCGAATGCGCGGCCTGCGCGTGATCATCGCCGGCGCCGGCATCTCCGCCGCGCTGCCCGGCGCCGTCGCCGCGCACACCGACCTGCCCGTGATCGGCGTGCCCCTCTCCGGGCGGCTGAGCGCCGCCGGCGGGCTCGACGCAATCCTCTCGATCGTGCAGATGCCGCCCGGCGTGCCGGTCGCATGCGTCGGCCTCGACAATCCGCGCAACGCCGCCATCCTCGCCGCCCGCATCCTCGGCGCGTGAGCAGCGCGTGAGCCGAGCGGGAGCGGCGTGTGAGCCGCGTGTGAGCCGCGTGTGAGCGGCGCGTGAGCAGCGCGCGAGCCGAGCGGGAGCCGCGCGCGAGCGGCGCGTGAGCCGAGCGCGGCGTCGCCCGGCGGGCGCTGCCGCGGGCCGGCGGCGATAATCAGCAGACGTGATCGCCCGCTACACCCGCCCGGAGCTCGGCGCCCTGTGGAGCGATCAGGCGCGCATGGACGCCTGGCGCGAGGTCGAGCTGGCGGCGTGCGAGGAGCTGCCCGGCCTGCTCGGGGCAGACGGCCCGACCGAGGCCGAGCTGCAGGCGATCCGCGGCGCCGCGTTCACCGTCGCCGAGGTGCGCGAGCGCGAGCTCGTGACCGAGCACGACGTGGCCGCGTTCGTCGACGTGCTCGCCGCCTCCGTCGGTGAGGCCGGACGCTGGATCCACTTCGGGCTGACCTCCTCGGACGTGCTCGACACCGGGCTCGCGCTGCAGCTGCGCGCCGCCGGCGAGCCGATCCTCGCGGGCGCCCGCGCGCTGGTCGCGGCGTTCGCCGCGCGCGCACGCGAGCACGCGGGCACGCTGTGCGTCGGGCGCACCCACGGCGTGCACGCCGAGCCGACCACGTTCGGGATCAAGCTCGCGGGCTTCGCCTTCGAGGCCCAGCGCAACGCCGAGCGCCTGCAGCGCGCCTTCGCGCAGCTGGCCGTCGGCGCGGTCTCCGGGGCGGTCGGCACGTACGCCGCCACCAGCCCCGAGTTCGAGGCGCGCGTGCTCGCTCGCCTGGGGCTCGCGCGTGAGGAGCTCTCCACGCAGGTCATCCCGCGCGATCGCCACGCCGAGCTGCTCGGCGCGATCGCGCTCGCGGGCGCCGGTCTCGAGCGCTTCGCCACCGAGGTCCGCCACCTGCAGCGCACCGAGGTGCGCGAGCTGCACGAGCCGTTTCGCGCTGGCCAGAAGGGCTCCTCGGCGATGCCGCACAAGCGCAACCCGATCAAGAGCGAGCAGATCGCCGGGCTCGCGCGCGTGCTGCGCGGCAACGCGCAGGCGGCGCTCGAGAACGTCTCGCTGTGGCACGAGCGCGACATCTCGCACTCCTCGGTCGAGCGCGTGATCCTGCCCGACTCGACGATCCTGCTCGACTACCTCCAGCACGGCGCGATCGCGCTCGTGCAGGGCATGACCGTGGACGTCCGGCGGATGCGCGCCAACCTCGAGCTCACCCACGGCGCCCTCTTCTCCCAGCGGGTGCTGCTCGCGCTCGTCGAGGGCGGCTCATCGCGCGACCGGGCCTACCGCGTCGTCCAAGAGCTCGCCCAGCGCGCCTGGGACGAGGGCACCCCGCTGCGCGAGCTGCTCGCGGCCGACGAGCGCGCGCAGGTGCTCGACCTCGACGCCATCTTCGACTACTCCCACTACGTCCGCTACGCCGGCGAGATCCTCGCGCGCCTGGATCGGATCGCCTGAGCGCGTTGCTAGGATCGCGCCACGTGAGCACCCTCGCAGACCTGCCCCTCATCGCCAGCGGCAAGGTGCGCGAGATGTACGACCTCGAGGGCGTCGATGGCCGTTCGGCCCTGCTGATGGTCGCCAGCGACCGCATCTCCACCTACGACGTCGTGCATCCCACGCCGATCCCCGACAAGGGCAAGGTGCTGACGGGGCTGTCCGTGTTCTGGTTCGAACGTACGGCGGGGATCGTCGCCAACCACCTGATCTCGACGGTCGACGGCGTCCCGCAGGAGGTTCGCGGACGCGCGCTCGCGGTGCACAAGCTGAAGATGCTGCCGGTCGAGTGCGTCGTGCGCGGCTACATCACCGGCTCGGGCTGGAAGGACTACCAGGCCAGCGGCTCGGTCTCGGGGATCGCGCTGCCCGCGGGCCTGCGCGAGTCACAGCGCCTGCCCGAGCCGATCTTCACGCCCACCACCAAGGCGCACGTCGGCCACGATCAGGCGATCGACTTCGAGGGCGCGGTCGCGCTCGTCGGCGACCGCAAGTTGATGGAGCGGGTCAGGGACGCGTCGATCGAGCTGTACTCGTTCGCCGCCCGGCACGCGCGCGCGCGCGGCGTGATCCTCGCCGACACCAAGTTCGAGTTCGGCCTCGACCACAGCCGCGGCGGCGAGCCCGAGCCGGTGCTCGGCGATGAGGTGCTCACGCCGGACTCCTCGCGCTACTGGCCCGCCGACGGCTACGAGGTCGGGCACGGGCAGCCGAGCTTCGACAAGCAGTACGTGCGCGACTGGGCCTCGGCGGGCGGCTGGGACAAGAAGCCGCCCGCGCCCGCGATTCCCGAGGACGTCGTCGCCGGCACCCGCTCTCGCTATGTGGAGGCCTACGAACGAATCGCGGGGGAGCCGTTCGCCGCGTGGCTGGAGCGGACCGGGACCTCCGTCGAGGCCGTCTCCGCCGGCGCCCGCGCGCGCTCCGGTCTCGCCGCCGACGGAGCCGCTTGAGGGCGCGCGTGCTGATCCGTCCCAAGGCGGGCATTCTCGACCCGCAGGGCGAGGCCGTCCAGCGTGCGCTGCCCGCACTCGGCTTCCAGGGCGTAAGCGACGTGCACATCGGGCGCCTGATCGAGCTCGAGGTGCAGGAGCCGGACCAGCTCGGCGCGATGTGCGAGAAGCTGCTCGCCAACCCGCTGGTCGAGGACTACGAGGTCGAGCTGCTCGCCGGATGAGGTTCGGCGTCCTGCGGTTCCCCGGCTCCTGCGATGACCTCGACGCCCTGCACGCCGCCCGGCGGGTCGGCGACGCGCAGCTGATCTGGCACGCCGAGCGCGACCTGCGGGGCGCCGACGCGATCGTCGTCCCCGGTGGCTTCTCCTACGGAGACTACCTGCGCGCCGGCGCGATCGCGCGCTTCGCGCCGGCGATGGAGAGCGTGATCGAGCTCGCCCGCGAAGGCGGGCTAGTGCTGGGGATCTGCAACGGCTTTCAGGTCCTCTGCGAGGCGCGCCTGCTCCCCGGCGCGCTGCTGCCGAACGCCAACCTGCGCTTCACCTGCAGACAGGTCACGCTCGAGGTCGCCAATGCCCAGACGCCGTTCACGCGCGCGTGCTCGGCGGCGGAGCGCCTGAGCATCCCCGCCAAGCACTCGTGGGGCCGCTACTACGCCGACCGGCCTACGCTCGCGGCGATCGAGGACGCCGGCCAGGTCCTCCTGCGCTACGCGCCCGGCGCCAACTTCAACGGCTCGCTGCACGACATCGCCGGCGTGTGCAACGAGCGCGGCAACGTGTTCGGCCTGATGCCCCACCCCGAGCACGCCGTCGAGCAGCTGACCGGCGGCTCGGCCGACGGCCTGAAGATCTTCGAGTCCATGCGCCTGGCAGTCGAGGGGGCCCTCGCGTGAGGGTCTGGCTGTGATCGCGGACCTCGTATAGCGATGGCCATACAGCACGCCCGGCCGAACACAGCGCACGAGCCGCCGACCGTCGATGACGCCCTCGCGCTCGGGCTCACGCGCGCGGAGTACGAGCTCGTGTGCGAGAAGCAGGGGCGCGCCCCCAACGTCGTCGAGCTCGCGATGTACTCGCTGCTGTGGTCCGAGCACTGCGCGTACAAGCACTCCAAGAAGCTCCTGCGCACCCTCCCCACGCGCGGGGAGCACGTGGTCATGGGGCCGGGCGAGAACGCCGGCGCGGTCGACGTCGGCGGCGGGCTCGTGTGTGCGTTCAAGGTCGAGTCGCACAACCATCCGAGCGCCGTCGAGCCCTTCCAGGGGGCCGCCACCGGCGTCGGCGGCATCCTGCGCGACATCTTCGCGATCGGCGCGCGCCCGATCGCGGTGCTCGACTCGCTGCGCTTCGGCGAGCCGGGCGCCGCAACCGGCGGCGTCCAGCCGGCGGGGGCGGGCGGCGCCGGCGCCGCCCCTCGCGGCGCCGCCGGCGCCGCCCCTCGCGGCGCCGCGGGAACGCGGGCGCGCTACCTGCTCGGCGGCGCGGTCTCCGGCATCGCGCACTACGGCAACTCGATCGGCGTGCCGACCGTCGGCGGAGAGCTGTACTTCGAGGCGCCCTACGAGCACAACTGCCTGGTCAACGCGATGGCGCTCGGCCTCGCCGCGCGCGAGCGCCTCGTCCGCAGCGCAGCCTCCGGCCCGGGCAACGTGCTCGTGCTGTTCGGCGCAGGCACCGGCCGCGACGGGATCGGCGGCGCCTCCGTGCTCGCCTCCGCCGAGCTCACCGCCGCAGACAAGCGTCCGAGCGTCCAGGTCGGCGATCCGTTCGAGGAGAAGAAGCTGATGGAGTGCTCGCTCGAGCTGCTCGAGCGCGGGCTGATCGTCTCGCTCCAGGATCTGGGCGCCGCCGGCCTGAGCTCCGCCGCCTGCGAGATGGCCGCCAAGGGCGCCGTCGGGATCGAGCTCGACGTCGCCAGGGTGCCGCTGCGCGAGCCCGGCATGGAGCCGTTCGAGATCATGGTCAGCGAGTCCCAGGAGCGGATGCTGTGCGTAGTCGAGCCCGCCCACGTCGAGCCCGTGCTCGACGTGTGCGCCAAGTGGGAGGTGGGCGGCGAGGCGATCGGCAGCGTCATCGAGCGTCCGCTCATGCGCGTGCTGTGCGCCGGCGAGCTCGTCGGCGAGATGCCGGTCAGCGCGCTTGTCGACGAGTGCCCGCTGTATGACCTGCAGCCGCGCAAGCCCGCCGCGCCGATCTACGCGCCCCCGGCCCCCACGGCCGCGGTCACGCTCGAATCCCCGCCCCGGACGCTGCTGCTCGCGATCCTCGCTTCTCCAAACATCTCCTCGCGCAGGCCGCTGTTCGAGCACTACGACGCGATCGTGCAATCACGCACCGTGCGCCGTCCCGAACAGGCCGACGCCGCCGTGCTCGCGCTCCCCGACGGCTCGGCGCTCGCCGTCAGCATCGACGGCAACGGCCGCCGCGTCGCGGCCGACCCCTATCGCGGCACGGTCGCCGCGGTGCTCGAGTGCGCCGCCAACCTCGCGTGCGTCGGCGCGCAGCCGCTGGGCACGACCAACAACCTCAACTTCGGCAACCCCCAGAAGCCGCACATCGCGTGGCAGCTCGGCGAGTCCGTGCGCGGCCTCGGCGACGCCTGCCGTGCGCTGCACGCGCCGATCGTCGGCGGCAACGTCTCGCTGTACAACGAGGGGCCCGCCGGCCCGATCTACCCGACGCCCGTGATCGGCATGGTCGGGCGGCTGCCCGACGCCCGCCGCGCCGGGCGCCTTGGCTTCCAGCGCGCAGGTCACCGGGTCGCGCTCGCCGGCCCGTTCAGCCCGACGCTCGCCGCCGGCGAGCTCGCCAAGCTGCTCGGGCACGCGCTTCCCGACGGGCTGCCCGAGATCGACGTCGCGGCCGTCGCCGCCGCGCACGCCGCCGTGCGCGACGGCGTGCGCGCGGGCCTGCTCGCGAGCGCCCACGACATCGCAGAGGGCGGCCTCGCAATCGCGCTCGCCGAGTGCTGCCTGGCCGGGGGGCTCGGCGCGCAGATCGCGCTCACCGAGCAGTTCTGGGCGACGATCCCGCCCGTCGTCGCCAGCCCCGCCGATCGCGCGCCCAGCCCCTCGCTGATCGCCTCCGTGCTGTTCGGCGAGGCGCCCGGCGGTTTCGTCGTCAGCGGCGAGGCCCACGCGCTCGACGAGCTCGCCCAGGACGTGCCGCTGCTCGCGCTCGGGCGCGTTCGCGGCCGGCAGCTGAGGATCGACGCCGCGCGCGCACACTCCGCGGGCGCGGGCGTGGGCGCAGGCGCGGCCGCAGGCGCGGGCGGGGGCGGGGCCGCAGGCGCGGGCGGGGCCGCAGGCGCGGGCGCGGGCGGGGGCGGGGATCCGGCGGGCGTGCGGGCGGACGCGGTCTCGGCCGCCGTGAGGAGCCAAACATATGGAATCACGCTCGAGCTGACGCTCGAGGAGCTCGCACAGGCGCACGAAGCCCTCGCGGAGCTCTTTCCCTAGGCTCGGCGAAGCGCTGAGCTGAGGCTCAAGCCTTCAAGGCTTCCCCGCGGCCAGTCGATGGTCGCCCGGAGATGGCATCGCCGCTGGTCTCCACGTCCGCCCCCGTGCGCTCCGGCGCGCGCGCCAACCGGCCAGCCCCGGCGCGCTCGCCCGTCCGCGGGCGCTGGATCGAAAACTGGCTGGAGATCGTGCGCGACATCGACCGGCTGCGCGCCGCGCACCCGATGATGGACGCGGTCATCGAGGAGGTCGACGGGCGGATGATCCGCGTCGGCGACCAATGGCTGGCCGACTTCGCCTCGTGCAACTACCTCGGCTTCGACCTCGACCCCGAGATCATCGCCGCGATCCCGGCGTTCCTGGAGCAGTGGGGCACGCACCCGAGCTGGTCGCGGCTGCTCGGCAGCCCCGTGCTGTACGAGCGCATCGAGCAGCGACTCACGCAGCTGCTCGGCTGCGAAGACACGCTCGTGCTGCCCACGATCACGCACATCCACGGCTCGGTGATCCCCGTGCTCGCCGCCTCCGGGACGATCTTCGTGGACGCGCGCGCCCACAAGACGATCTACGACGGCTGTCAGGTCGCACGCTCGCGCGGCGCCGCCGTGCGGCGCTTTCGCTTCGAGGACCCCGAACACCTCGACGAGCTGCTCGCCGCCGAGCGCGACCGCGCGCGGCTGGTGTGCATGGACGGCGTCAACAGCATGACCGGCAACGCCCCCGACCTGCGCGCGTTCGCCGAGGTCGCGCGCCGCCACGGCGCGTTGCTGTACGTCGATGACGCGCACGGCTTCGGCGTGGTCGGCGAGCGCGCTCCGGGGGAGCCGTGCCCGTACGGAATCCGCGGCAACGGCATCGTGCGCCACTTCGACGAGGGCTATGAGGACATCGTGCTCGTCGGCGGCTTCTCCAAGGCCTACTCCTCGCTGCTCGCGTTCATCGCGTGCCCGACCGACGTCAAGAACCTGCTCAAGGTGGCCGCGCCGCCGTACCTGTACTCGGGCCCCTCGCCGGTCGCCTCGCTGGCCAGCGTGCTCGCCGGGTTCGACGTCAACGAGCGCCGCGGCGATCAGCTGCGCGCCGTGGTTCACCGCCACACAGCGCGCGTCCTGGGCGCGCTCGCCGAGCTCGACGTCCACACCCCCAACCGCTCGCAGCTGCCGATCGTCGAGATCCCGCTACGCGACCACGAGCGCGTCGCGGAGGTCGGGCGGATGCTGTTCGCGCGCGGCGTGTACGTGACGCTCGCCGCCTACCCGCTCGTGCCCAAGGCCGAGGTCGGCTTTCGCGTGCAGCTCACCGCGGCGAACACCGACGCCGAGATCGAGCTGCTGCTCGGCGCGCTGCGCGAGCTCGCCGAGCAGGGCGAGCTGCGGTCGGCCTCCGCGAAGCCGGGCTCGGAGGCGTGATGCGTACGCTCGCGCGCTCGCGCGCCGCGCTGTGGCAGGCATACATCGCGTTCGGCGCGCTCGGCATGTGCCTGTACCTGCTGAACACGCCCCTGAAAGGCAACGAGGCGCTGTTCAACACGCTCGGCATGACGAGCTGGGTCGCGGTGATCGTCGGCATCCGCCGCTACAAACCTCGCTACGCGCTGCCGTGGTGGCTGTTCGCGGTCGGGTTCGTCCTGTACTGGATGGGCGACTTCTACACCTACAGCTACCGCGCATACATCCTGCACCACGAAGTGCCGTTCCCGTCGATCGGCGACGCGATCTACCTGACGGTGTACCCGGCGCAGATGCTCGGGCTGCTGCTGCTCGTGCGCCGGCGCAACCCGCAGCGCAACCGCAACACGCTGATCGACGCCGCGATCCTCACGCTCGGGCTGTCGGTCCTCTCGTGGGTGCTGCAGATCGCGCCCTACATCCACGAAAGCTCGATGGGCGTGCTGCCCAAGCTCGTGTCGGTCGCCTACCCGATGGGCGACATCATCCTGCTCGCCGCCGCCATCCGCCTGGTGCTCGACGGCGGCCGGCGCCAGCCGGCCTTCTACCTGATGGGCGCGAGCATCGTCTCGCTGCTCGCGACCGACTTCATCTACGGCGTGATGACGCTCGACGGCACCTTCCACCACCAGCTGCTGCTCGACCTCGGCTGGTTCTCCTATCAGCTGCTGTGGGGCGCCGCCGCGCTGCACCCCTCGATGGCGGCGATGGACGAGCCGGTCACCGACCTCGAGGCCAGGGACCGCCAGGCCAAGCTCACGCCGCTGCGTCTGAGCCTGCTCACCGGCGCCTCGCTGATCGCGCCCGTGTGCATCTTCCTGAAGGAGCTGCACCGCGGCGACCTCGACCTGATCGTGATCGTGTGCGCGTCCGTCGTGCTGTTCGGCCTGGTCGTCATGCGCATGGTCGACCTCGTGCGCCAGCAGGAGCGCTCGGTGGCGCGCGAGCGGCTGCTCAGCTCCTTCGGCGCGGCGTTGGTCGCGTGCGCCACGCGCGAGGAGATGCAGCAGTCGGCGCTCGGGGTGATCGTGCCGCTGCTCGAGGGCCCCGGCGTCGGAACGATGTGCCTGCTCGAAGACGGCGCCCTGCACGCGGTCGCGCGCAACGACCAGCTGCGCTGGACGGCGCGCAAGCTGTCCGAGCAAGTCGCCGCAAAGCTGCTCGCGCTCGCCGACGCGAGCTCCGTCCAGGACGTCAGCCTCGAGCCCGAGGTGCTCTGCGCGCTGGACGTGGACGAGCGGTTCGCCAGCGGGCTCGTGCTCGCGCTGCGCGTCCGCGAAGGCCTGCTCGGGCTGCTCGTGCTCGCGTGCCCCAAATCACCCTCGCGCCAGGCGTGGGGCGCGCTCGCGGCGCTCGCCAACCAGCTCGCGCTCGCGCTCGAGGGCGCGCGCCTGACCGAGGCGGTCCACGCGCAGCGCAGCGAGGCCCGCTTCGCCTCGCTCGTGCAGAACTCGAGCGACCTGATCACCGTCGTCGGCCCCGACGCCACGATCACCTACCAGAGCCCCTCCTCCGAGCACATCCTCGGCTATCACCCCGGCGAGCTGGTCGGCACCCGCTTCGACCGGCTGGTCTCGCACGAGGACGCCGGACACCTGCTGCAACTGCTCGCCGACGGCTCGGCCTACGCGCGCGGCGACGGCCAGGTGATCGAGTGCGCGCTGCGCCACCGAGACGGCGAGGAGCGCCAGTTCGAGATCCTGCACACCAACCTGCTCGACGACGAGCACGTGCGCGGGATCGTGCTCAACTCGCGCGACATCAGCGAGCGCAAGACCTTCGAGGAGCAGCTCGCCCACCAGGCCTTCCACGACCCGGTCACGAACCTCGCAAACCGCGCCCTGTTCGTCGAGCGGGTGCGCCACGCGATCGGTCGCGCGCGGCGCGAGCAGCGCGAGCTGGGCGTGATGTTCCTCGACATCGACGACTTCAAGACGATCAACGACAGCCTCGGCCACGGCGCCGGCGACGCCGCCCTGATCGACGTCGCCAAGCGCCTGTCCGACAGCATCCGCTCGAGCGACACCGCTGCGCGCTTCGGCGGCGACGAGTTCGTCGTGCTGCTCGAGGACCTCGCCGGCGTCGAGACCGCCACCGAGGTCGCCGAGCGGGTGCTCGAGGACCTGCGCCAGCCGCTGATCGTCGCGGGCAAGGAGCTGGTCGTGCGCGGCAGCATCGGGATCTCGATCATGAGCAGCGAGGCGATCATCGGCGCCGATGAGCTGATCCGCGACGCGGACGCCGCGATGTACATCGCCAAGCGCGACGGCAAGGGCAGCTACCGGGTGTTCGAGCCGGAGATGCACGCCGGCGTGCTCGCCCGCCTGGAGCTGCGCGCCGACCTGCAGCGCGGCCTGGACAGCGGACAGTTCGAGCTGCACTACCAGCCGATCATCCGCCTGGCCGACGGTCACGTCGCCGGGATGGAGGCGCTGCTGCGCTGGCAGCACCCCGAGCGCGGGCTGGTCGTTCCCGGGGACTTCATCCCGTTCGCCGAGGAGACCGGGCTGATCGTGCCGATCGGTCGCTGGGTGCTGCGCGAGGCGTGCCTGCAGGCGGCCGCGGTGCAGCGCCTGTGGACCGATGAGCCGCCGCTGTACATCTGCGTCAACCTGTCCGTCAGGCAGCTGCAGCACAGCGATGTGATCGCCGACGTGCGCGACGCGCTCGAGGTCTCGGGCCTGGACCCGCGGCTGCTGATGCTCGAGATCACCGAGTCGATGCTCGTCGAAGACACCGAGATCGCGATCGTCAAGCTCAAGGAGCTGCGGGAGCTCGGCGTGCGCATCGCGATGGACGATTTCGGCACCGGCTACTCCTCGCTCAGCTACCTCAGCCGCTTTCCGGTCGACGTCATCAAGATGGACCGCTCCTTCCTCGGGCCCGAGGCCACGCGCGAGGCGGCCGACCTCTCGAGCGCGGTCGTCGCGCTCGGCAGCTCGCTCGCGCTCGAGGTCGTCGCCGAGGGCATCGAATTCGACGAGCAGCTCAACCGCCTGCGCGACCTCGGCTGCGAGCTCGGCCAGGGCTTTCACTTCGCCCATCCGATGGAGTCGGGGCACCTGATCGACTACCTGGCGGCCAGGCCCGAGCGCGACGGGGGGGGACCCGGCACGCCGGTCGACCCGCTCCCGGTCCGCTCCGATGGCGTCTAGCGGCCTCTCTCGCAACCGCGACTTCCGGCTGCTGTTCAGCGGACGCTGCGTGTCGCTGCTCGGGGACGGGATCTTCCTGGTGGCGCTCGCGTGGGAGGCGTACACGCTGTCCAACGCCCCGACCGCGCTGTCGCTGCTGGGGATCGCGATGACGGTGCCGCTGATCGGGCTGCTGCTGTTCGGCGGGGTCATCAGCGATCGCCACCGGCGCCGGCGGGTGATGCTGATGGCGGACATCGTGCGCGCGGTCCTGCTCGCGCTGCTCGCGGCGCTCGCCGCGAGTGGGACGCTGCGGCTGTGGCAGATGATGGTGATGGTCGCCATCTACGGCGGCGCGCAGGCGTTCTTCGATCCCGCCAGCGACGCGATCCTGCCCGAGCTCGTGCCCGCGAGCGAGCTCGCGCAGGCGAACGCGCTGGAGCAGGTCGCGCGCCCGCTCGCCCTGCGTCTCGCCGGCCCGGCGCTCGGGGGAGTGCTCGTCGGCGTGCTCGGCCTCGACGTCGCCTTCCTCGCGGACGCGGCGACCTTCGTCGTCTCCGCCGCCACGCTGTGGTCGATGTCGAGCAGCGTCTCGGTCGCGCCCGCCGCCGCGGGCGCGCGGCTCGAGCACGCGACCGAGCAGCTGCGCGAGGGCTGGTCCTACGTGCGCCGCCACGTATGGCTGTGGGGGACGTTCGTGAGCGCCGCCGTCGCCTACCTGCTGTTCATGGGGCCCGTCGAGGTGCTCGTGCCGTTCATGGTCAAGCACGAGCTGCACGGCAGCGGCGTGCAGCTCGGGCTCGTGCTCGGCGCCGGCGGACTGGGCTCCGTGGCGGCCGCCACCGTGATGATCCGCAGCGGGCTGCCCTCGCGCAGCGTCACGTTCATCTACGTCGTGTGGACGCTCGGCACGCTCGCGGTCGCCGGCTACGGCCTGGCGAGCGCGGTCTGGGAGCTGATGCTCGCGAGCGTCGCGTTCAACCTGCTGGAGACCGCCGGCACGATCGTGTGGGCGACGATGAAGCAGCGCCACGTGCCCGGCCACATGCTCGGGCGCGTCTCGAGCCTCGACTGGCTGATCTCGATCGGGCTGCTGCCCGTCTCGTTTGCCCTCACGGCCCCGCTGAGCGCCGCGTTCGGCGTGCGCGCGACGCTCATCGGCGCGGGCGTCGCCGGCGCCGCGGCGACCCTCGGCGGGCTCATGCTTCCCGGCATGCGCGGCGTCGATCGCCGGATCGGGGCCTCGCCGCGCGCCGCCGTCTCGCCGCCCGCGTCCGCCCCCGCAGGGGGCGCGCCCGCGGCGCAGGCCTCGTGAGCCGCCCTGCTAGCTTGTGGACGTGATGCGTCCGTCTAGGTCGCCCGGAGGGCGACTCTCGCCATCGGAGGGGCCGGCCGGACGCTGGCCCGACGACCACGTCCGCGACGCCTGCGGGGTGTTCGGGCTGTACGCGCCCGGCCACGAGGTCTCGAGGCTCTCCTACTTCGCCCTGTACGCGCTGCAGCACCGCGGCCAGGAGTCGGCCGGGATCGCCGCGGCCGACCGCGGCGGGCACATCGTCACGCGCCGCGAGCTCGGGCTCGTCAGCCAGGTCTTCAGCGAGAACGACCTGCGCACGCTCGCCGGCGAGCTCGCGATCGGCCACGTGCGCTACTCGACCACCGGCTCGAACGCCTGGGAGAACTCCCAGCCGGTGCAGCGCTCGGAGGGCCTCGGCGGCTCGCGCCGGGAGGTCGCGCTCGCCCACAACGGCAACCTCATCAACGCCCTCGAGCTGCACGAGGAGCTGCTCGAGCGGGGTGTCACGTTCAGCTCGACCTCCGACTCGGAGATCATCGCCGCGATGATCGCCACCCACCCGGCCGAGCTCGTCGAGGACGCGATCGCCGACGTCCTGCCGCGCCTGCGCGGCGCCTTCTCGATCGTCGCCATGACCAAGGATCGCGTCGTCGCCTTCCGCGACCCGCACGGGCTGCGCCCGCTCGCGATCGGCGCGCTCGAGCCGGTCGGGCAGGACGGGCGCGACTCGGAGCCGCCGCGCTACTGCGTCGCCAGCGAGTCGTGCGCGTTCGACATCATCGGCGCGCGCCTGGTGCGCGACGTGCAGCCCGGCGAGCTCGTCACGCTCGGCGAGGACGGCCTGC
Source organism: Solirubrobacteraceae bacterium (assembly GCA_035503075.1). Lineage (GTDB taxonomy): Bacteria > Actinomycetota > Thermoleophilia > Solirubrobacterales > Solirubrobacteraceae > Palsa-744. The sequence goes on from DATJTT010000041.1 coordinate 17,699, forward strand.
AGAGCCGGATCGTCGCCGGCGGGCAGCGCCGTGCGTTCTGCGTGTTCGAGTACATCTACTTCGCCCGGCCGGACTCGCGCATGAACGGGCAGGCGCTGCAGGTCGCGCGCGGGCGCATGGGCGAGATCCTGTGGCGCGAGGCGCCCGTGCAGGCCGACCTCGTGATCGCCGTCCCCGACTCCGGCAACCCCGCCGCGCGCGGGCTCGCGCGCGCCGCGGGCCTGCCCCAGGACGACGGCTTCGTCAAGAACCGGTATGTCGCGCGCACCTTCATCCAGCCCGGCCAGGAGCTGCGCAAGCACGGGCTGCGGCTGAAGTTCAACCCGCTGCCCGAGGTCATCGCCGGCAAGCGCCTGGTGGTCGTCGACGACTCGATCGTGCGCGGCAACACCACGCGCCAGATCGTGCAGATGCTGCGCGACGCGGGCGCCGCCGAGATCCACATGCGCATCTCCGCGCCGCCGATCAAGCACCCGTGCCACTACGGGATCGACATGTCCACGCGCGAGGAGATGATCGCCCACGGCCGCTCGACCGCGGAGATCGCCGCGGAGCTCGGCTGCGAGTCGCTGCACTACCTCTCGCTCGAGGGCGTCTACGAGGCCGTCGGCGCCGCGGCGGGCGGGCGCTCATCGCACTGCGACGCGTGCTTCAGCGGCTCCTACCCGCTCGCCGGCAGCGACGGCGCCGCCGGCAAGTACTCGCTCGAGGAGCAGCCGTCGGGCGGGGACGGGCGGCGCCAGCAGGCTCCCGCCCCGCTCGTGCGCGCCTGAGCGCCCTAGCTCAGGTGATCCTCGCGCGCGCCCGCGGCGTCGTTGTAGCGGTTGTTGTACGGCCGGTGGACGATCAGGCTGCCGCCGCGGCCCGCCGAGCGCAGCGCGTACGCGAGCGCGGCGACGACGATCACGGTGACGATGACGGCTGAAAGCATGGGGCCCGTCCTGGTTCTCGGATTGCAGGCCTCTCCCCCTCACGGTCATTGAAGGACGTTTCTCGCGGGCGCTCTGTGAAGCTCGTCACACATGTGTGAGGAGCTTGTGACCCGGGTGGCGCCGAACCGACGAGCCGGTATCGTGGCCGGTGTGCACGCGCGCGGGGCCGATCCCGCCGTCACGCCCGGTCCGAGCGAGCTCGTGAGCGGCTTCTACCTCGAAGGCGGCTCGGAATATGGGCGGCTCGTGGAAATCCCGCTGCCGGCGGGCACCTACGAGCTTCGCGCGACGTTCCTCGACGCGCTCATCAACGGCGTGCATCCGATCGAAAGCTCGTCCGTCAAAATCCCGCCGGGCGACACCGTACGGCTGAGCTTCGTGCTGCAGATCGCGTAGCGGACCCGGCTGGGGCCGTGGGCGCGGCCGGGGCGCCGCCCGCCCGCGGGGCTATCGTCCCAGCCCGTGAGCGAGCCGCTGCCGATCGCCGTGCTCGTGTCGGGCACCGGCACGAACCTGCAGGCGCTGCTCGACACGGTGCACGGCCGCGAGGCGCGGATCGCGGCGGTGGCGTCGAGCGTCGAGGGCGCGCCGGCGCTCGCGCGGGCGCAGGCGCGCGGGGTGCCGACGCGCGTGTTCGCGCGCGCCGATTACGCCGGCCGCGCGGCCCGCGACGAGGCGCTCGCGGACTGGCTGGGGGAGCGGGGCGCGCGCCTGGTGGTGCTGGCCGGCTACATGGAGCTGCTGGGCGAGCCGTTCCTCGCGCGCTTCCCCGGGGCGGTGATCAACGTGCACCCCTCGCTGCTGCCCGCGTTCCCGGGGCTGGGGGCGATCGAGCAGGCGCTCGCGTACGGCGTGAAGGTGTTCGGCGTGACGGTGCACTTCGTGGACGCGGGCGTCGACTCCGGGCCGGTGATCCTGCAGCGCGCGGTCGAGCTGCCCGACGCGCGCGAGCCCGGCGAGGTGCTCGCGGCGCTGCGCGCGCTCGAGCACGAGCTGCTGGCGCGCGCGGTCGCGCTGTTCGCCCGCGGCGCCTTGCGCGCCGACCCGCAGAACCCGCGCAGGACGCTGATCGAGGCCGACGGATAGGCTCTGGGTGTGGCCGCGAAGGACGAGCTGATGGGCGCATCCTCCCCGGAGGGGGATCGTGAGAGCGGCGTGCAGCGCGCGGCGGCGGGCGAGGTGCGCGTGCGCAGGGCGCTGCTGTCGGTGTCGGACAAGCGCGGAGTCGTCGAGCTCGCGCGTGGCCTGACGGAGCTCGGCGTGGAGCTGGTGTCCACGGGCGGCACCGCGCGCGAGCTCGCCGGCGCGGGGATCCGGGCGCGCTCGATCGAGGACTTCACGGGCTTCCCGGAGATCATGGACGGGCGCGTGAAGACGCTTCACCCGCGCCTGTACGCGGGCCTGCTCGCGCGCCGCGACCAGGAGGCGCACGTGCGCGCGGCGGAGGAGCTGCAGATCGAGCAGATGGACCTGGTGTGCGTGAACCTGTACCCGTTCGAGCAGACGCTCGCGCGCGGCGACGCGAGCGAGCAGGAGGTCGTCGAGAACATCGACGTCGGCGGGCCGACGATGATCAGGGCGGCCGCAAAGAACAGCGCGTTCGCGGCGGTGCTCGTCGACCCCGAGGACTACGGGCGCGTGCTCGCAGAGCTGCGCGAGTCCGGCGGACGGCTGTCGCTGGCGACGCGCACGGAGCTCGCGGGCAAGGCGTTCGCGTGCACCGCGCGCTACGACGCGGCGATCTCCACGTGGTTCGCGCTGCGCACGGGCGACGGCGCGTTCCCGCAGAGCCGGCGCGACGCGTACGAGAAGGTAATGGACCTGCGCTACGGCGAGAATCCCCACCAGCGGGCCGCTTTCTACGCGCGCGTCGGCTCGCCCGCGCACCTGCTGGCGGGCGTCGAGCAGCTGCACGGCAAGGAGCTGTCGTTCAACAACCTGCTCGACCTGAGCTCCGCGCGCGAGCTCGTCGAGGAGTTCGGCGAGCCGGCGTGCGCGATCGTCAAGCACAACAACCCGTGCGGGTGCGCGGTCGCGGACACGGCACAGGCCGCGTACGAGCGCGCGTTCGCTTGCGATCCAGACAGCGCGTACGGCGGCGTGATCGCGATCAACCGGCCGATCGACGCCGCGCTCGCGCAGCAGCTGGACAAGCAGTTCATCGAGGTGCTGCTCGCGCCCGGCTACGACGCCGCGGCGCTGCAGACGCTCCAGACCAAGAAGAACGTGCGGCTGCTCGAGCTCGGCGAGTGGCCGGCGCCGGCGCGGGAGCTCGAAGCCAAGCCGGTGATCGGCGGCCAGCTCGTGCAGACGCACGACGTGGTCGATGAGACGCGCGAGCGGATGCGCACGCTGAGCGCGCGCGAGCCCACCGAGCAGGAGTGGCGGGACATGCTGTTCGCGTGGGTCGTCTGCCGGCACGTGCGCTCGAACGCGATCGTGATCGCCGCCGCTCGCGCGACGATCGGCGTCGGCGCGGGCCAGATGAGCCGCGTGGACGCCGTGCGCATCGCCGTCGAGAAGGCGCGGCGCTTTCGCGCGCGGCAGCTCGCCGGCTCGGCGCTGGCGTCCGACGCGTTCTTTCCGTTCCCGGACGCCGCCGAAGCCGGGCTCGACGCGGGCGTCAGCGCGATCATCCAGCCCGGCGGCTCCGTGCGCGACGAGCTGACCGTGGCGGCCGTCGACCGAGCCGGCGCTGCGATGGTCGCGACCGGCCGCCGGCACTTCCGCCACTAGCGGCGCTCCTCTCATCTCATTCATGCTGTTCCGGGCGGCGCATGCGCCGCCCGGCGGGGCCGCACATGTGCGGCCCCGGACCAGGCCGCATGCGGCCTGGTCATCGAGTCATATGAGGGAGGCGAGCGGGCGGGTGTACGATCGAGTGCATGTGCAGAAACATCCGCAACCTCCACAACTTCGAGCCGCCCGCCAGCGATCAGGAGATCCGGGCGTCGGCGCTTCAGTACGTGCGCAAGATCAGCGGCTTCACCAAGCCCTCGGCCGCCAACGCGCAGGCGTTCGAGCGCGCGGTGGACGCGGTCACCGAGGTCTCCACGAGACTGCTCGGCGAACTGGTCACGAACGCGCCGCCCAAGAACCGCGAGGTCGAGGCGGCCAAGGCGCGCGCGCGATCGGCCCAGCGCTACGCCGCATAGCGCGCGCGGCGCACGCCCGGCGCTTGCCGGCACAGCGCGCGCCTGAGCTGCCCGCGCTACGCCGCATGGTGCGCACGGCGCACGCCCGCCATGCGGCACAGGCGCGCGCCTGAGCGGCCCGCGCTACGCCGCGTGGTGCGCCGCGCCGGCTTCCCCCGCGGCCCGACGCCCGAGCGAGCCCGTCGGGCGGGAGGGCTTGACAAAACCCATGAGACGATATATCGTGTAACTACTTTGATAGCTCACGATAGGAAATAGTTATGTTTGGCAATGCTTATTCAACGGGAGACAGGCCGGGTTGCCGCACCGGCCGCCACGGAGGCCCGCGCGCTGTCGCGTACGGCCCCCGGGGCGAGTTCGGCGGCTTCGGCTTCGGGCACGGCGGCGGCCCGCGTGGTCCCTTCGGCGGCGCGGGCGGACCGCGTACCCCATATCGGGGCGCAGGCGGTCGCGGGCGGCGGGCGCGTCGCGGTGACATCCGCACGGCGGCCCTGCTGCTGCTCGCGGAGGAGCCGCGCAACGGCTACCAGATCATGCAGGAGGTCCACGAGCGAAGCGGCGGGATCTGGAGCCCGAGCCCCGGCTCTGTGTACCCGGCGCTGCAGCAGCTCGAGGACGAGGGCCTGATCCGCACACAGGAGGCCGACGGTCGCAAGCTGTACGCGATCACCGACGACGGGCGCGCGGTCGTGGCCGACCGCGATGCCGACCGGCCGGCGCCGTGGGAGCAGGCGGGCGAAGGCGCCGGTGGGATGCACGAGCTCGGAAGGCTCATGCGCGAGGTCGCCTCGGCGTTCATGCAGGTCATGCGAACCGGCAGCGAGGGCCAGATCGCGAAGGCAGCCGGCGTGCTTGCGGGCACCCGGCGCGACCTCTACCGGATCCTCGCCGACGGCGACGTCGGCACGGGCGAGCAGGGCGCCAAGGAGGGCGCGACGGATGCCGACGACGCTGCCGATACCGTAGACGAGGACCGTTGAGCGAGCTCGCGACAAGCACTCCCGGCAGCGCCGCCGTCCCCCGGGCCGCACAGGACCCGGGGCGCGGCGGCGCGCGCACGAGCGCGGCTCCGCGCGCCGCCCGCGCCGGCGACGAGCTGGCGGCGGCCGTGTCGGTCGACGGCCTGGTCAAGCGCTACGCCGAGGTGGAAGCCGTACGGGGCATCGACTTCGAGGTCGCCGCCGGCGAGATCTTCGGCTTTCTCGGGCCCAACGGCGCGGGCAAGTCCACGACGATCAACATGCTTTGCACGCTCGTGCGCCCGAGCGGCGGCAGCGCGCTGGTCGCCGGCCACGACGTGGTCAGCGAACGCGACGAGGTGCGCCGCAACATCGGCCTGGTCTTCCAGGACACGACGCTCGACGGCTACCTGAGCGCCGAGCAGAACCTGCGCCTGCACGCCGAGCTGTACGGCGTGCCGCGCGAGCTCGTCGGCGAGCGCATGCGCCAGGTGCTCGAGATGGTCGGCCTGTGGGAGCGGCGCGAGAGCCTCGTGAACACGTTCTCAGGCGGCATGAAGCGCCGCCTGGAGATCGCGCGCGGCCTGCTTCACTCCCCGCGCGTGTTGTTCCTGGACGAGCCGACCGTGGGCCTCGATCCGCAGACGCGCAGCATGATCTGGCGCTACATCCGCGAGCTGAAGGCGCGCGAGGACATCACGATCTTCCTCACCACCCACTACATGGACGAGGCGGAGTACTGCGAGCGGATCGCGATCATGGACCACGGGCGCATCATCGTGCTCGACACCCCCGAGGCGCTGAAGGCGAAAGTCGGCCGCGACCGCGTGCAGATCCAGACCGACGACGACGGCGCGGCGATCGCCGCGCTGCGCGAGCGCTTCGGGATCGAGGCGACGGTCGCGGAGGGCGCGGTCACATTCGGCGTGCCCGAGGGCGAGCAGTTCGTGCCGCGGCTGTTCGCCGAGCTCGGCCTGCCGATCCGCTCGGTCAGCGTCGCGCGCCCGTCGCTGGATGACGTGTTCATGGCGCACACAGGCACGACGATCCGCGACGCGGAGTCCACGAGCACCGACCGCTTGCGCAACGTCGCGCGCATGATGGGTCGCTGATGGCCACGCGAACGACACGCGCGCGGTCCGGCTCGGCGCCCGCGACGAGCGAGTCCGCGCCGGGCGCCGGCGCGGCCGGCGCCGCCGGCGAGTCCGCGGCGGGCGCCGGCGCGGCCGGCGAGTCCGCGGCGGGCGCGCCGCACGATCTCACACGCACGGGCGCGCCGCACGAGATCGCGCGCGTGCGCGTGCCCACGCGCACCGTGCGCGGCGAGCTGCGCGCGATCAAGGTCGTGTGGAAGCGCGAGCTGATCCGCTTCAGCCGCGATCGCCTGCGCATCCTCACCTCGCTGATGCAGCCGTTCCTGTTCCTGTTCGTGCTCGGCACCGGGCTCTCGCGCCTGGCCTCGGCGGGCACGCACGGCGTCAACCTGCGCACGTTCGTGTACCCCGGCGTGCTGTGCATGGCGGTGATGTTCACCGCGATGTTCTCCGCCGCGTCGCTCGTCTGGGACAGAGAGTTCGGCTTCCTGCGCGAGATGATGGTCGCGCCGGTGCGCCGCAGCTCGCTGGTGCTCGGCAAGTGCTTCGGCGGCGCGACCGTCGCGGGCTTCCAGGGCGTGATCGTGCTGTGCCTCGCGGGCCTCGTCGGGGTCCCCTACGCCGCGACGCTGATCCTCGAGGTGTTCGCCCTGCAGCTGCTGCTCGCGTTCGCGATCACCGCCTTCGGGGTGATGGTCGCGGCGCGGATCACGCAGATGCAGTCGTTCATGGCGCTCATGCAGATGGCGATCATGCCCATGTACTTCCTCTCCGGCGCGCTGTTCCCCGTCTCGGGCCTGCCGCAGTGGCTGTCGATCCTCAATCGCCTCGACCCGCTCACCTACGCGGTCGACCCGATGCGCCGGGCGGTGTTCGCGCACCTGAACATCAGCGCGGCCGCTCGCCACGCGCTCGATCCGGGCGTCACGTGGTGGAGCTGGCAGGTCCCCGGGCTCGTCGAGGCCGCGGTCGTCGGGCTGCTCGGCCTGGCGATGCTGACGGTCGCGATCGTGCAGTTCAGCCGCGCGGAGTAGTGGTAGGGTCGGCGGCGCGATGGCGTCGCTCGGACCCTCCTCATCCGCGCTCGAGCTCGCCGCGGCGCTGCGCGAGGGCGAGCTCTCCGCGGTCGAGCTGCTGGATGCGTGTGTGGCGGCGCTCGAGGAGCGCAACCCCCAGCTGAACGCGGTGATCTGGCGCAACGACGAGGATGCCCGCGCGGCGGCGGCCGCGGCCGACCGGCGCCTGGCGGCGGGCGAGGACGCGCCGTTCCTGGGCGTGCCGATCCCGATCAAGGACCTCACGCCGGTGGCCGGGTGGCCCGTCACGTACGGATCGAACGGCGCGCCCGCGGGGGCGAGCGAGCGCAGCGAGCTGATCGTCGACGCGCTCGTGCGCGCCGGCTTCGTGCTGTGCGCGCGCACGAACACGCCCGAGTTCGGCGTGCTGACGGTCGCCGAGAACGACCGCTACGGGATCACGCGCAACCCGTGGGACAGCCGGCGCTCGCCAGGCGGCTCGAGCGGCGGCGCGGCGGCGGCGGTCGCAGCGGGCATGTTCCCGATCGCGCACGCCAACGACGGCGGCGGCTCGATCCGGATCCCGGCCTCCTATTGCGGGCTCGTCGGCTTCAAGCCGAGCCGCGGGCGCGTGCCGCGCCTCGCGCAGAGCTGGCTGGGCGCGGTCGTCGAGGGCGTGCAGGCGCACACGGTCGCCGACGCGGCGGCGGTGCTCGACGCGAGCGCCGTCCCGGACCCGCACGCGTGGTACAACGCGCCCGCGCCCGCGCGGGCGTTCTCGCAGGAGCTCGACTCCGCGCGAGGCCCGCTGCGCGTCGGGCTGATGGCGCGGGCGCCGCTGGGGATCCCCACCGACGAGGCGTGCACCGCGGGCGCGCGCGCGGCGGCGGCTGCGCTCGAGGAGCTCGGGCACGCGGTCGAGGAGGTCGAGGTGCCGACGATCTCCGAAGAGCTGATTCCGTCGTTCATCACGCTCACCGTCGGCGGCCTGGCCGACTACGACGGCGTCGACTGGTCGGAGGTCGGGCCGCACATCGCCTACCAGCGCACGCGCGCGGGCGACCTCGGCGCCTACGACTACGTGCTCGCGGCGCGCTCGCTCGAGCTCCTCAGCCGCCGCGAGACCGCGCGCTGGGGCCGCGACTTCGACGTGCTGCTGACGCCCACCTCCGGGATCCTGCCGCCGCCGGCGGGGGCGGTGCTCGAGGCCCAGTACGCGGCCCCCGACCAGCCGGTGCTCGACGTCGTGCGCAGCGTCTCGTTCACCGCCTTCGCGAACATCACCGGGCTGCCGGCGGTGAGCCTGCCGCTGCACTGGAGCGAGCAGGGGCTGCCGGTGGGCGTGCAGCTCACTGCGGGACCGTGGCAGGACGGCGCGCTGCTCGCGCTCGCCGCCCAGCTCGAGCGGGCGCGGCCTTGGGCTGGGCGCCGGCCGCCGCTCGCTCAACCCGTTCACTGACCAGCCGGCAGAAGACCTCGACGAGGTTCGGGTCGAACTGCGTGCCCGCGCAGCGGCGCAGCTCGGCCAGCGCGTCCTGCAACGACATCGCGCGCTTGTAGGAGCGCTCGTCGAGCATCGCACGGAAGGAGTCGCAGATCGTGATGATGCGCGCGCCCAGCGGGATCTGCTCGCCGGCGAGCCCGTCGGGGTAGCCGTTGCCGTCCCAGCGCTCGTGGCTCGCGCGCACGAGCGGGCCGATCCGCTCGAGCGAGGGGCCGGCGGCGGCGATGATCTTCTCGCCCATCACCGTGTGCTGGCGCATGAACTCCCACTCCTGCTCGCTGAGCGCGCCGGGCTTGGTGATGATCTCGTCCGGGATCCCGAGCTTGCCGACATCGTGCAGGTCGCCCGCCTTGACGACCAGCGCGATCATCTCCTCTTCGAGGCCGATCGTGCGCGCGAGCAGCTCCACGTCGCCGGCGACGTCGTCGGAGTGCTCGCCGAGGTCGGGGTGGCGCTGGGCGAGCGCGGCGTGCAGGACGCACGTGATCAGCTCCGCGGCGCCGCCGCGGCTGGTGGCCTTCTCGCGGTACATGTGCTGATCGGCCAGCCGCAGCGCCTGCGTCGGCTCGCTGGCTTCGCGCGGGATCTCGACCGCCCCGGCCGCGGAGTCGACGGTGAATGCGCCGCCCTGTTCGGAGAGCGCGTGACGCGCGCGCTGGAGCAGAGCGTGCGGGTCAGCCACGCCGCCGGTGATCAGCGCGCAGAACTCATCGCCGCCCAGGCGGTAGGCCCAGCCGTGGCCGGCGATCAGCTCGCGCAGGCGCTCGCCGAGGCGCGCGAGCAGCGTGTCCCCGGCGATGTGCCCGAACGAGTCGTTGTAGGTCTTGAAGCCGTTCAGGTCGAAGAACCACAGGTACGCGGGCTCGCGCTCGCTCGCTCGCTGGCATACGCGCGGGAGCTCGTCGAGCAGCGCGCGGCGGTTGCGCAACCCCGTGAGCGGGTCGGTCGAGAGCTCGCGCACGACGCGGCGGTTGGCGACCGCCAGCCCGGCGAGCGAGCCGAGCAGCGTGACGATCGCGATCGCGAGCACGGTCAGCAGCCCCGGGCCCCACGCGTTCAGCAGGTTCGGGTTGGGCGCGGCGGCGGTGGCCGCCACCGCGATGTGCTGGTGGCCGCCGATCGTCAGCGGCAGCACCGCGGCGATCGCCCGGTGGCCGCCGTCGAGCGTCGGCTGGGGGTGCTGGCCGAGCGCGCCGCCGGCGATCCGCAGGGTGCGCGGCGAGCCGAGGCCGGCAGCCGCGAGGACGTTGGAAGGGCCGTCGAGCGAGATCAGTCCTCGTTCGTAGCTGCCCAGCTGGATGTTCACGCCCGGCGTGTCGTTGACGAGCAGGCTCGAGGACCCGCGGGTGGCGGCCAGGCTGATGTCGAGGTGCACCACGCCGAGCGTCCGGCCGTGGACGCGGAACGGCGCGAGGAACGCGACCGACAGCTGGCCGCTGAAGGGAGACAGGAAGGTGCCGCTGGTCGCGCCCACCGGCGAGCTGTCGGCGAGCGCGACGAACTGACGGGTGAGCGACAGCGGGAACGCGGCCCGGCGGCGCGTCGGGGCGCATACGAGCTGGCGGCCCTGGCCGTCGTCCAGGCAGGCCGCGGACAGCGGCACGAACGACGAGCGCTCGATCGTCGCGAGCGTTTCGGCGGTGTCCGCGAGATCGCCGCCGCGCGCGGTCGCCGGCAACGCGCGATCGCTCAGCAGCTGGCGCACGGCGGGGTTGACGAGCATCAGCGAAAGCGCCGTCGTGGTCTGCCGCTCGCCGCCCGAGATCAGCGTGATCTCGTTGTTGACCGCGCTCTGCAGGGCACGATCCTGGACACCCTGGCGCGCGTGGACGTTTTCGCTGGCCTCGAACACGGCGACGGCCGCGAGCACCAGCGAGACCACGAGCCCGACCAGTGCCAAACGCCGCATGATCCCTGTTTCGTCGCTCGCGCGAACAGCTTTAAATGCTGGATATGACAGCCAGCGGATGTTTACTCACGTCACGACCGCCGGGCCGGCGGCTGCCGCGTGTCGGAGGGGAACGCGACGGCCGCTCGCGTGAGGCGCGCTCAGACGGCGCACCGGCCGAGGCCCGCCCTGCGAAAGCGGCTGTCGAGCGCCGCGTGCAGCCGGGTGCTCTGACGCTGGACGGTCGTGAGCTCGCCGAGGGCGACCGTTCCGTAGCGCAGTTCGTGCAAGAAGCGCGCGAGCAGCGCCGCCAGCTCGCGCATGCTCTGGACGGCGGCGTTCAGCCGTGTGCCCGCGCCGGGCGGCGGATCGATCGCCTGCAGGCGCGTCAGCTCCGCGCGCATGACCGCGAGCGCGGTCGGCAGGTAGGCGATCGTCTGTTCGACGGTGCGGGGGCGGGGGAGCCGCTCCAGTCGCGAGGCCTGCGCCGCGCAGATCCGGTTCGCGCGCGCGAGGTACGCGAGCGTCCGTGGCGAGGACGCGCCGGCGGGCGCGCGCGGCGCGCGCGCCGTCGTGCCCCCGCAGCCGGCGAGCAGCCCACACGCCAGCGCCCCGAGCGCGATCGTGTTCACTCTTGTCATCCCTCGGTGTGTCGGCGCGCGGGCCGCCGAACATGAGCGGCGAACACCGGCGCTCGGCGGCGCGGAGCGCCCTCTCGGAGGCTCTTGGCCTAGCGCGAGTTTCCGGCGGGGCGCTAGGTGTTCAGCGCGGCGCGAGCGCCTGCTTCTTGAGCGCGCGCTTCATGAAGGCCTCGGTGGCGGCGATGTCCAGCGGCCGCGCGAACAGGTAGCCCTGGCCGCTGTCGCAGTCCTCGAGCTTGAGCTTGGAGAGCTGCTGCTGGCGCTCGATGCCCTCGGCGAGCGTCTCGATCGAGAGCGCCTTGCCGAGCTGCACGAGCGTGCGGATCAACGTCTCGCCCTCCTTGTTGTGGCTCAGCCCGGCGATGAACGAGCGGTCGATCTTGAGCGCGTCGACGGGGAAGCG
>DATJTT010000042.1:0-10275 GCA_035503075.1 Solirubrobacteraceae bacterium
GGGCGCAAGGCGGGAACGATCGTGGGCGGCACGTTCCTGTCGAACTTCGTCGGCGAGACGCCGTGGGCGCACCTGGACATCGCCGGCTCGGCGTGGGAGCTCGACCGCGAGTACGTCGGCAAGGGCGCCTCGGGCTACGGCGTGCGCCTGCTGGTCGAGCTCGCGAAGTCCTACTGCGGGTGAGGCGACGAACGCGGCGAGCGCGCAGTCACGCACCGCCGGCTCGCGCGGTTGTCAGTCGAGCTGCTCATATCCCCACAGGCTCACGAGATCGCGCTCGAGGTATTCGCTCAGCGCCACCACCTCCGGCTTGAAGCGCCGCCGCAGCGCCAGCATCACGCCCTCGTCCGGCGCTCGCGGCGGGGCGAACAGAAGCCGATCGCCGATCGCGACGGCCGACTCGCGGATCACGCCCCGCGGCGCCAGCGTTCGCGCGGCCGCGCGCGCGGCGCGTGCGGTCGGGCTTTGCCCGGATGCCACCCGGCGCGACAGCGTGTGCAGCCGCTCCGAGCGCACCCGCACCGTGTGGTTGATTTCGCTGAACGCGATCGGAACCGCGTCGTCCACGTCGAGGAAGCGCTGCACCTTTCGCACCGTGCCCTCGTTGTCGCGCTTGTAGTCATCGTAAATCAGCACGAGCACGCGCTCCTGCGAGAAGAGCTCGCGAAGCCGCCTGACCTGCGCCGCGTAGCGAACGCGGTCGGTGTAGATGAGGGCCTGTGGAAAGCGCGCGAGCACCCGCCCCCCGAGCTCGCGCCCCTGGCGTCGAGACTCCTCGAGGGCAAGCGCCTTGCGCAGGCTCTTCTCGGTCTCGACCCCGCGCTGCACGAGCTTGATGTGCAGCGAGCGCACGAAGCTCGCGGGCTCGCGCAATATCGCGATTATGCGCGCCGAGGGCTGCGCGATGGAGATCAGTTCCGGTGCGGTCTGCGACCAGATGTACGTCGGACTGGCCTCGCCCACGCGCTGCTCCGGCTTCGCCCCGTCGAACAGCGCCAGGTAGTCGTCGTAGGTCTCGCCGAGCTTGTTCGGGTGTCCCGGTTTGTAGCGCGTCGGCAGGTCGCTCGCGAAGAACCGCGGCTCCTTGCGCTCCGGCATGAACACCTGCGAGTGCGATCTGAGCATCTGGTACAGCGCGCTGCTGCCGCTCCTGGCGTGCCCGACGATGAAGAAGTCCGGCACCCTCCTGCCGGGGTGCGGCCCCCTGATTTCCGCCGCCACACGGTCGCGTTCCGCAGCGATCTCAGAGGCGCTAATGGGAACGTTGTCGCCGTCTGGTGGCGACCGCCGTGGCGATCCCGCCATACAGCGAAGCCTAGCAAGCGCCCCACTCTGGGAAGATGGCCTGATGGACTTCGACCTGTCCCCCGAGCACGAGCTGACCAGGGACACGGTGCGCGAGTTCGCCCGGGGTGAGATCGCGCCGGTCGCCGAGCAGCTCGATCGCGCCAAGGCGTTCCCCTATGAGATCGTAGCCAAGCTCGGCGAGCTGAACCTGATGGGGATTCCCTTCCCGGCGGAGTACGGCGGCGGCGGCGGCGACACGCTCGCGTACGCGCTCGCCGTGGAGGAGCTCACGCGCGTGGACTCCTCGGTCGCGATCACGCTGTGCGCGCACACCTCGCTGGGCACCCAGCCGATCTACCTGTTCGGAACGGAGCAGCAGAAGCGCGAGTGGCTGCCGCGGCTGTGCTCGGGCGAACGGCTGGGGGCGTTCGGGCTGACCGAGCCGGAGGCCGGCTCGGACGCAGGCAACACGCGCACCCGCGCGCGCCTTTCCGGGGGCGAGTGGGTGATCGACGGCGCCAAGCAGTTCATCACCAACGCCGGAACCGAGATCTCCGGGCTCGTCTGCATCACGGCCGTCACCTCGGAGAACGGCGCCGGCTCGGGCAGCAACGCGAGCCGCGAGATCTCGAACATAATCGTCCCCAACGGCACACCCGGCTACGAACAGGGCGAGCCCTACCGCAAGATGGGCTGGAACGCGTCGGACACGCGCCCCTTGTCCTTCAGCGGCTGCCGCGTGCCGTCCGAGAACCTGCTGGGGCCGCGCGGCGCGGGCTTCAAGCAGTTCCTGCAGATCCTCGACATCGGGCGCATCGGCGTGGCCGCGATGGGCGTCGGCCTCGCGCAGGGCGCACTCGATCAGGCGCTGGGCTACGCCAAAGAGCGGCGCGCGTTCGGCCAGGCGATCTCCAGGTTCCAGGCGATCCAGGCCAAGCTCGCGGACATGTCCACGGAGATCGCAGCCGCGCGCCTGCTCGTGTACAAGGCGGCTCGCGAGAAGGACGCGGGTCGCAACTTCACGCTCACCGCCGCCCAGGCGAAGCTCAAGACCGGACGCCTGGCCGTGCGCTGCGCCGAGGACGCAGTGCAGATCCACGGCGGCTACGGCTACATCGAGGAGTACCCCGTGTGCCGCTTCTACCGCGACGCCAAGATCCTCACGATCGGCGAGGGCACCGACGAGATCCAGCAGATCGTGATCGCCAGGGCGCTCGGCGCGTAGGCGGCGCCGGCTCGGGCCGGCGACTAGCGCTCGAGCAGCCAGCTCGCGGCGCTCGCCGGATCGAGGCGGCGCTCGACGACCTCCTCGAGCAGGCGCTGGAACTCGGGATCGGACTGCAACTCCTGCTCCAGGCGCCGGCGCAGGCGTGCGGTCGCGATCGCGAGGACCTCGCCGCGCAGGTTGCGCGCGCGCCGTTCGGCGAGCTGTCCGGCGGCGAGGATGTGGGCGCGATGCTCGCGCAGCCTTCGGGCGAGCTCGTCGACGCCCCTGCCGAGGCTGGCCTCGGTCTTGACGATCGGCACCCGCCAGCGCCCGCGAGCTTCCTCGGGCGTGGCCTCGAGGCTCGCGAGCGAGAGCACGCCCCTGATCTCGCGCACCATCGTGTCGGTCAACGGGTGGTCGGCCTTGTTGATGACGATCACGTCCGGGATCTCCATCACGCCGGCCTTCAGCGCCTGGATCGAGTCGCCGGAGCCGGGCATCAGCACGAGCACGATCGTGTCGGCGTGGTCGATGATGTCGATCTCCGCCTGGCCCACGCCGACGGTCTCCACGAACACGTCCTCGCGTCCGGCAGCGTCGAGCAGCAGCGCCGCCTGCAGCGCCGCCTCCGAGAGTCCGCCGAGCGCGCCCCGGTTGGCCATCGAGCGGATGAACACGCCCTGATCGAGGAAGTGCTCGGACAGGCGGATGCGATCGCCGAGCAGCGCGCCGTGCGTGAACGGCGAGGACGGGTCCACGGAGAGCACCCCGACCGTTCGCCCGGCCTGGCGGCGCGCCTTGGTGAGCGCGCCGATCAGCGTCGACTTGCCGACGCCCGGCGGGCCGGTGAAGCCGACGACCTCCGCGCGGCCCGTGTGGGGATATACCTCGCGCACGAGCTCCCAGCCCTCCGGTCTGTTGTCCTCGACGAGCGTGATCGCGCGCGCGAGCGCGCGCCGGTCGCCGTCGAGCAGGCGCTGTGCGAGGGTAGGCTCGGCCATCGAGCGCGAAATCATCGCAGGGCAATACGATTGCGCCCGACCATGGAGCTGCTCGCCGACCCGCTCGCCGCGACGCCCGCAGAGCAGCGCGCCGAGGCCGTGCGCCGGGCGCCCGAGCCGCTGCACGGCGGCCCGCTGACGCTGCTGCGCTTCATGCGCGCCAACCACATGCTCACGCTCGGCTACGCGCGGCTGCTCGCGCGCCTTGCGCTGCTCAAGCTGCGCTACCGCGGACGCCTGCAGACCGACGGCATCTGCTTCATCTGCCCCGGCGTCACGCTCGAGATCGGCCCCCGCGCGAGGTTGCGCGTGGGACGCTGGGCGTGGATTGGACACGGCAGCAAGATCCGCGTGCACGAGGGCGAGGTGAGCATCGGCGCGAAGACGGTCATGGGCCAGGAGTGCACGATCTCGGCCTACCGGCACGTGTCGATCGGGCGGGAGTGCATCATCGCCGACCGCGTGATGCTGATCGACTTCGACCACGGCGTCACCGAGGTCGAGCGCCCGATCCGCGCGCAGGGGATCTACAAGCGCGACGTGCGCGTCGGGCACAACGTATGGGTCGGCTATGGCGCCTGCATCCTGCGCGGCGTGAGCGTCGGCGAGAACAGCATCGTCGGCACCAGCTCGGTCCTCACCAAGGACTTTCCGGCGAACTGCGTGCTCGGGGGCGTGCCCGCGCGGGTGATTCGCGTACGCGAGACGCCCCGCTCGATGCACTGGGAGTAAGGTCTCGATCCAGTGACACATGCGCCCGCGGCGACACCTCCGGTGTCCTACAGCCACACACGCGCCTCTGAAGCCGAGTTTCGCGACGAACTGCGCAGACTGGTGGAAAGTGACGCGAAGCGCTTCTGTGAGATCGGGGGCGGCACGAGGCCGCTGGTCCCGATCTCTCGGATCGAGGAGCTCGGCCTGGAGTATGTCGTGCTCGACGAGTCCCACGAGGCGCTCGGCAGGACACCGGCGGGCTACGAGCGGTTCGAGGCCTCGATTCTCGACTCCGACGCGGTCGGCCGGCTCGTGCGCGAACGCGGCCCGTTTGACGTCGCCGTCAGCCGCTGGACGGCGGAGCACGTTCCCGACGGCAGGAAGTTTCACGAACAGGTCTACGACATGCTCCGTCCCGGCGGCACAGCGATTCACTTTTTTCCTACGCTTTACTCGCTGCCCTTCCTCGTCAACCGGCTGCTCCCGGAATCGGTGTCGGGTCTGGTGCTGTCCAGTGCCCAGCCGGGGCGCAAGGAAAAGTTTCGCTCGTATTACTCATGGTGTCGCGGCCCCACCGCCAGACAGATACAGCGGCTCGAATCCGTCGGCTTCTCCGTCGATCGTTATGTCGGCTATTTCGGCCACAGCTACTTCGCACACGTCAAGCCGCTGCACGCAGCCAACACGCTGATCACGGAGAAGCTGCTCGAGCATCCGCTCCCGAGCATGACGACGCTCGCACTGGTCGTGCTCAGCAGGCCCGCGTGAGCGGCGCGCGCGGCGGCAAGCTCACGCGGGCGGCGCCGCGCGTTTGCGGCACGTCGCCTCGTGCACCTCTTGGGTCAGGGTGCTCAACCTTTCGCTCAACGTGTGAATCTGCTCGGTCAGGTCGGTGTTCCTCTGCAGCAGGTCGGTCTGGAACTGCGCGAGCTCGTCACGGTGCTTGGCCGCGGCTTCCTCGTTTGCCTTGTCGGTGCGCGTCTGCGCCTTCTGGGCGATGATCACCAGCGCGCCCGTGTAGAACGCGACCGCGGAGAACACGAGGTTCAGGAGGATGAAGGGCGCAGGATCGAAGCCCTTGCCGTCGAGCAGGCCTTTCCAGGACTGCGAGAGGAAGTGGACGACGTGGTTGGCGAGCACCCACGCGATGATGATCGCCGAGCTGACCACCAGGAAGCCGACGGTGCCCATCCCGCTCGCGACCGCCTCCGAGACGCGCTCCATGAAGCTGCTGCCTCCGGCGTATGGAGAGTCTCCGTCTCCGGCTTGGCTGTAGTGCTTGTGGTAGCGCAGCGGGTCGAGCGGGCGTTTGTCCTGCCGGGTTGGCTGCGCTGCTGTGGCTGCCATCGGGCTCCTCTCGTCAGATCGCAGGGGCCATAGATCATCGCGGAGCGAGCCGACGGCTTACGGCGCGAGCAGCCAGCGGCGATCGGCGTCGATCGCGAGGTTGCGCGGCCCGGGCGGGCAATCGCGCTCGTGGGGGCGGCGTCCCGCGCCCGCCTGCGCGTCGGACGCGTCGGACGCGTCGGGCAGCGGGCTGCGCGCCGCGCCCGTCCGCACCGGCGCCGCGCCGGTCTGCGCGTCGGCCTCGAGCGCGCGCGCGAGCGCCAGCGCGTGCCCCGCGAAGCGTTCGTGCGGATAAGGCCCGGCGAGCGCGCGCGAGACCATGAACGGCCAGTCGCTGGCCTGCAGCGCGAGCAGCTCCCTCGCCGCGATCGCGCCCGCGCGCTCGCCCGCGCCCACAACCCGCAGCTCGGCCGCGCGCATCGCGAACGCCATCTGCGCCACCGCCGGCCCCGACCATGTCGAGAGGTCGCCGCCGCTTCCCCAGCTGGAGGCGAGCCCGTCGGGGCCCTGGGCGATCTGCACCAACTCGCCGCGCGCCACGGGCTCGATCCGCTCGAGGGCGTCGTCCAGGCGCACGAGCTCGAGGCCCTGGCGCGTGCACTCCTCGACGACCGCGCGCAGCCACGCCGGGCCCTCATACCACCAGTGGCCGAGCAGCTCGGTGTCGAGTGCGCACACCACCAGTCCGCCGCCCGGCAGCCGCGCGCCGGGGCTCGCCGCGGCGTTCGCATCACTCAGACGAGCGCGCGCGCGCGCGACGAAGTCGGCCGCGTGCTCGCCCGCGAGCGCCAGCGCCCGCGGATGGTCGTAAGCGCCGCCGTCGTTGCTCCACGGGTTGTGGTGATGAACGGTGTGGTGGTGATAGTCGCGGTATGCGCCCGCGGCCGGGTAGCCGCGCTCGCTCCACACCAACGAGATCGTCGCGCGGTCGACCGGCACGAGCCGGACGCCGGCGTCGGTGACGATCGGGCGCAGGTGCTCGCGCGCACCCAGCCCGAGGCGGGCGGTCAGCTCCACACACACCGCCGCGACGCCGGCCTCCTCGAGCGCGCGCTCGAGCCACGACGCGTAGGCGCACTCGGGCAGCCACAAGCCGCCGCTCCACTGCGCGCCGAAGCGGCGGCGATGCGCGGCGATGCCGCTGCGCAGCTGCAGGCGCATGCCCGCGTCGCTGGCCAGCAGCGGCAGCACCGCGTGGGTCGCCGAGGAGGTCCACTGCGCATGGCGCGCGAGCGAGCCGAGCAGCTCGCCGCCGCGCGCGTGCAAGCTCGCGAGCGCGTCCTCGTAGTCGCTCCACGCCCGCTCGAGCTCGCGCGCGAGCGTCTCGTAGCCGCCCGCGCGCAGGCCCGCGGCGTCCCGCTCATGGGTCGCACGGCGGACGTCGCGCACGAATCCTTCGAAGCGTTCGTACACACCCGGCGCCTCGAGCTGATCGCACAGCACCGGCGTGAGCGACAGCGTCAGCGGCGCGCCCTCGTCGAGCAAGTCGAGCAGCGGCAGGTAGGAGCCGGCGATCGCCTCCCACAGCCACTCCTCGCCGGAGGGCCACGTCCCGTACCCCTCGACGTAGGGCATGTGCGTGTGCAGGACGATCGCCAGCGAGCCGCGCTCGCGGCCGCGACTCACGGCCGGCACACCGCGAGGAGGTCCAGCGCGGGATCCAGGTCCGCCTCGCCGGCCGCCCGCAGGACGAAGTCCGAGGCGGCGATCGCGGGCGTGAACCAGCCGTAGAAGCGCCGCGTCAGGCCGACGCGCGGGTGCAGACGATCCCAGCCGAGCGCGAGCGCGAGCTCGTGCGCGCGCAGCTTGCGGGCGTGGAAGAGGCCGTACATCTCGACGCTTGCGAAGTGCTCCTCGCAGAGGCGCTCGAACTCCTCGAAGCGGTACTCGCGCACGTGCCACGGGTTGTCCGAGCGCGCCGCGCCCCGCGGCGCGAGCGTGAGCACGTTGGGGGTCGAGATGAACGCGACGCCGGCGCCGCCCGCGCTTCCGGCTTGGCGAGCACCCGAGCTCGGCGGCGCGCCCAGCAGCGAGCGGAAGTGCTCGAGCACGACGCCCGGGTCCTCCAGGTGCTCGATCGTTTGCAGGAACACGACCGCGTCAGCCGGCGCGCGGAAGCTGTCGACGAGGCCACGCGCGAAGCTCAGGTTGGCCCTCCGGTAGCGCAGCCGCGCGTGCTCGTGGGCCTCCGGATTCGCGTCCACGCCGATAACGCTCGCGGCCGTGCGCGCGAGCACGTCCGAGCCGTAGCCCTCGCCGCAGGCCATGTCGAGCACACGCCGATCGCGAACGCGCGCGCCGATCCACTCGTAGACGACGAGATGCCGGCGATACCAGTAGTTCTCCTCGGGCACGTCCGGCAGCGTGCGCTCGCCCGTGAGCGCCAGCGGCGGCACGCCGCGCGGCTGATCGCGCTGTCGAAAGACGGGGGTGTGCGCGTGCGCCATGCCAGACAGCTCACAGGCTGGAGCCGGATAGACGCTTTGCGCTGAGAGCGTCAGGCCAGGAGGTGCGGGGCACGGGCACGGCGCGCGAGTATATGGTCCGCTCGATGCAGCCCGCACTCAGTGGCGCGGAGATCCGCGACGCGAACACGCGCTATCACGACGTGGCCGCGGTGCACTACGACGCCAAGTGGGGAATCGACTTCGGCGAGCTCGGACGCGGCCAGGTGACGGCCAAGGTGCGCAAGGCCCTAGGCCGCGAGCCCGCGCGCTTCGCGCGCTCGCTCGAGATCGGCTCGGGGACGGGCTACTTCACGCTCAACCTGCTCGCCGCGGGAGTGATCGGCGAGGCGACCTGCAGCGACATCTCACCCGGGATGCTGCAGACGCTGCAGGCCAACGCGGCGCGCCTCGGGCTCGAAGTCGAGACCGAGCCGGCGGACGCCGAGCGCCTGCCGTTCGCGAACGAGAGCTTCGAGCTCGTGCTCGGACACGCGGTGCTGCACCACATTCCCGACCTGCGGCGCGCGTTCGCAGAGTTCAAGCGCGTGCTCGCACCCGGGGGGACGGTTCTGTTCGCGGGCGAGCCCTCGCGTCACGGCGACCGCCTGGCACGCGTGCCCAAGCGCCTCGCGAGCGCGCTGGCGCCACTGTGGCGACGCGCGATCGGCGCCGCGCCGGCGCCGGCGGCTGGCAGCGGCGAAGCCGACGCGGCGCTCGAGAGCGTCGTTGACATCCACGCCTTCGCCCCCGCTGAGCTCGCGCGGGTCGCGCGTGCGGCGGGCCTGCGCGACGTGCGCGTGTGCGGGGAGGAGCTGCTCGCGAACTGGTTCGGGTGGGCCAACCGCACGCTCGAGGCGTCCGCCGACCCCGACGACGTGCCGTGGTCGTGGCGGCTGTACGCATACCACGGCTATGTGCTGTTGCAGGAGCTCGACCGGCGGCTGCTCGAGTCGCGGCTGCCGGCGGCGATCTTCTACAACCTGATGCTCTCCGCGCGCAAGCCGCCCGCGTGAAGCGCACCTAGACTGGGTCCATGCCCGAGCGAGTCTGCCGGGACTTTCCGTTGTTCCCGCTCGGGATCGTCGCGCTGCCCAGCGAGAGCGTGCCGCTGCACATCTTCGAGGAGCGCTACCGGCGGATGATCGAGCGCTGCCTGCAGGCCGGCGCCGACGCGCCCGAGCGCGAGTTCGGGATCGTGTGGCTGTCGCAGGCGGAGCTCAAGCCGATCGGCTGCGCGTGCCGGATCGAGCGTGTGCTCGAGCGCACGGCGGATGGACGCATGAACATCATCGTCCGCGGCACGCGCCCCTTCCGCCTGCTCGAGCGCCTCGAGAGCCTTCCCTACCCGGCCGGCGTCGTCGAGTTCCTGGCCGAGGGCGAGGAGGACCCCGACCCGCGGGCGGCGAGCACCGCCCGCGACCTCTACCGGGAGCTCGTGATGGCGGCCACGGACCGCGAGATCGGGGCCGGCGAGCTCGAGCGGATGGACGCCTACCGGATGGCCGCGACCGTCGAGCTCGCGATCGAGGCCAAGCAGGAACTGCTCGAGCTGCGCTCCGAGAACGCCCGCCTGCGCCTGCTCGCGCTGCTGATCCGCGCGGCGATCGAGCGCGTCGCGCTGATCGAGCGCGCCCAGAGACGCGCGCTCTCAAACGGCAAGGTGAGGTTCGCTTAGCGCGGCGGCGCCGCGTGTAACCGCCAGACACGAGCTCCGTCCGCAAGCGTCGCTTCACCAGTATGCGCGACGACACCGGACACGCCTCCCTCGCGACGACACCGGACACGCCTCCCTCGCGACGACGCCGGACACGCCTCCCTTGCGGTTAACGACACTGACCGAGGCCGCCGCGCGCGGCTCGTCGCGGCGCATATGCGATGATCCTCGACCATGCGCATCATCGCAATGATCCAGGTATACAACGAGCGCAGGTTCATCGCCGGCTGCATCGAGCATCTGCACTCGCAGGGGGTCGATGTATACGTAATCGACAACGAATCAACCGACGACACGCTGGCGATCGCCGAGAGTTACATGGGGCGCGGCGTTGTCGGCATCGAGACGCTCGCTCGCGAGCAAGACAGCTTCGCGCTGCACGCCCAATGTGTCCGTCAGGAGCAACTCGCGCAGACACTCGACGCCGACTGGTTCATCCATCACGACGCCGACGAGATCCGCGTATCGCCCAAACGAGGGCAGTCACTCGCGGACGCGATCGCCGAATACGACGCCGCCGGCTTCAACGCGATCAACTTCCTCGAGTTCACCTTCATA
>DATJTT010000043.1:0-48273 GCA_035503075.1 Solirubrobacteraceae bacterium
CGCTCTCGCCGTCGAGCGCGAGGTCGCCGAGCCCGTGGTCCTCGTCACCCACCGATCCAAGGAGGCCGCTACGCTCACGACCGCCTGAGATTCACACCCAGGCCGTCACCGAAACTCCACGCCGACCGGGACATGCTCCGGGTGCAGGTTCGCTTCCCCTACACGTCTAGCTCGACCGGCGCGGAAGCTCAAGTCCGCCCGCCACACGACGCCACACGGCCGCGCTAGCCGGCCCCGGCTACGCCAGGCGGCCCGCTGCGCCGGCCCGGACCATCCGAGGGCACAGGCGCCGCCTGTGCGCCCCTGACCCGGCCCCCCGAGCGGCGTCGCGCGCGCCGGTCGCCCCAGGCCACGGTTCGGATGCCGAGGATGCCGAGGCAGGGACTTGAGGTTTCCCGCACGTCGAGCTACCACGTCCACCCGACCAAACCCGAAAGGGCCTCTCGCAAAGGAGATTCAACGATGCGCAACGACACGACAACCCCAGCAGCAGAGTCGACAGCAGCCGCCGATCCCACCCCGGCAGAGCCCACCTCTGAGACCGCATCGACCGAGACGGCGCGCGCAAGCAACGAGCCCGAACAGGCCAGCTCCGGCGCCGTGCGAGGCCGCAAGGGTGCGAAGGCGAGCAAGCCGCAAACGGCCAAGAGCACCCGCCCCGCCGCGACGAAAGCCGCTGCCTCGAACGGCGATCGGAAAGCGTCTGTGACGGGCAGCCAGCGGTCCAGCAAGCCAGCCGCTACTGCGGGCGACGGGATGGGGAAACTCCGGCCCGGAGAACTGGACGGGCTGGTGCTGAAGTTCCTCAAGGACAACGCGAGCAGCGGACCACACGGCCCCTCGAGCGTCGCTCAGGGACTCCAGCGCTCCTCGGGGGCGGTCGCCAACTGCCTCGCTCGCCTGAAGACGGCGAAACAAGTACGGCAGGTTGGCGACAAGCCCCGTCGCTACAAGATCGCCGCTTGACGTTCCGTGCGAGCCCCGAAGCCCTCTCGTCCTCGTCACTTCCGGCAAGGCGAGAGGGCTGGGGGTGCGGCGGCTCGGCAGCGGCCGCTCTGTTACAGCCAGCCGTGATCGTGAAGAGCGGCGCGGCCCCGCTCGGTGACTTTCCAAGGCTGCGTGAGCTCGACCAGCCCAAGGTTGACTGCCTCGATCAAAGAGGGACCGTCGGGTTCCGGCCCTGACTGGTGTGCGACCCAGTGAGCGGCGAGGATCACACTGATCGGCCACCACTCGTGAGGCCGCGGACAGGGCTCATGCGGCTCGGCTGCTGTTAGCTCGTCGGTTGGCGGGGGAACAACTGTTGTGCTCATCTTTGGTGCTCCTTTCTCGGGACATTTGGGTCCATTCCGATCAGTAAGCTCGTCGTCGGACGTGGCGATAGCGAGACTTCGCACACCTCCTGACGCTCGTCGCTTGGCTAGCCCTTCGCGAAACAGGCGGCGAAGTTGGGTATGCAGCTGGATTTGCGTGAGGTTGACCTGAGCGGCCATCGTGCGGTTGGTGCTCGCCGTGCTCGTATAGCTCCCTGACGGCGTTGCGCACGTCCTCCCATGAGCGCTGGTTGCCGTCGCGGTCGAGCGGCGGCGCGGATGATCGGGTCGCCAGCTGGCCGTCGCGGGCGTGCGCGCTGATGACTGCGTCAGTCATGGCGTGTCCCCTCCCGGGTCAGGTTTTTGATGAGTGATGTCGGTGAGACGTCGAGTCCTTTGGCGAGCGCTTCGATCACCGATAGACGCGGGTCTGTTTGGCCGTCCTCGGCTTTCTTGATCGCGCTCACTCTCAGCCGGCAGCGTTCGGCGAGCTCGTCCTGGGAGAGGCCGGCTTTGGTTCGTAGCTCCTGTAGGCGCACCCCGAATGCGCGCATCATGGTCAGGCGCCGGCCTGCGAATCCGAGTCGATCCTCACCCGAGGGCATCGGTGTGCGTCCCTAACCCAACCAACGACGTGACTGGCGAGCCAGAGTTGGGGCGACGGTGAGCGCCGTCGTCTCGGTCGCGGTGGTCGCCCGCCGGTGGGTCGGCGCGTCGCTCATGCAGCACTACCTGGTGGCGCTTCGCGTTGGTCTTGTATCTCGTTTCCTGCTTTCACCCGCAGCGCGAGCGCCTCGCCTTCTCGCAAGGGTCCTTGCCGCAGTAACTGGCGTGAGTTCGAGGTACACGTAGTCATTACGCACGAGCTTCTTGTAAAGCCGTCGCGCGGCGCCGTAGCTGCGCCTGAGCGCTTGCTCTGCTTGCGCTTCGCTTTGTGGTAGTGCGAGGATGCGGGCCGTGCACACGAGGTAGTCGCCGGTCGGCACTCCCCGGATCGTGCAAGGAGCGACCTTTACGATCGGGTGGCGGCGGATGCGTCTGACCTTTGGCGAGTCTGCTTCGGTGCGCAGGTAGATAGTGTCATCGACGGCCGCGAACCACATCGGCGTCGCCACGGGTGTTCCGTCCGCCTTCTCGGACTCAAGGAGCAGGTACTTCGCGTGCGCGAGCTGCATCGCGGAGTTCGGGCTCGCCGCCCGCTGGTCTGACAGGTTGGCGTCGGGGTGTCGAAGCCTCTCATACAAGGGCACTAGTCGCCTGCCGAGGGGTCTGTGTCGGTCAGCCATCGCCGCAGCTCCTTTTGCTTCGGCGACGTGCTTGCTCTCTGAGCGATTCGGTGCGTCTGCGCTTCGGTGCAGCGCCGAGCCTGTTACGGATTTCGGACACCAGGCTGCGCAGGGCGGGGATCTCATGGAGCGGCATGGTGAACCCTTCATGGCCGAGGTCCTGGAGGTGCATCGCTTCGGCGTCGTACTCGGACTCCAACACCTTGAGCAGAAGTCGTGGCCAGCGGTCGAGGTCCAGCTGGAGATCCCCGGATGGCGGCTCGTCGGTGGTGCCGATGGTCTCGAGCAGTTCGCTGGCCTCGTGAAAGCGGGCCAGCGCGCCGTTGTAGGTTTCGGGATCAAGGACGGTGCGTAGCTCAATATCGAGCACCCCGAGCGCCGCGCGCATCTGTTCCTTTACCCCCTTGCGCAGATAGGGCACGAGCTCGGCTGTGATCGTGACGTTCCCGAGGCTCATGTACGCGGCAGACCCCGCGTGCGTGCAAGCCGTGGCCGAGGAGCGCGGGGGAGCGGGAGCTCGTCGAGCAGCGCGCCTGGGGGTATGCCAAGGCCGCGGCAGAGCCTGAGTACCGTGTTCAGCCGCGGGTCGATCAGACCGCCCCCTCGCATCCTTTCCAGCGTCCACATCGAGACGTCACACTCGCCGGCGAGGCGCTCCACGCTGAGGCCCTGTACGCGTCGCAGTTCGTCGACCCGCGCCATCAGCAGCCCCGTGATCACTCGCTGCTCCGCGTTTGCCGGTGAAAGCGCCGGCTTGGGGGCTGGACTTGCGCGCTGGAGCGGGAGCTTGAGTTCGCGGATGCGCCTTCGGGCCTCGGCTGCGGTGAAGCCGATCGCCTCGGCGACGTGCTCGATCGAACTGTCGCCGCGCAGATATGCTGCGTGAATCGCGCGGGCCTGCTCGTCGGTCAACCCGTGCCGAGCGAGTTCAGGCATAGCTTGCACCCCGCGCGCGCCGTGGCTGGCGCCCGGCTTCATGCACTCCGGACCGGCTGGATCGTTCATGTGTGGGGATCTCCGGTGACCGCCGCCGTTCCTCGTCCTTCACCGTGAACCGCGTTGCGGTCACCCGCTGCTCGGACTCCGCCGAGCTGAGGACAGGAGTGAGTCTCTTACGAGGCCGCAACTGCAGATCGAGCCGGCGCATTTGACGTCGCAAGGCCGAGCCGGTAAAGCCGATCGTGGCCGCGCCCTGCGCGATCGATGCCTCCCCCCGTATGTACGCGGCGTGGATGGCACGTATCTGCGCGTCGGTCGTGCACCGGATCGGCCGATGCGGCATCCCTTCGGCGAAGAGGTGACTGAGGGCGCGATGGACCTTTGACACGCTGAGACTCAGCGCGGCGGCAATCTCAGAGTACGTCAGATCCTGCGCATACAGCTGCGCAATATCGGCCAGGCACTCGTCACACAGCCCGGGGTGATACCGACCCGGGCTGCGCGTCGCGGCCCGGTGGGATACGACTTGGTCAGTGCTGGCGAACGGCTCGTGGAGCGCCGCCTGCGAACTTATTTGTGAGGGAGTCGCGGGTGGGGCTGTAGCGCACACGCACACGGCACGTCTCAGCCTTCTCCGAGCGTCTCATCGTCGCGGCGATACCCGAGCCGCGCGGAGATTCGATCAGCGCTCGAGCGTAGATGTGGCCCGAGCGCGTCTGCAAACTCGTCAAGGGAGATCACCGAGCAAGGCGCCGCGATGCTCACGGCGGCGACGCACTCGCGCGTCTCGTCACGCACTGGGGCGGCAATAGCGAGCAGGCCGGGGGCTAGCTCCTGGTCGCTGGCGGCAAACCCTAGCTCCCTTATCTCATCGAGTTGTTCTCGGAGCTTTGCCTTGCTCGTGATCGTGTTGGCAGCGCGCCTTGTGAGTCGGGCGTTCGAGAGGAGGTCTCGCAGCTCGGGCTCGTGCAGGTTCGCGATGAGAAGCTTGCCCATCGCCGTACAGTGGGCGGGCACGCGCGAGCCAGGGCGCAGGTCAAGATCTAGCTTCGCCTGCGCCCGGCGGTAGCTGCGCAGCCGGTCGACATACACAACCTCGGCCCCCTCGAGCACGCCCAGGCTGGTGGTGTATGAGGTCCGGTCGCGTAGCTCCTGCAGATAGGGGTGTGCGTGCTCGCGCAGCCCGGTCGCGCCCAGCGCGGCCATCCCGAGGTCGGTCACGCGCAGCCCGAGGCGATACTTGCGCGAGGCGTCCTGCTCGAGGTAGCCAAGCGCGACCAGCGTGATCGCGTAGCGATGCGTCGTCGAGCGGCTCATCCCCAGCTCGTCGGCGAGCTCGGCGATGCCCAGCAGCGGACGCTTGGGAGTGAAGCAGCCAAGGACCGCGAGACCGCGCTCCAGCGACTGCGAGTACTTCGCCTCGCGCAGGCTCGGCAGCGACCAAGCCGGCCCATCACTCCCACCGGCGTCATGTACTCGAGGGCTCATCCGCGCACTCCGAGCGCGATCGCCTCATGCAGGCGAACCGAGTCAAACTCGACCACCCCGTTCGGCAGCGCCCAGTAGAGGAGTCTCGCGGCGCCGCGGCCGTGGCCGAGGTTGCAGATGAACCCTTTGGCGCCGTCGGCTCGGACTGCTTGGGGGTCGTCGCCGCTCCCGCTCGCCTTGCCTTCCCGCCACGGGTGCGGCTCCAGCCCCGGCAGCTCAGCCGCCCTGCCGCACGCGACCATCGCGCAGGCGAACGCGACCCGCTGGCGTGGCACAACAATCTTGCGGTCGTTGATCGAGTCAAGGAACCGGGGTCCGAGCCGGTAGGCGCGCAGTGGGCTGTCGTGACGGTCACGTGGCTTGAGCGCGGTCAGCCACTCGTGGCAGATCAGGCGTTGCATGAGCGCCTCCGCATCGAGGCTGGCGAGTGCTCTCAGCTCTTCATCGATGCCGGGCTGCTCAAGCGCGCGGCGTTGTCTTTGCAGCTCCCCGAGCGCGGCCTCGGCGCTCTTCGCGCGTTGGAGCGCGGCGTCGCGTTCAGCGCGCGTCTCGCGCAGCTCGCGCGTGGTCTCGCTCGCCCGCTGGCGGGCGTTCTGCATGCGGCCGTTGGTGTACTCGAGG
Organism: Solirubrobacteraceae bacterium; assembly: GCA_035503075.1. Lineage (GTDB taxonomy): Bacteria > Actinomycetota > Thermoleophilia > Solirubrobacterales > Solirubrobacteraceae > Palsa-744. Next base: position 5,648 of record DATJTT010000043.1, read on the forward strand.
TGGCCCCTTACCTCCGGCCGGCTGAGGTTCAGCGCCTCGACGAGACGGGCTACGCCGTTCCCGCCCTCGCAGGCGACGAGGGGGTGCTCAGCAGGGTCGCCCCGCCGGTCAAGGCCAGGCCAGTAGATACGCGCGGCGCCAGCGCTTACACCCAGCTGCGCGCCGAGCGTGCCGATCAGCCGCCGCATCGTAGCGCCGTTCGAGAGCACGAAGATCGGCACGTAGGGGTCGACGGCGTCGCGGAGCTCGCCGAGTGAGAAGAGGGGCTCGCTCGCGCCCTCGGGCGTCGAGATGACGACGATCGGGTAGTCCCGCCCGGTTCGTCGAAGGTCGCTGGTGAGGCTCCGCACGTCCTTGAAGCTCGCCACGGTGACGACGCGCTTCGACTTCGCGGCGATGCGTAGGCGCTCGCGCGTCGCGGCCTGCTTCTCTGGCGGGAGGTCGTAGATCGTGTCGGGGTGCGGGGTGGCGAACTGCTCGGCGAGACGCTCGACGACGTCCTCCCCGTAGAAGCCGCGGCTGTCGTGGATCAAGGGGTGCCAGCTGGCGACGCAGTTCTCGTCCACGCCTGGCCACCACACCCTCACCGCGCCGTTGTACGCGCCGAGGTTCGGCGGGAGGAGGTCGTTGAGCGTGCGGGACTCGCGGGGCTCGATTATGTAGATCGGCACTCCGGGCCAGACGACGGCCTTCGCGCGCTCGACGGAGAGGGCGGGCTCGCGGCGCAGTCCTGGGCGGCAGGTGAGACCGACGATCGGATAGCGGCGACCCGGTAGGACGATCTGCTCGTAGAGGACGTGGGCCTGGTGCTCGGTGGCGACACGAAAGACGGGCGTGGGCTCACGGGCGCTGTGGTCCGCTCCGAGCGTTGTGGGCGTCGCTTCCTCGGCGGCGTGGGCTGGCGACTCAATCACGGCTCGTGTATCGGTTCCCGTCATTGCGCAGCCAGGACAGGAGATCCCAGGCGCTCAGCCCGACCCTGTGAATCGGGTATGTCGCGTGCACGATCCGTCCGCGCATCGCGAGCATGGTCAGCCGGCAGTACCAGTCCGTCGCGTCCGCGTTAAACGTTGGGAGGTTAAGGGTGACCGCGAGTTGCAGCTCGGGGTCGGAGAGAAGCGGGTGGAGGATGCCAGAGTCGACAGCCGTGACACGCTGCCCCTCCGCGGGGTGGCTGCTCACGCCAACGGGTGTGAAGCCGAGCTTCCTGAGCTCCTCTCGGTGGTATACGAAGGCACGATGCTGGGCCGAGTCACGGGCCGGACTGTCGTACCCATCCTCCGGTGAGCAGACGCATCCGGGATAACAATAGATCGCCAGTCGTTCACCGAGTTCACTGAATGTGACAGCGTGGCCCCGGTAGGTATCAAAGGAGGCTGGCGGCAGGCGCTTGCCCACCAGCCGCTCGGCGAGTGGGGTCGCTCGCGTGGCGTCCGTGTCACACATCACTGCACGTCCATCGTCACGCCCGCCCCACCTCTTAGCACTCCCGTTGAGACGCCCAGGAAGCCGCCCAGTAGCGCCGACGGCAAAGACTCTCCGATGCGTCGGGCAGACAGAGGGGTATTTCTTGTAGAGAGCCGATCGGACAAGAGCGTCACACCGCCACGCGCAGCCGGCTGGATACCGCGGCGCCGATTTCTGCGCGGGACACGTCTAGCTCGACTCTCGAGCAAAATCAAGTTGAGTGAGTGTGCGACAACCCGCGAAGACTCGCTACCGGAAGTCTCCGCGGGCGTCACAACCCCGGCGCCACGACCCACCTCGCCGGGGAAGCCGGCAAGGCGGGAATGCTTCGTCGCAGTCTCGGACCTCTGTTCGTGCATCTTGTCTCGTCTCCGCACGGATCGGGCGCGGAGCGGGATGATGCCATAAATCCAAGCACTTGAATCCCCTCACTATGCAGTATGTGAAGACCACAAGCGGTCTTGCTCTACATCGTGGCATAGCAGGCTAATATAAACGTTCTTGGAATAACTAGCCGCAACCAAAAAAAATCCGCCTCCTGGCATCGCGGCTCTCAAGAACGACCCGGGCGCCGCCGGCCGGCACGAGGATCGCGCTTCGCCAACGCGGTTGCTCGACTCGCTCGCTGACGGGTAGAACCGTCCTTGTCGAGATGACCTGCCGCAGTATGGTTGTCACCTCGAGCATGGCGAAGTGGCGTCCGAGACAATGCCTGAGCCCACCACCCCACGGCAGCCACGTCCTTGACTGCGGGGCTACACCGAGGAAGCGCTCCGGCCGGAAGGTGTCGGGGTCCGGGTAGAGGTCTGGGTTGTGATGAAGGAGATAAGTACAGGGCACCAGCTGCACCGGCGGCCGGTACGTCCACGCGCCAATCTCAACGGGCGATACGACCTCCCGCGGTATGGCGAAGACGAATACCGGCTTATGCCGTAGTGTCTCGTGCACGGTCGCTGTGAGATACTCCGCGCCGCCACAGTCGAGCTCGTCGGCAAGCCGGTCTTGCACTGCTTGGTTGTGAGCCAGCATCAAGAACGCCCACGCCAACTGTGCAGCCGTCGTCTCGTGGCCTGCGATGATCATCAACATCAGCTGGTGGCGGATCTGCTGCCATGAGAGTGGTGACCCATCCGGGCTTGCCGCCGAGAGGAGCATGCCGAGCAGGTCTGCGTGCTCACCCGGTTCGCATGCATGTTCCCGACGCGTCACGAGCCGTCGGAGCAGCTCACTGACCTCTCGACGTTCGCGGACGAACCGTCGCCAAGTCCCACGCCAGCCCACCACATGCTGCAGCCGCGGCCCCTGGAGCAGCAGCGTGTCCGTGATCCCCAGCATTCGCCCGAGCAGCGTGTGCAGACGGACCATTTCCGGGTCTTCACCGAAGATGACTCGCAGGATCACCGTCAGCGCGAGGGCACGAACATGCACCAACAGGCGAATGGGCGTGCCGAGTGGCCAAGACTGCACGGCCGCCTCTACTACGTCCGTAAGCGCCGCGGTTTGCTCCTCGACCATTCGCTTGTGGAATGCGGGCGCCACGACTTTGCGACCCCAAGCGTGCTCGTCCTCCTCGAGCAACACAAATGCTCGCGAACCGATCAACGGCGCGATGCTTTTCGCTCCCGCCCCAGCGTGCAGCCCAGCGGCGTCCCCGGTGAGTACGCTCCGGACCTCCGCTGGATCTGCGAAGAAGACCATAGGCGCCATATCGAGCGGATACAGTGTGAATGGATCACCACAGGTGTTTTGACAGTATTTGAGGTAGCGGAAGGGCCAGCGTACTGCCCCGAGCGTTTGTAGCGCCGCGGGCTGTGGTGGACTCGGCGGCAGCTCTCGTTTGAGCCGCCTTAGCGTTGATGAGTGTGCTGTTACTTGCATTGTGTTCTCCTTGTGTGTGTTTATGAAGCCCCGAGTGAATGAGCGACTCGCCAGAGGCGAAGAATTGGCAGCAGGACTTGGGTAAGCGGCCCGCCCGCCTGTGCGATGCGTCTGCTTGAGACGCGCATCGCGCGACTGCGCGCGCTATCCTTTGACAGATAGAGCGCGACCATGCTGCAGGTGATCACCTGATGCGTCTCGGCTCCTCGCAGCGTCGCAAGCTCAGTCAGACACTTGCGCACCAGCTCGCAGATTCGCGCTAGCGCGATCTCTGGTGTCGCATAGTGCGCGATATAGATGTGATCGCTGTTAGCGAGGTCCTCGTGTTGATCGGCGTAGCTGTCCAACATCGTCGCCGCGGCAGAAACCCAGAAGTAAGCGGCGTGGGTGCGGGTGGTCTCGGCCTCGTTACAGGTTGGTTCGCACGCTAGCGCCAGGAGTGCGAACGTTGCCAGTGCAGCGCTCGCGCCCCCGGTCAGCTCAAACCAGCTCGCATCGTGACCTGCAGGAAACTCCTCTCTTACCCATGTCTTCAGGGCGGCGTCGCGTCGGCCGGCATCAGGCTCATGGTTGAGCGCGAGCACCTGCGCGCGTCGGGCGTCCGCGAGTGCAAGCGGCTGGATGCGTGCGAACGACGGCAGCCGAACACAACATTCGCGGCACGTCTGCACCAGCGCGCGGAGGTAACCGCCATCGTCCTGCCACGGGCTATGCAGGTAGTAGTCGCGAAGCGGCGCGCCAGGATCGAGCGCGTCGACCAGCGCTAGATGCAGCTGCCGTCCGTTGACGAGTCCGGCCGCGACACCGCGCTCGTTGACACTGTCGAGGTAGTCCCAAATGAGTTGGTATGCGACGAGCAGCCGCAGGCATGCTCGGCTTCGCTGTTGCGGAAGCAGCGCAAAGAGCGCGGCGCCTTCGCTTTGGCCGCGCTTGCGCTCAAGGGCAGCCAGCGCCTCTTCACGAAGAGGGCGTGCGGGGATGCTGGTCGCAAGATGGCGCCAGCCCCGCAGCTCGCGGCCTACTGCTGGGGTGACCCACGCGAGGCCGCGAGTGACCGCCGCCGCCAGTGCCTGGAGCTCTCGGCCTGAAGGGGCGGCAGGAGCGCTACCGTGCCGCTGGGAAGCCGGCGCACACCGGCTAAAACGCCGGACTGACGGTGCTCGGCGGCACACGCACTACCAGATACCCGGGTATGGCCAGGACGGCGAGCGTTGCCACTGTGACGACTACGAAACTCCTCACGGCCGCCACGCCTTCCACGCCGAAGACGATCGGGAAGCCCGTGACGCTTGACAGAAAGTGACTACCCAGGAGCTGCGCGTAGAGACCGAAGATCGCGCCGATCGCACAGCCCACGGCGAGTATCACGGCGCTCTCGCAGAGAAGGGTCCGCCATAGTCGTCCTTCATCCATTCCATGACATTTCAGAGCCGCAAAGTGCTCGCGACGGGACCAGAGAAGCGCGCCCATCGCTCCCCCAACCGCCAAAATCGCCGCGACAAGGATCAGTATACGTATTTGCGTCATCCGCGAGAGACCCTGCGCCGCCTCGGCGTAATGGCGTCGCTCCCGTTCCCCGGAGGTTTCCACCGCGAAGGCGCCCAAGCCGCGTAGCGCATGCTCAACGAGTGCTCTCTCCGTGACTGGACTCGTGCCTGTGGCGGTGTTGATCTGATACGCACTCGGCGCGGGGCTCGACCATCCTCGAGCATAGTCGGCCGCATTCATAATCACTGAGCCGGGCGGCCAACCAAGGTTGGACGTCACTGCGGCCAACCGAAGCGTGGTTGGCCGCGGCGAGGGAAGCACAAACGACTCGCCTATGTGCAGGTGATGTTCGGCCACTATGCTTTCTGAGAGCACCGCCCACCCGCCGGCACGCACCCTCGCTGTAGCGGCGCTCAGGACGCCGGCCCGTACCTGGGTCTCAGGTATCGGATGCTCGATACTCCCGGCTGGCGCAAGCACCCAGAGCCGCCGCTCCCCCCAATCCAGAAAGCTCCCGCGGTATTCCGACACTCCCTGCACTCCGGGTATGTCAGCCAACGCGCGCGTATTGTCCGCATCAAATGACACCGTGGTTTGCAAGCTCGAATCGCCAGCGGGAACCACCCAAAGCTGCGAGCTGGAATCTATGCCGCGAGCCGACGCGTGGAGCCCACTTGTTAGGTTGGTCTGTACGCCACCGAACTCGACCGTGCCGAAGACCGCGAGCGCAGCGGTTCCGGCAATCGCCAGGTAGCGAACGTAGGTCTGCGGGTTCTCCAGCTCTTCGGCCGCAGTGCCCGACGCTACATCGTCAAGAATGGCCGACAGGCGCGCGAAGATTGCCACAGAGACATCGAACAGAAGTGGCAGCAAGCAGAGCACAGCAAACACGAGCGCGATGTTTCCAACCATCGTCGCCCGAGCATCATCGATCAACGTAAACGTGGCAACGGCAACACAGAACAGCCCCAAAACTGCGAGCCCGCGGCGGACCTGTTTGCGATGGAGTACGGACTCGCTCGAGTGTTCCTGCGAGTTGCCAGCTCCTCGCATCGGCCACAGCACTCCCAGGACTGAGGCCCCCATGCCGACACCAACCGCAAGCGCGACGACTGACCACGTTATGATCCGGCCGTTGCCGATCGGGAACGCGTACGTGAGATAACCAGGCGTTGCGTTGAACACCGCGATCGATAGTAGGTCGCCGAGCGCCAGACCAAGCACGCACGCCACTATGCCTATCGCGCCGGCATCAATCAGCAGCACCGTGACCGTGGCGAGGATGCCGTGCGGGCGCATGTCCGCGATCAACCTGCGCCTAGCCGGAACCGTAATGAGCATCGCATCAAGGGCGAACATGAACCCCACGAGCGCCGCGATCACCGAGAACAACATCTCGCTTTTTGCCACTGGCCCAACGGCAACCTCGAAGACCCGGGATTCGAAGGTGCTCGGCTGTAGATTGACGTGCCAGCGATAGGCGATATTCCTGAGCGCACTAACCGCCTGCTTGGAGCGGCGGGCTTCGTAGTGAATGAAGATCCGCGTCAGTCGCCCCGGCGCTCCGGTGAGCCGACGTGCATAGCGGAGCGACGTGACCGCGATGGGACTGTGCTCAAGTGCCCCAATGTCTTCTTCGGCGAGCGTCGCGCCAACGAGCGTTTCGACGTAGCTGGCCCCAACCTGTAGTCGGACGGTCTGCAGCGAACCAGTGCCGATTTCTCGTGCGAGCGGCGAAGGGATTGCAATGGCTCGCGCGGCTGCCAGCTGCCGCGGTGAGAACTTTCGAAGTAGCGGGCCGGCGGCCTTTAGCTCGTTTGGTTCGATCCCGATTAGAAGGACCGGCCTTTCACCCCGCGACCCAACTAGGTTTGTCTGTCTTTCCAGAATTGGGAGCGCGCTCGTCACGCCGGGAGCACGCCGGACCTGTTCAGCGACTGCTTCCGGCACGCCTTCATAGCCCCTTGCCTTTAGCTGCAGCTGGGCGCTCCCGACTAGCTGTGTATTGAGCTGCGCAACAGCGCGCGTGAGGCTCGTGCTCGCCACCTGCGAGGCGAACAGCAGGGCAACGCCCACCGCGATCCCGAGAACCGCGAAGCATTCCTGAACCAACGACTCGCCGGCACCGAATCGAGCCTCGTATATGTATCTCAGCCCCGACAGACGTCTCATGGCGTGTGGGGCACTCCGAGCAGCTGGGTAGTAGCCGACGGCAGCTCTTCGAGACGGCCATCGCGTAGTTCGTGAACGCGATCTGCGTAGCCTGCCACCTCCGGGTCGTGCGTGACCACGAGGAGCGCGACATCCCTCTCGTGGCAAAGACGCCGTAGCAGCTCCAGCACGCTTCTCGTGTTCTCGCGATCGAGACTCGCGGTGGGCTCATCGGCCAGCACCAGGGAAGGCTGACAGGACAACGCAAGCGCGATTGAGACGCGCTGGCGCTCGCCCATCGAAAGCTGGCCGATCCGATGGGCCATTCGCTCAGCCAGGCCCAGCTCAACCATCAGCGGCGCGATCTGCCGTCGCGCCGCACGAGTCCCCATCAGGCACGTCAACTTCAGTGAGGCGGTCGTGATCGCCCTGGCACCTTCCTGCAGGCTACTCGGCGGCATCACGATCCCGAGCTCACGCAGGCGATAGTCGCGGGCGTCTCTGCGTGACATACGCACGACATCGCGCCCGCGGACAAGGATGGTCCCGCTATCCGGCTCTTTCAATCCTGCGATGAGCTGGATCAGCGTCGTCTTGCCCGACCCCGACGGCCCATACAGCGCGACGAGCTCTCCTTCCGCGACGACCATAGACACCCCGTCGACCGCGTGGATCACACTGCCTCCCACCTCGTAGCGCTTCACGACCTCCCGCAGCTCGAGCATGGGCCTCTACCCTACGCCGCGCGACTCGCCGCCCTTGGACCGTCGGAGCTCGATGACGTCGGCATTGGAGCGTCGATGGCCGAGTGTGGGCTTGAGTTTCCCGCTCGCCAACGACCACACCCGGTCAGCGAGCACAGCCGAGTCTCGGTCGGACACGCTGGTCAGGACGCCCGGCCGAGACGCGCTCTCGGCGATCAAGGAGCGCAGCAGCCGGAAGGCTTGCAGCGTCCCTTCTGAGCCCAGGCCGTCCAGCAGATCGTCAAAGATCACGAGGTCCGGTGTCGCAATGAAAGCGCGTGCAAAGCCGACACGCACCTGCTCCCATGGGGAAAGCTCTGCCCAGCGCTTGCTCGCGCAATCGAGCGCCCCTACCCGCTCGAGCATCTGGCAGGCCACACGAGCTGCCTCTCGACGCCCGCGTTTCAGCGACAAGGACCATCCGACCATGCTCGCAACTTGCAGCCGCTGGGCCATCCCGCGCCGATCCAGCCATACAAGCTCACGCCCGCGCAGATCTACCCGGGCGCGCTCCCTCAGCTGGGTGAGCTCGCGCTCGCCGAGCCGCACGCTGCCGCATTCAGGTCGCCTGATGCCAGCCGCAATCTCCAGCAACACAGTCTTGCCTGCCCGTCGGCCACCGACGATCGCGACAACCTCACCACGCTCAACGTCGAAGGAGACCTCACCAAGCAACGGCACCCATGCTGTGCGGCGCGACGGCCCCAGGCACACCCGATCGACAACGAGCACGGACACGTCGCCTAGACCACCTCACCGTTGGCCTGAGCCTCCGAGAAGCGCTTAAAAGTTTTCTCCAGATCGTCAGCGTAATTGTCAAACTGCACCGCGATGTCGCTCCAAACCAGCGTTTCGTGTTTCAGCTGGGCGACCCGGATCGCAGCGTTGAACTCCTCGTTCGTGTTGCGTGGGGCCCTTTTCTCCAGAATGCGCTCTTCGGAGAGCAGCCGGGCCTGTGCAGCGTCGCTCGCGGCTCTGCAGCGCTCGGCCTGGGCTCGAGCCATCTCGATCAGGAGCGGGAGCTGATCGAGCCTCGCCAGTCTCGCTTTCGCGGTGATCGGCTCCCGCAGCGCGGGATCGGGAGGCCAGCTAGCGACCCACTTGCGGATGTGCGCCCAGCCCTTGTCGTTGAGCGCGTATACGTCTTCGGTTTGCCGCTCGCCTTGCTCGACCCTCTCCAGGAGCCCTTTTGCGGCGAGGCTTGGAAGGTTGCTATGCGAGGCGTTCGAGTCGAAGTCCGCTGCTGGCCACAGCGCGACTAGACGCTTCTGAACCTCCGAGATCGTGCCCGGCCCTGCGATGGTCGCGCAGAGAACCATCATCTGCGGCGTCATGTCTCCCGCTCTGTTGCGCACGGCCGGAAATCGTACTAGCGACGAGCTCTCGGGACCGCTCCGCTCCTCGGAAAAACAGCGCGATTCACTAGGGTCCACCCCCGCAGTCGCTGCCTGCAGCGCGTTTTAGGTCGATCACGTCGGCGTTGGAGTGTCTGTGGCCGCTGGTGGCCTTGAGCTTCCCGCCGCCAAGTGACCATACGCGATCGGCAAAGACAGCTGAATCGCGATCCGAGGTGCTCATCAAGACGCCAGGACGAGATGGCGTCTCGGCGATTAGGGACCGCAACAGACGCGACGCCTGCGTCGTGCCCTCTGACCCCAAGCCGTCCAGCAGGTCGTCAACCACGACAAGCTCGGGGTTCGGCGCGAAACCCCGCGCCAGGCCGACCAGCACCTGCTCCCACGGCGATAGCTCGTTCCACGGCCTGCCGGCGCAATCGCGAGCGCCGACCCGCTCGAGCATCTGCCACGCTCGGCTGTGTGCCTCCCGGCGCCCGCGTGCCAGCGAAAGGGGCCACGCGACGATCCTCTCGACTCGCCGCTGCTGGGACAGACCCGAGCGATCGAGAAACACGAGCTCGCGCCCTCGCAGCTGCACACGCCTTCGCTCCGGCATTCCGCCGAGCTCGCGCTCGCCGAGCCGCACGCTCCCGCGTTCGGGTCTTCTGATGCCCGCTGCTATCTCCAGCAGCGTGGTCTTGCCGGCCCGCCGAGTGCCAACGATCGCAACGACCTCGCCACGCTCGACGTCGAAGCACATGTCTCCAAGCACCGGCACCCATCCGGTGTCGCGCGACGGCCCCATGCACACGCCATCCACCACCAGCAAAGACACGTCGACCTCCGCTCAATCGACGAAGGAAAGGGTATACACCTTCCGCAGCCTCCGCATCCGACGGTATCCAGCCTGCTGATAGTGTTCTGCAGAGGCGAGGTGGACGAAATGGGGATGCGTCGAGAAAGCTGGACACGCGAGCGATGGGCTTGCACCGTCGCGGCGACCGTCTGTTGGCTCGCGGCAGGGTTCGTCACGAGCGTGCCGACGGCTTGGGGCGCCTCCTGGGCTCGCTCAGCGACGACGCAGAGCGTGACGGATACAGCACATCTTCATTTCGTGCGGGAATCGGGCTCGGACCTGCTGGAGGAAGGCGAGGCGACCGGCGGGCTGCCTGGCAAGGTGCAGGTCCGGCTGAACGTGGGCGCCACGGTCTACGGGAGCTTTACGATCCAGACACGCTATGGCTCGATCACCGGCACCGGGTCCGGCAAGCTGCACGGCACCGGCACCTACGCGAGCTTCGGCGGCTCGATGAGCGTCAGCCGCGGGACCGGCCGCTACGCGCACGTTCACGGACACGGCGGCTTCTATGGCACCCTCGATCGCCACACCTACGCTGCCACGATCCAGACGACCGGAACGCTCGTCTACTGAAAGTCGGAGCTCGCTACCGCCATGAGGAGGCTCGTGCGCGTGGGCCTGACGTGCATCCTGCTGCTCCTCGCGGTGGCGCCCGTCGCTGCCCGCGGGTCGCAGACGGCGACGCTAAGCGCAGCGATGCGACCCGAGCACCTTGGCGGGCGGACGACGATCGTGTTCAACATACGAGTGATCCCCCACGGCGAGCCCGTGCCCTCTCCCGTCGTGGCGATGAGTCTTCTGTATCCGGCGAACATCGGGATCGTCACGAGTGGCCTCGGCCTGGAAACCTGCTCCGCAACCCAGCTAGAAGTCCAAGGCCGCTGCCCAGCGAACTCGCTCATGGGCTATGGCAGCGGATTGGTCGCGATGTTCTTCGGCTCCGAAGTCATTGAGGAGCAGGGAAAGATCACCACCTGGATGGCGCCCGTCCAGAACGGCGCGATCACAATGCTCTTCTACGCCGAAGCCCCGACCCCCGTCTCGGCCGAACTGATCTTCACCGGCCAGCTCCTTGAAGCGCCGGCGCCGTTCGGCGGTCAGATAGGCATCCATGTCCCGCTGCTCCCCACCCTTCCGGGAGCACCCGACGCGTCCCTCTTGAATATGACCGCGACTCTTGGCCCGATGAACGTCACCTACTACGCCTGGTTCCGCGGCAAGAAGATTCTCTATCACCCGGCCGGGCTGCGCCTTCCTCAAGACTGTCCTCGCGGAGGATTCCCGTTCGCGGCGAGATTCTCGTTCCAGGACGGCACCTCGGCCTACGCTCGAACGTCGGTTCCCTGTCCCGGCAGGCGACGTGGGCACCAGTGAGGCCAGCTCTGTGTCAACGGTGGGGCCGCCGGGCCTCCGCTTGACGATGGGGGTCCTCGCAAGCTGCCCGACGGCCCGCGCTGCGTGGCTCCCGCGAAGGAGGCAACGCTGGAGTGACTCTACAGCGCCGTTCGGTGTTGGGTAAACCCCTGTCCCTAAAGCCTGCCGGCAACGTCGTTAAAAGAACGGGGGCCGGGGGTCGACTTGCACCCGGTCCCCGTTCTGCTCGGCTGCACCCCGCCACGGCACCTACTCATTGGCCGCGGCGACTGCCCAGCAGGCGCCCTATTCCTTTGCTCTGCTATTCCTTGGGCAACAGCGCAGCGTCGCAGCTATGTGATTGCTCGCCGCGCTGCGCCGAGGTGCCCCTCTCCCCATCGTCCTCCAGGAAGGGGAGTCCCGCCAGCGGACCGCGGACGGTGGTCAGCGTAGTCCATGTCGTGGAACTATGCGATCTCCTGCATGGGACCATGCAGCAGCCACGTACTCCTCATTAGCCCAGGCGATTATTCCAATAACGTTTATGTTACTCGCCTATTTTCTACGGCGTTCGAGGAACACTGTGAACCTTCACATATTGGGGCGTCCACTGGTCGAACGTCGCCGCTCAGGCGTAGTGCGGGAGCGGGTGCTGCGCGGCTGACGATCTCGCCTGGCTTGCTCAAGCCCTCGGTCCCAGGAGCCGAAGGAGACTTGTGCGCGTTGTGATCGGGAATCACAGGGGCGTCTTCAAATCACGCGAGCCAGCCACGGCAGCCCAGTCGGGCCGCCCTGCGGCGGTCTGCCTGGTACGCCAGCCGGTTTTCAACGCCCATGAGGAGCTGGTCGGCTACCGGCTCCTGTCCGGCACGGACGGATCGGGCTCGCCGGGCGGCTATCTGGCCGCGATGCCGCAGGGCGAGGATGCCGGACTGGCGCTCGCCGAGGAGCTTGATGCAATTGCTCCCCACGGCCTGGTCATCCTGAGTGTCTCACGCAGAGAGCTGCTCGAGCGGCGCGCGCTCTGCCTTCCGCACGACCGGATCGTCCTTTGCCTGCGGGCTACAGAGCCCATCCACGATGAGCTACACGACGCCATCGACCGTCATGGCATGCGTGGCTTCCGGCTAGCCCTGGACGCCGTCGACCTCGCCGCCGCGAATGAACCCCTGCTCGACCGAGTACAGACCGTCGTGGTCGAGGTCGCGGCTCACTCGTCATATCGGCTCGAAGCGCTCGTCGCTTCGGTGCGCCAGCGCACGAGTCGACGGGAACTGTTGGCGGACGGCGTGGATGACCGCAGGTCCTTCCAGACCTGCTGCCGGCTAGGTTTCGACATGTTCCAGGGCCAGTTCTTCCTAGGGCCGACCACCGGGTCGACCCGCACCGCAGCCAAGGCTGGCCTGGTCGGAATCGGGACGATGGCCGAGCTTGCGACGACGGACAGTTTCGAGGGTCTGGCGGCCATCATCACGCGAGATCCGGGGCTGAGCATGCGCCTGCTGCGCTACGCCAACTCGGGGCATATGGCGCTCCCTCGCCGCGTCGGGTCGGTGCATGAGGCCCTTGCCTGGCTGGGGACGGTGGCGGTCCGCGAGTTCGCCTTGATCGCCGCGTTGGCTAACGTCCCCGAGGCCCGGGCCGAGATGCTCGTGACCGCCCTGACGCGCGCGCGGATGTGCCAGCAGCTCAGCCGGCGCCTCACGTCGGTGAACGCGGAGGAGGCCTTCACCGTTGGTCTCTTCTCGGTCGCTGAGGCTGTCACAAACGCACCGATCGAGGCGGTCCTCGACGAACTGCCCCTGCGCGAGGACATCACATCGGCCCTCGTCGGCGGTGTAGGCGAGCTCGGCCGGCTGCTGGCAGCGGTTATCGCCTACGAGCGAGGCGACTTCGCCCTGACGATGGCGCTGACCGGCGCCTGCCAACCGATCGCGGAGACCTACCTCGAGTCACTGCGCTGGGCTGACTCGGCAGTCAACGCCATCGGCTAGGGCCTCATCGCCCCCATCGGCACGGCCGCGCAGTCTCAAGGACCCAGCCTCTGTTTCGCCGAGACCGACGCCATGCCCTCCCATGAGATGAAGAGGTGCGCGAGGGCAGAGACGCAGCTTGAGGAAGTCCTGCCCAGGAGTGCCGCCCTGGCCGCTTGCACGCGCGAGGACCGCGGCGGCTGCTGCTCGGCGGTCAGCAAGCTCCGTCACCGGCCTCCTACAGCGGCGAGCCGCGCACGAACGTCGCCCGCGTAGGAGACGAGCCCCGGATCGTGAACGATGCCGCGCTCGAGTCCTCCTGGTGTTCGGTCAGCTCCGCGAAACGCAGCAGTCAGCTGTGCGCCGGCCGCTGTTAGCGCGTGCTCGTTACTGTCGGCGCTGTAGCCGATCGCGCGCATCCCGGCGGCAGCAGCAGCGAGGACGCCCGAGGGCGTGTCCACACTCACGATGCGCCCTTCGGTCTGCGCAGCCAATCCGCCCAGCCGCCTGCGATCACGCAGTCGGACAACGCTTGGTAGCCGTCGGCGGCCGGGTGCGCGCCATCGCTCGCCGCGACCTCCCCCGACCACACCTGCGAAGCGAGCAGGCCCTCAACCACGCTCACGAAGGCCACGCCCGCTTCACGGCAGACATGCGCGAAGGCGACCGACAGATTGCGGATGCGCTGGTTCTGCTCGGCGTTATCCACGGGAGCCGGGCCGACCATGAGCACGGGCAGTCCGAGCCCGGTCGCCTCGCCGAGCATGTCGGCGAGCGCAGCACAAGAGCGCTCGGGCTCGACCCGCAGGCGCCCATCCTCGATCGTGGTGTCGTTGGCGCCAAAGGACAACGCGATCCTCGCGTCGCTCCCCGGTGTGAGCCGCGGCAGCGCCTCGGTACGCCAGCGCGCGGCGACCTGCTCGGAGGTCTCCCCCCGCACGCCGAGGTTGTACGCCGTCAGCGGCAGCCCGAGCCCGAACGAGGCGGCCACGACGCGGCCGACCCAACCCATGCCGGCCGGGTCGCCGACACCAGCGACGAGCGAGTCGCCGACGAACAGCACACGCCGATCAGTCCGTGAACGACCTCCAAGCACAGCAGACAGGCTCCCGCTCAGCGTCGAGCCTGCACGAGTTGGAGTGGCTGTCCCTCGCTCCCCGCGCTCCTGACAGTGACGCCGGTGAACCCGGCGTGCTCGACCATCGCGCGCATCCGCTCATCGTCGTAGACGTGCATCTGTGAACCCCAAACGTAGACCCACCAGTTGCGCAGCGACGCCGTCGGCAGCGGGCCGGGAACGGTCGCAAGCACCATCCGCCCGCCCGGCGAGAGCACCCGCAGGAACTCGCCAAGCGTACGCTCGGGCTGCTCGATGAAAAAGAACGTGTTGGCTGACAGCAAAACATCGAACGAGCCGTCCGGCCAGGGAAGCTGCTCGGCGCCGGCGAGCTTTAGCTCAAGCGCGCCGGTTTCGACGGCGCCACGGTTGCGCTTCCTCGACAGCTCCAGCATGTCGGGGCTGTGATCGACGCCGGCCGCGCGCCCGCCCGCCGCCAGCACCCGCTCGAGCAGCCGCCCACCGCCACAGCCGACCTCAAGACACCGCTGCCCGTCCACAGCGCCGATCGCGTCGAGGACGCGATCGAAGACCTCCTCGTGTCCCTTCGGGGCTCCCTGCGCGCCGCCGTAGGTCTTGCGCGCCAGCCACCCATGCGGCCTGCGTGCCGTCAGGTCGATCAGCCTGCCCGCCAGCCCCCGGCCCGTCCTTCCGCTACCCGGCGGCCGTGGCCCTTGCTGCTCCGTGTCGGTCGCCTCCGCGGCACCGTTCACAGGTGCGGATTCTAGCCTGCAAGCGCGTCCGGTAGCGTGCCGGCCGAGGACGACCTCGTGGACTGGCAAGCCTGGCATAGCGACTACGACGACGCTGACTCCCCGTTGGCGCAGCGTCTTGTGGTCGTCCAGAAGCTGATCGGCACGGCGCTCGATCGCGCGAGGCCAGGACGCCTGCGCGCTATCAGCGTATGCGCCGGGCAAGGCCACGACCTGATCGGCGCGCTCGCCGCGCATCCCCGCCGCGATGAGGTCGCCGCTCGCCTCGTGGAGCTGGACGAGCACAACGTCACGCTCGCACGGCAAGCCGCAGAGGCAGCGGGCCTCGATCGCGTCGAGACTGTCCTCGACGATGCGTCAATAACCGACGCTTACGCGGGCGCGGTCCCGGCCGACCTGATCCTGCTATGCGGCGTATTCGGCAACATCTCGGCCGAGGACATCGCCAACACGATCAGCAGCCTGCCGAGCCTCTGCGCCGCGAGCGCAGTGGCGATCTGGACTCGCCATCACCACCCGCCCGACCTCACGCCGTTGATCCGTGAGATGTTCGCCCGAGCGGGCTTTGACGAGCTTGCGTTCGAGGACTCGCCGCCGTTCGGCGTCGGCGCCAACCGCCTGCGCGTCTCACCGCAGCCATTCCAGGCCGGCGTGCGCTTGTTCGAGTTCGTCGGCTACGACGTGCTCGCACCGGAGTTCCACGCAAAAGGTCACTCGCGCAGCACATGACCGATCCCACAGTTCTCGCGCCGCAACGGCTTTGCGCCGAGTACAAGCGGCTTTTCGATGTCCAAGACATCGACGGACTTCGGGAGCTACGCGCGGAGGGCTGCACGCTCATAGACCATCGCAGCGGCCCGTTCGTCGGCTACACGGGCCAACTGCCTCCGCCAGTCGCCTCGTTCGATACCCGCATCGAACTCATCGAGCTACTGGCCTGCGACGAGCGGGCGATAGCGATGCTCGCAGCCGTGAGAGGCACAGCGCCCGACACAGGAGCCTTCGAGGTCGCGTTCGGCGCGGTCGATGTGGTCGAGGATGGCCGCTACGTCAGGATCGAGCTATTCGACCCCGACGACCCGGACGCGATACTCGCCCGCTACAGCGACCTTGCAGAAGCAGCCGCCCAGCCCTGAGTCGCACGAACGAGAACGCCCGTCGAATGACTGAACGGTCGGACGTGAGCTGGACGACTCCGTGCCTCAACCCGGCACTTCGACGGGGCGCCCGTAGCGGTCCTCGATGCGAACTACGTCGTGCAACTCGGGCGTCGAGACCTCAAGAATCACGGAGTCCTCCAAGGCTTCAATCGAGTGCACGAGCTTCGGCGGGTTGCGCCATGCCTCGCCAGGACGAATCTCTCGGCGCCGCATTGTGTCCGCACCCTCGCCCTGTTCGAGCAGTAGACAGCCGGACAGCAGGTAGCTCGTCTCATCCTTCTCGGAGTGGTATTGGACCGAGAGCTTATGGCCCGCGTTGACCCGGAGAATCTTGCCCGCATACCGCTCCGTATGTGCGTACCAAAGCTCGCTGCCCCAAGGCTTCACAACCTCGCGCGGTAGCTCTCCGTCCATCGAAGGGTGGAGCCTAGATCGGGGCAGCGCGCCCGGGCGTCGGGCTGATGCTGACTTCGAGAGGGGCAGCCCCCTGCCGCGCTGTTTACGCTTCTCTGGATGTCGCTTGCCTACCGCCTGATGTATCGGGTTGGGTTCGTCCCTTGGGACACTGGCGAAGTGCCGTCCGAGCTAGCCGAGCTGGTTGACGGCGATAGCGCGCTGACGGCGGGCTCGGCGCTGGACATTGGGTGTGGCACCGGCACGCAGGCGGTTTGGCTCGCGTCGCGTGGCTGGCAGGTCAGCGCGATCGACGTGGTCGAGCAGCCGCTTCGGCGAGCCCGTGAGAACGCCGCCGCGGCGGGCGTGGGGGTCGAGTGGATCAAGGCCGACGTCACGCAGCTCGAGGACTCGGGGCTCGCGCCTGCCCGCTTCACGCTCGTCTTTGACCGCGGCTGCTATCACGGCCTGACCAGCCAGCAGCGCGCCGCCTATGCGTCGGCCGTCACGCGGCTCGCTGCACCGGGTGCGACGCTGCTGATGATGGCCTTCGCCCGCAACCGTGTGCCCGTCGGGCCGCCGGGCACGGACGAGCAGGCGATCTGCCGCCGCTTCGATGGCTGGCGGCTTGAATCCGTACAGCCCGACAGTGGGCCGGCGCCAGCCGGCCCACTACGCAACGTGCGCCGTTACTGGTATCGCCTCACCCGCGCGTGAACCTCTCATCTCACTCTTGACCAACGAGGTGTCCGCGCGGGGATCGCTGCGGCGCCTGCGGGGAGACTCGACACGTTGGGCAGCGTTGGCCGGCGCGGCGCTGGTTGGGCGTTGCCCGCCACTCATGCCCGCAGCACCGGCAGCGCCACCACACGACGCGGTCTGAGCCGACGCCGACGCTGTAGGGGTCGATCCCTTTGTTGCGGGTAGGGTGCCAGTCCGCGAGCAAGGCGGGGGCACGCAGCGCGAGTGAGCGCTCGCGTGGAACGTGCGCCCTGCGCTGGCCTGCGAGCCGGCGTGCGCAGGCCGGACAGCCCGTGCCTCTTTTGCGTTCCTTGGGGCTGGTTAGCCACTCGTGCCCGCAGCGGCTGCAGCGCCACCACACCTCACGCTCGGAGCCCGCACCGACGGTGTAAGGGTCCAGGCCCTCGTTGCGCGTGGGGTGCCACTCGGCGAGTAGCTGCGGGTGCTTGACCGCGAGCGAGCGCTCGCGCGGCACCCTGGTTTTGTATTCGCTCGCACGGCGTCTCCCGCAGAGCGGACAGCCCGTGCCCTCGGTGTGGCGTAGCCACGGCGTCGTCTGCCACTCGTGCCCACAGCGCGCGCAGTGCCACCAAACCTTCCGTTTCGCTGCCGCGCCGATCGTGTATGGGTCGAGCTCGCCGTTGCGCGTCGGGTGCCACTCGGCCAGCAGCTCGGGATGCTTTGCCGCGAGCGAGCGCTCCCGCGGAACCCGCCACCTGCTCTGCGCGTAGCACGCATTGCATCCGTGCCCGTAGGTGCAGCGCGAGCGCGGGCTTGCAAGCCACTCGTGCCCGCGCGCGCAGCGCCACCACACCTGGTGGGTCGAGCCGGCCGAGACTGCATACGGGTCGAGGCCCTCGTTACGGGTGGGGTGCCACTCCGCGAGCAGCTCGGGATGCTTGACCGCGAGTGAGCGCCAGCGACTGATCGACGGCGGCCAGCGCGCGGCTATGTGCGCGTGCTCGCTCGCCTCCGGGCTGGTGACGACCGTGCCGAACTCCCCCTTGGCGACGCGCTCGTTCGCGCGCTTGCGCCGCCGGCCGCTCTCCTCAGCAGAGCATGTAGGTGCTCCCTTGAACAGCTCAAACGCCTCGCGGTACTCGAACCCAGCAAGCGCGCCAGCGCGGGCACCGAGGCCCGCGAGCGTCTCGCTCGCCTGGTGGGCCGGCTGGTGCTGTGGGGATGCGTGCTGCTGCTGTTGCTGCGCGGCATCGCCTCGGTGCTCGCCGGCCCACCAACGCCGGCCAGCGCGCCAGCACGGACGGTCGTCACCGTCACCCAGCCCGCCCCCGGAGCGCCGGCTGGCAGGCCCGGAGGTGAGCGTCGTGTCCGGTAGACGGCGCGCACTCGTCGCGCTCGTCCTCGCCGTCGCGCTGTCGGCATTGAATCCGGCGCAGGCGCTGGCGGCTGGTAACGAAGTCGGGGCGAACCTCGCGGGGCTCTTGCGCCATTACGCGAGCGAGCTGTACGGCGGGGTCGTCGCGATCGCGAGCCTGTTCTTCCTCGTCCACCGCCGCTACACCGAGCTCGCAGTCTTCCTGCTCGCCTCGGTGGTCGTGGCGTGGATGGTCTTCGCGCCGGACGAGATAGCGAAGGCCGCTGAAAACATCGGCCACCAGATCTTCGGGTGAGCAGGGCCGGGCTCGTGAGCGACTCCCCCGCACCGATCCGCTCCTACCAGCGGATCTTCCGCCCCGACCGGCGCATCTATCAGGTCGACGGCCGGCGGCTGCCGGTCCCGGGCGGGGTGCCTCTTGAGTGGCTGGCGTGGGCGGCCGGCGCGCTCGTCGCGGTGCTGGTGCTCAGCGAGCGCTCGCTTGTACTCGCCGGCCTCGTCGGAGCCTTTGGGGCACTGCTCGGCGGCGGCACCCGCGGCCGGCTCGCCGCGGTAGGCGCCGGCCTGGCGGGGTTCCTCGGTGCGCTCCTGGCGGGCGTGCTGCTCGGCTGGCTTGACTGGCCGCTGCGGCTGGTGATCGCCCCGGCGATGCTCGCCACGTTCGCCGGCCAGGTCTCGCCGGACGGCCGCCCCGCACACCGCTACCTGGCCTCGTGGGTCGCGGTCAGGCTGCGGGCCTCGCGGCGCTCGCTCGACCGGCCGCTTGCGGCTGATGGCGAGAGCCGGCTGTGGGCGCCACAGGTGTGGGTCGCGCCCGACCACCACTCGCCGGTGCTCCACCGCGGGCGAGTGGAAGGCCCGGCGCGGCTGGTGTTCGGCCGCCCGGTCGTGCTCATCTCTCGCCGCGGGCGGAGCATCGTGCGGCCCGCCGCCGGACACCGGATGCGCGAGGGCGAGCGGCTGATCGAGGTGCTCGAGCTAGCGCCCGCGCAGGTCGTGGAGGTCCGCCCATGACCGCGAGCTTCCCGCTGCGCTACGCGCACGCAAACGTGCTGATCGGCCGGGGCGGTGAGGCCGCCGGGCTGTACCGGCTGGCGATGAGCAGCTACCCGTTCCTGCCCGTCAGCGGGAAGTGGGCGCTCGCGCACCGGCTAAAGCGGCTCGCGCACACCGTCGTGGCGGACTTCTCGTTGTGGCGCGTGAACCGCGCCTACCCAGCCCACCGCTACATCGAGCGCAACGAAAGCCAGCTCGATGAACGCCACCAAGACCCCCAGGCATGGCGGGAGTTCCTGGAGGGCCACGAGCTGCGGCTCGCCGAGCTCGGCTCACACGTACCGGAGGTGTACCTCGCGGTCTCACTCGGCCAGAGCACACCCACCGGCCTGGGGTCGGGGCTGATCCGCAGCGTCGACCGTGCTCGCCGCAGGGTCGAGGAGCTGGCCGGGATCACCAACGCCTCGCCGATCCCCGCGAGCGAGATCGAGGAATTGGCGGCGGCTGAGCATCGCGTCTTCCAGCGCGTGCGCGGCATCGTCTCGGCGCGGCGCGCCACCACTGGCGAGCTCCAGTGGCTGCTGCGCCGTGCCGCGTGCCGTGGGATCGCCGAGCCCGAGATCGAGGACTACTGGACGCCGGACGCGCTCATCATTAGTGGGGCGGGCGGGCGAGCGAGTTTCCAGCCGCTCTCGCACGACCTGGAACGGTGCGCGAACGCCGCGATCACCGAGCACGCCCAGGCCCTGGTCGTGGACGGCGAGCAGGGCCGCTCGCACCAGGCGCTGCTCGCACTGGGCTCCCTCGCCGATGCGCCGGAGTTTCCCGGCCCCGTGGCCGAGGCGCTGTACGCACCATTGGAGGCGCTTACCTTCCCCGTCGACGCGGTCATCCACGCCCGCTGGCTCGGCAACCGTGAGGCGCTCGCGGCTGTGCGCAAGCGGATCGCCGACGTCGAGCACACCTACCACGAGCAGGTACAGGGCGCAGCGCACGGCCCGAGCCTGCTCGCCGGCGAGGACCGTGTGCTCGCCCGCGAGTACGAGGCGCAACTGCAGGCCGGCGGGCACCCGCCGATGCTGTACGCCTCGATCGGGCTCGCGCTCGGCGCCCCAGGCGAGGAGGAGCTAGAGCGCCGCGTCGCCGTCGTCAAAGAGCAGTACGGCGACATCCAGCTTCACCGGCCCGCCGGGCTGCAGCACCGCCTGTGGCTTGACCACCTGCCACGACCGGACGGCTGGTTGTGAGCGCCGACTACGTGCAGCAGCTCACGGTCGAGCAGTTCGGCGCGCTCGTCCCGACCGCCACCCGCGAGGTCGGCTCCCCCGCCGGCCCCTACCTCGGCTACACCCCCACCGGGGCGCCGCGGCCGGTTCGCTACGACCCAACGCAGGCGCCGCGGGAGAATCGCGCCTCGGCCGTGCTGCTGGTCGGCACGCTCGGGTCCGGCAAGACCGTCGCCACACAAGCAATCGAGTACGCCGCCGAGCGCCGCGGCAGCCTGGTCGTCGACTTCGACCCCAAGCCCGACCACGGCCTACACCGCGTACGCGAGCTCACCGGACGGGTGCAGGTGCTCGAGCTGTCCGGCGACCCCGCACAGCAGGGGCACCTGGACCCGCTCGCGATCGGCCTTGACGAGCTGCGCGAGGAACTCGCCTGCTCCTACCTGCTCGACCTGCTCCCCGGCCCAACCGCTGCGTGGGAGAACGCCGTCAGCCGCGCCGTCAAGGACGCAGTCAGAGAAGGCTCCCGCAGCCTCCAACACGTCGTCGAGCTGCTCACCAAAAGCGACCGGACGGCCGCGCAGGAAGCCGGCGAAGCGCTGGAGGTGATCCGCGACTTCGGGCTCGCCCGGCTGGGGTTCGGCGACGGCCACAGCACCGCGATCCAGGCGGCGCGGCCAGTGACGACGATCCGCATGCCCGGCCTGGCGCTGCCCGAGCCCGGCGCCTCCCGCGACACCTACACCCGCTCCGAGCGCGTCTCGGTCGCCACGCTCTCGCTCGTCGCGGCCTACGCGCTGCGGCTGATCTCCCACGACCGCACCCGCCACAAGGTCGTCGGGTTGGACGAGATCTGGTTCCTGCTCGACTCCGCGCAGGGCCGGCAGATCATCAAGCGGCTCGTAAGGCTCGGCCGCGCGTTCAACGCGACGCTCTTGCTCGGCACGCACCGTGTCGCCGACCTCGGCGACCTCGCCGAGCTCATCGGCGAGATCTTCGTATTCGGACAGGACTCCGACGACGGCGCAGCCGCCGGGGTGAGACTCCTTGGCCTTGAGCCCACACGCGAGCTCGTAGCGCTGGTACGCGAATACCGCGCCGGACGCTGCCTGATGCGCGACCTCGCCGGCCAAGTCGGCGAAGTCCAAGTCGACCTCGTCTACCCCCACCTCCTCGGCGCGTTCGGCACCACCCCCGGCCAGCCAAAGCGGAGGGCAGCATGAAACGCGCCTGTCGGCTTCTCGCGCGCAGGCGCCGTGCGCTCGCGCTCGCGCTGATCGGCGCGCTGGCGCTCGTGCTGCTCGCTGGGCCTTCGGCGCTAGCCAGCGATGTGTACGGGAACATCGGCCCGGCGCCACAGATACCGGCGGGCGGGCTGTATGGCCGCTATCCGCTGAGCGCCTACCAGCTTGATCAGTTCTTCCCGGCGATCAAGGTCGGGCTGTTCTCGGGGATCGACACCTCGGGGCTGCTGCCGATGATCGCGTACTTCGTCGCGCAGGTCATCTGGCTGATCACCGCCTTTGTCTCAAACGCGGTGATCACGCTGTTCGCGTTCGCGTTCAGCCTCGACCTTGTCAACGGGAACGGCAGCCCGGGCTCCGGTGCGCTCGCCCCGGTCTCCCAGGCGATCCAGAACATCTACCAGCACACGTTCGGGCAGCCGTGGCTGATCGCAGCGGTTGCGCTCGTGTCGCTGTGGGCGATGTGGAAGGCGCTCGTCCAGCGCCGCTACACCGAGACGGCGGGCACGCTCGCGCTCTCGCTTGTCTACTGCCTGATCGCGCTCGCGCTCGTCACGCAGCCGCAGGCCACGATCGCGCCGGCCAGCCAGTACGCCAACAAGCTCTCCACCGCCCTGCTGTCAGTTACCAGCCAGGGGAACCTGACAAGCGAAGCAGCTGCCAAGCAAGCCGCTGGCAACCAGCTCTTCTCGCTACTTGTCGTACAGCCCTGGACTGTGCTCGAGTTCGGCGGGATCGAGCACTGCACCAAGCAGCTAGGCGGCAAGACCGTCTCGGTGCCCGTACGTCCGCTCGGCAACACCGCAAGCGAAGAAGAGACGCTCGCCAGCCGGCTGCAGACCAGCACCGAAGTCAAGGTCGCCGGCAAGACGTGCATCAACAACGAACTCAAGTACGCCGCGCACGTCTTGCCCTACGCCTTTCAGAGCAAGGAACGCAACCAGGAGTTCGAAGCGATCGAACACGGGACGGACTCCGATCTTCCCGAAGCAGATCCCGCCAAGAACAACGGCAGCTACCCGCTCGGCCCCGCCGATGAGCCCGCCGGCGAAGCTGCCGGCAAGGGAGGCCAGTACGAGCGGCTGCTGCTTTCGATCCTCATAGGGATCGGGTCGCTCGGCGCCTGGCTGCTGCTCGGCGCGCTCGCGGTGGGTGTGCTGATCGCCGGGGTCTTCCTGCTGATGTGGCTAGGTTTCTCGCCGTTCGCGCTGGTCATCGGCGTGATCCCGGGCCGCGGCCACGAATTCTTCCGCAGCTGGCTCTCACGGCTTGCCGGCTACCTGCTGCGCAAGGTCATCTACAGCGCGATCCTCGCCGTCGTCCTCGCCGTCTGCCAGGCGCTCGATGACGCGACAAGCAACCTCGGCTGGCTGATGGCGTTCGGCCTGCAGGCGCTGTTCCTGTGGGCCGTGTTCATGAACCGCGACCGGATCGCTGGAGAGTTCCTCTCAGCGACCGCCGGCAGCAACGCCGCCCGGGACAGGGTGAGCCGCCTGCAGGCCCTCTACTACACCACCCGCCTCGCGCGGATGGCCGGGCTGCACCGGCACCACACACCAGCGGCGGCATTCACCAGGGGGCACGGCCAAGACGAGGCCGTGCCCCCACCCACCCCTGAGCCTGCGCCGCGCGGCGCCGACGTACCCGAACCAGGCGACCACGTCGATGAGCCGATCGCCTCAAGCGAAGGCGGCCCCGTCCTACCGCCACCTGACCCCGAGCCGGCCGACGAGGTCGACGAGCCGATCGCCGCGAGCGAAGCGCCGCCACCGATCCCTGATGACCCCGACCCCGACGAGGAGCCCGCATGAGCTGGCGCATCGAACACGCAGACGCACTCCCACTCCTTCGAGAGCTACCCACCGACTGGGCGCAAACGTGCATCACGAGCCCGCCCTACTGGGGACTGCGCGACTACGGGCTGCGCCCGTCCACTTGGGGCGGCGAGACGCGTTGCCGCCACAGCTGGGGGCCGGCACAGCGCGGCAAGCACCAAGATCTCCTGCCCGCCGCGCAGACCAGCTCGCGCGGGGGACTCGACCTCGACGGGCGCCAAGGGCAAGCTGGGCTGCTCGGCGGACGCTTCTTCGAGCGCTGTCAGGCCTGGCAAGGCTGCCTCGGCCTCGAGCCCACACCCGAGATGTATGTCGAGCACCTCGTCACGGTGCTCGAGGAGGTCCGGCGGGTGCTGCGGCCGGACGGGACGCTCTGGCTGGTGCTCGGGGACAGCTACGCCGCGGCGCGTAGCTACCAGGTGCCCGATCGCAGGCGCGGGGTGCCAGTGCCCAAGGGCGCGAGCTGTGTGCCCGCCGGGTGCAAGGCGAAGGATCTCGTCGGCATCCCGTGGCGGGTAGCGCTCGCGCTGCGGGCGCAGGGCTGGTGGCTTCGCTCGGACATCGTCTGGGCCAAGCCCAACCCGATGCCCGAGAACGTCAGGGACCGACCCACCAGGGCGCATGAGTACCTGTTCCTTCTCGCCAAGCAACCCAGGTACTTCTATGACGCGCACGCGATCCGCGAGCCCGACACCGGCCGCCGCTCGGGCAACGGGTACGCGCGCCCCGGCCGCCTGACATACCAGGACCGTCGCGGACAGCGCGGCCAACACCAGGAGTGGAAAGGTGGCCAGGCGCGCCAGCGACGCTCGTGGTGGACGGTCACCGCCCGCGGCTACCCCGGCGCGCAAGCGGTCTTCCCCGAGAAGCTGATCGAGCCGTGCGTGCTCGCCGGCAGCCCGCCGGTCGCGTGCGGCATCTGCGGAGCACCGTGGAAGCGCGGCGCTACATGGGATGCGCCAAACGGCACGCGGCTGCCGAGCTGTCAGCACAACGACGGCAGCGGTCGCTCGCTCGTGCTCGACCCGTTCTGCGGCTCGGGCACAACCGGCGCGGTCGCCACCCGGCTCGGCCGTGACTTCCTCGGGATCGAGCTGGGCGCGGCCACCGCTCGCCTAGCACGCCGGCGCCTCAGCAGCCTCACCAAGGAGCAGGAGCAGTGAGACGCTGGGCGTGGGCTCGCCAGCTTTCCCAGCGGCCGGTGACGGGGCGCCGGGGCGCGCTTGTGATCGTCGTTGTGCTGCTCGCCGCGAGCGCGGCCCTGCTCATCGCCAGCCGGCCCTCGCAACAGCCTCCCGCGCCTCAGATTGAGGCGAGCGCACTCGCGGGCAGGGCGCGCCCGCCCGCGGCCAGCGACCCGCCCGCCGCGAACGTGGCGCCTGCTGGGCCTGTTGCGGCGCGTGTCGCCCAACGCTTCCTCGCCGGCTACCTGGCCTACGTGTACGGGCACGCGCCGGCAGCGGCGCTCACGGGCGCCGCACCGGCGCTCGTGCGCTCGCTTCGCGCCCACCCGTCGCTCGTCCCCCCGGCGATGCGAGCGCTCCACCCACGCCTGCTCACGCTGCGGCCCGCCGCAGGGCGGGCAGGGACGATCGCGCTCGACGCACTCATCAACGGTGGCGAACTCGTCGACTACACCGTCGAGCTGCTGCTCGAACGAGACGGCCGGCGGCTGCTCATCAAGGCTGTGGAGGGCGCCGGGTGAGCAGCCGCCGGCAAGGACACACGAAGGTCCTGTGGGCGCTGCTCGCCGGGATCTTCGGCGTTGGCGGGCTGCTGTTCGTCACGATCGTCGCGGTCGCGGCGGCGGTGCTCGGCGCGAGCCTGACCGGCTGCGAAGGCGGCGCAGGCGAAGCAGCCGCCGCGTCGTCCGGCCCGGCGCCTTCGGCGTATGCGCTTCAGAGCATCCCCTCTGCCCGGCTGCGGCTGTATCAGCAGGCGGGCGCTCGCTTCAACATCAACTGGGCGTTCCTGGCGAGCATCGGCACCCAAGAGTGCGGGAGCGGCGAGTGCGCGGGAACGAACAGCGCGGGCTGCGCCGGGCCAATGCAGATCGCCTACGTCCGCGGCAGCCCCTGCTCACCAGGGTCCGGGCCGACGCTGTGGGAACGCTTCGCCGTCGACGCGGACCCCACGCAGCCGCTCTCGATCAACGACCCCGCCGACGCGACCTTCACGGCCGCGCGGATTATGCGCCAGGACATGGGTGCGCCGCCGATCGGCGGCAGCTACGCCCAATACCGCCAGGCCGCCTGTAACTACTACGGCGCCTGCGGTGAAGGGACCATCGCCTACGCCGAAGAAGTCATGGCCCGAGCCGTGCAGTACGGGTTTGCCGGCGCCGGCTCGCCGCCGCCGACGAGCAGCCAGCTCGCACAGCCCGCGACCGGCGGTGAACAGTGCAGCGCGAGCGTGCTCGCCCCCGAAGCCGCCAGCCAGAGCGCAATCGTCAAGGTCGCCGAAAGCCAGATCGGCCAAGGCGAACATCCGCCCGGCTCGGACTGCACCGTCTACGGGCCGTGCGAGGAATGGTGCTCGCTGTTCGCGAGCTGGGTATGGCAGCACGCCGGAGTGCCGCTACCGGGCTCAACCTCGCTCTACGGATACTCCGGTGCCCTGTATGAACGGGCCAAGGAACACGGCGGGCGAGTGCTGCCGGCCACCGCAAGGCCCTCGCCCGGCGACGCCGTCTTCTACGGCACCGGCCCGTCTGAAAGCGCGCACGTCGGCATCGTCGTCCGCGTCCTACCCAACGGGGAAATCGAAACGGTCGAGGGCAACTACGCCGGGCACGTCACCCGCGTCGGGCCGTTCCCGCCCGCGCACCCGGTCGGCGAGCGCGCCCCCATATACGGGTACGCGCAGCCACCCGCGCCCAACAACGCGGGGAGCGCGTGATGCGGGCCGCAGCGAACCAAAACGCGGCGGTCGTGAGCGCTAGGTCGGACTTCCTATCTGCTTCCAAACCTGGTTCCTGTGCGCTTCCAAACCTGGTTCCTCACGGTGCTGGTGCGCGATGCCGCGGATCGCTAGCTCCCGTCGGGGAGTTCGCGCTCCTCGCGCCCGGTGACAACTATGTGTCCGTAGGGGTATCTCGATGAGGGGCACCTCCTCGCAGGAGCGTCTGGCTGTGCTCGCCGCTGCGGGCGGCCTGGCCGTGCTGCTGCTCGCGCCAACGGTCCTGCCTGCTGCGGCAGGGCTGCTGGCCGACCCGATCGACGTGGTAGCTGGGCTACTGCCGGTCGCCGTCGCCGCTGTCGTGGCTGGCGCCGGTGCGCTGATCGTGCGTGTGGTGCTGGTGCGTCGGGCGCTTGGCTCGCGTGTGCGTGTCGAGCTTCTGCCCTCGGAGGGGTTCGACCCAACGGTCGAGGCGGTGGTGCGCTTCGCCTCGCAGCTCACGCGCACACGTCGGATGGTGCTCGGCTGGCTTGACCGGCCTGCGAGCGCGGTGCGGCTGCAACTGTCGACCGGCGCGGACGGGCTCGTCCACTACACCGCTGAGGTCCCTCGTCGTGCGCTGCCGGCGCTGCAAGCCGCGCTCGGCGCCTACGACCAGCTCGAGGTCCGCGCAGCCGAACCCGAGAAGGCCAGTGTCAGTGGAGGCGAGGCGGTGGCGGTGCGCGCGGAGCTTGTGCTGGCTCGCTCATCGGCGCTCCCGCTGGCGGCGGTCGGTCTTGACCCCGACCCGTTGCAGAGCTTCGCGGTCGCGCTCTCGCGCACCCGGCACGAGCGCGGCGAGCAGACGGTCGTCGCGGTGGACCTGATGCCCGCGGCGCCGTATCAACGTCGGCGTCTGCGTCGCCGGCTTCTGAGCGAAGCCGAGCGCGGCCAGAGCTCGCTCGCCTCGGTGCTCGGTGAAGAGCAGCGGCGAGGGCGGATGAGTAGCGCGCAGACCGCGGGCCGGCGCTTTGAAGGCCGTGCGCTTGACCGCAAGCTCGGCGGCGGCGAGCCGCTGTTCGGGCTGCAGCTCCTCGCCAGGGTGCAGGCTGGTAGCGGGGCGCGGGCACGGGAGCAGATGCAGGCGCTGTTGTCGTGCTTCGATGTGTTCGCGGGGGAGAACCATCTGCGGGTCGCTGGGCTCGCGCTCAGCGGGATGGGGTTCCTCGGCTCCGATCTGCCGTGGCGGCGGGGCCGCTTCGACGCCCGCGTGCGCACCGGCCGGTACGCGCCACGGCGCCGCCGGCTCGTCGGTGCGGGTGAGATCGCGGGGCTTTTGAAGCCGCCGAGCGTTCACTGTGCGGCGGAAAACGTCGCCCGCTCCGGTGGGGTGATCCCGCCGCCGCCGGTCGGGCTACCGACGTTCACCGGCCAGGACGATTTGATCCCGCTCGGCCGCGTGCACGACCGCGACGGCGAGCGACTCGTCGGCGTACGCGCCGGGGAAACGTTCTTTGCCTACCAGGCCGGCCGCAGCCGTTACGGCAAGACGGAGACCGCGATCGGCCAGTTCGTGCACCTCGCCCGGTCCGGGCACGGCGGGCTGTTCCTTGACCCGCACGCGGACGCGATCCGCGAGATCAAGACCTACCTCGCAGACATGCCCGAGCGGGTGATCGAGATCGACCTCTCAGACCCCGACCAACAGGGCGTCCAGCCGACGTGGAACCTCTTCTGGCTCGAGCACCGCACACCGAGCGAGGCCGCCGGCCGGGTGGAGGCGTTCGTGGACGCGCTGGCCGCCGCGCTGAAATGGGATGACCGCAACACCCGCGCGCTGAACATCGCCACCCAGGCCGCACAGGCACTGGTAGAGCTCGCACAGCAACTCCCGAAGAAACTCGCGCCGACGATCTTCCAGGTCCCCGCGCTGCTCTCCGACGCCGAGTGGCGGCAGGCCGCGCTCCCCTACATGTCCGGCGGGACGGCAGGGTTCTTCCGCGACCGCTTCCCCCGCCTTGCGCCGGATGCGGCGACGGCGGTGACGAACATCATCGACCGGCTGCGCGCCGCAAGGCAGGTCGCCGCGCTGCTCGGCAGCCCGACCTCTACCTACAGCGCCGAGCGGGCGATGAGCGAGGGCAAGATCGTGCTCGCCTGCCCGGGCTCCGGCGGCACCCGCGACCGGCTCGTGGCGAACCTCCTCGTCTACGACGTGCTGCACGCGTTCAAGCTGCGCGCCCGCCTCGCGCCCGAGCGCCGCCGGCCGTTCTGGCTGTTCCTGGACGAGCTGCAGAGCTATGACGGCCCGAACCTCCCCGTGCTGCTGGAGCAGTCCGCGAAGTACGGAGGCCGCGCGTTCCTGTTTAACCAAAACCCCGAGCGGCTGAGCGCCCCGACCTGGAACGCAGTAACAACCAACCGCTCGCACCTGTCCTCGACAACGGTCAACGCCAAGGCCGCGCAGATGATCGCCCGGGAGTGGGCCGGCCAGATCGAACCGGAGCTCCTCACCCGCCTCGAACGCTTCACCTATCTCTCGCAGGTCACGCTCGGGGCGCGCACGAGCAAGCCGTTCTTGGTGCACGGCGTGACCGCACGCGAGCTACACGCCAAGCACCACTCCAACCCCACAGCGGCAGGCCAGGCCAGAGACGACGCAATGAAGCATCGCGCGATCGACCAAACGCTCAAGCTCGTCGGGGCACACGACCAGCGGATCAAGGACTGGCTCGACAAGCACCAGCCAGCGCGCAAGCGCCAGCACAAGGGACGTTCCCAGGACGGGGCCGGCGGCGGCACCCGCGTACTGCACACCGACCAGGACGAGCAAAGCACACCCACAGCGGCCGGGAGGCCCGAGTGAACCCCCGCCGCGAGTTGCAGGCGCTGGCGCCGGTTGCGGGCGAGGTGCTGGAGAGCCTCTACCAGCACCGGCTGCTCTCAACCCGCCAGATCCACCAGATGCACACACCCGACTCTGGGCCGCGCTGGACGAGGAAACTCCTGGCCGGGCTTCGCCACCACGAGCTGGTGGACTTCGCGCGCGCCGCCGATGGCGACGGCAGCGTCTACTTCCTCACCACCCGCGGCGCGCAGATAGTCGAGCAGGTCACCCCCCGCACCCCGGCGCGGCGCAAGCTCATCGCCCCAGCGGAGGCCGCCGGCTTGTTTCGCGCGCACACGCTCGCGGTCAACGACACCGGGATCGCGTTCATGCAAGCCGCGCGCGAGCGCCCGGATGACGAGTTCGGTGCACTCGCGTGGGTGCACGAGGTCTCTCACCCGATCGGCAAAAACAAGTGGCTGACCGCCGATGCGCTTCTCACCTACCAGCAGTACGCCAAACGCGACGTCCTGTTTCGCTACAGGTTCCTCGAGCTTGACCGTGCCACCCAGCCGGTCGAGAAACTAGCCGCAAAACTCGCCTCCTATGCGCGCCTCTACCACCACACGCCAAGCGCGCAGAAGACCCCCGGCTGGCGCACACGCTACGAGGTCTTCCCCGACGTCATCTGCGTCCTGGCTGGCGAGAGCGATGTCGCGCTCGAACGTCGCACGCGAAGCGTGCTCGCGCTCTGCCAAGACGACCGCGAACTACGGCAAACACCCGAGGTGGGAATCTCGATCTGCACCATCACCGACCTCACCGCGCAGGGACCGTTCGCCGCGATCTGGAGGCGCCCCTGGTGCCAGCAGCGGCTCGGATGGCTCGACGCGTCACCCGCCGGGAGGCGGCGGAGGTGAACCAGCCGCCAGCCCCGCCCCAGCCGACGCTGGTGCGGCTTGACCCCAGCACCGTCGAGCGGCTGGCCGTACGCACCGCGGAGCTACTGGCCGAGCGTTTGGGCGACACTCCGCCGGCGGAGCGGCAGCTGCCCGAGCTTTTGACGGTCGCCGAGGTCTCGGCGTGGTGGGGCGTACACCGAGGATGGGTCTACGAGCACGCCCGCGAGCTAGGCGCGATCCGCATAGGCGCCGGGCAGCGCTCGATGCTGCGCTTTGACGCTGAGCAGATCACCCGCCGCCTCGCACGGCCACCCGCCAGACCCCAAGCCGACAGACCCGTCAGGCAAGCATGAAGCGTCTTTTCAGAGAAGACCGGAATAAACCGGAATACACCGTAACACGGCCGTTGCCCTCACCTACAAGTGGAGCTACGACCTCTCTTGCAACACACAGGTGCAACAGCACTAAACAACAATCGCAAAAGAGGTAACGCGAAAATGTACGCTCCTACGATCTACGGTGACGTCACTATCACCGTGACTGGCACGGTCGCCAGCGACCTCATCAAGCGCGCGCAACTCGGCGAGCACCGCGACGACTGCTGGCTTCTAAGAGATGGCAAAACAACCATCGTCGCAAAGGAAGCGCTGACAGACGCACTCGTCGCCATCGCCGAAGAGCCCGCACACGAGGCGCTGCCCTCGGCACGCCCCGAGACACCCGCCTCACAGCGGGTCAGCCACGAGGCGCGAACGAGCGCAAAAGGCCACAGCCTGCTGTGTGACTTCCTGCTGAAGGCGCTAGACCACGACGCGATCATCGATGAAGTCATTGAGGTGCTCTACGAGCATGTAGAGATCCAACGACGCAGCCCGGGAGCCATCGCCGACGATCTCCGGTCGATCATCTACCGGGCTGTCGGCGAAGCCTCAGTCGAGGACTGGAGCTGGGTGACGGACACGCTCATCGCGGATGCATGTGAAGCACTCGGGATCGAGTATCCCCTCCCGGAGCGCACTCCCCCTGGGGTCGAATCACCCCGCCAACCAAAGAGAAGGACGCGCGCCTTGAGGAGCCTAGATCCAGGCGAGCTACGTGAAAAGCTGGCGAGCATCTACGCGCGTGACGCGACGTCGCATGGTGCGCGTCGCGGTGCACGGTGGATCGTGCGCCACATCAGCCGGCTCACAGGTATCCCCCGTGAGCAGATCGAGGCGGACGCGCAAGCCGACGCCGAGACGATCGACGAGCTGGTTCACGTTGCTGGCGATGATCGAGTCTCGCCAGAAGATCGAGGAAGCGTACAAACAGCAGCACCCGCCTCTGGCTCGTGCTGGCCGCTACGGCAACTCAGTCAGCTGGAGGGACGGATGCTGCTGGTGAAACGTGAGCAATCCACAGACCCGGTGACCCGTACCCGTTGCGGAGTCATCCTGGCGGCGAATGCGGGCGTCAGCCCCGCACGACTCGCGGCGACTCATCTAATGAGCGTCGCGGACATCACCGGGATCATCTCCGAATTCAACGAGCACGGGATCTCCTCCGTGGAGGGCTCGCAGTAGCTGGCCTACACCGCGACCAGGGCGCCTCACAGGCCCCTTGGTCGCGAGGCCATGCACACCGCGAAACACACAGCGAGTGAAACCAACAGCCAAATCTTCCAGATACCGACGCGAGGCGCACGTCCGTGCCCTTTGCCGGCCGCGCGGCTATCGACGCCCGCGAGGGCGAGAGCAACACACCCCGAAGCCACGACAGGCCACGCTCCTACAGCCCGACAGGATCACCCCCGGAGAGGTGAAACATGCCGCACACAACTAGCCGCAGGCAACGAGTCACAGGGGCGAGTCGGTCTCCTCGACGCCAAGACTGCGATACCCCGGGTTGGGTGGGAGCCGGCACCGCCGGCTTGCCGCTCGCGGTCTGGCCGTGCGCGCAGCGCACGGGCCAGTGGCAGCGCCACGGCCGCTACACCCCCGCCTCCACCCGCCATCCGGCGAAGATGCTGCCCGAGATCGCGCGGCGAGCGATCGAGTTCTACAGCTCACCCGGACAGACGGTGCTCGACCCGCTGTGCGGCATCGGCACGACGCTCGTCGAGGCCATCCACCAGGACCGCCGCGCCATCGGCGTCGAGCTCGACCCCAAGTGGGCCGCGCTCGCCGCCGCAAACGTGCAGCACGCCCGCGCACAGGGCGCACCCGGGCAGGCGCTCGTGCTGACCGACGACGCCCGCGGACTCGGCCGCGGCGTGCTCGACGAGTACGTCGGCAAGGTCGCGTTGATCCTCACCTCCCCGCCCTACGGGCCCGCGACGCTCGGCGACCCGCGCGGCGGCAAGGGCATGGCGATCGCGCGTGCCCGCGAGGGCCGCCGGCTCACCGCCGCCGACCGCGCCTACGCCAAAAGCCGCTCCAAGACCTGCCGCTACGGCGACAGCCGCCCCTGCCTGGCACGACTCCGCTACGGCAACACACACGACGCCACCAACCACGGTGACGCTGGCGAGAGCTATCTGAGCGCGATGGCAGGCGTCTACCGGGCGTGCGCGCGCATGCTCGCACCCGGCGCCTTCCTCATCCTCGTCACCAAGAACCTTCGCACCCACGGCGCGCTACGCAACCTCGCGGGCGACACGGTCGCGCTGTGCCAGAACGCGGGCCTTGACTACTGGCAGCACGTGATCGCGCTGCTCGCCGGCATCCGCGACGACCAGCTACACGCGCGGCCGTCGTTTTGGCAGCTACTGCACGCCCGAGGCGCGCTCGCCACCGGCGAGCGCACACAACTCGTCTGCCACGAGGACGTCCTCGTCTTCCGCCGCCCACCAACACCACCGCGAACTCACGCGATGTCGGACTCACGAAGGAGAGGTGAACATGGGACAAGCACCACCACGAACACGCCGACGTTGGCAGCTCAAGCACGCTGACTGCCTGCACGCGCTCCCGCAGCTCGCCCCGGCGAGCATCGACGCGGTCATCACCGACCCGCCCTACGGCGTCAACGCCAACCACATGCGCTGGGACAGACCAGCCACACTCGACCCCACGCGGACACCCGGACGTCGCCGCCGCGCCGGGACTGACGCCGACCCTGCCGGCGCGTTCCAGCGCTTCAGCGCACGATGGAGCAGCGAGTGCCTGCGCGCTCTCAAGCCCGGCGCGTACCTCGCCGCGTTCGCCGCACCACGAACCTTCCACCTCCTCGCGTGCGGCCTCGAACAAGCCGGGTTCGAACTCCGCGACACGCTCATGTGGCTCCAAGGCCAGGGCTACCCCGCAACCCAAATCCTCCCAGACGGGCTCGGCACCGGCCTGAAGCCCGCGTGGGAGCCGATCCTGCTCGCCCGCCGGCCACCCGACGGCCCTATCGAGCAGAACCTCGCCCGGTACAGGACGGGAGCGATGCGGATCGACGCCTGCCGCATCAAGCTCGCCCCACAAGACTGCCCGAGCCAGGGGCGAGCGCACGGCCGGTGCATCACCGCAAGCCCCAAAGGCCGCTGGCCCGCGAACCTGCTCCTCTCCCACGGGCACTCCTGCACCCCCAGCCGCTGCGAACACGACTGTCCGGTCGCGCTGCTCGGCGAGCGCGCCCGCTTCTTCTACGCCGGCAAGGCGTCGCGGCGCGAGCGCGACGCCGGCTGTGAGCAGCTCGCCCGCGCCGTCGTGCAGACCTACAAGATCGGCGCGAAGAACGTCAAGAAAGCCAGGGAGCGCCCGGTCGCGAACATCCACCCGACCGTCAAGCCGATCGAGC
Source organism: Solirubrobacteraceae bacterium (assembly GCA_035503075.1). Lineage (GTDB taxonomy): Bacteria > Actinomycetota > Thermoleophilia > Solirubrobacterales > Solirubrobacteraceae > Palsa-744. The sequence goes on from DATJTT010000043.1 coordinate 40,026, forward strand.
TCATGCGCTGGCTCGTCAGGCTCCTAACCCCACCCGGCGGGCTCGTCCTCGACCCGTTCACCGGCTCGGGAAGCACCGGCGCCGCCGCCGTGCTCGAGGGCGCACGCTTCATCGGGATCGAGCGCGAAGCCGCCTACGTGCCGATCGCGCGCGCACGAATCACCCACTGGGCCCGGGTCGAACGTGTCGGGCGCGCGCCGCGGCGTGTAGCGAGAGGGACGGCCTGAAGCATGGGCGCCGGACTCGCCGAGGCGTTCCTCGCAGCTCTCTTGGACGCTGACGAGTCGCTGTGGCGCAAGCTCGCCGAGCTGCTGCGTCCCTATCTGTGGGAGGACGACCCGGCACGGTTGCTCGACTCGAAGGCGAAGGCACGACAGCTAGGACTCAACCGTGATGTCTTGACGCGGATGCACCGCGAAGGCAGGATCGACGCTCAGCCGGTGGGCCGCGCGCTCCGATTCCGCGCCGACGCGCTCCCTCGCCCCGCGCGCCGTTCTGGTGCCGCTGGCCTGGCGCCATCGCTCCCGCGTACCCGGCGAGCCGCCGGGCATGCTGCCTCCGCGGCGATGCGACGCGCAGCCTCGAAGCGTTGCGCTTGACATACGCTTAGAAGATGGATTATCGTCCGTACCATGCAACGCTTCGGGAAGCGGCGATGAGGACGGCCTCGCACAAGACGCCAGCGGGCCGGCGTTGGTACGCCAGGCTCGCGCGGGCGCGGCGGGCGGTTGAGCGCGCGGAGCAGCGACGCGATGAGCTTGCGCGCGAAGCTCTCGCTACAGGCGAGATTGGAGTCCGCGGCGTCGCCGAGGCGCTCGGCATCGACAAGGGCAGCGCAAGCCGCCGCTACCGGCCTCCCGCACGATGAGCGTCCAGCCCGTAATGCGTAGTGGTCGTCGGCGCTACGAGGTTCGCTGGCGCGAACACGGCCGCAATCGCTCCCGCCTACTCGATCGCAAGCGAGACGCTGAAGTGCTCGACGGCGAGATCCGGCGCGCAAAGCAACTCGGCCCGCTCGCGCTCGGGCGACTGACGGCCGCGACACCGACGCTGGACGAATGGATCGAGCAGCACTGGATGCCCGAGCACGGCGCCAACCTTGAGCAGGCGACCATGCTGCGCTACCTCAGCGCGTGGGAGTGCCACATCGCCCCCTCGCTGGCCGAGATCCCGCTCTCCGAGCTGACAGTTGGCCGGCTTCGGACCTGGCAAGCAGACATGCTCAAGCAGGGCGCTTCCCACGCTACGATCCACAAGGCGCGCACGTTCCTTTCGAGCGTTCTGCGCCACGCGGCGGAGGCCGAAGTCATCCCAAACAATCCGCTGCCGCTCGTGCGGGCGCCGAAGGCGCCGCAGCGCGACGCGGTACGGCCGCTCACACCGACAACGATCGAGGCCATCCGGCGCAGCATGCTCGCCGCCCAGCCCCGCGAAGTCGCAGCCTCAGCGGCCGGACAACGCCCCCGCCGCGCCTACACGGTTGCCGGCCGCGCTGCACACGACCGCCGCCGCGACGCCGTCATCGTCTCTCTGCTCGCCTACTCGGGGATCAGGCCAGGCGAGCTCCGGGCGCTCCGCTGGCGCGACGTCGGTGAGAGTACGCTGCTTGTCGAGCGCGCAGCGGCGCCCGACGGCACGATCAAGGCGACCAAGAGTCGGCGCCGCAGGCCCGTGCGGCTCTTGCGCCAGCTCGCGCAGGATCTGCGCGAGTGGCGGTTCGCCTGCGGGCGACCGGCTGAGGCCGCGCTGATCATCGCCACCAGCAAGGGCTCCCCCTGGACGAAGACCGACTGGGAGAACTGGTGCACCCGCCAATGGGTGCCAGCCTGCCGGCGCGCAGGGCTCGAGACGATCCCGCGGCCGTATGACCTGCGACACAGCTTCGCCTCGCTGCTGCTGGCCAACGGGCGGCAGCCTCTCTACGTCGCCGAGCAGCTCGGACACAGCCCCGCGGTCCTGCACGACACCTACGCGCACCTGTTCGCCGAGTACGCCGACCGCCGACAGGTCGACCCCGAGTGCGAGATCGACCGCGCGCGGGAGCAGGCAAGCTGACCGACACACGCCACCCTCGCTCTCGATCACTGTGATCGCACCGACCGCCCGGCTCGGGGCCACCTCAAGCTCGGCTTTCGCCCTGTTCGCCGCTGCCTGCCGCCCCCTGTTGTCCGACCGTCCCCAGACGCCGCAGGCAGGAGATCGATCTGCGCCGGACGTACGTCCTGGGTACGTTAACCGCGGCGAGCGTGTTCCCGCAGTCGGCCACATCTTGTCGAGAAGTGGCGTATTTGCAGGGCTTTTACAGAGCGGGAGCGACGGGACTCGAACCCGCGACCTCTGCCGTGACAGGGCAGCGCTCTAACCTGCTGAGCTACGCCCCCGCGATACTCGCGGGGCGCCCGAGGGCACTCCACGCCCCCAGTATGCCAAGCCGCGGCGAACGGCCCGTAGCTCGGACGGGATCGGCGCCGGCGCGTCCAAACTGGCCATCCAGCCAGCTTTGCTCTACGCTTGGCGGCGTGGCGCTGGTCGGTCCCCCTCCGATGCTCGACTCCAGGCCGTTGACGGTCATGCGCGAAGACCTGCGCGACGAGCGCGCCGCGGCGGTGCCGTTTCCCCCGGGCGAGACGCGCCCGTCGATCGCGCGCACGCGGCGCTTCGCGAACGATCCATTGCCGATGCTGCTCGAGGCGTACGAGCGCTTCGGCCCGGTGTTCACGCTGCGGATCTTCCACTCGAACGTCGTGTTCATGCTCGGCCCGGAGGCGAACCACTACATCACGGTCTCGCACGCGTCGAACTTCATCTGGCGCGAATCTCACTTCCGCGACCTGATCGGGCTGATGGGCGACGGCCTGCTGACGATCGACGGCGAGTTCCATCGCCGCTCGCGCATGATCATGCTGCCCGCGTTCCACCGTGAGCGGATCCTCGCCTCGGCCGACGCGGTCGTCGAGGAGGTCGGGCGCGCGCTCGATCAGCTCACGCCCGGCGCGAGCATCGACCTGTACATGTGGACGCGCCACCTGGCGGTGCGCGTGGCGATGCGCGCGCTTTTCGGCGTCGACCCCGACGGCGAGCAGGCGCGCGCGATCGACGCCGCCGGCCTGTTCGAGGAGGCGCTGTCGTTCTATTCGAGCGAGTACTTCCTGCGGGTGCTGCGCGGCGCGCGCTCGCCGTGGGCGCGCATGCAGCGCGCGGCGCGCAAGCTCGATCGGCTGATCTACTCGGAGATCTCGAGCCGGCGCGCGAGCGGCGCGCGCGGGCCGGACATCCTCAGCCTGCTGCTCGACGCCCACGACGAGGACGGAAACACGCTCAGCGACGTGCAGATCCGCGACGAGGTGATGACGCTGCTGTTCGCCGGCCACGACACGACCACTTCGACCGTGTCGTTCTTGTTCTACGAGCTCGCCCGCCACCCGCGGGTCCTCGCGAGACTGCTCGCCGAGCAGGACGCGCTGCTCGAGGACGGCAGGCCGAGCGCCGCGCAGCTCGCCGGCGGTGATCTGCCCGAGCTCGAGATGGTGCTCGCGGAGACGCTGCGCAAGTACCCGCCCGCGTGGATCGGCCCGCGCCGCGCGGTGCACGCGTTCGAGTTCGAAGGCCACACCGTGCCGGCGCGCGCGTTCGTCAACTACTGCTCCTGGGCCTCGCACCACCTCCCGGACGTGTTCCCCGAGCCCGACGCGTTCCGCCCCGAGCGCTTCACGCCGGAGGCGACCGCCGCGCTGCCCAAGGGCGCGTACGTCCCCTTCGGCGGCGGCTCGCGCACGTGCATCGGCATGCGCTTCGGCCAGCTCGAGGTGCGTGCGATCGTCACGCTGATCCTCTCGCGCGTCACGCTCGCGCTGCCCGAGAGCTTCGCGCTGGACATCCGCCAGATGCCCACGATCAGCCCCAAGCACGGGCTGCCGGTGCTCGTCGCCGCGCGTGAGACCGTCGCCCGCGCCGGCGTCCCCGCCGCCGCCTAGCGCAGCTTCCCGTTCATCGTCAGCCGGTAGGAGAGCGGGTGTTCGCCGTGCACGCTCGCGCCGATGCCCTCGACGTACACATGCTCGTTTGAAAACAGCGTCAGCTGCAGCGCTTCCACGAGGAACCCCAGCGGGTGGGCGACGAGCTTGCCTTCGACGGCGCCCGCGACCGCGCTGACCGAAGCGCTCAGTCCGAACAGCGAGCCGGTGGCCTGCACTTCGACCTCGCCGCCTTCGCTTCGCAGCAGGCGCACGCCGACCCCTTCGGGGAGCGCCGCGCGCACTCCCGCTTCGGTCGCGAACGCCTGTGCGTTCAGCGCGCTGCCGTGCTTGCGCAGGCTCGCGTCGCTGAGCGCCAGCGAGCCGAGCTCGACGCGTTCGGCGCTCACCTGCATGCTCGATGCGCCGCGTCCTTCCCACAGCAGTTCCGCGACCTGCTGCGGGCTCAGCGACAGGCTCCGCGCGCGTACGTGCACCGATTCGGCGTCGCCCCACAGCAGCGTCAACGCCGGCCACGCGCTCACGCTCACGCTCTGCACCTTGCCGTAGCGGCCGACCCGCGAGCCGATCCGGCTGGCGGCGATCCGCGGCAGCAACGCCTGGGCGAGCGCGAGCAGCAGCACGATCCCTCCCGCCACGGAGAGGACCAGCCGTGCCTTCCTGGAGCCGAGGCCGCGTCGCCGCATCCTCCGCAAGCTTCGCAGGGGACCTGCGTGGACGGCCGCCGGCGGCCAACGCGGGCGGGCGCCCGCGGGCGCTTCGCTAGCCTTCAGATGCCAGGCCGGGGCGCGTAGCTCAGCCGGCTAGAGCACCTCGCTTACACCGAGGGGGTCGCCCGTTCGAGTCGGGCCGCGCCCATCTTTCGCACCCGATGACAGACGATTCTCCCATCCGCATAGCAGTGATCGGCTCCGGCCCCGCCGGCTTCTACGCCGCGGGGCACCTGCTCAAGGACGCCGCCGGGCGCGTGGAGGTGGACATGCTCGAGCGCCTGCCCACGCCCTGGGGCCTCGTGCGCTCGGGCGTCGCGCCCGACCACCCGAAGATCAAGTCGGTCAGCCGGATCTACGAGAAGACCGCCGCCCATCCGCGTTTTCGCTACTTCGGAAACGTGGAGCTCGGCAGGCACGTCTCGCGCGAGGACCTGCTCGCGCACTACCACGCGGTCGTGTACGCCACCGGCTCGCCCTCGGACCGGCCGCTCGGCATCCCCGGCGAAGACCTCCCCGGCTCACACGCCGCGACCGACTTCGTCGGCTGGTACAACGGCCACCCCGATCACACGCACCTCGAGTTCGATCTCCTGAGCAACGCCTCCGGCACGGCCCCGGGGCGCGCGGTGGTGATCGGCAACGGCAACGTCGCGCTCGACCTCGCGCGCATGCTCGTGCTCGCGCCGCAGGAGCTCGAGGCGACCGACACCGCCGACCACGCGCTCGAGGTGCTCGCCGGGAGCGGCGTCTCGGAGGTGGTGATCGTCGGCCGCCGCGGCCCGGCCCAAGCCGCGTTCACCAACCCCGAGCTGCTTGAGCTAGGCGAGCTGGCGGACGCGGACGTGATCGTCGATCGGGCCGAGCTCGAGCGCGCGCTCGCCGTCGCCGACCCCGCCGCCGAGCAGGACATGACGCGCCGGCGCAACGTCGAGATCCTGCGCGGCTACGCCGGGCGTCGGCCCGCGGGCCACCCCAGGCGCGTCGTCTTGCGCTTTCTGCTCTCCCCCGCGGCCTTCCTGCCCGACGAGCGCGGCCGCCTGGGCGCGGTCGAGCTGGTCCGCAACGAGCTCGTCGCCGCGCCCGGCGGCGGCCTGCGCGCGCAGGCGACCGGCGAGCGCGAGACGCTCGCCGCCGGGCTCGCGTTCCGCGCGATCGGCTACCGCGGCATCCCGCTCCCGGGCGTCCCGTTCGACGAGCGCTCCGCGGTCATCGCCAACGAGCGGGGCCGGGTGGTCGACCCCGCCAGCGGCGAGCGGCTCCCGGGCGAGTACGTCGTCGGCTGGATCAAGCGCGGCCCCACGGGCGTGATCGGCACCAACAAGAAGGACGCCCAGGAGACCGTCGACGCCCTGCTCGCGGACCTGGCCGTCTCGAGCAACGGCGATCGCCCCGGCGCCGACGCGCAGGCCGCCGGGGCCGCCCACACGCCCGCCGAGCCCGACGCTGCGACCGTCGAGGCGTTGCTGCGCGCGCGCCAGCCCGAGCTCGTCACGTACGCGGGCTGGGAGGCGATCGACCGCCACGAGCGGGCGCTCGGTGAGCCCGCCGGGCGCCCACGCGTGAAGCTCACGCGCATAGAGGAGCTGCTGCGCGTGGCAGCCTCCGAAGAGCCGTAGCGACGGTCGCCCCGAGACGCTCGCCGCGTGCGGCGCGCCGCGTCCGAGCCGCGCCATGCCCCCCGCGCGTGCGCGCGTCTGCCAGACTGTTGCGCGCCTCACGGCCCCGTTAGCTCATCTGGTAGAGCGCCGGACTTTTAATCCGGTGGGGCGGGTTCGAGTCCCGCACGGGGCACTGCCCGGCCCTGGCCGCGGCGTGCGGCTCTCAAGCAACGCGCGCGGGCTGCCGACGGATATGTCGATGGCGGCCCAACGGCCATCCCCACGCACGCGAGCAGCCCGGGCGCCGGCGCCCCCGACGCCGCCATCTCCGGTGTCCGAGCTCAGGGCGGACGTCCGCCCCCTGGGCGAGGCGTTGCGGGCGCGCACGGACGACGTGCTCGAGCTGACGCTCGCGCGCAGCAACGGGCGCGACGACGGCGTCGATCCGCTGGTCAAGAACCGCTTCGAACGCATCAACAGAAGCTCGACCACGGCACTCGCCCGCTGGATCGCGGGCGAGAGCGCCGAGCTGGCGATCGAGGCCGGCAAGGAAACGTGGGTCATCTACGGCGAGCTCGCCGCCCGGCGCGCGGCCTCGCTCAACCAGCTGACCAAACGCTGCATCTGGTGGCGCGACGCGGTGGTCGAGGTGCTGCGCCGGAGCGCCAGCGACTCCGACAGCTCGCCCGAGGCGCTCTCCCAGGCGCTGACGATCGTGCAGCTGAGCCTCGAGTTCAGCCTCGTGAAGATGTCCAAGTGCTTTGACGTCGAGCGTCAGCGGACGGACGAGGAGCTCGCGCGGCGCGAGCAGGAGCTCTCGTTCATGGCCACCCACGACGCGCTCACCGGCCTGCCGAACAGAACGCTGATCCGCGATCGCCTCGAGCAGATGCTCGCGCGCGCCGCGCGCGGCCACGGGCGGGTGGCGGCCCTGTTCATCGACATCGACAACTTCAAGGCGGTCAACGACACGCTCGGGCACGAGGCGGGCGATCAGCTGCTGCAGGCGGTCGCCGCGCGCCTGGACGGCGTGCTGCGCGGCTCCGATGCGCTCGGGCGTCTCGGCGGCGACGAGTTCGTCGTGATCTGCGAGGAGCTCACGCTCGAAGCGGGCCCCGAGCTGATCGCCGAGCGCATGCTCGAAGCGCTCAAGCCGTCGTTCGAGCTCGGCCCCGAGCAGGAGACGCGCTTCACGGTCGGCGCCAGCATCGGGATCGCGCTGGCCGGGCAGACGTCGGCAGCGGAGCTGCTGCGCGAGGCGGACATCGCGATGTACCGCGCCAAGTGGGACGGCAAGAACCGCTACGCGGTGTTCGAGTCGGGCATGCAGGACACGATCCAGCAGCGTGCGGAGCTCGAGCTGGACCTGCGCGATGCGCTCGAGCGCGACGAGTTCTTCCTCGTATACCAGCCGACGGTCGCGTTGGGCGACATGAGCGTCACCGGGGTGGAGGCGCTGATCCGCTGGAAGCACCCCGTGCGCGGGGTCGTCGCGCCCGATCAGTTCATCCCGCTCGCGGAGGAAACCGGGCTGATCACCGAGATCGGCCGCTGGGTGCTGCAGCGCGCGTGCGCGCAGGGCGCCGCGTGGCGAAAGGCCGGCTACCCGATCGGGATGGCCGTCAACGTCTCGGCTCGCCAGCTCGACAGCGACCAGCTGATCCTCGACATCGAAGCGGCGCTCTCGAGCGCCGGTCTCGACCCCCAGGCGCTGACGATCGAGATCACCGAGACGACGCTCATGCGCAACGTCGAAGAGACCGCGGCCAGGCTCGCCGCGGTCAAGGCGCTCGGCGTGCGGATCGCGATCGACGACTTCGGCACCGGCTACTCCTCGCTCGCGCACCTGCAGCGCTTCCCCGTCGACGCGCTCAAGATCGACCGCTCGTTCATCGCCGGGCTGAGCCACAACAAGGAGGGCGAGACGTTGATCCGCACGCTCGTGCAGCTCGGCAAGGCGCTC
>DATJTT010000044.1:0-51098 GCA_035503075.1 Solirubrobacteraceae bacterium
GCAGCGTCGCGGCCACGAGCGACAGCTTGTGCTGGTCGATCGCGACCCACGTGGTCACCTGGGCGGGCGCGGCGGAGCTAACGTCTGGCATGGCTGGTCCTCCTTCGTATGCGGCACTGGCCGCGGCGGTCTTTGACAACCCCGAGGCTAACCCGCGAACCTACGAACGCCGAGGGCCAGCCCCACCTTCGGCATCCATACTGACTAGAGCGTATGCGCCTAGCCGCCGCTGAGGCTGGCGACCTGCACGGCCTCGATGCGCGCGAGGCTCGCGCTGGTCGCGCCGGAGGACAGCTGCGTGCAGAACAGTTCGAGCGTCTCGGGCTCGCTAAGACTCAAGGCGCCGTCGAGCGGGACGGTCTCGGAGCTGCCGCCTTCCAGGAACGGGATCGTCGCGGTCGCCGAGGCCTGTTCGCCGGTCGCCGCCGGCGCCGCGTCGATCACGCACGCGGCCTTCTCCGTCTTGCCCGCGGGGCCGTCTTCGTTTGCGAGATCGACGCTCGCGCTGATCACGTATTTGCCGGCGGGCAGCGCCAGATTGAGCACGTCGCGACCGCCGGCGAGCCCGACCGGCGATGTCTCGCTCGCCGTATAAGCGTCGCTCGGTCCCTGTGCGCCGGTCGCTCCGGTGGGGCCGCGGGCGCCGGTGGGGCCGCGGGCGCCGCCCCCGCCACGCGGGCCCGGCGGGCCCGTCTCGTCCCAGTTGAGCTCGGCTTCCCTGCGTCCGCACTTGGCGTGGGCGGCCGTGTTGATCACGCGCAACTGGCCGCTGCGCTTGCTGTAACAGCCGTGGATGATCCCCTCGGGGCCGGGGATCGCGGCCCAGGCGGCGCCGCCGAACGCCGCGAGCACGACGAGCGTGCAGAGGACCACCGCGGGCGATGGTCGACGGATACCGATGTGGCGCATGGTGCTCCTCCAGTCGTTGACAGCGTGCGACCGTGCGTGCGAGCGTACGCGGCGAGTGCCCGAGATCGAGCTGAGCTACTGCGTCGTCAACACCTCACAGCGCGAGCTGTTGCTGCGCGGCCTGGACGCGATCGCGCGCGAGCGCGCGCGCGCGCCGTTCGCGACCGAGGTGCTAGTGCTCGACAACGGCTCGCGCGACGGCTCCGCGCGGGCGGCACGCGAGCACCCGGCCGTGGACGGCCTGATCGAGCTGCACGAGCGCCGTGGCAAGGCGGAGAACGACTCCGAGCTGCTGCGGCGCGCGCGTGGGCGCTGCGCGCTGTTGCTCAACGAGGACTCCGAGCTCCGCCCCGGGGCTACGCTCGCACTGTGGCGGGCGCTGCAAGAGCATCCCCGCGCGGCCTGCGCGGGGGCTCAGCTGCTGCGCCCCGACGGCAGCCCCCAGGCGTGCGCGTGGCGCTTTCCGAGCGTGCTCACCGCGCTTGCGGGAGCGCTGCTGCTGCACCGTGCGTGCGTCGTGCAGAGCAAGGGCACGCGCACGCGCGAGGTCGACTGGTGCCAGTCCTCGGCGCTGCTCGTTCGCCGCGAGCCGGCCGCGCGGGTCGGCTACCTGGACCCGGACTTCTTCGTGTATTCCGACGAGGTCGACTTCGCCCGCCGCCTGCGCGACGCGGGCTGGCGCAGCCTGTTCGTGCCGGCGGCGCGCGCCGTCCACCGCGAGCAGCTCGCGACCGGGTCCTCGCCCGAGCGGCGGATCGTCGAACTGGCGCGGGGGCGCGACCTGTACATGCGCAAGCACCACTCGCGGGCGGCCGCGCGGGCGGTGCGCTGGCTGACCGCGTGGAGCTACGCGCTGCGCGCGCTCGCCGCGCTCGCGCTGCCCGGCCACGACGCGCGGCGCTACTGGCGCCACGTGACCGCCACGCTGCGTCCCGGCCGCGGCGAGGGCCTGCGCGAGGCCGCCGCGGAGTACAACCGCGGCGCCACTGCCGAGGCTTAGACGGCTTCGAGCTCGCCGACCACGGCGTGCACGACGTCCGGGTCAAGCTGCGAGCCCGCGACCCGGCGCAGCTCCACGCACGCCTCGCGCGGCGTGCGCCCCGCGCGGTAGGGACGGTCGGTGACGATCGCATCGAAGGTGTCGCACGCGGCGATGATCCGCGCCTCCAGCGGGATCGCCTCGCCGGCCAGGCCGTCCGGATAGCCGCCGCCGTCCCAGCGCTCGTGGCTCGCGCGGACCGCCGGCGCGAGGTGCGCGAAGGCGTCGATGCGCGCGACCAGCTCGCCGCCGATCGCCGCGTGACTGCGCATCGTCACCCACTCCTCGTCGGTCAGCGGCCCCGGCTTGAGCAGGATCTCGCTCGGCACCGCAACCTTGCCGATGTCGTGCAGCATCGCCGCGTAGCGCACGTCGCGCGCCTGCGCGTTCGGCAGCGACATGCGCAGGGCGATCCGCTCGGCGAGCACCGCGACGTCCTCGCCGTGGCAGGCCGTGTAGTCGTCCTTGGCCTCGACGGTGCTCGTCAGCACCGCGAGCGCGGTCGTGAACGCGCCCTCGAGGTCCGCGATCAGGCGCGCGCGGTGCACCGCCTCGCCGAAGCTCGCCGCGATCGTCTCCACGAGCACCGCGTCGGCCTCGACGAGCGCGCCCGGCTCGGTCGCCTCGATGTTCAGCACTCCCCACACCGCCCCGTCGACGCGGACCGGCACCGACAGCTCGCAGCGCGGGTCGGTGCTCGGGTCGCGCACGATGTAGTCGCGCTCCTCGCGCGTGTCGTCCACGAGCACCGTGCGCCCGCTGCGCGCGACCTTGCCGTTGACGCCCTGCGAGACAGGCTGCTCGGTCAGCAGGAACTCGGCCATCACCTCGGCCAGCGGTCCCCGCGCGGCCACCAGGCGCAGGACGCCGTCGGCGTCAAGCCGCTGGATCGCCGCGAGGTAGAACGCGAACGTCTCGTGCAACTCGTCGACGACCAGCCGCGCCAGCTCCTCGACCTCGCTCGTGCTCGCCAGCCTCGCCGTCAGCCGTGCCGCCAGGCGCAGCTGCTCGCGCAGGTACGCGGCCTCGCCGGTGGCGGCCATGCTCTTGACGCGCGCGTCCGCGCGATAGCGGCGCAGCGCCTCCGCGCGGCGCTGGCGCTCCTTGACGCCCGCTCGATGGGGTGGCTGTCTCGTGAGCTCCGCCACAACGGGACGTGCATCGGCCGCAAAAGCCGCATTCTTGAGCCAAGAATCGTCTCGTTAGACACCTCGGCCGGCGGTTGCGGCCCCGCGCCCGCCCGCGGTGGCGCCCGTCAGAGGTCGCGGAGCGGGTCCTCGGCGTACGCCTCGACTTCGCCGTGGCCGGCACGGAACGCCGCGACGCGCCGGCGCGCGTCCGCCACCAGCCTGCGCGCCTGGGCGCGCTCGTGGGGATGGAAGAAGCGCGCCAGCAGCAGTGCCGCCGGCACGAGCCCGAGCCACGCCACACGCGACGCCAGCCCGGCGAGCCCGTGCGTCGGCAGCAGCAGCTCGCCCGACAGCGCGACCCCGCCGAGGATCACGATCAGCTCGCCCAGGCGCAGCCATTCGAAGCCGACCGCGAAGAGGCTGCGCGTGAGCAGGTACATGACCACGAGCATCGCCACGTACGCGCCGCACAGCGCGATGCCCGCGCCCGCGATCCCCAGGCCGGCGCCGCTGTGCGGGACCAGCAGCACGAGCAGGGTCACGTTCACGGCGAGGCCCGCCGCTCCCGCCGGGAAGTTGCGCGAGGTGACGCGCGCGCGCCCGGAGATCGCGACGAACACGAGGTACAGCCCGTACAACGCCCAGCCGAGCGCGAGCCACGGCAGCGCGCGATAGGCGCCGAAGTATTCGTGGGCCGCGAGCAGCCGCACGAGCCAGCGTCCGAGCAGCGCGACCGCGCACACGACGACCCCGGTGGCGAGCGCGTAGTAGGTGGTCACCAGCGAATACAGGCGCGAGGCTTCCTCGTCGCTTTCGATCGAGTATGCGAGCGGCGGCCACGCGTACTGGAAGCCGCGCACCGCGACGAAAACCACGGTGGCGAGCTTGATCGCGATCGCGTACTGCCCGGCGGCGCCCTGCGAGAAGACCCTGAACAGGTAGAAGCGGTCGGCGACCTGCAGCGCGTACACGCTCGCGTCCGCCGGGACGGTCGGCAGCCCGAAGCGCAGCATCGCGCCCAGGTCGGCGGCCCGCACCCGCAGCGACACGCGTCCGCGCAGCGCCCACCACAGGCCCAGCACGACCAGCGCCGAGGCGCCGAAGTTCCCCAGCAGCAGCCCGCGCGCGCCCTGACCGGCGAACACGACCAGCGCGGTCGTGAACCCCACCGTCATCGCCACGTTCGCGCCGGACGCGTACACGTACGCGCGCTTGCGCTCGTCCACTCGCAGCTGCGCATAGACCATCTCCAGGTTGGTGAACGCCCACAGGCCCAGCACCGCGCAGTCGAGCAGCAGCGGGTCGCGGAAGCCGACCACCAGCTTCGACAGCGGAGCGGCGAACGCGACAGCCAGGAGCGACGCGAGCGTCGTGGTCCACGCCACGGTGGCGGTCGCCGTGCGGGCGATCCGCTCGCGCCTGGCCGTGTCCGCGTCGTCGAAGTAGAAGCGGATGAACGCCTCGCCGACGCCGGCGCGCGCGAGGATGCTCGCGAGGATCACCGCCGTCAGCAGCGATTCGGCCGCGCCGTAGGCTTTCGTGTCGAGGTGACGCGTGTACAGCGGCAGCGTCAGCAGCGCCAGCCCCTTGGCGAGGATGTCCCCGAACTGATACGCCGCGCCGGTCGTGACGAGGCGCTTCAGGTAGCCGAGCACGGCTCAGACGCTACCCACCGGCGCATCCGCCTCGCGCACGGGCACGCCCGCCCCGCCGGCGCCCGCCCCGCCGGCCCGCGCGAGCGCCAGCCCGGCCGCGAGCAGCGCCCATGTGAACGGGTCTTCGAGGAAGTCCGCGTATGTCCACGTGTGCAGCACCAGCGCGGCGAAGCACGCCGCGATCGCGATCCGCGGCGGCGAGCGCCCGGCGCCGCGGAACAGCACCGCGAACGCGCTCACCAGCAGCGAAGCGTAGAGCGCCAGGCCCACCACCCCCTGCTCGGCGGCGATCGTTATCGGGATCGTGTGCGAGGCGGAGGCCGCGTTCGCGGCGTCGGTCGCGCTGTGGCGCTTGTACTCGGTTTCAAACGAGCCGGAGCCATAGCCCTCGAGCGGGCGTTTGGCGAACAGTTCGAGGCCGCCGCCGATCAGGGTCGTGCGTCCGCTCGTCGCGTTCGCGGCCGAGCCCTTCGCGCCCTTCAGCCCGAAGTGCAGGCTGGCGGGAGCGAGCAGCACGAACGCAAGCGCCAGCACGAGCAGGGTCCCCGACACGTAGAGCGTCGGGCGCACGCCCCAGGACCAGGCCGCGAGCACCGCCAGTCCGAGCAGCAGCGCCGCGATGCTCGACTGCGAGAAGCTCGTCACCATCCCGCCGAGCAGCCACGCGAGCACCGCCGCGCCCGCCAGCATCTCGCGGCGGGCGTGCACCTGGCCGCGACGGGCGCGCAGCGCGCGCTCGTCCGGCCCCGCTCCCGGGCCGCCGAGCCCGCGCCCCGCGGCCAGGACCGCGGTCATCACCGCGATCATGACCAGCGCGAGGAACCGCCCGTAGATGCTCGGATCGAAGAACACCGAGTTGACGCGAAAGTAGTTGGAGTACTGGTCGGCCGCCACGACCTTCGGGTTCAGGAACAGCGACTTGCGGGCGTACTCGACGAAGCCCACCCCCGCGAACAGCACGGCCAGCGTGACCGCCACTCCCAGGCAGCGGGCGATCAGCTCGCGCGTCCAGCGCACGTCGCGCAAGAGCAGGAATAGCAACCCGAACGGAACATAGAAGAAGGCGACGTTCTCGAGGGCCTTGACGCGGTCGGCCGAATAGCTCGCCTGCAGCACGTACAGCGCGACCGCCGCCAGCAGGATCCATTCCAGGCCACGGGGCGTGAGCCAGGTGCGGGGGCGCCGCAGCGTCGGGCGCGCCTGCGCCGGCCGGAGCGGTGCCGCGGAGGCCTCCTCGGGGCGCGCCGGCGCGCCGGCCCGTGTGGAGGCGCGCGAGCGCCCGAGCCAGCGTGGCAGAAGCAACGTAAGCGTCCCGGCCGCCACGACCAGGTACAGCGGCACCAGCAGGTTCACGGTGCGCCCGTCGGTCGCGATCGGCACCCTGAACGGCAGCGTGAACACCGCCAGCAGCGGGAACGCTCGAGGATCGCGGCGGATCACCGGCGCGAGCGCTGCGACCACCACGACCGCGACCGCGAGCCCCGCCACGATCGCGCCCGTGCCGGGCAGCCTGGTCGCGAGCAGCGCGGCCGAGCGCGAGCTCACGGCGCCACCAGCGTGAGGATCTGCGTCGAGTACACCGGGCTGTGGTGGCTGAGCTCGAGCCGCACGCGATATTCGCCCGCGGGCGCAATCGCGCCTTCGTTGATCGGGATCACGATCGGCAGCCCGTTGGGGGTGTGGGTGTAGCGATAGCGACGGGCGCCGCCGCGACGGCCGTTCCACCGCAGCGAGAAGACTTTGTAGCGCGCGACCGGGCGCGCGCGCACGAGCGTCGCGACCGCGTCGCCGGCGGAGTCGATGATCGTAACGGTCACCGCTTCGGAGTGCTCGAGCTTGAACGAGATCGCCGCGTCTTTGAGGTGCCCGCTCGGATACGGCGAGAAGAACGGCGTCAGGTCGAAGTCCTGCACGGCCGTCGGCGTGTGCTTCAGGCGCTGGGTGATCAGGAACGCCGCGAAGCACGCGGCGACAACCAGCGCGAACACGAGCCGCGCGAGCGGGTCCGAGCCCGGCGCGCTCGTGTGCGCGCTCGGGCGCGCGGGCCGGCCCCGGTCGCCGACCCCGGCCGGCGCCTCGCTCAATCCGCCCCGCCCAGCGCGAAGCGCTCGACCGTGTCCGAACGCAGCCCGAGCCGCAGCGTCTCGAGCGAGAGCACGTCCGCGGGCGCGATGTTGCCGAGGTTGCACTCGGTGCCGAACTGCTTGAGCAGCCACACCTGCTGCTTTTGCAACGGCGCGTCGAAGATCAGCCGCTGCTTGTCGATCGAGTGCACGATCTCGTCGATCAGTCCGGTGCGCACCTCGCCGTTGGCGCGGTAGATCCCGGCGGTGCCCGACTCGCGCGCCTCGGCGATCACCTTCCACGCGCCCGCTTGCAGGTCGCGCTCGATCTGTTCGACCCACACGTACGGCGCCATGATGAAGTCCGCGTCCTTGCTGCCGACCTCCGCGAACACGGTGAACTCGCGCGCGAGCCGTTCGATCAGCTCGCGCTTGAGCTGCGGCTCGATCGTGATCGTGCCGTCGGAGATCTCGACGTGGCGCAGGCCGAGCTCGCGCAGCCAGGCGACCAGGCCGTCGACCCGCCCCTGGCGGATCGCGAGCTCCGTGAGCGTGCCGCCGAGCACCACCGGGATCCCGTGCGCGGCGTAGCGAGCGAGCTTCGCTCTCAAGTTGGCGCTCACGAGCGCCGTGCCCCAGCCGAGCTTGACGACGTCGACGCTGTCCGCGACCACTTCGAGCAGACCGTCGACCTCGGCGACCGACAGACCCCTGTCGATCACGTGGGTGATGCCGTGCTCGCGTGGCTTGGACGAGCGCGCGGGGATGTCGAGGAAGCTCGCTATGGGCTCTTCGCGACCCGGTCTTGGCCGACGATCACCACCACGTTCGCCGCACCCGCGAGCGCGGTCACACCCGCTTCCAGCGCCGACACGTGGGAGATCCCCAGAGAGTGCGCGACGTTTTCCGCTTCCGCCTGGTGGCCGCCCGCGTACTCCACGACGCTCACCTGGCCGGGCCCCGGCGGCGTGCCGTCCTGGGCGGCCGCCTGCGAGTAGCCGGCCGCCTGCAGTTCGGCGGCCGTACGGTGAGCGAGGCCGTTCGTTTCGGTCGCGTTCAACACGGTCACGCTCGTTTCCGCCGGGCTGAGCGCGGCGGCTTTCAGCGCCGGCGGCCCCGCCGCCTTGTGGGCATCGGCGTGTGTGCGCGCGCGCGCCGCCGCGTCCCCGAGCTTGCCGTTGGAGGAGCCGCCAACGGCCGTCAGCGCGATCGCCGCCGCCGCGCCCACGACGATCACCACAGCCGCGAGCAGCGCCGCCGTCTTCGTCCGCGACCGCGGCGAGGCGTACACCGATCGCGGCCCCGGCGCCGAAGCGCTCGGCCGCGGCGCGGTCGCTCCGGGCGCGGGCGGCAGGCGTGGAGCGCCCGCCGGCGCCTGGCCCGGCCCGCCCGGCGCCGAGCCCCGTGGCGGCGCAACGCGCGTGGCGCCCGCGACCGCCGCAGTGGGTGGGCTGGGAGCGCGTGCCGGCGCGGCTGGCGCCGTGGGTGGGCTGGGGGCACGTGCGGCCGCCGCCGCATTCGCTGCCGCCGCGGCGGTCGCCGGGATCGGGGCCTGCTGCTGCGGCTGCGCCGGCGCCGGGGCGGCAGGCGCCGGCGGGCGCGGCTCGGCGACGCTCGGCGCGGGCGCGTTCGCCGCCGGCGTGCCGCGCTGCGCGCCCGCCGCCGACGCGGGCGCCCCGAGCGGCGCAGGCGTCTGCGCGGCGCCGGCGGCCGGCGGGCGTGCGGGCACCGCTCCGGGCGCAGCGCCGGCGCCCGGCTGGGCCATCGCTGCCGCCGGAGCCGGCTGGGCCGAGACGCTCGGCGCCGGCCCGGGCTGAACGGGGGCGCCGGGCGGGACCGCCATGGGCGAGCCGGGCGCGGCCTGCGCGCCTGGAGTCGCAGAGCCGCCGGGCGCGAGCGCCGGCGCAGCAGGCGCAGACGCCGGCGGGAGCGGGGCGGCCGCCGGGACGGGTGCGCCGGCAGCGCCGAGCGCCCGGGTCGCGGAGCCGGCGGCGGCCGCGGCGGCCGCGGGTACGGGTGCCCCGGCCCCCGCCACCGCGCGCGCCTGGATCGGCGCCTGTGCGGGAATCGCGGCCGCGGCCTGCGCCCCCGGAGCGCTCTGGCGCGCGCGCAGCACCGCGGCGGCGCTCACGCGCTGCTGGAGCTCTTCCGCGCGCTCGGGGGCGCGGCCGGCCCACTCGCGCAGGCGTTTGAGCTCGCGCGCCTGAGAGAACACGAGCAGCGTGATCAACGCGATCCCGACGAGCGCAGCGATCGCGGCGATTGCGCCGACCTTCGTGAAGGTGCCCGTAAGCGAGAGCGCGAGCGGCAGGAAGCTCATGAATCCGGGGAGTGTACGAGGGGGCCAGGCGCGTCATTGGCGTCGACGTCCGCGACCAGGCGCTCGCCCGAGCCCGCTCCCGCGTGGACGTCGGCGTCCGGTCGGCCGGCCTCATCGTCTGCCTCGCACGGCCCGCCGGCGTCTGCGCTCCCCGGCGCCGTGATCTCCCTGCGGGCGGCCACCAGCTCGGAGACCTTCGCCGCGAGACCCGCCGCGTCGCCCTCGAGCACCAGCAGGCCGATCTCTGAGAAGATCGTCTCGACCGCCGCCACCGCCAGCGGCTGGCGCTCGGCGAGCAGGATCTTCTCGGCCGTCGTCGGCCGCCGCCGCTCGTAGCTGTTGAACAGCTCCTCGTGGAGCTTCTCGCCGGGGCGGCGCCCGACGATCTCGACGTCGATGTCGCGATCCGGATCCAGTCCCGAGAGGTCGATCATCGCGCGCGCCAGGTCGATGATCCGCACCGGCTCGCCCATGTCCAGGACGAACACCTCGGCTGTGGGCACGGCGCGGTCTGCGCGCGTGATGCGCTCGCCGGCGCGGCCCGCGATGCGCTCGCCGGCGCGGCCCGGGCGCTGCTCGGGGGCGGATCCACGTCCTCGGGCGGCGGACGCGAGCGCATCGTCCTCGGAGAGGGAGCCCGAGCGGATGATCAGCTGGACCGCCTCGGGGATCGTCATGAAGTAGCGCGTCATGCGCTCGTCGGTCACCGTCAGCGGCCCGCCGCGCTCGATCTGGCGCCGGAAGATCGGCACGACGCTGCCGGAGGAGCCGAGCACGTTGCCAAAGCGGACCGCCGCGTAGCGCGTCGCCGGAAAGCGCGCGGCGGCGGCCTCCAGCGCGAACTCAGCGAGCGCCTTGGACGCGCCCATGACCGTCGCGGGCGCGACCGCCTTGTCGGTCGAGACGAGCACGAAGCGCGCGGCGCCGCTCTCGCCCGCGACCTGCGCGACCACGCGCGTGCCGATCGAGTTGTTGCGGACCGCCTCCACCGGGTTTTCCTCCATCAGGCCCACGTGCTTGTACGCGGCCGCGTGGAAGACGACCGTCGGGCGCTGCTCGGCGAACACCTCGCGCATCCGCTCGCCCTCCTTGCAGTCCGCGAGCACCGCCGCGAGCATCGACCGCGGCACGTGTCGCTCGTCCTCGAGCTCGCGCCTGATCGAGAACAGATTGTCCTCGGCGTGGTCGAGCAGCACGATCCGGTGCGGCTCGACCCAGGCGATCTGGCGGCACAGCTCCGCGCCGATCGAGCCGCCGGCGCCGGTCACCAGCACCGTCTCGCCGGCCAGGTAGGAGCCGACCTGCGCGAGCTCCATGTGCACCGGCTGGCGTCCGAGCACGTCCTCGACGCGCACCTCGCGCACCTGCCTGGCGAGCGCGCCGCGCGTTTGCAGCAGCTCGAACACCGTCGGCAGCGTGCGCACGGGGATCGCGCGCGCACGGCACTCGCGCACGATCCGCGCGCGGGTGGATCCGGGCGCGGAGGGAATCGCGATGATCACTTCGTCGGGCTCGGCCTCGTCGAGGATGCGCGGCAGGTCGCCTTCGGTGTTGCCGCGCACGCGCAGGCCTTCGATGCGCATCCCGCGCTTGGCCGGATCGTCGTCGAGGAAGCCCACGGGCACGAGACCGAGCTCGCGGTTGCGCATGATCTCGCGCGCCACCATCCCCCCGCCCTCGCCCGCGCCCGCGATCAGCACCGTGCGCTCGCCGCGGCGCGGGCTGCGGAAGGCCGCCAACGGCCTGCGCTCGTACACCGTGCGAGCCAGCGCGCGGATGCCCACGAGAAACACGAGCGACAGCAGCGCGAACAGCACGATCACCGTGTTCGGCAGCACGACTGCGACCGCAGCAGCGCGCCCGGGCGTGTGACCGGTGGTCTGGATGTAACGGTGCACCGGGCGCACGATCTCCACGCCGGCGACCGTCAGCAGCACGATCAGAGCCACCGCGAGCACCACCGCCTCGTAGTCGCGCTGGCCCGCGTAGCGCCAGCGGCGCTGGTAGACGCGGCTGAGGACGAGCACCGGCAGGCTCCCCGCAAGCACCCACCAGATCGTGTCCGCGCGCAGCTGCGAGTAGTGGACGGACAGTCGCGTCGTGAAGCGCAGCTCGAACGCGAGGTAGTATGCGAACGCGACCAGCGCCCCGTCCACCGCGAGTTGGGGAAGCGAGTGACGGTGAAGGGGTAGGGCCGCCGAGCGGATCCGTCGGCGCATCCTGGGAATTGTATGCGCCACGCTAGCGGGAACCCTGCACCAGCAAGCCCCGCCCAGCCCATCCAGCGCGGCGATGCGGACGTTCGCGCGCGGCGGCCGAGCTCCGGCGCGCTTACGCGCGCACGCCGAGCGGCGAGAGCAGCAGCTCGACGAGCACGCCCGGGTCGCGGCGCACGCGCGCCTGCCCCTCGCCGGGCGCGCGCGCGCGCGGCGCGAGATCGAGCTCGTCCACGTCGCCGAGCCTGCGCAGGCGCCCTTCGGCGATCAGGCGCTCGTCGACCGCCCCCAGCCGTCCCCGGAAGGTGCTGTACACGGGCGTGCCCAGCGCGACAGCCTCGCGGTTCATCGTCCCGCCCGCGGAGATCACCAGGTCGGCGAACGCGACCAGCGACTGCGCGTCGATCGCGCGCTGCGGCACGATGAAGCCGGGGACCGCCTGCAGCTGCGCGCGCTGGGCGGCCACGCGCGGCAACAGCACCGGCTGCACGCCCCGCTCGGCCGCCGCCGTGCGCAGCCGCTCGAGCACGCGCGCGAACAGGTCGTTCTCGAAGCGGTGATAGAGGGACACATCCGGCGGCGTGCGCACCACCACGATCGTGCGCTCGCGATCGAGGCCCAGCTCGCCGAGCACCTTCGCGTCGGGCTCGAAGTCCGCGAGGTAGTACTCCTCCTTCAAGCCTTCGTACGCGCGCACCTTGCCGCGCGCGCCGTAGCGGTCGAGGCGCTCCGCGGGGATCGCGTCCGGGACGACCACCGCGCGCGCCAGCCGGCAGTTGACGTTGTGCTGGACGCTCGCCCACTCGTAGTCGAACATCGTCGCGCTCGGAATCCGCAGCAACGCCGCGGCGATCGTCACGTCGTTGGAGCCATGCCCGAGGGCGATGTCGAAGCGTCCGCCGGGCGGCTCTCGCGCGTACGCGCGCGCCCAGCGCGCGAGCGCCGACGAGCGCGCCGCCAGGCCGCCTGCCTTCGCCGTCAGGCGCCCGCCCCGGTGGCGCCCGATCGCCGTGTGCGCCACCCCCAGGCGCTCGCACAGCTCGAGCGTCTGCGCGAAGTCGCGCGCGGTCACCCGCACGTCGTGGCCGCCCGCGCGCAGGCGCTCGATCACCGGGCGCATGACCAGCACGTGCGGGCTGTTCGTCAGGTCGATCCAGACGCGCATCCGCCGGACGGTATCGTTGCCCGGCCGATGCTCGTGCTCGCCTCGATCTCCGAAGTCGCCGTCAACGAAACGTCGCACTTCGTGCGCGACGCCGGGCTGCCGGGGATCTTCGCGCTGATGGCCGTCTCCAGCGCCTGCATCCCGATCCCCTCGGAGATCGTCATGCTGTTCGCCGGCTTCGCCGTCGCCGACCCGGGGCAGAGCGCCTCTCACCACCACCTCACGCTCGCGGGGATCGTGCTCGCGGGCCTGCTCGGCACGATGGCCGGCTCGTGGGTCGCCTACGCCGTCGGGCGGGGCGGGCGCCTCGAGCTGCTCGAACGCCACGGCGCAAAGGTTCACATGGGATCGCATCAGATCGAGCGCGCCGACCGCTGGTTTCAGCGCTACGGCGAGGCGACCGTCCTGTTCGGGCGGCTCGTGCCGCTGCTGAGGGCGTTCGTGTCGCTGCCCGCGGGCGTCGCCCGCATGCCGCTCGCGCGCTTCACCGCCTTCTCGCTGATCGGCGCCGTTCCCTGGACGCTCGGCCTCGCGCTCGCCGGCCACGCGCTCGGCAGCGACTGGACGAGCGTGCGCAAGGGCTTCGAGTACGTCGACTACGCCGTCCTCGCGCTGATCGTCCTCGCCGGCGCCTACGCGCTCGTGCGCCGGCGGCGCGCGCGCCGCGACCCGGCGGCCGGCGCCGTCGGCTAGGGGAGAGCGCCCGGCGTGCGCGTGCCCGCCAGCCGGCGCCGGCGGCCCGCCGGCGAGCACGCAGCGGGGACGCCCCGGCGGGGCGCCCGCCGGCGGCGCGTCGCGCGCGCGCGCGCCGCCGCGCCCCACGCCGACCCGCTGCCAGTGCGCCACGCGCTCGCGCTCGGTCTGATCCAGGGGCCGACCGAGCTGCTGCCCGTGTCCTCCTCCGCGCACACCGAGCTGCTGCCGTGGCTTGCCGGCTGGCCGTACGCCGCGCTCGACGGGCGCCGGCGCAAGTCCTTCGAGCTTGCGCTGCACGCCGGAGCGGGGCTCGCCCTCGCGCTCGGCATGCGCAGCGAGCTGCTGCACGACGGCGCCCGCCTGGATGCCCGCCGAGCCGGCTCGCTCGCGCTCGCGCTCGGGCTGCCCGCGCTCGCCGGATACACGCTCGAGCGGCCGATCGAGCGGCGCCTCGGAGGCCCGCGCTCGATCGCCGCCGGCCTCGCCGCGGGCGCGCTGGCGCTCGCGCTCGCCGACCGGCGGGCCTCGCCGGACGCGACACGCTCGCGCACGCTGCGGGATGCCGGTCCCGGCGACGGGCTCGCGCTCGGGCTGGCGCAGGCGCTCGCCCTGATCCCCGGCGTCTCGCGCAACGGCGCCACGCTCACCGCCGCGCGCGCGCGCGGATTCGACCGCCGCGCCGCCGACGCGCTCTCCTGGCACGCCGGCCTGCCGGTGATGCTCGGCGCGAGCGCCCTGCGCGGCGCGCGCATGCTGCGCGACGGCGTCTCGCGCGAGGAGCGCCTCGCGCTCGCCGTCGGCGCCGCGAGCGCGTTCGGCTCCACGCTCGCGAGCGCCGCCGTGCTCACCAGGGCCGCACGCACGCGGCGCTCGCTCCTGCCCTACGCGCTCTACCGCTGCCTGCTCGCAGGCCTCGTCCTCCGGCGCACGCGATCCGGCGCCACGCGAACGCCGACTTAAACCGAAAATCGACCGGCGCCGCTCGCCCCGCGGCGCAACCGCGCTGGTGAGCGCACTCCGCGTGCGCCGCGCGCACAATAGATGTGCGTGACTCTCCTCGAAACCCTCATCGGCGGGCGCTACCGGCTCGACGCCGAGATCGGTCGCGGCGGGATGTCGACCGTGTACCGCGCCTTCGACACGGTGCTCGAGCGCACGGTCGCGATCAAGCTCATGCACCGCGAGATCGCCGCCGACTCCGACCAGCTCGAGCGCTTCCGCCGCGAGGCGCGCTCGGTCGCGCGCCTCAGCCACCCGCACGTCGTCACCGTCATCGACGCCGGCGAGGAGCCCAAGGTCGAAGGCGGCGACACGATCGGCGCCCGCGGCGGCGGCGAGCCGTTCGGCGCGAGCACGCCGGGTGGCGCGGGCACGCCGGGCGGCGAGGGCACGCCGGGCGGCGAGGGCACGCCGTACATCGTCTTCGAGTACGTCGACGGGCGGACGCTCAAGGACCTGATCCGCCGCGACGGCCCGCTCGAGATCCCGCAGGCGATCGCCTACGCGATCGAGATCGCGCGCGCGCTCGGCGCCGCCCACGAGCGCCAGATCGTGCATCGCGACGTAAAGCCGCACAACGTGCTGATCACCGACGAAGGCGCCGCCAAGATCACCGACTTCGGGATCGCGCGGACGCTCACCGAGGAGGGCCTCACGATCGCCGGGCGCGTGCTCGGCACCACCGACTACGTCTCCCCCGAGCAGGCGCTCGGAGCGCCCGTCACCGGCCAGTCCGACCTGTACTCGCTCGGCGTCGTGCTGTTCGAGATGCTCACCGGCAAGGTCCCCTTCCAAGGCTCCTCGCCCGTCGCCGTCGCCATGAAGCACGTGCGCGAGGACATCCCCGACGTGCAGCAGCTACGGCCCGAGATCTCCGCCGCGACCGCCGCCGTCGTCGACCGCGCCGTCTCCAAGGACCTCCAGCGCCGCTACCCCGACGCCGCCAGCATGCTCGCCGACCTCGAGGACGTGCTCGCGCTCGAGGCCTCCCGCTCGGGCCAGGCGACGGGCGAGGTCACCAGCGTGCTGCGCACGCTCCCCGGGCCTGCGCGCCGCCGGCTGCCCTGGCGCATGCGCCACCCCGCGCGCTGGGCGCTCTCGCTGCTCGCGCTCGTCGCGATCGTCGCGATCGCGCTCGCCGCCGCCGCCGGCGGCACGCACCGCGGGCCGGGCCTCGCGCCCGGGATCGTCGCGCATCCGGGGCTCGAACCCGTGCAGCTGTCGAGCTCCGCCGCCAACAGCTACAACCCGTTCGGCACCGGTCCCGAAAACCGGGATCAGATCGGCAACCTCGTCGACGGCGACCCGAACACGACCTGGAGCACCGAGGAATACTTCGACGGCACGCTCAAGAAGCCCGGCGGCGTCGGCACGGGCGTCTACCTCGACGCCGCGCCCGGGGTGCTCGCCAAGGCGCTCGAGATCCAGACCCCGACGCCCGGCTTCGCCGTGCAGGTGTACGTCGCCGAACGGATCGAACTGGAACTGCCCTACGGCAACTCCACGCCGCTGTCGGCGCGCGGCTGGCAGGGCCCGGTCGGCGCGAGCTCGGACGTGCACGACGGCGAACGCATCGCGCTCGCGCCCGGCGGCCGTGCCCGCCGCTACTACCTCGTGTGGCTCACCACGCTGCCGCCCGGGATGCGCTCCGCGACGCTCAACGAGCTCACGCTGTTCAAGTGAGGCGCGCGTTTCGCCGGGCGCGCTCGTGACGCTCGAGCGCCAGGCCGCACAGGCGGTCCAGCAGGCGCGGGTACGGCACGCCCGACGCCGCCAGCAGCCGCGCGTACACGCTCGTCGGCGTGAACCCCGGCATCGTGTTCAGCTCGTTCAGCAGCACGCGCTCGCCGTCCACGAAGAAGTCGACGCGCGCGAGGCCCTCACAACCCGTCAGCGCGAACGCCTGCGCCGCCAGGCGCATCACCTGCTCGCGGGCGCCGGCGGAGATGCCCGCCGGGATCCGCAGCTGCATGCCTCCGGGCGAGTACTTCGCGCCGAAGTCATACCACTCGCCCGGATAGCCGATTTCGCCCGGCTCGGAGGCCAGCGGCGGCTGCTCGCCGAGCACGCCGCACTCGACCTCGATCCCCGGCGCGGCCGCCTCGACTATCACCAGCTCGTCGTGCGCGAAGGCCTGATCGAGCGCCGCCGCAAGGGCGCCCGCCGCGTCCACCTTCACGATCCCAAACGAGGAGCCCAGGTGCGCCGGCTTGACGAACACCGGCAGGCCGAGGCTCGCGATCTGCTCGAGCGTCTGCTCGCCCGCGCGCGAGAAAAGCTCCGCGCGCACACCCACGAAGTCCACCTGCGGAATGCGAGCGCCGGACATCAGCTGTTTGAACAAGACCTTGTCCAGGCACACCGCCGACGCGCTCACGCCCGCCCCGACGTAAGCCACGTCGAGCGTCTCCAGCACGCCCTGCACCGTCCCGTCCTCGCCGAACGGCCCGTGCAGCACCGGGAAGGCCACGTCCACGCCCAGCAGCCCGCCGCCCGGCGTCACGCTCAAACGCCGCCCGTCACAGCGCCACGCCCCGTCGCGCTCGATCTCCACCCACACGACCTCGTGCCCGGCCTCGCTCAGCCCCTCGCGCACCGCCGCGCCAGAGGACAGCGAGACGTCGTGCTCGGCCGAGCGCCCGCCCGCGAGCACCGCGACCGTCAGCCCCCGGCGCGGCGTGCGGGGCGCGAGAGGCGCGCGCGGTCCAGCCGGCGCGGTCCCGTCAGCCGGCACGCATGCGTCAGCCGCGGCGGCGCGGTCCGCGGACGCCGACGCTCCGATCCGCGCGACGCCCGTCATTCGTTCGACCCCGG
The DNA here is from genome assembly GCA_035503075.1 of Solirubrobacteraceae bacterium. Taxonomy (GTDB): domain Bacteria; phylum Actinomycetota; class Thermoleophilia; order Solirubrobacterales; family Solirubrobacteraceae; genus Palsa-744. Next base: position 17,007 of record DATJTT010000044.1, read on the forward strand.
CGCGGCCGCCGGGGGCGTGGTCGAGGTGGTGGTCGAGCTTGTGGTGCTCGGGGTCGAGCTCGTCGGGGTGCTCGTCGCCGGCGGCGCTGACGCGCCCACGACGATCGTCACGGTCGCGCCCTTGCGCTCGTGCGAGCCGGCCGCGGGGCTCTGTTCGAGCACCGTGCCCACCTGCGAGGCTTCGCTGGTCGAGCGCGGTTCCTTCCTGACCTTGAAGCCCGCCGCCTTCAGATGAGTCGCGGCGGCCGCTTCGGCCGCGCCCACGACTTCCGGGACTTCGACTTCCTTGGGCGCCTTGGCCACCGTCAGGTCGACTGCTTCGCCGACGTGCACCGAGCCGCCGGCGGCGGGCGACTGGAGGAGCACCGTGCCCGGCGACCGCGTGCCCGTGACGCGCGGGCGCACGGTGCCGAGCGTCAGTTCCGCGCTCTTGAGCGCCGCTTCCGCGGCTTCCTGAGACTCGCCGACCACGTCGGGGACGCGCACCGGGGCGGGGCCGCTGGAGACGATCAGCGTGATCACACGACCCTGCTTGACTTCTTCTCCGGCCGCCGGTTCGGTGCCGATCACGTGACCCGCTTCGACCGTCCTGCTCGCTTCGGCGCGGCTCTTGGTCTTGTAGTGCGCCTTGTGCAGCGCATCTTCGGCTTCCGCGACGCCCTTGCCGACGACGTTGATCAGCGGCGCGCTCGCCGGCCCCGAGGAGACGACGATGCTCACCGACGCGCCCTTCTTCGCGGCGCTGCCCGCCGCGGGCGACTGGCTGACGACGTCGCCGGCGGGAATAGTCGGGTTCGGGGCGTGCGCCGGCACGGCGTTCAGGTCGGCGGCGCGCAGCGCGGCGATCGCCGCCGCTTCGCTCTGGCCGGTCAGCGACGGCACGAGCACCGACTCGTTCGGCGAGCTCGTCAGCAGCAACGCCGCCACCGCCGCGCCCGCCAGCAGCAAGATCGCGAGCGTCCACAGCAGCGCTCTGCGGCGGCGCCCGGAGCGCGCCGGCTGCTCGGGGCCGGGCGGCTCCTGCGGATAGCCGCCGCCTCCCGGCTGGGCGAGCAGCAGCGAGCCGGCGCCCGCGGCCGGCGGCGGCGTATGCGCGTGCCGGGGGTACCCGTCGGCGACCGTCGCGGCCGTCGCTCCCGAGAGCGCCGGCAGCGTCCGACGCTCCGCCTCGAGCGCCGCGATCAGCTCATCCGCGCTCGCGTAGCGCTCGGCGGGGTCCTTGGCGAGCGCGCGCAGCACGACCGCGTCCAGCGACGCGGGCAACGCCGGGTTGACCGCGCTCGGCGGGTAGGGCTCGGCGGAGACCTGCTTGAAGGCGATCGCCACCGCCGTCTCGCCCTCGAACGGCACGACGCCGGTGAGCAGCTCGTACAGGATCACCCCGATCGAGTACAGGTCCGAGGATGCGCTCACGGCGAGCCCCTGGGCCTGCTCGGGGGACAGGTATTGCGCGGTGCCCATGATCGAGCCTGTCAGCGTCATGTCCGACGCGCCCGCGCGCGCGATCCCGAAGTCCGTCACCCGCGCGCGACCCTCCTCGTCGAGGATCACGTTGTGGGGCTTCAAGTCGCGATGGATGACCCCGCGCCTGTGTGCGAACCGCGCCGCTCGCAGGATCTGCACGACGACCTCGATCGCCGCGGCCGGGTCCAGCGCGCCCTGCTCGCGCACGATCGTCTTCAGCGAGCGCCCGGCGACGTACTCCATCGCGATGTAGTAGGTCCCGTTCCACTCGCCGCGATCGAAGATCGCGACGATGTTCGGGTGCGAGAGCCCCGCCGCGCTCGACGCCTCGCGGCGGAAGCGCTCGACGAACTCCTGGTCTTCGGCGAAGTGGTGGTGCAGCAGCTTCACCGCGACCTCGCGCCCGAGCAGCGTGTCGTGCGCGAGATACACGTCGGCCATGCCGCCCGAGCCCAGGCGCGAGATCACGCGATAGCGACCGTCGATCAGGGTTTCGGGCTCAATCATGCAGCAGGCTTTCGATCACGGCCCTCGCGACCGGCGCGGCGTACGTCGCGCCTTCGCCCGGGACCGCTTCGAGGGTCACGGCGAGCGCCACGCGCGGGTTGGCCGCGGGCGCGAACGCGATGAACCACACGTTGTTGATCGCGTCGCCGAACTGCGTCTGCGCGGTGCCCGTCTTGCCGGCCACCTGGATGCCCGGGATCTTCGCCGCTTCTCCGGTGCCTTCGTTGACGACCGCTTCCATCATCGTGCGCACGGCGCCCGCGGTCGACGGCTTCATCACGACCGACTGCACCCGCGGGGAGATCGTCTTGGTGGTTTCGCCTTCGGCGTCGACGATCCTTTGCGTCAGGTGCGGGACCATCAGCGTGCCGTGGTTGGCGACCGCGGCCGCGACCTCCGCCATCTGCAGCGGCGTGACCTCGAGTTTGTCCTGGCCGATGCCCATGCGCCCGACGTCGACCTTCGGGCTCGTCGGCGGCACGATGCTTTCGCCTTCGTGCTCGCCGCTCGCGGTCATCTCTTCCGAGGGGAAGTCCAGCTGCGGCTTGCGGTCGAAGCCGAAGCGTTCCATGTAGCGGCCGAGCGTCGCCTTGCCGACGTGCTCGGCCACCTGCGCGTACACCGTGTTGATCGAGTGCGCGAGCGCGTAGGTCAGCGTCACCGGGCCGAAGCTCGCGTCGTTGTCGTTGTGCAGCGCGAGTCCCGAGACGATGATGCCGTCGGGCCCGCTGACCAGCGATTCGGGCGTGTACTCGCCGGTGTCGATCGCCGCGGTCGCGGTCACGATCTTGAACGTCGAGCCGGGCGCGTAGCCGAACAGCGTGGCGCGGTTGTCCAGCGAGCGGCCGCTGCTCCCCGAGCTCAGTCCTTCGCGGTAGCGCTGCGAGCGCAGCTCGTTCGGGTCATAGCCGGGGCTCGAGGCCATCACGGTCACCGCGCCGCTGCGCGGTTCGATCGCGACCACCGCGCCCCGATGTTCGCCGAGCGCCGTGATCGCCGCGCGCTGCGCCGCGGGCTGCAACGTCGTGATCACCTTCTCCCCCTGCGGTTCCTTGCCTTGCAGCTTGTCGAGCACGCTCTGCAAGTTCGTCCCGCTCTGCCCGTTCAGTTCGTTGTTGCGGTACTTCTCGATGCCGGTGCTGCCCAGCGGCGGTTCGATGAAGCTGTAGCCGACCGGCGCCGCGAACAGTCCGCCGGTCGGGTACACACGCTGGTAAACCCCTTCCGCGCCGCGCACGCTGCGCGCGAGCACAGCGCCGTCAGCCGCGACGATCTGGCCACGGTCGACGCGCTCCTGCTCGAGCAGCGCGCGCTCGTTCTCGGGGTTTTCGCGCAACGAGGCCGCTTCGAAGATCGTCCAGCGCGAAGTGAACGCGACGAGCAGCGCGAACAGCACTGCCACCAGACCGTACAGGCGGATGATCGGGCGGTTCATGCGGCTCGCCTCATCGCGCTCCGGCCGTCATTCGATCTGTTCCAGTTCGATGTGGCGCATCAGCGAGGCGGCGTCGGCTTCCGAGCGCAACGAGTGATCGAGCAGCTTGCTGCGCTGTTCGGGGGTGAGCGTCGAGGCGCTCACCCCCGAGACGTACTCGCTGCTGTACAGGTCCACACCGCCCGGAAGGCGATACGGCAGCCCCTCGTACATCGTGACCAGGCCGCGGTTGTTGGTCGCGATGAAGTACACGTTCTGGAACGCCAGGTACGCGGCCGCGGCGAGCACGCCGAGCACCGTGAGCGTGAACGCCAGCGCGCCGGCATGGCGGATCCGCAGGCGCCTGCGCCTGCGAGCAGGCGCCCCCGCCGCCGGTCCACGCCGCGGCACTCGGGGTCTCGGCGGAATGCGCGTCGCCGGCTCCTCGCGGGCGGCCGCGCGCATCCCCGCGGCCGACGACGCCCGCCCGAACGCGGGTGCGCCGCGCCTGGCGCTCGCGCCGTCCTTGCCGGGCACGGACACCGCGGGCACGCCCACCATCGTCGCGTCCTTGCCGGGGTCCGCGTCGTGCGCCGCCGTCGTCGCATCGGGCGCGGCGTCCGTTCGCAGCGAGCCGACCTCCTCGAGGCGGATCAACACGACGGTGATGTTGTCTCGCCCGCCAGCCTGGTTGGCCGCCGCGATCAGCGCCTCGCCGGCGTCGCGCAGACGTGGGTGGGCGAGCATCACCGCCGCGATCTCCTCCTCCGAGACCATCGTCGTCAGGCCGTCGCTGCACAGCAGGTACACGTCGTCCGCGCGTGCCGCGAACGAGCGCGTGTCCACCTCCACCGCGCCCTCCGGGCCGAGCGCGCGCGTGATCACCGAGCGCTGCGGGTGCTCGATCGCCTCCTCCGGCGTCAGCCGGCCTTGGCGCATCAGCTCGTCGACCAGCGAGTGGTCGTCGGTCAGGCGCAGCAGCTCGCCCTCGCGCAGGCAGTACGCGCGGCTGTCGCCCACGTGCGCGATCGCGACCTCGCGCTCGCCTACGTACACGGCGGTCAGCGTCGTGCCCATCCCCGCCTGCTCCGCGTTCTGATGGGAGAGCTCGTGGATCCGGGCGTTGGCCGAGCGCGCGAGGCTCGCGAGCTCCAGCTCCGGGTGCGAGGCGCCGTCGAGCCCCGGCTGGAAGGACTCGATCGCGATTCGCGATGCCACCTCGCCGGCCTGCGCGCCGCCCATGCCGTCGGCGACCACGAACAACGGCGCCCGCGCCAGCAGCGAGTCCTCGTTCGCGCGCCGCTGGCGTCCGGTGTCGGTCGCGGCGTACTGTTCGGCCACGCGCAGCATCTACCCGACGGCCTCGAGCAGTGGGCTCATGTCAGTCGACCTCGAAGGTGAACTCGCTGTCGCCGATCCGCAGCCTGTCACCCGGATGCAGCGGCCTGGCCGTCTCGAGCAGCTCCTCGTTGAGGTAGGTGCCGTTGGTCGAGCCCAGATCTTCGATCACCACGCTGTTGCCCTGCTCGTACACGCGCGCGTGGCGCGAGGAGGCGAACGGGTCCTCGAGCCTGATCTCGGCGTGTTCGCCGCGACCGAGCACCAGGTCGCCGTCGAGATCGTAGATCATGCCCGGATCGTGGCCGGGGGCGCGGTCGATCACCAGTCGCGGCGCGCGGTGGGCCAGGTCGACGCCGCCGAGCGCCGACGCGGAGTACATGCCCGTCGCGTCCGGGGCGAGCGGCTGGCTGTTGCTGGCGCTCGCGTCCGCCCGCGGATAGTCGCGCGGCACCGCGGCGCCGCCGCGCAGGTCGCGGCGGACGCTGCGCACGACCCACAGCAGGAACAGGTACATGACAGCCAGGAAGCCGAACTTGAGCGCGACCGAGACCGGCGCGAGCGTGCTCATGAGAGCTCGAACACGAGCTCGGTCGAGCCCAGCTCGACCTTGTCGCCGGGCGCGAGCACGCGCGCGCCGCGAAGCTGTTCGCCGTTGACCCGCACGCCGTTCGTCGAACCGAGGTCTTCGACCGTCCAGCCGTCGGGCCCCGCGAGGATCCGGGCGTGGCGGCGCGAGATGCCGGCGTCCTCGAGCACCACGTCGCACTCGCGGCTGCGACCGATCGTGCCGCCCGCGGGCGGCACGATCAGGCGTCGCCCGCCGAGCGCCAGGAGCGCGCGCCGGGGCGAGCGAGGAGCCTGCCCGTGGCCTTCGGGGCGCGCCTCCTCGACCGCGCCGTGGACGCGCGCGGCGCCGCTGTAGATCATCGTCTGGCCGTGCTGGGGCGCGCTCGGCTGCTGCGCTGGGTACTGCTCGGCCTGGGCCTCATACGCGCCCGCCCGCTCGGGCTCGTGCGGCGCCAGGCGCGCCTGGATGCCGAATTCCCCGAGCGACAGGCGCTCGTCGGTGTGGAAGGCGATGTGCGGCGGCGAGGCCATGATCAGCTGCTCGCGGCGCGCGTGCTCGAGCAGGTGCGCGCACAGTTCGTCGATCACCTCGTGCTCGACCCCCGCGTAGCGTTCGCGATCGCGGGGCGAGAGCCACACCGAGTACTCGTTCGGCACATACACGCGCGAGAGCGAAACCGTGCGATGCGAGTCCATCTCGCGCGCGAGCTTGCGCGCGAGCTCCATCGGACGCACCTCGGTGCGAAACACCCGTCCGAATGAGCCCTCGACGAGGTTCGCGATCATGGTCTCGACGCTCTTCAGTGGGTTCATCGGCGGGAGGTCCCGGGGCGAGCGCGCGCGACCGCCCGGATACCGTGAGCCATGCTACGCATCCATGCCGCGGAGCTGTGCGGCGGTCCTCCGCGCAGCGGGCCCGCACGCGCCCGTATCCTCGCCGGCTGGCGCCGGCCTCGCTCACACGGGTCCGCGCAGCGCGCGCGCGGCGACCGCGAGCAGCGCGGCGATGGTCGCGCCCAGGACGGCCCCGCGTGGATCGACGCGGCCGGCGTGCGCGCCGAGACCGCCGTCCAGCGTGGGCGCTGCCGCCGCGATCGCGGCCGTCCACACGCTCGCGGCGACCACGTCGCGCACCGCGCTGCGGCCACGCACGAGCCACGGCAGCGACGCGGCGGCTGCGGCCCACAGCAGCGCTCCGAGCAGCACGCCGAGCCCGAGCAGCGGGACGATCACGTGCGTGGCGCTCGTCGTCACAGACGCCTCCCACAACGAGCGTGCCGGCGTTCCCGCGGGCTCCCGGAGCCACAGCCTGCGTCCCAGCAGCGGCTCGGCGAGCCGCAGCCACCAAAAGCCGAGCGCGCCGAGCGCCGCGCGCTCGCGCCAGCGCGAGGCCTGCCCGGCGAGCGCCGGGAACGCGCCGGCGAGCCCGATCCAGCCGAGCGCCGGCGCCAGCACGCACGCCAGCCAGCCAGCCCCCGCGCGCGGCGCGAAGCGCTCGCCGGCGAGAATCAACAGCGGCGCCAGCGCGGCGAGCGCGAGCAGCGCGACGCCGGGGCGCCCGGCGAGCGTCTGCCAGAGCACCAGCGCGAGCGTGCCCGCCGCCCACACCGCGCGCGCCGCGCGCGCGTGCGGACGGCCTTCGTACGGCTGGCGCTCGCGCGCGCGGCGCTCGGCCGTGTCGTGCTCGGGTGGGCGCGGGAGCTGCGCTTGCCAGCGCAGCGGGTCCGCGGCGGCGAAATCCGGGCGCGCGCGCGCGGTGCGCGCGTGCTCGCGGCGATCCGGCGCCCGCGATTCCCTGTGGAGTGCGCGGGCACGCCAGCGCGGACGCGCGAGCCCGCGCTCGAGCGTGTCCTCGAGCGCCGCGCGCAACTCCTCGAGCGTGCCGCGCTCCTGCGGCGCCGGCGCGAGCGCCCGGTCGAGCGCGCGGGTGAGCCCGGGCGGCAGGTCCCGGCGCGCGCGCGCGAGCGGCGGCAGCGAGCGGCCGATGCGCCTCGCGGTCGCCGCGGGCGTGCTCCCGCGGACCGGGTTGGAGCCGCACAGCGCCTCGTAGATCACGAGCGCGAGCGAGTACAGGTCGGCCTGGACGCCCGCCTCGCGCCCCTCGCTCTGCTCCGGCGCCATGTACGCGAGCGTCCCCAGCACGTCGCCTGTGCGGGTGAGCACGTCCTCGCCGGCGAGGCTCGCGCCGCCGAAGTCGGTCAGCTTCGCCGCCGCGACCAGCGCCGGCGCCATGTGCGCCCCGTCCACCGGCGGATGCGGCACGAGCACGTTCTGGGGCTTGATGTCGCGGTGGATGACGCCGCGCGCGTGGGCGTGCACGAGTGCGCTCGCGAGCGCCAGCCCGATCTCGAGCACCTCTTCGTCCTCGAGCGCTTCGCCCACGATCAGCTGCGCGAGCGTCTCGCCGTCGACCAGCTCGGAGATCAGGTAGAAGGCGCCCTCGTGCGCGCACGCCTCGTGCAGCGCGACGATCGCCGGATGCGACAGGCGCGCGGCGGCCAGCGCCTCGCGGCTGGCGCGCTCGCTGTCCCCGTCGGGCCCTAGCCACACGCGCTTGAGCGCCACGTCGCGATGCAGCAGCTCGTCGTGAGCACGCCACACGACGCCGAAGCCGCCCGACCCGAGCTCCTCGAGCACGCGATAGCGCCCGAGCACGAGCTCCTGCGGGCTGGCGTCGTCGGGGTGGGCGGCGTCGGGGTGGGCGGCGTCGGGGCGGGCGGCGATCCGCCGGCGCGGGGCAGGCTCCGCGGCAGGGTCCCGCGCTCTGGGCGCTTGGAGGAGGGTGTGTTGCGACTCCACCGGCTGCCGCGTTCGCCGCCCCCGAGTCCTGTCCCTGCCGCGCGCGCGAGGAAAACGCGCACTGACCGAGAACTTGCAGTCTCGCGAGGGTTGGTGGGGGCAGTCATACTGGGTCCTTCATAAAATCCCTGCAAAGGAGCGGTTGGCTTTGTCGTTCTTCGACGATGACGAGGAGACCGCGCCTCGTCCGTCGCCCAAAGCACCTAGGCGCCGGCCGAGCGCGCAGCGCGTGGATCCCGTGCAGCCACGGCGGCCGGGCGCTGCCGGCCGGGGGGTACGCCCGCGCCGCCCGCAGCGGCCCGGCGTGGCGGCCGCGGACCAGCACACGTTGATGGTGCGTCGCGGCGTGGCGGCCGTCGTGGCGATCGTGGTGCTGATCGTGATCGTGCTGCTGATCGCGAGCCTCTTCAAAAGCGAAAAGCAGCAGGAAATGAGGACCTACAACCGCGAAGTCAGCGCACTCGCGCAGGAATCGGACGCCCACGTCTCGCGCCCGCTGCTCACGGCGCTGACCGGCGCCACGAGCAAGTCCGCGCAGGACGTCGAGCAGGAAGTCTACGCGCTGCGCAACGTCGCGCAGACGCAGGCCGCGCGCGCGAAGGGGCTGAGCGCGCCCTCCGAAATGGCCCCCGCCCAACAGAACCTGCTGCTCGTGATGGACCTGCGCTCCGAAGGGATGAACAAGCTAGCCGAACAGCTGCCGCAGGCGCTCGGCGGGCAATCCAAACAGCTCGCGCCGAAGCTCGCCGGCGACATGGAGATCTTCCTGGCCTCCGACGTCGTCTACTCCCAGCGCGTCGCCCCGCTGATCGAACAGACGCTTGCGAGCAACGGGATCGTCGGGCTTGCGCCCGCGCCGACGCGCTTCCTCGCGAACCTCGGCTGGCTGGAACCGGCGACGATCCTCGCGCGTCTCAGCGGCCAGGCCACGAGCTCCAGCCAGGGCGCGGTCGCCCCCGGCCATCACGGCAGCCTGCTCAAGGGAGTGAGCGTGGGCACGACCGCGCTCGAAGTCGAACCGGCGGTCAACCACCTCAGCGCGACGAGCAAGCCGACGTTCACCGTCGCGGTCGAAGACGACGGCGAATTCACGGAGCCGGACGTAGCCGTGGACCTGACCGTCACGGCGGCGGGCAAACAGATCAAGACCACGCATGTGATCGACACGATCGAAGCCGGCAAGACGGTCAACGCCGAAATCGCGGTCTCCGGGATTCCGCTTGGGGTGCCCGCAAAAGTCGAAGCCGCGATCCAGCCCGTGCCGGGCGAAACCAACCACGAAGGCACGAAGGGCACTTATCTGGTGGTCCTCGGCGAATAGGCCCCGCGCGCGCCGCCGCTGCGGCGCCAGCGGCTAACTTGTGCTCTGCGATGGTCGCGTCGATCACCGACACCCAGGGCATCGTCGCGATCGCGGCCGCGGCCGTGGCGCTCGTGGCGCTCGTGGCATGCGCCGCGCTGAGCACGAGCGTGCGGCGGCTGCGCGCCGCACAGCGGCTGGTCCTGGGCGAGCACGGCGAGCAGGATCTGGTCGCACACGCGGCCGCCATGCAGCAGGCGTTCGCGGAGCTGCACGCGTACGTCGGGGACAGCGCCACGCATCTCGATCAACGGCTCGCGGGCGTCGAGCAGGCCCTGCGCGGGCGGATCGCGCATCGGGCGCTCGTGCGCTACGACGCCTACAACGAGCTCTCAGGGCAGCAGTCCATGTCGATCGCGCTGCTCGACGACGAACACTCGGGCATCGTGCTCTCCTGCATCCACCACCGCGACCAGGCGCGCGTGTACGGCAAGCAGGTGCGCGAGGGGCGGGGCGAGCTCGAGCTCTCCCCGGAGGAGGCCGAGGCGATACGCCTGGCGCTCGCCGACGGCGCCTCCACTCCGGGGGCGACGCAGGCGGGGGATCTCGCCGGCGAGCGCCGCGAGCGTGGCGCGGGTGAGCAGCCGCGCTGATGCGCCGGCCCAGCGCCCGGGTAGGGGCGCGGGGCGAGCGCGCGTGGGCTATCTCGGCCCCGCCGGCACGTTCACCGAGGAGGCGCTGCTGAGCAGCGCGCGCGAGGGCGCGGTCGAGCCGGTCGCGCTCGCGAGCATCTACGACACCGTGACGGCGGTGCGGCGGGGCGAGGTGAGCCTCGCGATCGTCCCGATCGAGAACTCGCTCGAGGGGTCGATCAACGTGACACTCGACCTGCTCGCCGACGAGGCCGGCGAGGTCCAGATCGTCGGCGAGGCGCTGGCGCGGGTGCGCCACGCACTGATCTGCGCCGCGCCGACGCCGCTAGCGGAGATCGACACCGTGATAACCCACCCGCAGGTCCCGGGCCAGTGCACGCGCCTGCTGCGCGGCGAGCTCGCTCGCGCGCGCGTGCTGCCCGCGAGCTCCACGGCGGAGGCTGTGCGCGCGGTCGTGCGCGACGCCACGCCGGGACAGGCGGCGATCGGGACCGCGCTCGCGGCGAGCATCTACGGGGGCACGGTCGTGCGCGAGCACGTGGAGGACCGCGAGGACAACGAAACGCGCTTCGTGTGGCTGGCCGCGGCCGCGGGAGGAGGATCCCCGCTTGCGCGGGCGCCCCTGCGCGCGGAGTCCCGGGAGTCCAAGACATCGCTGGTGTTCTGGGGCGCCGGCGCCGAGCGCCCTGGCTGGCTGGTGCGCTGCCTGGACGAGTTCGCCAGCCGGGAGATCAACCTCACGAAGATCGAGTCGCGGCCGCGGCGCCAGCGACTCGGCCACTACATGTTCTTCGCGGACCTCGCCGGGCACGCGCGGGACGCGACCGTCGCGCAGGCGATCGCCGGCGTGGCCGAGCGTTGCGAGCAGGTGCGCGTGCTCGGCTCCTACGCCGCCGCGCCCGAGCCGCGAGCGCCGGGCTCGTGAGCGACCGCGCGGCTCGCCCGCGCGGTCACGATGGTGCGCGATGCGCCCGGCGCCGCTAGACTGCGAGCCTGTGATGGAGTGCACAGTCCCACCAGAGCCGGTGGGGTCCGTGTCGTCCACAGAGCCCCAACGGCACGGACCCGGCGCATCGCCGACGGCGGCGATGGGCGGTCGGGTGCTCGTCCTGAACGCGACGTACGAGCCGATCAACGTATGCACCGTGCGCCGGGCGGTGGTGCTGCTGCTCAAGGAAAAGGCCGAGCTGCTGGAGCGCGGGGCGTGGGAGCTTCGCTCGGAGAGCTCGACGCTCGCGCGCCCGGTGGTGATCCGCCTGGTCTCCTACGTAAAGGTCCCGCGCGACGCCCACCGGCGCAAGATCACGCGCCGGGCGGTCTTTGCCAGGGACAGCTGGACCTGCCAGTACTGCGGCTCGCGCTCCAACCTGACCGTCGATCACGTGATCCCCCGCTCCAAGGGCGGCGCTTCCAGCTGGGAGAACATCGTGGCCTCGTGCGCGCCGTGCAACCGGCGCAAGGGCGACCGCCTGCCGCGGCAGGCGGGGATGCACCCGCGGCGCGCGCCGCGCACGCCGCGCGCGGAGATCTTCATCCACGTCGCCAGCCCCACGATTCCGGCTGCCTGGCTGCAATACCTCCCCCAGGCCGCCTGACAGCTCGCTGGCACGGCGCGAGCCGGGTGGATCGACGAGGGGCGCCCGCAGGCGCCCCTCGCGAACTGCTTTGACTGGAAAGACCGAGAACGACACGAGCCTTGCCGGAGGGACCAGGGCCGGCGGTCGTCTCGGGGTGTCCCGGGTTGGATTCCGCTAGGCGGTCCAGCCTCCCGACCTACCGGCCGGTCACCTCCAGGGTCCCGCAAGAACTGTCAGACAACGTGTGGACCACCTCCTTTCTCTGGTTTTGCCAGAGTAGCGGAAGCGGATGACGAGCGAGGCGGCGACCCCGCCGGCGGCGGCGGCAGGCGCCGCGGGACGATCGGGTGCTGCGTCGACTGCCTACTGGATGATGACGCCGAACTCCTGGGCGTAGGTCGCGCCGGGGGCGTCGGGGGCCAGTGACGCGGGCACCGCGGAGACGATGCCGATGCCTGTTTCGAGGTAGTGGGATTCGAGGATGTTCGCGAGGTGACCCGGAGAGGCGATCCAGGCGGCGACGATCGCCTGCGGCGTCGAGAGTTGGTAGGTGCCCCACGCGAGGTTCTCGCCGATCACATAGCCGACGTTCGAGTTCGGGATGTAGCCGGTGTCGCGGATCCGCTCCACGGGCGTCTCGCCGCTGGGCGAGACGTGCGCGAAGTAGTCATCTGCGATCAGTTCCTGGCAGTGGCCTTCGGCTGCCTGTTCCAGCTGCGGGCTGGTCTTCAGCGGGTCCTCGCCGTTTTCCGCGCGCTTGCGGTTGATCAGGCACAGGACGGCCGCGCGCACCACTTCGATGTTTCCCGCTTCCGGCGTCAGTTCGGTGTTCTCACACGGGGTGGAGAGCACCGCGGCGATTGTCGCCGCGTGCTCGTCGGCGGACGCCTGGGCGGTGGGGGTGGTGCTCGTCGCGCCCGTCACGGCCGGCTCGGCGGGCGTCGCGGCGGGAGCGCCGGCCGGCCGTGAAGCGCGTGTCCTGGAGTGGCGCACAGGATGCGACGCGGCGGGCTTGGGCTTGCGCGCCTTGGGCTTGCGCGACCCGGCGTGCGAGCCGCACGGGTGCGCGAGCTGACGTCCGCGGCGCGCGGCGCCGGCTGGACTCTTGGTGCAGGCGCGCTGCGCAAGGGCGCGAGCGGCGGCGGAGCTCGGGCTAGCGGCTGCGCTGAGGGGGCCGGCGGCCGCCAGGAGGGTCAGGCTGAGGGTCGTGAGGGCGGTTGCTGTGAGCTTGCGGGGGGCGGACACCCTCAGCGTGTCGGACGGCTACTTGATCTTTCTGAGCCCTACGCCATGAATCTGGACAGGTGAAGTTGTTCGGCCGAAACTCCGCCGGCTTAACCGCAGCCCCGCGTGGTTTTCCAATGGGTTGACTGCGGAGGACTACTGGTCGGGGCCGGGGCCGTCGCTCGAGGGCGGCGCGGCGTCATCGGCCGTCTCCACGACGAGCGCGACGGCGCTCACGACGTCATCGTCCTTGAGGTTCATCACGCGCACACCCGTGGCCGAGCGGCCCTGCTGGGAGATGCCCGCGACGCCCGTGCGCTGGACCATGCCGCCGACGCTGATGAACACCAGCTCCTGATGCTCGCGCACGACGAGCGCGCCCGCGAGCGCGCCCTTCTGCTCGGTCAGGCCGATCGTCTTGACGCCTTTGGCGCCGCGGTTGGTCTTGCGGTACTGGCCGATCTGCGTGCGCTTGCCGTAGCCGTTCTCGGTCACGACCAGCAGGTCCATGTCGTCCCGGGCGACGTCCATCGCGATCACGCTGTTGGCGCGGGCGGGGTCCCGAGCGGAGACGTCCATGCCGCGAACTCCCGTGGTGTCGCGCCCCATCGAGCGCACGTCGGACTCGGCGAAGCGCACGGCCAGCCCAGCGCGCGAGACCATGATGATCTCGTCGTTCGGATCGACCGCGCGCACGGCCAGCAGCTCGTCGTCGTCACGAATGTTGATGGCGATGATCCCGTCGGCTTTGATCGGCGTGTTGTAGGCCGCGAGCTCCGTCTTCTTGACGGTGCCGTTGCGAGTCGCGAACACGAGGAACTCCGTCTCGGAGAAGTCGCGGGTCGAGAGCACCGCCTGGATGCGCTCGCCGTCGCGCAGGGGCAGGATGTTGACGAGCGCGCGGCCCTTGGCGGTGCGCTGCGCCTCGGGCAGCTCGTAGACCTTCGAGCGGTAGACCTTGCCGCGGTTGGAGAAGAACAGCAGGTAGTCGTGGGAGGAGCACACGAACAGGTGCTCGATGTAGTCGCCGTCCTTCATGTCCATGCCGGTGACGCCGCGCCCGCCGCGCTGCTGCTGGCGGTAGGTGGCCAGCGGCAGCGACTTGACGTAGCCGCTGTGGGTGATCGTGATCACCATCTGCTGGTCGGCGATCAGATCCTCGATGTCGATCTCGTCCTCGGAGTGGCTGATCTCGGTGCGCCGCTCATCGCCGAAGCGCTCGGAGATCTCGGTGAGCTCCTCCTTGATGACCGCCATCACGCGCGTCTCGTCGCCGAGGATCGCGCGCAGCTCTGCGATCCGCTCGGTGACGTCGGCGTGCTCCTGTTTGATCGAGTCGGCCTCCAGGGCTGTGAGCTGGGACAGGCGCAGGTCGAGGATCGCGCTGGCCTGGATCGCGCTGAGCTCGAAGCGCGCGATCAGCTGCTCGCGGGCGCTTTCGCGGTCGCGCGAGCCGCGGATCAGCTCGATGATCTCGTCCAGGTGCTCGAGCGCGGTGAGCAGCCCTTCGAGGATGTGCGCGCGGGCCTCCTTCTCGGTGAGCTCGTGCTTGGTGCGGCGCACGATCACCTCGCGCTGGTGGGCGACGTAGTGGGCGATCGCCTCGCGCAGGTTGAGCGTGCGCGGGACGTTGTCGACGAGCGCGACCATGTTCACGCCGAAGGTGCTCTGCATCGGCGTGTGCTTGAAGAGCTTGTTGAGCACGACCTTGGGGATCGCGTCGCGCTTGAGCTCGATCACCAGGCGCATCCCGCGCTTGTCGGACTCGTCGCGCAGGTCGGAGATCTCGGGGATGCGTTTCTCGCCGGCGAGCTCCGCGATTTTGGTTTCCAGGTTGCCGACCCCGCCCTTCTTGACCATGAACGGCAGCTCGGTGACGACGATCGCCTCCTTGCCGTGGCTGAGCGGCTCGATGTGCGCTCGCGCCTGCACCCGCACGCGCCCGCGACCGGTCTCATACGCGTCTCTGACGCCCGCGTGCCCGAGGATGATTCCGCCCGTCGGGAAGTCCGGTCCCCTGACGTGGCGCATCAGGCCGGCGACGTCGATTTCCGGGTCCTCGATATAGGCGATCGTCGCGCCGATCACCTCGCGCAGGTTGTGTGGCGGGATGTTCGTCGCCATCCCGACGGCGATCCCCGAGGAGCCGTTGACGAGCAGGTTGGGAAAGCGCGAGGGCAGCACGAGCGGTTCGCGTCGCGAGCCGTCGTAGTTGGCGACGAAGTCGACCGTGTCCATGTCGAGGTCGCGCAGCATCTCCGTGGAGATCCGGGACAAACGCGCCTCCGTGTATCTCATGGCGGCAGCCGGGTCATCGTCGATCGAGCCGAAGTTGCCCTGTCCGTCGACGAGCTCGTAGCGCATCGAGAAGTCCTGGGCGAGACGCACGAGCGTGTCGTAGATGGCGCTGTCGCCGTGCGGGTGATAGTTGCCCATCACCTCGCCGACGATCTTCGCGCACTTGGCGTAGGAGCGGGTGGGCCCCAGTCCGAGCTCGTTCATCGCGTAGAGCACGCGACGGTGGACGGGCTTCAGGCCGTCACGGACGTCGGGCAGCGCGCGCCCGACGATCACCGACATGGCGTAGTCGAGGTAGGCCGTGCGCATCTCCTCCTCGAGCGCGCGCGGTTCGATGTTGCCGCCGCTGATCACGTCAGCTGTAGCCATCGCTCACCCCCCGGCTACACATCTAGGTTGGCCACCGCCCTGGCGTTGTCCTCGATGAATTCGCGGCGAGGCTCGACCTGGTCGCCCATGAGCATCGAGAAGATCCGGTCGGCGGCGAAGGCGTCCTCGAGCGTGACCTGGGCCAGCGTGCGCGTGGCGGGCGCCATGGTCGTTTCGCCGAGCTGCTCGGCGTTCATCTCGCCGAGGCCCTTGAAGCGCTGGAGTTTGACGCCTTTCTGCGCGGCGACCATGACGGCGGGGTGAAGCGCCTCGAAGGACGCGGCGCTCTCGTGTGCGTCGCCGAGCCGCACCTCGAAGGGCGGGAAGCCGGCGAGCTCGACGAGCTGTGCGTGGACGCGGGCGAGCTGACGGTACTCCTGTGCGTCGAACAGGCTGCGCTTGATGCGGTGCACGCGCGCGAAGCCGCTCTTGGCTTCGACGGCGCGGATGCGCAGCTCGAGCGGATCGACATCGAGCAGCTCCGTGCCGTGCGTGTCGCCGTCGAGGTTCGGGCGTTCGAGCAGCGCGATCGCGTCCTGCGCGCTGAGCGCCTGCTCGCCGAGCAGCGAGGACTCCTCGAGGAACTGGACGACGTCGTGGCCGTGGACGGCACGCAGCGCCGAGGACCAGCCCTCGTACTGCTTGAGCAGCCGGGAGAAGCGCTGCCAGCGTGTCTCGGTGAGCTTGAACTGCGTGCCGTGGCGGTCGAAGACCTCGAGCTTCTCCCACTTGTCGGAGAGCAGGATCTCTTCGAGCTCGGAGTCCTTCTCGATGTAGCGCTCGCGCGAGCCCTGCTTGAGCTTGTACAGCGGCGGCTTGGCGATGTACACATACCCCGCCTTGATCAGCTCCTCCATCTCGCGGAACAGCAGCGTGAGCACGAGCGTGCGGATGTGGGCGCCGTCGACGTCGGCGTCGGTCATCACGACGATCTTGTGGTAGCGCGCGTTCTCGATGTTGAACTCGTCGCGCACGCCCGTGCCGATCGCCGTGATCAGCGCCTGGATCTCGGTGTTCTGGAGCACCTTGTCGATGCGCGACTTCTCGACGTTGAGGATCTTGCCGCGCAGCGGCAGCACGGCCTGGGTTTCGCGGTCGCGCCCCTGCTTGGCGGAGCCTCCGGCGGAGTCGCCCTCGACTACGAACAGCTCCGCGAGAGCCGGGTCTTTGATCGAGCAATCCGCGAGCTTGCCCGGCAGCGTCGAGTTCTCGAGCGCCGACTTGCGCCGGGTCAGGTCGCGCGCCTTGCGCGCCGCCTCACGCGCGCGCTGGGCCTGCACGGACTTCATGATCACCGCGCGCGCCTCGCTGGGGTTCTCCTCGAGGAACTCCCCCAGACCGGTGTTGACGATCGACTCGACGAAGCCGGCCATGCCGGGGTTGCCGAGCTTGGTCTTGGTCTGTCCCTCGAACTGCGGGTCGCGGAGCTTGACCGAGATCACCGCGGTCAGGCCCTCGCGCACGTCCTCGCCCGTCAGGTTGTCCTCTTTCTCCTTGAGCAGGCTGTGGTCGCGCGCGTACTTGTTCAGGGTGCGCGTCAGCGCAGAGCGAAAGCCGCTGAGGTGCGAGCCGCCCTCGCGCGTGGAGATGTTGTTGGCGAAGGAGTGGATCGACTCCTGGTAGGAGGTGTTCCACTGCATCGCGACCTCCGCGGCGCCCTCCTCGGACTCACCCGCGAAGAACACGACCTTGCGGTGGACGGTGTCCTTGTTCTCGTTCAGATAGGAGACGAAGTCCTCGATGCCGCCGTCGTACTGGAACTCGGCCGAGTGCCCCTCGCCGCGCTCGTCGACGATCGCGATCTTCAGGCCGCGGGTGAGGAACGCGGTCTCGCGCAGGCGCTCCTCGAGCGTGTGGAAGTCGAGCTCGAGCGTCTCGAAGATCTCCGCGTCGGGGAGGAACGTGACGGAGTTGCTGGTGGGCGTTCCCGGCGCGAGCTGCTCGCCCTTGACGAGCTCGCCCTGCGGGGCGCCGCGCGAGTACTCCTGCGAGAACACGTAGCCGTCGCGGCGGATCTCGACGTGCAGGCGCTCGGACAGGGCGTTGACGACCGACACGCCCACGCCGTGCAGGCCGCCGGAGACCTTGTAGCCGCCGCCCTCGCCGAACTTGCCGCCGGAATGCAGGACCGTGAGCACGACCTCGACGGCGGGCTTGCCCTCCTTCTCCATTTCCGCCACCGGGATGCCGCGCCCGTTGTCGAAGACCGTGACGGAGTTGTCCGGATGGATCGTGACGGAGACTTCCGTGCAGAAGCCGGCGAGCGCCTCGTCGACCGAGTTGTCGACGACCTCGTAGACGAGGTGGTGCAGTCCCATCGGCCCGGTCGAACCGATGTACATCCCGGGACGCTTGCGAACCGCCTGCAGGCCCTCGAGGACGGTGATGTCCTGGGCGTCGTAGCTGGCGGAGCCGCCGATCATCGACGGGTCGTTTACGCCGCCCTTCTTTGCGCTCTCTTCAGAGCTGTTGCTGCCTATTGCCAATGGCCCTCCGATGACGTGAGAACGCCCCGGATTCCGGGGCGCGAGGTCCACGGCCGGGGCGAATCAGATGTACCTCTCAGGATAGCACGAAGGGTCCCGCCGGCCGGGCCGAAAAGCCGCCTAAATCCCTGCAAAATGGCGGGAAATGAGCGCTCCGTCAGGCTACCCGGCAACGCAGCTCGCGGACGCGCTCGGCGCCCAAGGCGCCGTTCAGCCGGGCGATCAGCTCGGCGCTCATGAGGTCGAGCTCCTGAGCCCAGACCGCGGCCTCGCAGCTGACGGTGAGGACACCGTCGCGCTCCCCGGTGGGACGCGCCGCGGCCGCGATCGCGGGGCCGGCCGCGCGATCCCACAGCTCCTGCACGCGCGCGAGCGTGCCCGCCGGCGCGATCGCGCCGGTGAGCTCCTGCACGGCGACGGCGAGGGGGCGCGGAGCGCGCCTGCTCACGCCGCGATCGCCTCCTGAAGTACGGCGCCGGGCGAGACGCGCAGGCGCGTCACGCTCGCGTCGCCGGCGCCCGGGATGTGCGCGAGCTCGGTCGTCGCGATCACGCTTTGGCCGCCGCGGCGCAGCTCCTCGACAAGCAGCTCACGGCGCTCGGCGTCGAGCTCGCTCATGACGTCGTCGAGCAGCATCAGCGGCGAGCGCCGGCGCTGCTCGGCGAGCACGGAACGCTCGGCGAGCAGCAACGAAAGCAGCGCCAGTCGCTGTTCTCCCTGCGAGCCGTAGACGCGCAGCTCGCGTCGCTCGCGCACGAGCGCGAGCTCGTCGCGGTGGGGCCCGTGCCCGGAGAAGCCCCGCTCCAGATCGCGGGGCAGGCGCTCGCGCAACTCGGCCATGTACTCGTGCTCGTCGGCCGCGCGGGAGCGTGGCCGATACTCGAGCACCAGCTCGCCGTTGCAGCCGAGCTGGGCCGCATGCTTCGCGAACGGCTCGGCGAGCAGTCCGGTCGCGGCCTCGCGGTTGGCGCGCAGCGCCAGCGCGCTGGCCGCGAGCTCACGATCCCAGGTCTCGAGGCTCGCGTCGGAGGCGCGGCCGGCGCGGATCCGCCCGAGCAGGGCGTTGCGCTGCGCGAGCGCGCGCGCGTAGCGGCTGCGATCCTGGGCCCGTGGCGGCCAGATCGCGGCCACGACCTGGTCGAGGTGCGCGCGGCGCACCGCCGGCGGTCCCTTGACGAGCGCGAGCCGGTCGGGCTCAAAGACGCTCACCAGTGGCCTGGCCTCAACGTCGAGCAGGCGCTCGACGGGCGCGCCGTCGGCGCTCATCCGCTTGACGAGCTGCGCGGCGGGAGGCTCGACGCCGAAGCCGACGCCGAGCTCGTGGGCGCGGCCGTCGACGAGCAGGCCGACCGTCACGCGCGCCGCCCGCGCGCCGAAGCGCACGAGCTCGCGCTCGTTGCGCGTTCGCGACGAGCGCCCGGTGCAGCCGAAGTACAGCCCCTCCAGCAGGTTGGACTTGCCGGCGCCGTTCGGCCCGTGGACGACGGTCAGGCTCTCGCCGATCGCCGCCTCG
Organism: Solirubrobacteraceae bacterium; assembly: GCA_035503075.1. GTDB lineage: Bacteria > Actinomycetota > Thermoleophilia > Solirubrobacterales > Solirubrobacteraceae > Palsa-744. Next base: position 36,519 of record DATJTT010000044.1, read on the forward strand.
GCGCGCGCGTAGGTGCGAAAGTCGCGTAGCTGCACGCCGAGCACGCGTACCTCGGAGGCGCAGGCCATGGGGTCACACGTTCAGGCGGATGGGCATGATCAGGTAGACGAAGTCCCCGGTGTCGGGCGATTCGATGAGCCCTGGGCGCAGCGGGCTGATCAGCTTCAGCACGAGCTCGTCGGTCTCGATGCTCTCGAGGCCGTCGCGCAGGAAATCAGGGTTGAAGCCGATCTCGAACGGCTCGCCGTGAAAGGACACGGGGATCGCCTCGCTCGCCTCGCCCACGTCCGGGGTCTGCGCTGAGACCGTGAGCGAGCCCTCGCTGAAGCTGAGGCGCAGCGGCGCGTTCTTCTGCGCGAGCAGGCTGACGCGACGCACGACGTCCGCGACCTCGGCGCTCGCGAGCCGCAGCTCGTGCTCGACCGACTCGGGCAGCAGCTGGCGATAGTTGGGAAACTGGCCGTCGATCAGTCGCGAGGACAGCACGACGTCGCCGAGCTCGAAGATCGCCTGGTTCTGGCCGACGCTGACGGAGAGCGACTCGGGGCTGGCCTGCTGTGCGATCCGCACCAGCTCCTGGAGCGCCCGAGCGGGGACGTTTGCCTCGAGGCTGCCCTCGAGCGGCGTCTCCAACGCGGTCTCCTTGACGCTCAGCCTGTAGGAGTCCGTCGCAACCATCCGCAGCTGCTGCCCGGAGGCCGACATCAGGATCCCGGTCAGCACCGGGCGCGTCTCATCGCGAGAGGCTGAGCGGGCGACGCGCGCGACCGTCTGCACGAACGCCTCGGCGGGCAGCGACACGCGCGTCTCGGGGGCTGGGACAGGCAGCGAGGGGAAGTCCTCGGCGCGCAGGGTGCGCAGGTGAAACGTGGCGGAGCCGGAGATCAGCTCGACATCCTGCTCGGCGGCTCTGAGCTCGATCGTCAGGTGCTGCGCCGGCAGAGAACGGACGACGTCGAGCAGCAGCCGCGCCGGCAGCACGACCGAGCCCGGGCGTGAGACCTCCGCTGTGAGCGGCACGCGCAATCCAACCTCCATGTCGGTTGCGAGCAGCTCCGAGCGCGAGTCTGAGTGAGCCGTGAGCATGACCCCGGAGAGCGCCTGCACGGCGGTGCGCGAAGCGGCCACGCGGCTGGTCGTCTGTAGCTGCGCGAGCAGGTCTGCGGTCGAAATCGAAAGCTTCATGGATACGGACTCTTCAGTAGGGCGTAGTAGGGCCTGTTGAGTGTGTGGATATGGCTTGTGGCGGCGAAAAGCCTGGGTGTGGCTGTGGACGAGGCTGTGGATGGGGGTCGTGGAAGTCTCTCAGGACGGCCGGTCGTGGGAGTCGCGGTGGGTGGTCGGCGTGCCGGCCGTGAGGGCGTTGCGGAGCTTCTCCACAGCCTCCCGGGTGCGCTCGTCGGTAGCCAGTCGCGCGGTGGCGCGCCGCCAGGCGTGAAGCACGGTGGTGTGGTCACGCCCGCCGAACTGCCGGCCGATGGCGGGAAGCGAGTCGGTGGTGAGCTCGCGGGCGAGGTACATCGCCAGTTGGCGTGGCCAGGCGATGTGCCCGGAGCGCGCCGCGGAGACGAGCTCGGTGTGCGTGATCCCGAAGAGCTGGCAAGTGGCGGCTTGGATCTCGGCCACGGTGCGAGCGGGGGGACCTGCCGGGGCGTTCGGGTAGAGGCTGTCGAGCACCTCTCGGGTGAGCCGGGCGGTGAGCGGCCGTCCGGTCAGCGAGCCGTAGGCGACGACGCGGATGAGGGCGCCCTCGAGGGCCCGCACGTCGGCCCGCACGCGTTCTGCGATCAGGGCCAGCGCACCGTCGTCGTGCAGCTCGACTCCGTCGTGCTGGACTCGCTTGCGCAGAATCGCCACGCGCGTGGCGAGGTCCGGGGGCGCGATGTCTGCGACGAGACCGGCCTGGAAGCGCTCCCGCAGGCGGTCCTCGAGCGCTTGCAGATCACTGGGTGGGCGATCGGAGCTGAGCACCAGCTGGCGCCCGCTGCCGTGCAGGGCGTTGAACGTGTGGAAGAACTCCTCCTCGGTGCGCGTCTTGCGCTCGAGGAACTGGACGTCGTCGAGCAGCAGTACGTCGACGTCGCGGAAGCGCAGCTTGAAGGAGTCGGCGCGTCCGCCGGCGAGCGCGGTGAGGAACTCGTTGGTGAAGGACTCGCCGGTTGTCGTGCGCACGGTGAGGCCGGGGTTGTGGGTGAGCAGGAGGTTGGCGATCGCGCTGAGCAGGTGCGTCTTGCCGACGCCCGGGGGACCGCAGACGAACAGCGGGTTGTAAGCGTGCGCGGGCATCTCGGCTACGGCCAGCGCGGCGGCGTGCGCGAGCCGGTTGCTGTCGCCGATGACGAACTGGTCGAAGGTGAGCTTGGGGTTGCTGAGCTGATCCGGACGGCGGGCGTGATGCGTCCGCGCCGGCTCCTGGGGGGGCCCGTGCGGAGCGCCAGCATCCCCGGGAGGGGCGGCGGGCTCGCGAAGGCCGGCTCGCTGGCCGCTGTCGCCGCTTGGCACGAGCTCGACCGCGGCGTCGGCGCCGAGGACGAGCTCGACGCTCGCCTGGATCACGTTGCCGAAGCGCTCGCGGGTCCAGCGGCAGGCTTGGTCAGGAGCTTGGAGGAGGAGCTTGCGCCCGTCGAGCTCGAGTGGCCGCAATGGCTCGAGCCAGATTCGGTAGATCGTCTCGTCGACCACGAGCGCAAGCTGGCGTTGCACCTGCGACCACATCTGATCGAGCTCATGACTCACGGCAGCGCTGGTCCGCTCCTCTCAAGGGACGGTGGTGCGGCTATTCGAAGGAGGGCCGGGGGCCCGGTCGGGCGACTATATCCAACGCCTGCAGGCGCTCCGCGCGGCTGCCCGCATTTGGCGAGAAAAATCGGCTGCCGGCTTTCGCGCGCGCCGGCGCGCCTATACTGCGTGCGGCGATGAAGCGCACGTATCAGCCCAAGAAGCGCAAGCGTGCCCGCGCACACGGCTTTCGTGCCCGTATGGCATCCCGCGCGGGGCGCCTGACGTTGAAGCGGCGCCGCAGCAAGGGGCGCAAGCGGCTGTCCGCCTGAGGGGCCCGGTAGTGGCGAGCCGCACGCCGGCGCAGGCGCAATGAGCTCGCGGCCGGCACGGCGTGGGCGGCTGTCGCGCAGCGCGGAGTTCGAGCGCGTGTACCGCCACGGGCGCTCGACGGCCAATCGCCACCTAGTTCTCTACAGCTTCCCGAACGCGACAGCGCCGCGACCGCGGCTGGGCGTGTCGGTCTCGCGCAAGGTCGGCGGCGCGGTGCAGCGCAACCGATTGAAGCGGCTGCTGCGCGAAGCCTTCGCGCGGGCCCAGGCCGAGCTCGCGCCCGGGCAGGACATCGTCGTCGTAGCTCGCCCGCCGGCGGGCGAGCTCGCGGAGCGCGAGGGCTTGGCCGGGGTCGATGCGTCGCTCACGGAGCTGATCGCAAAGGCGGGGTTGCGGGCGTCCGCGCCGGGCACGGCTGAGACGGATGCAGCGCGATGAGCGACGCGCCCGCGAGCAGCTCTCGGCTGGGAAGGCGGGAACGCGGCGCGCCGATCGCGCGGATGGCCATCGTCACGCCGATCGTGCTGTACCAGCGCCTGATCTCACCGGCGATCCCCAGGCGCTGCAAGTACGAGCCGACGTGCTCGCGCTACGCGCTCGAGGCGATCCGGGAGTACGGCATACTTAGGGGTCTGGTGCTCGCGGGCTGGCGCCTGCTGAGGTGCAACCCGTTGAGCCACGGTGGATACGATCCCGTTGCGGCCCAACGAGTGTTCAGGACCGGGCGGGTGCTGGGCCCCGACCATGGCGGCTGAGCGCCTGCGGGCGCGCGTGCAGTCCACGATCGCAGTGCAGCAGGCCCCAAACGACGTGCCGATCAAGACGAGCGCCGAGACCGAGTAGAGCATGCCAATCCTCGCCAACGTGATCCAGGACGCGTTCTCGCCGCTGATCAGCGTCTTCGAAGAAGTCATGGTCTTCATCCATGGCCACATCGTGAGCGGAAGCTGGGGCCTTGCGATCGTCGGCCTGACGGTGCTGATCCGGGCGATCCTCGTGCCGCTGACCTACAAGCAGCTGAAGTCGATGCAGGAGATGCAGCGCCTTGCTCCGGAGATGCAGGCGCTCAAAGAGAAGTACAAGGAGGACAAGCAGCGCCAGCAGCAGGAGCTGATGAAGTTCTACAAAGAGAAAGGAATCAATCCTTTGGCATCGTGCCTGCCGCTCTTGCTGCAGCTGCCGGTGTTCATCTCGCTGTTCTACATGCTGCGCACGGACCTCAAGAAGCACATCTGCGGCCCGCAGCTCGTCAGCTACTACAACGCGCACGCAAGCGCCGGGAAGGGGGGGCTGGCGGCGAAGTACAAGGCGGCGTCACACATCAGCACCGTCGCCCACCTGCCGGGCAAATTCGTCGAACAGACGGTCTGCAACACGGTCGCGCCACACTCGGCTAAGTTCCTGTTCCTGCCGGACATCACCGCCAAGGCGACCGGGGTCGCACTGGTGGTCCTGATCGTGCTGTACGTCGGCTCGCAGCTCGCCTCGACGTTCATCGCGACCGCGACGGCCGACCCGAGCCAGCGGTGGGCGTTCCTGCTGCTGCCGGTCGTGTTCGTGGTGATTTTGTACCGCTACCCGGCCGGCCTGCTCGTGTACTGGATCACCACGAACCTGTGGACGATCGGCCAGCAGTACATCATCCGACGTCGGTTGCCGCCGCCACCGAGGCCGGTGAAGTCGCCCAACGGGAAACCCAAGGGCTCGCTGCGCCAAGCGATCGTCGAGGCCGCGGGCGGCGCGTCGAGCGCGCCGAAGGCCGAGGTCGCGAGTGCGCCCGGCGGGGTCCCCGCCGCCCCGCCGCCCCGACCGCCGCGCAAGAAGAAGAAACGCTCTGGCAGGAGACGATGAGCGGATTGGACGATCGCAAGCCGGATCCTCAAAACGAGGAGCTCGAGCCCGCTGAGGCCCTGGAAGAGCTGCTCGAAGAGATCGCAGACAGCCTGCGTCTGGACGTGGATGTCGAGGTGGATGAGCGCGACGGCGTGCTCGCGGGCCGGGTGGAGGGGGATGACGTCGGCTTGTTCATCGGACGTAGGGGCCAGACGATCGACGCCGTGCAGCATCTGGCGCAGCGGATCGTCTTCCCCGACGGCCCGTCGAGCGTGCGCGTCGTGATCGACGCCAACGGCTATCGCGAGCGCCGCGCCGAGACGCTGCGCACCGAGGCCGATGAGGCGGCGGATCGCGCGCTGAGCTCGGGCAAGCCCGTCGAGCTGGACCCGCTGCCTCCGTTCGAGCGGCGGATCGTGCACGAGTACCTGCGCGGGCGCGGCGACGTGGAGACGCATAGCGAGGGCGAGGAGCCGGAGCGCTTCCTGGTCATCAGTCCGCACCCCGACTGACCCAGGGTCGGCTCGTGGCGATGTTTCACGGGAAACATCCGTGCTGGCGCATGACGTGGGATGGCCCGATGTTTCACGGGAAACATCCGCGAAACCGGCGATGCGACGAGCGCGTGAGGAGCGGGACTCGAGCGGCGCAGTGCTGACGCCGGCACAGGAGCGCCAGGTCGAGTTGCTGCTGGCGGCGCTCGAGGCCGACGAGCATGCCCCGAGCGCGATCCGCGCCGTGAACCTGGCACGAGACGCGCACGTAGCCGACTCGCTCGTGGCACTGGAGCTCGCGGTGGTGAGAGACGCGCGGAGAATCGCCGATTTGGGCAGTGGCGCCGGCTTCCCAGGCGCGGCGCTCGCGATCGCGTTGCCTCTGGCACACGTCAACCTGGTGGAGAGCCAGCGACGCAAGTGCGAGTTCCTGCGCCGCGCGTGCGCCGCGGCGGGCATCGAGAATGCGAGCGTCGTTTGGGCGCGAGCGGAGGAGTGGCGCGAGGGTGCGACCGGCAACGACGTCGTGCTCGCGCGTGCGCTCGCGCCCCAGCCGGTGGTGCTCGAGTACGCCGCGCCGCTGTTGCGCATGGGGGGCGCGCTGGTCGACTGGCGCGGGCGCAGGGACCGAGAGGCCGAGCGCGCCGGCGAGCGCGCGGCGGCGCTACTTGGACTACGGCCGACGCGGCTGCTGCGTGTCGTGCCATTCGAGGGGGCAAGCGACCGGCATCTGCACGTATTCACGAAGGACCGTGCCACGCCTGCGCGATTCCCACGCAGGGCGGGGATGGCGCGAAAGCGCCCGCTCGCGGGCTGAATCGGCGGTTCGAGCGCAACGCCGCAGGGCTCTCGGGCCCGGGGAGCAGCCACTTCAGATCGATCGGCGCTAGCGTGGGCGCCGTGGGCACGGTTTACGCGATCGCCAACCAGAAGGGCGGCGTGGGCAAGACGACGACGGCGGTGAACGTGGCGGCGTGCATCGCGGAGGCGGGCTACGCGACCCTGCTCGTGGACGTCGATCCACAAGCGAACGCGACGGTCGGGCTGGGGATCGAGCGCACGCGGACACCGGGGCTCTACGAGGTCCTGGCGGGCGAGGCGAGCGCGCAGGAGGCGTTGAGCGACTCGCCGATCGCGGGACTGCTGGCCTTGCCGGCGGGTCCGGGTCTCGCGGCCGCGAACATCGAGCTGCCCCGGCTCGAGGGGTATGAGCTGCGCCTGCGCGAGTGCCTCGAGCCGGTGCGCGACAGCTTCCGCTACATCCTGCTCGACTGCCCGCCGTCGCTCGGGCCGTTGACGGTTGCGGCGCTGGTGGCGGCGGACAGGGTGATAGTGCCCGTGCAGACGGAGTACTTCGCGCTCGAGGGGCTGGCCGGGCTGCTCGACACGCTGGCGCTGGTGCAGCGAGAGCTCAATCCGGGGCTGACTGTGGCGGGGATGCTGCTGACGATGCACGACGGCCGCACGCGTCTCGGGCAGGACGTCGAGCGCGAAGTTCGCTCGCACTTCCCCGAGCTGGTGTTCGACACCGTGATCCCCCGCAACGTGCGCGTAGGGGAGGCGCCCAGCTACGGCCTGCCGGTCACCCACCACGACCCGCACAGCGCCGGCGCGGAGGCGTACTTCGAGCTTGCGAAGGAGGTCGCAGCCCGTGGCTAAGCCAAGACCGGGAATCGGCAGGGGCCTCGGCGCGATCCTGTCGGTGTCCGCCGAGGGCCCGCAGCCGGACGAGGAGCAGCTGCGCGAGCTGTCGGTCGAGCTGATCGCGCCCAACCCCGAGCAGCCGCGGCGGCGCTTCGACGAGGACTCGTTGCAGGCGCTCGCGGGCTCGCTCGAGGAGCACGGGGTGCTGCAGCCGGTGCTCGTGCGGCCGAAGCCCGGCGGGCGCTTCGAGCTGGTCGCGGGCGAGCGGCGCTGGCGCGCGGCGCGCATCGCCGGCCTGGAGAGGATCCCGGCGATCGTACGTGCCCGCGAGGACGCCCAGGCGCTCGAGGCGGCGCTCGTCGAGAACATGGCGCGCGAGGACCTCAACCCGATCGAGGAGGCGCACGCGTGCGCGGCGCTGGTCGAGGAGCTCGGGCTGAGCCGCGAGGAGGTCGGGCGGCGCGTGGGACGCGGCCGCGTGGCGGTCAGCAACCTGGTGCGCCTGCTCGACCTGCCGGACGAGGCGATCGAGCTGCTCCAGAAGGGCGCGTTGACCGAGGGCCACGGGCGCGCGCTGTTGCTCGCTCGCGACCATGGGCAGCGGCGCAGGCTGGCGCGCGCGGCCGCAGAGGGCGAATGGTCGGTGCGGATCACCGAAGCGCGAGCGCGGGAGAGCAACGAGACCCCGCGGGCGGGCACGCTCAGCGCGCGGGAGCAGGCACACCCCGATCAGGCGCACGCAGCGCAGCAGATCGCCGCGACGCTGGGCGCAGCGCTCGGGGCGGACGTCCACGTCCGGCCCACCCGCGACGGGCGCTACAGCGCGCTGCTTTCGTTTGCCGGCCCCGAGGAGGCGCTCGAGCTCGCCCGCCGCCTTCGGCCGGGCGCGGTGGCGTAGAATCGCACTCGCGGGCGATTAGCTCAGCCGGTTAGAGCGCTTCTCTGATAAGGAAGAGGTCCCTGGTTCGAGTCCAGGATCGCCCACTGAACTTGTCTGTGCGCAAACCGTGGGTGCGCCGAGGCGGTAGGTGGGCAGGATTTCGGCGCGACTGTTGACGCGCAGCTCGGCGATGAGGATGCGTAGCAGGGCTTTGGCTTGGTCGGTGTCGCCGGTGGCGATGACGCGGTCGAGCTGGTCGGCGACGACGTGCAGCGCGGCCGTGTCGGGCGTTGTGGGCGTGTCTGCGGCGAGTTCGCGTGCGAGTGTCTGGTCTTGGGCTTGGAGGGCGGTCAGGCGCTCCTTGAAGCGTGCGGGGTCTGCGCGTGCATCCCTTTACTGACGGGAACCACCGCGCTGGCTTTGTTGCGCTCTCGGCCGCACTGTGGTCGTTGGGACTACCCGCTGTCGAATTCGCGCAGGACGCGGACATGACCGACCACGACGATGCCGTCGCACCGGCCCTCTTCTCGCCCGACGGGGACATCGAGCCGCTTGCGCGGCTCCTCGCGACACGCATCGAACACGCGAGCAAGCCCGCGACATGAGATACCCTCAGGGCATGGAAAACGGCCTGCATCGATCGAATGGGTCGCGTGACGTGGCGCAGATCGCGCGCGGCGATCGACTCGTGGACGCGACCCCCGAGACCGTCCGTGAGTTGGCTGAAAGCGCGATGCTGCTCTCCCAGGGCGCCCGTCGCGCGATCGGGATGAAGCGCTCGGCCAACAACGGAAGCACGGACCCGACCGTGTCCGCTATTCCGGCGGCGGCCGAAGCGCGCCCCTCCTGAGCGCAAGCAAGCGCCCAGGTTCGAGCACTCCGTCACGCCTGCCGACGTCCGTGGGCTTGGGAAGGGCGTGAGGCGGCGCGGCATCCGCCACGCCGCCCACCCCAGCTCGCAGGCCGCCTATGAAACCGGTTCCAGCGAGTTGCCCACAGCGATGCTCGCACAGTCCTGCGGCGCGGCCACACCATCGACGCGTCCCACCATCCAGGCCGTCGCTTCCACGAGCCATGGCACCGCGGCGAGGATATGGCTGAGGTCTTCATATTCGGAGTACTGCACCTTCACGCCACGGCTGCAGTACTCGCGCGCCAGCGTGCGCACGTCGCCGGCGATCATCACACCGTCGCCCCTGCCGATGCCCGGCTTGTCGCCCGGCGTGCCTTCGAGTTCCCCGCCGGCTCCCTGCCCGATGAACAGCGGCACGGTCGGGGTCCCGTGGGTGCCCATGATGAGGTCGTTTGCGTCCTTGACGATCGCCGGGATGCTTTCCGCGGTCGGGTACGCAGGCTTGACGAGCTGCGACCACGTCAACCCCGGGTACTCACCGAGCACTTCGAGGATCGACGCCTTCTGGAGCTTGTTGAACAGCTCCAAGCCGTATTCGGTCAGATATGGGGGGATTATGGTTTCTTCGTGGAAGGATCGCGCGAGCCCGATCAACGCCATCGGGATCACCCCCGCCCAGATCGTGCTGCCTTCGGTGTAGCGCAGGTTGTGGATCGGGTCCACGAGCGTGCCGCCGAATGCCGCACCGACGATTTTCGAGTTGATTTCGGGCGCATACGTCGGCGCCAGTTCCGCCGCCCACTCCGTGGCGATCGCGCCGCCGGAGTAGCCGATCAAGCCGATCTTCTTCGCGCCCGCCAGACCGGTCGCCGACGAGCTGACCGCGGCGCGCAGGGAGTCGAGCGTGTTGTACCCGTATTCGGGGCCAGCGGCGAAGTCGGCCCTCTCGCCCTCGGTGTCGGGGACGACGACGGCGTCGCCGGCGAGCAGCGCCGGCGCGATCAGGACAGATTCGAGGTTCGGGAGCAGGCTTCCCAGCGTCACCGGGCCGCCCGAGATCGCGTACGACGGATCGTCTTCGGTCGTCAGCGAGTCATACGCGGACTGGTAGGAGATCACCGTCGGCGGACCGAGGCGCAGTAGCGGCAGCAGCACCGAGGTCACGTTGACCGTCGGCTGGCCGAGCTGGCTCGTGGTGCGGTACAGCAGCTGCACCGCCGTGATCGGCAGCGCGATGCCCGCGACGTGGTAGAGCTCCGTGCGCGTCTTCAGGACCGTACCCGGCGCGATATCGGCGAGCGGCGTCGTGCCGGTGTAGGCGTAGAAGGGATCCTTTTCGGGTGGCACCGCCGCTCGCGCACCAGACGCGAGCAGCATCGTCAGCATCAGCGCCGACACCGCTACAACGGCCGACAGGCGGACACTCGGCACCCACCGTGGTCTCACCGCATGGCTCATGGCATTCTCCTCCTCAGGACCGTTTGTCTTGCAGGCTCCATCCGCGGAGGCTCGTACCCAGCCTCCGCGCCGCCCATTATACGCAAACTGGTGATGCGCCGTTACACATTCGGGCGGCGCTCGATCCCGCCATGCCGAGCGGCGGCTCGGACCGCGATCGAGCGCCACCGCGCGTGGTGCACAGAGCTGCTAAGTCGCGCGCCGCGCGCTCGGATCAGCCTTCGTCCAGATACGTGTTCTCCTGCTGTTCTACGGCGCCCACGAGGTTGCCGAGCGCCTCGTTGACGTCGTATCGGTGCAGGCCCCAGTAATACCCTTTTTCTTCGGGCCCTTCTTCTTCGGGCAATTCGTGGTCTTTTTGTCGCTTGGCCCTGACGCTTGCCGGCATTTCCACGAGGTTCACCTGTAGCCAGGAGGCTTCGTTGCGGTCTTCGCAGCGAGCCGTCCCGAGGCCCGGCTCGGCGATCCACGGGGTCGTGGCTTTGGGCGCCGGCCGGCCGTACTTCTTCTCCCCCGGCATCGACGTCGTCGGGGTGTAGGGGTAGAGCGGCCCTTCCGAGCCGTCCTGGCTGGCGATCGTCGGGTTGACGCACAGCACTTCCCACTCGGGGCTCCAGAACGCACGCACGAACAGCGACTTTTCGGGCGGTTCGGTCATGAACGAGGAGTAGGCGATCACGCACTGGATCTGACCTGCGCTCTGGCACGCCGGGACGTCGTCGAAGGACCCCCCGACGAGCTTCCCTTTCGGGACTTCGACCTGGCCGCCGAGGATCAGGGCCGAGACCATTTTGTCGAGCAATTCCGGGTGTTCTTCGATGTACTGGTGGATGATCGCCTTGAGCACCGCGGCGCCCTGCGAGTGTCCTATGAGGACGAAGCCGCGCCCGTCGTCGTACTGTTCGATGAACTGTTCGAAGGCGACCTTCGCTCCTTCGTATGCGACGCCGGCGTATAGCAGGGGATGCTTGGCGTTGAGGGTGACCTGTGGGTAGATGGGGGCGTAGACGTCGCAAACCTGCGAGAAGCGGGAGGCCTGCTCTCGAGCTACCAGCTTTTCCGGTTCGCCGACCTTTTCGGGGTCGGCGTTTTCCCTGTCTTCGTCGTTGACCGTCGGATAGAGGTAGAAGCAGTCGATCGGCGCACCGTTCGACGGCGCTTCGGGTTCGATCGACTTCTTCCGTTTGGTGCCGGAGTAGGTGATCACGGTGGCCGTCCGGGATTCCAGGCACGGGTCCGCTTGCGCAGCGGTTTCCGCTCCGGTCGGCGTCTGGCTCTGCGGGTTGCATAGCCACTTGAATCCGCTCGCGGCCGCCCTGCTCGGCACGGCCCCGAGAAGGACGAGGCTGATCGCGACGCCGAGGACCGTCAGCGCACGGCTTCGCGTCGACGAGTTAGCTGCACCAACCCCCACGGTCCCCCTTTGGATAGGTGATACGGTCGATCCTAGTCCTTTGCGGCAGGACGCGCAATGAGCTGGCAGCGCGGCTACGCTTGGGCGATGAGAGCGAGCGGGCTGCATGTTTTCTCAAGCCGACGACGGCACTCCGGGGGACTGCCGTGAGCGCCTTGTTCGCCGCCTTCGACCCGAAGGCCTTCCGGTGGGGCAGCAGCTCCGCGCCGCTCCTCGAAACGGTCGTGATCGTGTCTGTGATCGCGGCCCTGGCGGTGGCGTGCGCGCTGATCTTCAGGCATCAACGCCGGCGTGCTCGGCCCAAGCGCGTCGTCGATCAGTGGCAGGCGCTCGCCGTGATGGGCGAGCTGTGCCCGCATGGCTGGAGGGCGCAGATCACTGTCTACGGGTCGGGGGCGCCGTTGCCGGCCGACGCCCCGGCGGCACGCGTGCCGCCGGTGGAGCTGGAATGGACGCGGTTCGACGCGAGATCCAGGCAGGTGGCCGTGCCCAGGCGACGGTGGGCATCGACGATCCGCGGGGCGTTGCAGGCGATGGTCGAAGATCGCCGCACCGACCTCACCCTCGAGCAGATCGAGCGTGCTACCGAGGAACACGACGCGCTCATGGGCCGACTGACGCGCCTCGATCGGCGACGGCGAAACCACCGCTCCGGTCCGTAGTTGCCGCCGATTGCCCCCGGCCTTGCGGCCAGTAGCATTCATCGCGGCACGGCAACCGTCCCTGAGGAGATCGAGATGGCGAATGAAGGCAGCGACCAGAGCCCCGTCGCAGGCGCGCTGGAGACCATGCCGCTCGCGGTCGGCGTCGTCGGCATCGCGATCCCGGTCGGCCTCATCGCCGCCGCATGCGCCGCGGAAAGCGTCGTCCTGCTGGTGCTCGCCGTGATCGCGATGTTCGGCGTGGGCGCCGCGACGCTCACCTTCGTCATGCGCCTGGCCTCGGACGGGCAAGACGGCGCCGACAGCCCCGAGGCGCACGCCGAGTAGCCAGGCCGGCGCCGGCCTCCCACGCGCCGGCGGCGGGGCTCGGCCAGCCGCGGGGCGTCGCGCGTGCCGGCGCCGATCGCTCGGAGCGGCCCACTCGGCGGGCCCGGTGCCCGGGCGCGACCGGCGCCGTCTTCGTGGGGCGTGATGCCCGTGGACGGCCGCCCCGCCGTCCGCGACGCAAACCTCGCTCTAAGCGAGCGCAACGAGCGCAACGCGTTCCACGCAGCTTCAGGAACGCCGCCCGCGAGCCGATGCCGTAGATCGACATGGCGGACCAGCGCACCAGCCAAGCGCGGGGTGAGATCCGCGTGCCGGCCCCGCCGCGCGCTCTATCCGAGCAGCCTAGCGAGGAGTTGCGCGCGCTTGGCGAGTCGCTGCTGGCGCGCGCCGATGAGATCCTGAGCGAGACGGTCGCGCGCACGGTCGAGTCGGGCGAGATCGTCGATGCGCTCGTTCAGGAGAAGTTCGAGCGGATCTGCGTAGCTTCGACGAGCGCCGTCGGGCGCTGGATCGCGGGCGAGGGCCTGGAGGTCACCAACGAGGCGGCGCACGAAAGCTCGAAGATCTTCGGCGAGCTCGCCGCCCGCCGCGCGGCGTCGCTCAACGAGGTCACCAGACGCTCGCTGTGGTGGCGCAACGTGATGGTCGAGGTGCTGCGCGACTGCGCCGAGCGGCTGGACAGCCCGGGGCTCGCGCTCGCGCAGGCGCTCAGCATGGTGCAGCTGAGCGTCGAGTTCAACCTGCTGCGGATGTGCGAATGCTTCGAGAGCGAGCGCCAGCGCGTGGACGAGGAGCTGAAGCGGCGCGAGGAGGAGCTCGCGTTCCTCGCGACTCACGATCCCCTCACCGGGCTGCCGAACCGCACGCTGATCCTCGACCGCGTCGAGCAGATGCTCGCGCGCTGCACCCGCACGCAGGCGCCGGTCGCCGCGCTGTTCATCGACGTCGACAACTTCAAGAGCATCAACGACACGCTGGGGCACGGCATCGGCGACGAGCTCCTGCGTGCGGTCGCCGCCAGGCTCGAAACGGTCGTGCGCCAGGTCGACGCGATCGGGCGCCTGGGGGGTGACGAGTTCGTCGTGATCGCCGAGGAGCTCTCGCTGGCGGTCGGCCCCGAGCTCGTCGCCGAGCGAGTGCTCGACGCGCTCGGACATCCGTTCACGCTCGGCGAGGACGGCGAGACGCGCGTAACGGTCACGGCGAGCATCGGCATCGCCGCCGGCACGCGGACGTCGGCGGAGGAGCTGCTGCGCGACGCCGACATCGCGATGTACCGAGCCAAGTGGGACGGCAAGAACCGCTACGCGGTCTTCGAGAGCGGCATGGAGGACGCAGTCCAGAGCCGTATGGAGCTCGACATGGACCTGCGCGAAGCGCTCGCAAAAGACGAGTTCTTCTTGGTGTATCAGCCGACGTTCACGCTCAGCGACATGATGCCGACGGGCGTTGAGGCGCTGTTGCGCTGGCGCCATCCCACGCGCGGGATCGTCCAGCCCGATGCGTTCATCCCGCTGCTCGAGGAGACGGGCGTGATCAGCGAGGTCGGCCGCTGGGTCCTGCGCGAGGCCTGCCGCCAGGCCGCCACGTGGCGCTGGGCTGGCTACCCGATCGCGATGGCCGTCAACGTGTCCGCGCGCCAGCTGGACAGCGATGACCTGCTCGCGGACATCGAGGTCGCGCTCGCGAGCAGCGGCCTGGAGGCCTCTGCGCTGACGATCGAGATCACCGAGACGACGCTCATGCGCGACGTCGAGGAGACGACGGCCAGGCTCGCCGCGGTCAAGGCGCTCGGCGTGCGGATCGCGATCGACGACTTCGGTACCGGCTACTCCTCGCTCGCGCACCTGCAGCGCTTCCCCGTCGACGCGCTCAAGATCGACCGCTCGTTCATCGCCGGGCTGAGCCACAACAAGGAGGGCGAGACGTTGATCCGCACGCTCGTGCAGCTCGGCAAGGCGCTC
>DATJTT010000045.1:0-155529 GCA_035503075.1 Solirubrobacteraceae bacterium
TCTTCATAGCGGTTCTCCTGTCTTCGTGCCGGAGCGTCAACCCCGGCGAATGGACTTCAGTCGCCCTACACGCTGCCAACGGCAGCGGACGAGGGCGGGAGGACCGCCACCTCAATTTCTACGCCGCGCGGGACATGCTCCACGACGGTGCTGCGGCTTCTTGGCGGTAGAGCGCCGCGTCGGCTTCTTGGCAGCCACGGTCGAGCTCGCGGTGTCAGGGGCCTTGTTACTTACTGGCATATCTCTATCCTCCGTCGGCGTTGCCATGGGACTACCTGTGAAGTCGGCTATGAACGCTTCAATTTCAGTGTCAGCGTAGGCCAACCGCATGATTTTCGCGGGAACGTCCCGCTCGAAAGTCCAATGCCAACGAGCCAGCGGCATCAAGCGTGACGGTCGGCTGATGAATCGGTCAAGCTCCGCAATCGCTTGGCCAATCGCAAAGTATGTGCTTCCGAGCAGCTCATTCTCCTCGTCTGAAACCTTCTGTTGAGGGGGAACCTGTAGCGCACGATCGACGGCGCCAGCGAGACCTGTATAGGCCGCCGCGATAGTCACGTAGCGCTCAGGACTCAGACTGTGACCCAGGATTGCACGATTTTGCTCCCATGCTTGCCGCATCCCGAAGTCATGGCTTTGATTCAGTGCCCCCCAAACTCGCTCGCGACGCAGTGCTTTCAGAGAGCCCAATGATTTAGCCAGCTCCTCAGTGACAAGCAGCGCTGCCACGCGGACGCTAGAAGTCAGGGCGTTGCGATCCATCACCCACGCCGAGAATCCATTGAGCACGACGCCGAGCACCACCCCGCCGAGCGCGAACCAGCCTGCGAACATGGAGTAGTGTCGGCGTCATGGTGCCTTTGCAAGATCGCTGAAAGCGCGCGCCCATGTTGGCCTCGGCTGCCCGACAGGAGAGGCCAGACGCTCGTTCGACGATGGCATTAGAGCTTGGTGGCGCGTGCCGCTGGCGGTCGCCCTCTCCCAAGTAGATCTGCCGACGCTCTTTGTGCGCAAGCAGCGCAAGGAGTACGGAACGCGCCGACTCGCGCGGAGGGCGGCGACGTGCCGGCCGGCATGTCGTCGTGGTCGAGGACGTAGTGACCTCCGGGGGCAGGTCATCGAGCCCTGCCGCGCGCTACGCGAGCATGAAGCGCTCGTGTCGGACGTTCTCTGCGTGATCGACCGGGAGGCTGGCAGGCGCGATAAACCTCGCCACGGTTGCGGTGAGGCTTCGACTGCTGTTCACGATGAGCCAGCTTCGGGAGGCTGCCCCTGCGCGCTCTCGTTGCTAAGCCGGTAGTCCTGGCGCAGCGTTGTTGTAGCGCGTGAGTCCCACCCCCGGAGCTCTCTACTGGCTCGCAAGCCGCTCCACGAGCATCGCCGCGCGTGTTCCCGCGTCGTGCGCCCGCGCCCACGAAGCGAGATCCTGCGCGCGCGTCCGGATCGCCGGATCGGCGAGCGCGCGGTCGACCGCCAGGCGCAGCGTGCGCGGCGAGAGGAACCGCCGCGGCACCCGAACGCCTGCGCCCGCCCAGTCCACGCGCGCGGCGTTCTCGCTCATGTCGCCCACCGCCGGGCACGCGACGACTGCGCAGCCGCACGACAGCGCGCGCACGAGCGTGCCGTGGCCGGCGTGGCACACGACCACGTCGCAGTGCGGCATCGTGCGCGAGTACGACACCCAGTCGACCACGCTCGCGTTCTCCGGCACTCGCAGTGCGCGCTGCGGCAGCCGGCGGTTGTACGTCGCCAGCACCCTCACCGGCGCGCGTGCCAAGCCGCGCAACGCCGCGCGCAGCAGCGCGTGCTCGGCGTCCTGGGCGGTCGACGGCGCGATCAGCACAAGCGGCGCGTCTGTTCCCGCGGCGTCCGCCCCGGCGCCCGTATGCGCAAGCGCCGCGACCCGTCCCCCCGCGGCCCCTACGCCTGCGCGGCCGCGCGGCAGCGGCACCTCGCGCGCCGGCGGCTCCCACATCAGCGGGCCCACTACGTGCGCGTTCAATCCCCAGCCGCTTGGCCCCTGCCCACGTGGCCCCTGCCCACGTGGCCCCTGCCGACGGGGTCCCTGCCGACGGGGCCCCTGCCGACGGGGTCCCCGTCCGTCATCGGTCGCGGAGCTCCGATCGCCGCCTTCCGGGCGCGGGTACTCGAGCTGCGGGAACGTCGCCACGAGCGCCAGCTCGCGGCTGATGCCGCCGTGCACGTAGTCCAGCGCTTGCAGCCCCACGCGTGCGCGCGTCGCGTTCAGCTCGACCCGCCCGCGCTCGAGGCCGCGCTCCACCAGCGGGTGGGCAGCGCGCCAAAACGCGCGCCCCGCGGCCGTCCGCGGCAGGCGCGCGCCGAGCGAATAGATCGGGAAGTCACGCAGGCCGTGCGGGTGCACGTGCGGGATCAAAGTCGCGCGCGGCACGCCCGCGATCTCCGCCGCCAGCGCCGGTGCCAGCGTGAGGATGTCCGCGACCGCCACGTCCGGGCGCAGCTCGCGCACCAGCGGCAGCGTGTCGCTCGTCGCGTGCACCACCGCCTCATAGAAGTCAAGGGGCGCAGAGCCCGGGCCTCCCGACGGGAACACCGTGTACTCCGGCGCCGGCGCGAAGCGCATGCCCTCCTCACGCACGTGCCGCTCCCAGCGCCGCCACGTCTGCAGCGTCACGTCATGCTCGCGCGCCACCAGCGCGCGGCCGAGGGCGATCATCGGGAACGCGTGGCCGGGGTCGCCGAACGCGCCGAGCAGCACGCGCATGCGTCGCTTACGCAGACAGCTCGGCGATCAGCCGCAGCTGCTCCACGCGCTCCCGCGGATCGAACGCCGTCGGCGTCACGCCCAGCGTGCCCACGCCCGCGTCGCGGTACACCGCCAGGCGCTCGCGCACCACGTCCTTCGGCCCGCACAGCGACACGGTGTCGATCAGCTCGTCCGGGATCGCCGCCATCGCCTCCTCGCGCTTGCCTTCCAGGTACAGGTCCTGGATCTTCTTCGCAGCGTCGCCAAAGCCGTAACGCTGCACCACTTTATTATAAAAGTTTTGATCTCTCGAACCCATGCCGCCCACATACAGGGCGATGAACGGCCGCATCGCATCCCGCGCGCTCCCCACGTCGTCCGTCACGAACACGTTCACCGTCGGCGCTATGTCGAAGTCCTCGAGCGATTTGCCCGAGCGCGCCGCGCCCTCTTGCAGCAGCGGGCGCAGCTCCGACACGTGCTCCGGGCTGAACAGCGTCGGAATCCAGCCGTCCGCGATCTCGCCCGCCAGCGCCGTGTTCCTCGGGCCGATCGCCGCCAAGTAGATCGGGATCCGCTCCTGCACCGGCGAGATCGTCAGCTTCAGCGCCTTGCCCGGCCCGTCCGGCAGCGGCAATTGGAGCGTCTCGCCGTCGAACTCCACGCGTTCGCGCGCCAGCGCCATGCGCACCACCGCCACGTACTCGCGCGTGCGCTGCAGCTGTTTCGCGAAGCGCTGCCCGTGCCAGCCCTCCGCCACCTGCGGTCCCGACGAGCCGATCCCCACGATCATCCGCCCGTTCGACAGCTGGTCGATCGTCGCCGCCGTCATCGCCGTCATCGCCGGCGAGCGTCCCGGCATCTGGAAGATCCCCGCGCCCAAGCGAATCGTGCTCGTCTGACCCGCAAGCCACGCCAGCACCGTCGCCGTGTCCGAGCCGTACGCCTCCGCCGCCCACACCGAGTCATAGCCCAGCCGCTCGGCCTCCTTCACGATCTTCAGCTGCTCGGACGAGCTCAGCCCCAGGCCCCAGTAGCCGATGTGCACGCCGAGCTTCATCTGCAAATTTCCTTTCAGCGGGAGGGAATTCGTTGCGCGCCCGGACGGCGTGTCCTACGCTTGCCCGCGCGCCACCCCGCGCTGGCCACGCAGCCAGTGCGGCGCGCACAGCCTATGCGAAACCGCCGCCGCCACCCTCACAGCCCGATCCAGCGCCTGCGCACCGCCATCGACTGCATGCCGCTCGCCACGCGCCAGGCGATGCTCGCCGGCGTGCTCGCCAGCCACCGGATCATCGTCGGCGCCTACGTCGACAGCCACGGCGGCGTCTGTCCTATGCTCGCCGCCCACCGCGCCGGCGCGCGCACCGACTTCCTCGCCTTCGCGCGCTCCTGGGACCGCTTCGCACGAGCGGACCGTCGGCCGCGCGTCGCCACCCGGCGCGAGCTGCGCATCCTCGTCACGCATCTGCGCGCCAGCCTGCAACACGGCGGCGAGCTCGAGCTCGACGTCGCCATCGCCGAGCACCGCCAGCTGCTCGCCCGCGCGCGCCGCCGCGCACGGCCTGCGCTGCCCGACGCCGCCGACCCGCGCGGTCTCATCGTCGCCCGGCGGCTGCGCTCGCCGTCGGCGCCCGCACCCGCCCGCGCCTTCGCCTAGGGTCGGCCGGTCGGTCGCCCCGGCCCACGCGCGTGCCACGGCGGGCATACAGCGGGTCGCCCGGCCCAGGCGCGCGACGGCGGGCATACAGCGGGTCGCCCGGCCCAGGCGCGCGACGGCGGGCCTACAGCGGTCGCCCGGCCCACGCGCGCGCGTGACCGCCCGCCTACAGCGGGTCGCCCGGGCGGATGAACATGATCTCCGGCACCACGCACGCCGGCGAGGTCTTCAGCAGGTAGCGCACCGACTCGGCGATGTCCTGCGGGCGGATCATCTCCTCGGCCGCCACCTGGCCCTTGACGAAGTCCGTCATCGGCGTGTCGACGAAAGCCGGGCACAGCGCCGTCGAGCGGATGCCCTCGGTCGCGAGCTCGCTGTTCATCGAGTTGCTCCAGCCGACCACCGCGTGCTTCGTCGCCGAGTACACCGACAGCCACGCCTGGCCGTGCTTGCCCGCGATCGACGCCGTGTTCACGACTATCGCGCGTTTGTGCTCCGCGCCCGCAGCCCTCAGCATCTCTACGCATTCGCGGTAGAACAGGATGATCGAACGCAGGTTTATGTCGATCTGCATGTCAAGCCGCTTGGTCTCGATCTTGCCCGCCGGCGCGCCGATGCCCACCCCCGCGTTGTTCACCAGCACGTCCAGGCGCTCGTAGCGCTCGCGGTGGGCGTCCACCACCTTCTTGATCTCCGCCTCCTCCGCCACGTTCGCCGCCACCGCCTGCACGTCAAAGCCCTCGTCCGCGAGCCCCTTCGCCGCGCCCTCGAGCTTCTCCGCCCGGCGCGCGGCCATCGTCATCGCATAGCCCTCCTCGCCGAGCACCCTCGCGATCGCCAGGCCGATGCCGCTCGAAGCTCCCGTCACGATCGCTGCATGCTCTACCGACATCCGCCGTCCTCTCGGTCGCCGCCATGGAAACAGCCGCCCCCCGCGGGACGGCGTGCGGGAGCATGCCACATCTCCGCCGCGCCGCAGCGCGCTGCGGCGTTTGCACGGGCTTCGCATGCGCCGCGCATAAGTTTGGGAAATCCCTGTCAAGCGGCGCACCGCCACAGCCGATGACTGAAGGGAGCGATGACCAAGGAGCAGTCGATGAGCAGCGAGCCCAGCAACATCCAACCAACAGCAGGCCGCGGCCTTGCCGCCGCCGCCGCCGCCATCAGCGCGCTCGTGCGGCCCGAGTCCGGTGCGATCTGGGCGGCGCCCGGACAGCGCGCCGTCGCAGGGTCCGCCACGCGCGAGCACGTCGAGTCGCTCGCCACGCCCACCGCTCGGCGTGTGCGCAAGGACCCCAAGCGCCGCCCGCGCCGTAGCGCGTGACCGCACGCGCGCGCTGGTAGCGTCTCGCGGGCGTCTTCGGGCCCGTGCCCGGGGCGCGGCGGGCCCGTAGCTCAGCTGGTTAGAGCTGCCGACTCATAATCGGTAGGTCGCAGGTTCGAGTCCTGCCGGGCCCATAGCAAGGCCCACAGCATTGCGCCGGCGGCGACGGCGGCTTAGGCGTGTATCTTCGCCACGCGCCCGACGTCCATGCGCCCGCCTCGTTCGTTCTGGAAGAGCCACGCCTCGGGGCCGACGTCCCGGCCGCCGCGGCGTAGCCGGTCGATGTGCATGATCAGCTGCTCGGCGTGGTCGAGACTGATCAGGATCTCGCAGATGCCCTTCTCTGTCTTTGCGTCGGGGATGTGGAAGCGCGCGCCGTGCGGCGCGGGTCGTCAAACCGATGCGTGATCGCTATGCCGGACCGTAGGGGACTGTCTAAACCGCATGTTTCAACGAAGCTATTCGAGGCCGCGGACGGCTCGACGCAACTGTTGATGCCGAATCCCGAGGGCCAACCCGCTCAGCGGACCTCCGCAAGCCCCGCCTGCAGCTCCTCGTGGGCACTCATCGACCAGGCGAGCCGCACCGAACTCCCACAAGAGCACGAAGGTTTTCGTGTTCGCACTGCGGGCGGTGTCGCCGGACCGTAGCCGACAATTGCGTGATGCCCCGCCTCGCCACGTTCTACGGGATCGTCATCTGGATGTACCGGCCAGATCATCCGCCGCCGCACTTCCATGCCCAGTACGGCGATGAGGTCGCGCAGATCGAGCTCGCGACCTTGCGGGT
Organism: Solirubrobacteraceae bacterium; assembly: GCA_035503075.1. Classification (GTDB taxonomy): domain Bacteria; phylum Actinomycetota; class Thermoleophilia; order Solirubrobacterales; family Solirubrobacteraceae; genus Palsa-744. The sequence continues at coordinate 6,499 of DATJTT010000045.1, forward strand.
TCTCAACGGATCGCTTCCGCCGCGTGCGCTGCGGCTTGTCCGGTCATGGGCTCGCCTGCATCCCGAGGAACTCGCTGATAACTGGGAGCGCGCGCAGGCGCTGGAGCCCCTGGCGTCGATCGAGCCGCTGCCCTAGCATGACGTTGATGCTTCGAGTCACCAGCGTTGAGCCGCTAGACGGCTATCGCCTGCGAGTTGCGTTCAACGACGGCGTTGAGCGCGATGTCGATTGCGCCTTCTTGCTGCGCGGCACGCTCGGCGAGCCCTTGCGCGATCCCGAGTACTTCCGGCAGGTCCGGGTGGACGAGGAGGCGCGAACGGTTGTATGGCCCAACGGCCTTGATCCCGCGCCGGAGCTTCTGCACGGGGACTACGATCCAGCGATCTCGGACGGGCAGCGCTCCACGACGCCGACGGTCAGCCAAGCTGCCTAGCGGCCCGAGAGTTCAGGACGACGACCCCTACCCTCCGTCCTAAACCCACCGGAATCTGCCGGAAACCGCGGGTATCTCCGTGGACCCGCCATCAGGCGAACCGCCTGCAAATCGCCTACTTCTCCCGGCTGTCGCGCCGGTCCTCATAATCGGTAGGTCGCAGGTTCGAGTCCTGCCGGGCCCACTTCCAAAACACCTGCAAACGCAACGCAAACGCGTTTGCGGGGCAGCTTGCGCCGATCACGGGCGCGCTCTACCAAGTCTGTCCGGCGAGCGGCTCGGGCGCGTGCAGCGCTCCCGCATCGGCGCCCGCGGGCGGGCCGGCGACCGTGACGGTTCCCGGCCCTGGAAGCCGGAGCATCGCCGTGTGGCTGACCAACGCAGCCGGCAATGCGAGCCCCGCCAACGCTGCGCACACGAACGTCGTCGTCCCCCCGTCCAGCGCCGGCGGCTCGGGCACAGGCCATAGCGCTACGGCGACGCCGCCAACAATCCACGTCAGCGAGACGCTGCGGGGGCGCGAGCTGGTGGTGCATGTGAGCGGACCCGCGAGCGGGACGGTTCGCGTGGGCTTCATCGGGCGGCTGCGAGGCCGAACTGTGGCCTCGGGCGCCAAGACGGTCGCGCTCAAGCACGGACGCCTGACCGTCGTCTTCAGGCTCGGCCCCCGCACGGCGGCGCACGCGTTGATCCGCGTCAGCGCGAAGCTCGATCACGAGTTGGCGGTGACGAGCACGCTCCGCCGTCATCGCGGCGATGCACGGTAGCCCACAGGCGCCTCGAGAGCGACTTAGCCCCGGCGACATGACCAAAGGTCAGCGGTCCACCGGGGCTTTCGACGACGCAACATAACATCGGCTACGTTGGAGCGCGGTCGGCGATGAGCGCCTCCCAATCCTCACGCAGGGGCTCGGCGCGCAGCTCGCGGATCGCCAGCGTCACGATGTCCTCGATCGCCACGAAGCCGGTGGGGAGATGCACCTTGCCTAGCGAGCGCTCGCCGATCTGGAGGTCGGCGCGCACATGCAGATGTGGGTGTCTGATTGAGCTGCGGCCGTAGGGGTGCCAGTGGTAGACGATCACGTCCTCGTTGTTTCGTGCGATGGCGTAGAAGTACGCGACCACCTCGACCTCCCAGCCGTCGCTGCCTTCGCGAACGCGATAGTGCTCTCCGACATCGAGCGTCAGCTGGTGCTCCGCGCCCAGACGCACGGGGTCGCTGCCGGCCAGGGACAGGCGATGCGGGATGTCAGCCTGGTGGTAGCCGCTTACGATGACGTGCGCGTTCGTCACGCAGGAGAGCAGCCGTACCCTTCGGGTCCGGTATTGCTCGACGGCCTCGGCGGGCGTCCTACTTGGGCTCGGCACGAGGTCGCAGCACCATCGCGACGCGCATCGCGTCGGGGTCCTCGATGTCGATCTCCCCGGCGTCGAGTCGCCGCTCGAACTCCTGGGCGCTAATTCCGAAGTACTGGCGCGCTTTGTCGTCCGCCAGCCGGTCCCACTCGGCGTCGGACAGCTCGCGGATCTCGGGAAGCAGGGGAGTCGTCTGGTCGGTACGTGTAGCCATCGCTATCAAACCCGTTTGAGGAATCGGCCGCTGGTGTCGCGTGCTTGACCTCCTTATGGTAGGCGAGCGCGTCGACGATGCCAAGGCATCTCGCCGGGACAGCCTCTCGGCTCACGCTGCGAACAGCTCGAGCTGCTCAGTTTCTTGCAGCGGCTGGATCGGCGGGAGCGGCTTGCGATGAGGAACGAGCGGGATGACGGTCGTTGTGTTCTCCCAGGCTGCGCGCAGCTCGGCCTCGGCGATCTCCTCGCCGGTGAGCGGCACGCCCTTGGCCTGGAGGTCTTTGAGGACCTGCTCCAGGGAGATTGGCTCCTCGCGCTCGTCCATGAGCTGCCCGTCGAGAGCGAGGTCTGCTGCTGCTGCCTTGGCAGAGAGCAGCGTCCACTTCTTCTCGTCAAGTGAGCCCTTGGTGAGCATCACGTAGACGGTGACGGGCTTGCGGGAGGACAGCCGGTGGGCGCGGGCGATGAACTGGTCGAACATCTCGTAGGAGAACACGAGCCCGTCGACCACGACGACGGAGGCGGTGTCGAGGTCGTGGCCGAGGCGGATCGCGGGGATGGCGCAGAGCAGAACCTGGAGGCTGCCGTGGCGGAAGTCGCGCATGACGACCGCGCGCTTCTTCGGGTTGACCGTCGCGGGCTTGCCGTTGCGTTCCTCGACGATGTGCCCGGCGCGCACGCCCTTTTCTTTGAGGCGGTCACAGAGCCAGCGGCCGGTCTCGATGAGGTCTGAGCCGACGAGGATCTTCTCGCCTGCCTGGACGTGCTGGAGGATCAGCTCCAGTGTCTTCATGTTCTTCGGCGTCCAGTTGGAGTGCTCGAGCCCGGCGAGGCCGGGCCATTCGCGGTCGGTCGCGGCCTCGGGGGCGGTGGTGGCGTACTCCAGCTTGGTGAGCTGGCCACAGGCGGCGGCGAACCGCTCGATCTGGCCGCTGGCGACGAGTGCGTGGTCGGGGTATTTCCAGGTGAAGAACGACGCGAACGTGGACTTGCTCAGCCACTTCTCGTAGAGCTCGCGCCGGGCGACGCCCATCGGGGCGCTGACGGTCTTCAGCGTGCAGGGGACGATCGGCTCGCCGAAGTCGCGCTTGCGCCGGCGGATCATCGCCGCGGCGGACAGGCGCCAGAAGCGGCTAACGTTGGTGATCTGCGGGAGCACCTTGCGCTTCTCGCGGCGGTGGGCTGTCTCGGAGCCCTCGTGGCCGTAGGTGTACTCAAGGACGCAGAAGTCGACCTCGAACGCGGGGAGGCCGCCGTCGTAGCTGTAGGGGAAGCGCAGGCTGGAATCGCCGAGGCACCACCACATCAGCCAGAAGATTTGGTTGACGTAGTTGGAGATCGGCGTGCCGGTCGCCAGGAGCTTGTTGCGGGCCTGTAGCCCTCGGATTGCCTTGCTGCGCTGCGAGTCGTCGCCCTTGATGAGGGTTCCCTCGTCTATGCAGAGAGTTCCGCTGCGCAGCATCGCTCGCAGTCGGATGCGGCGATTCGGCGCGGCACCCGGCCCTGCCCGGCGAGGGCGGCCGTGACCCGGCTCCAAACCGCCCAGAGCCTGCGATCGCCGCCGGCGAGGCGGTGGAGGGTTGGTGCGCGCTCCCAGAGGACGACGCATTCGCCGCCTTGGTGGGCTGCCTGGTAGCGGATGCCAGCGAGATCGCCGTATTGCTCGTAGATGCGTCGTCCCCAGCGTTGTGTGCGTCGGCGTGGCTCATCGCCCCATTGCAGAGTGCCCATCGCGCCCATCGCGAGCGCGCCTTGCCCGGTGAGATCGAGCAGCTCGATCGACGTGGGTGGGCTGACCCAGGCGGCGCGGGCGTGTGGGCAGATCAGCACCTCGGGCCACTGCCCCGGATAGGACTCGGCCAGTGCCGTCGCCAGATCGGCGGCGAGGTACAGTGCGCCGCGGCCTTGGGGGTCCTCGCGTGGGCGTTGGTGGTTGTCGCGCACGTGAGGGTCGAAGCGGGCGAGCGGACCGAACGTCCGCGGCGCCGTCCCGTCGTGGCCGGGGTCCTCGTGATAGATGCGGACCATCGGTCGTTGCTCGTGCCACTTCCACGTCGGGGGATCCGCCGGCAATGTGGCCGGCGGATCACAGAGTTTTGCTACCACGCGGCTGGAGTGAGCACACGGGCAGCCTCGAGCACGCGCGAAACGCCGCCGCGGCGGGCCAGGGCCCGTGCTGGTGTGCTGCCGTCGAGGTCTGGGGTGGGGGAGGTGGCCCAGATCGTCAGTGAAAGCGCGCCGCCTGGGTAAGCGGCGATCAGCTGCTTGAGACCAGGCAGCGTCCCGTCTTCGTAGAACTGCCAGGCCGGGAGCCGGCTTACCCGTCCGCGGCGCAGAGCGATTAGCCCGCCCGATGCTACGCGCTTGGAGACCGCCTGCGGCGTGATGCCGAGCCGCGTAGCCGCTTGCTCGCGCGTGAGAGCGTCCGCCAGTGCGTTGCGCAGTGCGTCCTCGCGCGTTGCGTAGCTCGCTCGCCTTGCGAGAGCAAGCTCCCGGTCGCTCGGTGCACGGCCCCACAGGGCCTCGTCGAGCTGATCGCTCTCATCCGCGGCGGCGGTCCGCGACAACGCCGCATCGAACGCCCCGATCAACGCTGCAGACGCCTCCTCGCCGGTCAGCTCGGCGGCCAGCTGTCTCGGCGTGAGCGGGTCCTCGCCCAGACGCTTGACGAGCTCTTCCGCCAGGCGCTCGGCCTCCGGAGTCACAGTTGAAGCCATAGTCTCACGGTAGCATCAGTTCGCAACCTACGCAACTCACGCAACCAGTCGCAACCATCGATCTGAACCGCCCCGGGGATCTTGGAGGCTCTGAGTCTTGAGAGGTTGGGCAGATGGGACCCTGGACCGATACACCGGTGGCACACTCGCCTGGTGGCTACATCCCATCCCGCATTCAGGTCACCGAGGATCCAGAGCTCGCACGCGCGCTGCGCGCGCCCCCGCCGCATCTGCCGGCCGGACTCTCGCGCTCGCGACAGGCGCGCGAACTGGCGATCGCCGGAGCTCGCCACATAGCCGACGAACCACCAACCGAAGAACGGCGCACGATGCTGCTCGGGGGGCTCGCCGAGAGCTTCATCAACCCGGAGACTTCGGGCATCGACTGGGATCTGCTGCACGACGGCAAGCTCCGCGCCTGGCCCATCCGATAGCCGGGCCGCCTGGGGCGAGCTGCCGCTGCTCGTAGATACCTCCGCGTGGTCGCGTGCATACCATGCGGCCGTCCGCGACAGTTGGGTTCAGGCCCCGGGTCGTCTGCGGGTCTCGCCCGCCGCGCGGCTGGAGATCCTGCTCAGCGCTCGCAGCGGCGCGGACTTCGACGTGCTCGCTGAAAGGCTGACCGCGGTGTGCACCGCGCCGCTCACAGCCACCACCGCCCGCGCCGCGCAGGACGCCATGCGCACGCTCGCCCATCGCTCTGCCGGTGCCCAGCGGATACCGGTGGTCGAGTACCTAATCGCCGCCGCCGCGCAAGAGACCGGAGCGGCCGTGCTCCACGACGACCGCGACTACGACACGCTCGCCCGAGATCATGGGGTTCGAGTCCGTCTGGCTCGCGCCGCCCGGCTCGCTCCCGTAGCCCTCGATCGTGAGCGCGCTAATCGGTAGGTCGCAGGTCCAGCCGGCGCTTCAGCCGACAAATGACTTGATCTCCTTGACGAGCTTGTCCTCGATCTCGATGTTCCAGGTGGACTCGGCCACGTCCACGACGAGGAACAAATCAGAGATGAGCAGCGTCTCGATCGCCGCTACGGCGAGGTGCTCGCGCCACTTGCCGATGCCGATACGGACCGTGAAGTCGGCCGCGCTTCCCGTGATCGTGATCGTCATCGCACGGTCTGCGTCGACGATCCCGGCCATCCAGCCGCCCTTCCGGGCCTGGATGACCACACCCTGATCACTGGGGGCTGAGCTCTGCACCGTGAAGCCGTCGGTCTTCAGGTACTCCTCGATGTGGGACTGCAGCGCCGCTAGGTCCGTGTCCTTGCCCTGAAACTGCTCCGACTTGTCTCCGATCATGACGGCCTCCTTCGGGTTTCATCGCGAGGTCCTCTACCCGGCGAACTGGCGTTGATTGATGAGCAGCGCGCGATTGCAGGGCGACCAGAACGGGCACCGCGTAGGCTCCGATAATCTGGGACCGTCGCAACTCCGTCGCCCGGCTCGAATCGCAGGGGACGCATGCTATGCGATCGCCATCGGTCGCACGGAGGTCGCTGAGCCGCGGCGAGCCGGGTAACAAGCTCCGCTCCGACGTTGCCGCGCGCCGTGCTTCGGACCATTGCCCACGCCCGATGCCAGGCCGGCCGAGCCGCGGGCGTGCGCTTCCTCGGGCTGATCGATCGACCTACGTGCCCGCCACTCGACGGGACCCCGCCTCACTCAACGGGAGCGGCCTAACCTGTCGCGCCGCCGGAAGTTGCCGTGAGCTCGGATAAAAATGCGGGGCGCGGTGACGTGCACGCGCCACCCACATCAAACACGTCAGGCGTCGACAAGCGTGCCGCGCAAATAGCGGCATTACGCCGGCCATGCCACGATCTTTAGGTTTACGCCCTCGGTGCGGCGGATAGAGCGTGCCAATCAGCCCAGAGCCAAGCGGCGAAAGGAGCAGACGGCATGCCCCGCATTCTTGTCCTAGCCGACTGCGAGTCAGAGCTCGGAGAGCGCCCGGTGATGATCGGTCACGAGTGCGACCCGCGACCGCTTGATGATCGGCAGGCAGCGTTGCGCGTCCTCGACCGGGCGGGCTCGGCGGTCGCCGAGGCCCACGAGCTGGAGGAGCGTGTGAGCGCGCTGTGCGCGGCGTAGCGCCAGCGACGGATGGCGCCGCGCCATGGCGAGCTGGAGGCGGCTGGCGTGCCACTCTTGCCGCGATGCTCTCCCGAAAGGGCAGGCGCGGGCATTCGCTCGCCGCAAGACCGGTGGAGGGAGCCTCGTCAAACGGGACGGATTCCGCGCGAACGGCAAGCGGTGCGGCGGCACGGGCCACCCCGGTGACCTCACCGTTCCTGGACCGGCTCGCGGAGGGAGAGCCGCGTCAGGCAGTGGGCGCCGGGGTGGTCCCGAACGCGAGGCCGTTCCCTCCGGCCGGTATCGTCGAGCGTCGTGCCCATCGCCCGCGAAGCTGAACGGCCGACGGTTCGCCTCGGGCGAACCGGTGCCGGGTCGATTTCGGCAGCCGTCTTCGCCTTCGTCGAGCGTGGCGCGATTCTGCGCCCGCAGCATGCGCGCGAGCTGCACGGCAGCGTGCTGCTGCGCTTCAGCGAGGACTGCCGATCCGTCGAGGTCGACTTCCGCGGCAACGAGATCCTGGTCGCCGACGCCAGCGACGCCGACCGCGCGCACGACCTGGTCCTCGAGGGTGCCTTCCACGACTTCGCCGCATTGCTCGCCGCGCCGCTGACGGGCGGGCTGCCGCGCCCGACAAGCGCGATCGGACGTGCTGCACTCGGACGCCTGGCCGACGGTCGGATCGAGTTCGAGGGCCCCCTGCGGCTCGCCCGCGGGCTGCTGCAGCTGATGTCGGCGCTCCCCGACAAGCAGAGGCAGCGGCTGTCGCAGGCGCACGCCGGCGCCAAGCACGCGGCGCGCGGCTGAGCGCGACGGTCGCTGTGCCGGGCTACGCGCGGGCCACGATCGGCCCCGGCTGGTCGCCCTCTCCGGCTTCCTGCGCCGCTCCGGCGTCCGGCGATGAGCGCCGAGGTGTCACTGCAGGTAGGTGGAGGTTAGTTTGCCTTCGCTTTCGGTCGTCGTAACCTTCCACTTCTTGCCCGCCGGGACCACGAAGTTGTACAGTCGAACTTCACCGGTGGAGTTCGGTTTGAAATTAAAGCTCTCGATTTCAACACCGGCGACAAATATTGCGAGGGCTGAGGAACTGGTCGCTTCCCGGTCGTACATTAGCGACACGTCTGTTTGCTTTAGAACTTCATATTCGGTGCCGATCGTTCGTTTTTCTTTCACCTGAACGTATTCTTTGTATTCCCCGGCTTTGCCTTCTTTGCCTTCTGCTCCCGTCGCGCCAGTTTCGCCTTTGGCTCCTTGTGTGCCCGCTTTGCCTTCTTTTCCTTCGGCGCCGGTCGCCCCTGCTTTGCCTTCTTTGCCTTCGGGTCCTTGTGGGCCTGCTTTGCCTTCTTTTCCTTCTTTTCCTTCGGGTCCTTGTGGGCCTTCTTTGCCTTCGGCGCCGGCGGCTCCTGTTTCGCCCTTTGCGCCTTGTGCTCCCGTCGCGCCGGTTTCGCCTGTGACGCCCTGGGCTCCCGTCGCGCCAGTTTCGCCTTTGGCTCCTTGTGGGCCTGCTTTGCCTTCTTTGCCTTCGGGTCCTTGTGGGCCTTCTTTGCCTTCGGCGCCGGCGGCTCCTGTTTCGCCCTTGATGCCTTGTGCTCCCGTCGCGCCGGTTTCGCCTTTGGGGCCCTGCGGGCCTTCCTTACCTTTGCCTTCGGGCCCCGTTGGGCCTGGCTCGCCTTCCTTGCCTTCGCCGCCAGCCGCACCGGCTGGGCCCGGCGGCCCTTGTGCGCCCTGCCTGCCTTCGGGGCCCGCTGGGCCGGTTTCGCCCCGAGGCCCCTGTGCGCCGTGGGCGGCTTTGTGTAGGCCCTTGCTGTGCATGGGTCCTTGGTTGCTCGGTGCGTGAGAGCTTTCGGTGCCCTTGGTCGCTTCGATGCTGGGGCTTTCGGAGACCTCGACCGTGGCCGCGCCGGTGGTAGCGTCGCCGGGATCGATGCGCTCTGCGACCGCGAAGTGTGAACCCATGCTGTGATCCCCTGCGCCGCGGTGCCTGCGCGCTGCCTTCGCGTCGCGCCGCCTGCGCGCAGCGTGCGTCACGGAGTGCGATTCGTCAGCGGTCTGAACGCGGAGCGTCGTGTGCCCGGGGCGCTGCGGGGATGTGACCAGGCTGCTCCCGGCGAACACCGCGCCACCGCCCATCGAGAATACGATCGCGAGCGTGACTAGCACCGAGCGGTGCGCGAGTATCTGAAGCATGGCCATGCCGTGTCTGCGGCGGCGCTCCCGTCTCGCGAGGGATACCGCCGACCTCTGTCGTTTGTAAGCCCGCTAGAGATCGGCCGGATGGCCGATGCCTTTAGGCTTGACAGTTAGGTTTCAGACTGTGGATGTTCCGTCTGGGCGCCCGTGGGTGCCGTGTGAGCTATCGGCGGTCGTTGGCTCTTCGCGCTCGCAACCCCGCACGACCGGCGGACCGCCGCCTGTGACCTCATACTCGATGCCCACACCGGCAACATCAACGCGCACGGCAACCCCTCGCGGATAGCGGCAAACGCTCGGCGATCGGTCACACTGTCTCGTCTCACCACATTCACCTGCGCGCCTGCCCGGTGGAGCGCTTGGCCCATGGAGCGCCTGGCCCGTGGAGCGCCTGGCCGGTGGAGCGCCTGCCCGGTGGAGCGCCTGCCCCGTGGAGCGCCTGGCCCGTGGAGCGCCTGGCCGGCAGGTGCCGACAGGTCGGGCGGATCCTCACCGGAAGATGCTGTTGATCATGTCCTCGCCGAGGCCGATCCCGGCTCCCATCTCCATCGCCCGGCCGAACCCGCCGCCGAGAAGGCCTCCGAACATCCCGCCGCGGCCACCCATGCCGAAGCCGCCCGCTTGCGGCTGCGCCGGCTGCTGCGCGGGCGCGGGCGCGTTCTGAGCCGCATCTGCAGCCCAGCCGTGGATCGCCTGGAGCAGAGCGCCCACCTGCACCTGCTCGTCCTTGACGTCGAGCGCGATCTGCTTGAGGTCGAGCAGCCATTCCCGCGCGTTCTGGTCGCCTCCCTGCGCGGCGGTCTGGAGCTTCTGGGCGAAGTCTTCAACCGACTTTGCGACGTCCTGGAACTCAGTCTGAAGCTGGTTGTACTGCTGGTCGATAGTCGCGGTGTCCATGCGCGCATCCTCGCATGTCGTGCTGTGCGGTGCGGCGTTCTGGGTCGTTCGCCACCGACAGCTACGCCGATCCTCGCCGAGCCAAGCGCCTGTGGGCGACACGCAGCCCATCAGCACGGTCGCGTCACACTGCTTGGGTTTCGCGGGTCTTTGTCATGACACGACTCGAAGGAGGAACGCGACATGGCTCAGCAGGGATGGCTCGACGGCGAGTTCGAGCAGCATCGTCCGCGCCTTCGCGCGGTGGCCTACAGGATCCTTGGGTCGCTGAGCGAGGCTGACGAAGCCGTCCAGGATGCGTGGCTGCGCGTCAGCCGCGCCGACACCAGCGACGTGGAGAGCCTCGGAGGATGGCTCACGACCGTCGTCGCGCGCGTGGCGCTGAACATGCTGCGCTCGCGAAACACGCGCAGCGAGCTGCCGCTGGACGCGCACGTGCCCGACCCGGTCATCGATCCCGCTGACGGCACCGATCCCGAGCACGAGGCTTTGCTCGCGGACTCGGTCGGTTTGGCATTGCTGGTCGTGCTCGAGACGCTGACCCCGCCTGAGCGGCTCGCGTTCGTGTTGCACGACATGTTCGCGGTGCCCTTCGAAGAGATCGCGAGGATCCTGGATCGGTCGCCCGAGGCGGCCCGGCAGCTGGCCAGTCGCGCACGCCGTCGCGTCCGTGGCGCAGCGCCCGCCTCGGACGCCGACCTGCGCGCGCAGCGAGCGGTGGTGGACGCGTTCCTCGCCGCCTCCCGCGAGGGCGACTTCGACGGGCTCGTCGCGGTGCTCGACCCCGACGTCGTGCTCAGGGCCGACGGCGGCCCCGGCGCGGGCCGCTCGCACCGCGTCCAGGGCGCCGAGAACGTCGCCGCCCGCGCGATGATGTTCAGGCGCGTCGATCTGACCATCCGCCACGCGCTCGTCAACGGGACCGCCGGCCTGCTCGCCACACGCGACGGAGAGCTGTTCTCTGTCATGGGCCTCACGATCGCGGGCGGGCGGATCGCCGAGATGAACATCCTCGTCGATCCCGAGCGCCTGCGCCGACTCGACGTCTCAGCCCTCGAGGGTTAGGGTCATGTGTTCGGCCGGGCCGCTGTGTTCGCCGTTCCCGGCGCGCCCCGCTCGCATTCGCGCTGCCGTGTAGCCCTCTCGTGGTGCGCCTCTCGCCGTGCGCCTTCCATTGGTTGTCCGGGCGGACTGCTCAAGGCGGCGTAAAGCGGTCGCTCGCGACCACGACCTGATCAGCGATGCTCGTGGACGTATGCCCGGCGGCGCCGACGACGATCTGCCACTGCTCGGGAAAGAAGGCACGGGCGCCCTCGCACACCCACTCGACATCGGCGCGCCGGGTAAGGGTGACCGCCGCCAGCACGATCTCACTGACACGCTGGGGGAAGCGTTGCGCGTATGCGAGCGCCAGCGTGCTGCCCCACGAAGTGCCTTGCACGAGCCAGCGCTCGACGTCGAGGTGCTCTCGCACGCTCTCGATGTCCGCGATCGAATGGTGCGTGGTGTTGACCGACAGGTTCACCTCGGGCTCGCCGGCGTGCGGACGGCTGCGTCCGGCGCCGCGCTGGTCGAACAGGACGATCCGGTAGCGCTCCGGGTCGAATAGGCCCCGCGAGTAGGGCGAACAATCCGAGCCGGGGCCGCCGTGGAGCACCAGCGCCGCCTTGCCCGCGGGATTGCCGCAAACCTCCCAGTAGAGGCTCTGCCCGTCGCCGACGTCGAGCATTCCGCGCCCGTACGGCTGGATGTCCGGGTAGCGGCTCAAGCGTCCAGCCGTCCCTCGGGCGCCAACGTAGATGCTATGAGAGGATCGACCGAGGGACGACCCATGGCCGAGCTTCAGTTGCCGCATGTTCGCCGCGCCGGCCCGGCCGACGCCGAGGCGCTCGCAAACCTGCACGCCGAGAGTCGCAGCCTCGCATCAACGTCGCGGCGTGGGCTCGCGTCTGCTCACGCTGACGGCCGAGACGCTGCGCGCACGTTCGCAGCCAACCGCCCTGTATCTGTGGGTCCTCGAGCAGAACGTCGAGGCCCAGGCCTTCTATCGGGCCTGCGGCGGGAGGCGCGTTGAGCGAGCTCCGGTCTCGCCCCCGGGCGGGATCGCCAGCCGACTCGCCGGCGCGCCGGCGAAGGTGCGATATGCGTGGGAGGAGCCAGCGGCGCTCCTCGCAGATGCCTGAGCGGCGCTCCTCGCAGACGCCTCGGCGATTCGCCACGAACGTGCCCTCGCGCGCCGGCGGTCCTATCCGCCGCCGCCGACCAACGCCACCGCGTTCGCCACGAGCTCGGCGTTGCCGGCTGCGGCGCGTCCGTCCGGGAGCACGAGCACGTCCTCCAGCCCCACACGCACGTCGTGCCCGGCGGCGGCGCCGGCTGCGATCACCTCCCATGTACGCTCACCGTAACCGTGCCACAGCTGCGTCACCCCGTCGGGGATGAGCTCGGCGAGCGCACGGGCCTCCTGAACGCCCCCGTCGACCTCGATCAGCGCCCGCACGATGCGGTGGGCGAATGGGCTGTGCGCCAGCTCGAGCGCGTCCTCCGGGGAGGACAAGCCCGCCTCGACGCCGATGCCCGCGTGCAGGGCGGCGCGCACGATCCCGGCCCAGCCGACCTCGCCGACGTTCACGGAGACGAAGTCCGGCGCCGAGCGCCAGGTCGCGATCGCTGCGGCGCGCGCGAATGGGTCTCGGTCGATCGCCGCGGCCGTCGAGAGACCTACGGGCAGGCGCGGCGCGGCGGCGCGAATCGCCGCGACGGCGGCGTCGCACGCCGGCGCGGCGAGCGTCTGCCGGCCGCTCGCGTCGCGGGGATGTACGTGCACGGCAAACGCGCCGGCGCGCTCTGCCGCGGCGGTGTCTTGCGCGAGCTCCGCCGCGCTCTGGGGCACCGCGTCGTGTTCCTCGCGCGTGCGTGCGCCGTTCAGGCACGCCTTCACCCCCACGCCGTTCACCCGCTCCGGGAATCGATCGTCACGCCGTCCATTCGGCGGGCAGATAGCGGGCGGCCGTCGACGTGCTCATCGCCTCGGGCTTTCGTCAGCGCCCGCGCGGATCGACGCCTTCGAGCGCCCAGTGACGTACCACGCCCGGGATCCAGTTGCCGTCCTGCTCGCGCGTGAGGATGAAGCGGCTGATCGTCAGCTGCCCGCCCTCGTGATCGCCGTAGAGCAGGTCGACCGTCAGCACCTCGCCGGCGCTGAACGCCTCCTCGAGGCCGTCGCGGAACGGATCGTCGGGCTCGCGTACGGCGCCTTGCCAGAAGCCGGTGTCGCCCGCCGGCACGTACAGGTCACGCGTCTGCGCCCGGTGCTCATCGGGGTCGGCGTGCCGAACGCCGAGCCGCGGGTGGTCTGTCGCGAGGCGCCAGGCCTGCAGCACCGCGAGGCCGCTGCCGACGTTGCGCAGCGGGATCACGAGGTAGTAGCTCTCGCCGTCGCGCTCGACCGCCGCCAAGCCGCCTTCGACTTTCACCATGCGCCCGTCGCCGAAGCGCACCATCTCGGGCGGGTCGGTGACACGCGCGGGGGCGAGCACCGGTCGCAAGCCGAGCAGCAGCGCGCGCTCCGCGATCGCCGTCGAGCGCTCCGCGACGCGCACCGAGCGCTGCCCGAAGCGCACCGAGGAGAACGTCGCGACGGCGAGCACCAAAGTGCCGCCCGCGGTCCCGAGCGAGGCGATCGTCGTCCAGTCGGCCATCTGGCGAGCAGCGTATAGGCGGCGACGTGCGCGCCGGGCACGGCCGCACAGCTCCGAGGCCGGGGCTCGCTCGCGAGCATGCCGGCGTGCATTGGCTCTACTGCAGGTATTTCTCGACGATGTCCGCGTCGCGCACGTGCGCCTCGTCCGGGTCCTGTCCTGCACCGCGCAGCGCCCGCCGCTGGCGCAGCAGATCCCAGCAGCGGTCGAGCGCGACCGAGACCTCCCGCAGTCGCCGCCGGTCGGTCTCGAGCGCGTCGTCCTTGACGGCGTCGTCGCGCTCGCTGCCGATCAGCTTGTGCTCCTCCTGCACGAGAGCGTCGATGCGGCTGAGGATCGACTCGTCGTCCATCCACGCAAGCGTACCGGTCGCCGAGCGGGCGTGGTTACGCCCGCCTGTCGGGCGGGCCGAGCGTGCTCTCGAGCGCTCGTGTGGCTAGCGCCGCTATGGTGCGATGACGCCCGCTCGAGCAAGCAATTCCGCGCGTACGTGCAGATGAGCGCCAATGCCGGTGATGACGGCGCCTTTCCGGTGCTCAGCGACGCGGAGCTCGCGGAGATGAGTGCGTTCGGCAGCGAGCAGCCGATTGCGGCCGGGCAGTTCCTGTTCGAGGCCGGCGAGGCCTCTCAAGACCTGTTCGTGCTGCTCGACGGCCAGGTCGAGGTCGGCCTTTTCGATCGTGCGCAGGCGGCCGTGATCGCCACGTACGGACGGGGGGGATTTGTCGGCGAGCTGAACCTCTTGACCGGCCAGCGTCGCTCGCTTGGTTGCAGGGTGACGGTCGGGGGCCGGGTCCTGGTGATCGCCGAGAAGGAGTTTCGCCGGCTGATGGGCGTCCGCCCGGCGCTCGCGGACACGATCTTCACCGCGCTGCTCGCGCGGCGCGAGATGCTGCGTACGGGCGTGGGCGCCGAGGCGATTCGGATCGTCGGCTCGCGCTACTCGCCCGAGGCGATGAGCTTGCGGACGTTTGCCGAGCACTCCCGCCTGGCTCACTCCTGGATCGACGTCGAGGACGCCGAGGACCCGGACGTTCTGCTCGCCAGCATGGGGTTGCAGGCGCGCGAGATCCCGGCGGTGATCACGCTCACCGAGACGCTGCGCCGCGCCTCGCCGGCGAGCATCGCCGAGCATCTCGGCCTGACCTTCCGGCCGACGCCGGGCTACATCTTCGACCTGGTTGTCGTCGGCAGCGGCCCGGCGGGGCTGGCCGCCGCGGTGTACGGAGCGTCGGAGGGTCTGCGCACGGTCTGCCTGGACGCCGTGACGATCGGGGGCCAGGCCGGTGCGAGCTCGCGAATCGAGAACTACGCGGGGTTCCCGAACGGCATCTCCGGCGGAGATCTAACCGCCAGGGCCGCCGTCCAGGCGATGCGGCTGGGTGCGCGCCTGAGCTCTCCCTGCGAGGTGGCCAGCCTGCGAACCGAGGTGGGCTTCCACGTGGTCGTGTTGCGCGACGGCAGCGAGATCCCGGCGCGGGCGGTGATCGTCGCCTCCGGAGCGCGCTATCGGCGCCTGCCGGTGCAGGAGCTGGAGCGCTTCGAGGGCGCCGGCGTCTACTACGCGGCGACCGACCTTGAGGCGCGTGTCTGCGGCGGGAGCCCCGTGTTGGTGATCGGGGGCGGGAACTCGGCGGGCCAGGCGGCGCTGTACCTGGCCCAGAGCAAATGCGCCGTCACGATCGCGATCCGGCGCGGGGACCTCGCCGAGAGCATGTCGCGGTATCTGATCGAGCGGATCGAGGCCGACCCGAGGATCGAGCTGATCACGGGCGTGGAAGTGCAGCGCCTGCTGGGCGGTGCGCGTCTCGAGCAGGTGAGCTTGCGCGAGCTCGCGACGGACGGCCAGCAGACGCTGGAGTGCTCGGGCCTGTTCTGCTTCATCGGCGCGCGTCCCGCGAGCGGCTGGCTCGGCGAGGAGGTCTTGCTCGACGCGGACGGCTTCGTTCTCACCGACCGCAAGCTGGCGCACGCGCTCGTCGTCGGCGCCTCCCGAGTGCTGCCGTTCGAGACGTCGGTGGCCGGCGTGTTCGCCGCCGGAGATGTGCGCCACGGCTCGATGAAGCGGGTAGCTGCAGCCGTCGGCGAGGGGTCCAGCGCGGTGCGCGCCGTGCACGAGCGCCTGGCGAGCGAGACGTGACGACAGCGGCGGGACGGAGCACACGCTGCTTCGGCGAGGGCGACCCGCTGATGGCGCGCTACCACGACGAGGAGTGGGGGTTTCCGGTGCTCGACGAGCGCGGTCTGTTCGAGCGCCTGAGCCTCGAGGCGTTCCAGTCCGGCCTGTCCTGGCGCACGATCCTGGGCAAGCGCGAGGCGTTCCGAGCCGCGTTCGCCGGCTTTCATCCCGGACGCATCGCGCGCTTTGGCGACGCCGATCTGGCGCGCCTGCTCGCCGATGCCCGGATCGTGCGCAACCGAGCGAAGATCGAGGCGACGCTCGCCAACGCCCGGGCGACCGTGGCGCTGCGCAGCGCCGAGCCGCTCGATGCCCTCATACGCGCCCACGCGCCCGCGCCTCGGGAGCCGCCGCCGGCATCCTGGGATGATGTGCGATCGACCGTGCCGCAGAGCGTCGCGCTCGCGCGCGAGCTCAAGCGGCGCGGCTTTCGCTTCGTTGGCCCGACGACGCTCTACGCGCTGATGCAGGCGTGCGGCCTTGTCAACGACCACCTCGCGGACTGTCCGGCACGGCCGGCGGTGCAGCGGGCCCGCCGAGCCGCCGGGCTGGGATAGGGCGAGCCCGCTGCCCGGCGCCGGCGGCCGGGGGTTGCGCGGGCGCGAGCACGGCGGGATGCGCGCGGCGCGGGGACGCTGCTGCGCGCGCGCGGCGCCGTAGCGGGCGCGAGCGCGGCGGGATGCGCGCGGCGCGTGGAGGCTACGGCGCGCGCCGGCGCCCGCAAGCTGATTAGCTCTGCGGCGTGCTTGGTTTGCCCGCCGCCGTGAGCTCCTGCCTGTTCGATCTCGACGGCGTGCTCACGCAGACGGCCAAGGTGCACGCGGCGGCGTGGAAGCAGATGTTCGACGACTACCTGCGCCGGCGCGCGCAGCGCACGGGCGAGGCGTTCGTCCCCTTCGATCAGGTCGGCGACTACGACGAGTACGTCGACGGCAAGCCGCGCTACGAGGGGGTGCGCTCGTTCTTGGCCGCGCGCGGGATCGAGCTGCCCGAAGGCGGCGCCGACGATCCGCCCGGCGCGGAGACGGTTCACGCGCTCGGCGAGCGCAAGAACGAGATCGTGCTCGGGCTGATCCGCGAGCACGGAGTCGAGCCTTACGAGGGCTCGGTGCGCTACGTGCGGGCCGCGCGCGAGGCGGGGCTGCGCCGCGCGGTCGTCTCCTCGAGCGCCAACTGCCATGAGGTGCTGCGCGCGGCGGGCATCGCGGAGCTGTTCGAAGCGGTCATCGACGGCGTCGTCGCCGAACGCGAGCACCTGCAGGGCAAGCCGGCGCCCGACACCTACCTCGCGGGCGCGCGCGCGTTGGGGGTCGAGCCCGGCGAGGCGGCGGTCTTCGAGGACGCGCTAGCGGGCGTGGAGGCAGGTCACGCGGGGCACTTCGGCTGCGTCGTCGGCGTCGACCGAGTCGGTCAGACCGAGGCCCTGGCGGCCAGCGGCGCGGATCTCGTGGTGCGTGACCTGGCGGAGCTGCTGCAGGCGCCGTGATCCAGGATCCGTCATTCGCGATCGAGCCGTGGGTCGTGCGCGAGACCGAGCTCGACGTCGAGCGGCTCGCACAGACGGAGTCGGTGTTCGCGCTCGCCAACGGCCACATCGGCCTGCGCGGGAACCTCGACGAGGGCGAGCCGTTCGGCTTGCCGGGGACATACCTGGCGGGCTTCTACGAGGTGGCGCCGCTGCCGTCTTCCGAGGCCGTATACGGCAATCCCGAGGACAACCAGATGGTCATCAACGTGACCAACGGCAAGATCATGCGTCTGCTGGTCGAGGACGAGCCGCTGGACGTCCGCTACGGCGAGCTGCGCAGCCACGAGCGGGTGCTCGATCTTCGCGCCGGGGTGCTGCGCCGCACGCTCGAGTGGGTCTCACCGACGGGGCGCTCGGTGCGGATCGCCTCGACCCGCCTGGTCTCTTTCGCCCAGCGTGCGGTCGCGGCGATCCTCTATGAAGTCGAGACGCTCGACGGCAAGACGCCCGTGGTGGTGCAGTCCGAGCTCGTCGCCAACGAGACATTGCCGCCGCCCAGCGCGCTCGATCCACGCACCGCCGGGGCGCCCAGCTCGCCGTTGCGCTCGGAGTACTTCGGCGAGCGCGACACGCGTGTGATGCTCGCTCACTCGACCAGGGCGAGCGGGCTGAGGATGGCGTCGGCGATGGATCACATCATCGACGGCTCGGCGCGCACGACGACGAGCGTGGAGGGCTTCGAGGACCTTGGCCGGGTGCTGGTGAGCGCGGACCTCGAGCCGGGGGCGCCGCTTCGCGTGGTCAAGCTGCTCGCCTACGGTTGGTCGAGCCAGCGCTCGACGCCGGCGCTCGTCGACCAGGTCGCGGCGGCGCTGGCGGAGGCGCGCCACCACGGCTGGGACGGGCTGCTCGCCGAACAGCGCGCATACCTCGATCAGTTCTGGGACCGGGCCGACGTCGAGATCTACGGCGACGCCGAGCTGCAGCAGGCGGTTCGCTTCGGTCTGTTCCACGTGCTGCAGGCGAGCGCCCGGGCAGAGCGGCGGGCGATCGCGGCCAAGGGCCTGACGGGTCCGGGCTATGACGGGCATACGTTCTGGGACACCGAGAGCTTCGTGCTGCCGGTGCTCACGTACACGGCTCCGCAAGCGGCGCGCGACGCGCTGAGCTGGCGCCACTTGACGCTTGACTTGGCGCGCGAGCGCGCGCGCTCGATCGGGCTCGAGGGCGCCGCGTTCGCGTGGCGAACGATCCGCGGCCAGGAGTGCTCGGGCTACTGGCCCGCGGGGACCGCAGCGTTCCACATCAACGCCGACATCGCCGACGCGGTCGTGCGCTATCAGGCGGCGAACGGGGACGGCGACGCTTTCGCGAGCGGGGCTGGCGTCGAGCTGCTGGTTGAGACGGCACGGCTGTGGCGCTCGCTCGGACACCACGACGCCGCCGGCAACTTCCGGATCGACGGCGTCACCGGTCCCGACGAGTACAGCGCGATCGCTGACAACAACGTGTACACCAACCTGATGGCCCAGCGCAACCTGCGCGAGGCCTTCGCGGCGGTCGCCCGCTACGCCGAGCGCGCCTCCGAGCTCGGGGTCGATGACGAGGAGGCCGCCGCCTGGCGCGACGCCGCGGACGCGATGCTCGTCCCGTACGACAAGGAGCGGATGGTGCACCCGCAGGCCGAGGAGTTCACCGAGCACGCCGTCTGGGACTTCCAAGCGACCGCCGCCGAGCAGTATCCGCTGCTGTTGCACTTTCCCTATTTCGACCTGTATCGCAAGCAGGTCGTCAAGCAGGCCGATCTCGTGCTCGCCCTGCACGTGCGCGGCGACGCGTTCAGCGCCGAGCAGAAGGCGCGCGACTTCGCCTACTACGAGCGGCTGACGGTACGCGACTCCTCGCTGTCCGCGTGCACGCAGTGCGCGATCGCCGCGGAGGTCGGTCACCTCGAGCTGGCCTACGACTATCTCTGCGAGGCGGCCCTGATCGACCTCGACGACCTGGAGCACAACACGCGCGACGGGCTGCACATCGCGTCGCTGGCGGGGACGTGGATTGGCGCCGTGGCCGGCTTCGGAGGGATGCGCGACCACGGCGGGGTCCTGAGCTTCGCGCCGCGCCTGCCGCAGGCGCTCAGTCGGCTGACGTTCCGCCTGTGCTTCCGCGAGCGGCGTCTGCTCGTGGAGGTCGAGCACACGCGCGCGACCTACTCGTTGCTGCAGGGCTCAGCGCTCGAGATCGTCCATCACGGCAGGAAGGCGACCGTCGAGCCGCAGCGGGCGCTGCGGCGCTCGATCCCCGCGCCACCCGTGCGCGAGGCGCCCACTCAGCCCGCCGGACGCGCGCCACGGCGGCGGGGCCCCGAAACGTGAGGCGGCGCGCCCGCCCGTCGAGACCGCGGCTGGCGGCGGCGCCGGGATCGTCGGACTACGATTGCCGGGCGTGAGCGCCTCGCCGATCGACCAATTGCTGCGAGCAGTCGATGAGCTCGACCTCGAGGCGACGGTCGCGCTCGCGGCCCCGGACGCGGAGATCCTGGTGGTGGACGGGCGCCGCGGGCAGGGCACCGGGGCGGTGCGCGAGGTGTTCTCAGAGCTGTTTGCGACACTGCGCTCCTCCGAGCATCGGATCACCGCCGAGTGGCACGAGCAGGACGTGTGGATCGCGGAGGTGCAGGCGACCTACGAACTGAGGGACCGCACGCGGATCGCCGAGCTGCGGCGGGCATTCGTGCTGCGGGAGGGGCCCGACGGGTTCTGCGAGCTGCACGTGTATGGCGCGCACGAGCGCCCGCTTGGCGAGCGACGCGGCGGCGAGGGCGAAATGCGGCTCGGGGGCCATCGGATTCCGCCGCTGTGAGAGCCTTGTGCGCGGCGGCGCGCGCCTGCGAGCGCTCGCCCGCAAAGGCTCTGAACACCTGTCCAAAGCCATAGCCGTCGATGCTGGCCAGCAGACCGTTGCCAGCGCGCGGCGAAGACCCGATGCTCTGCTCGTGCCTGCGGTCCTCGACATCGTTGGCGGTCCCACCCCGATCCGGGTGTTGCGCGTACCCGGAGCGCTGTATCGCTGGAAGGTCCAGAACGGCACCGCCGAGCAGCACGTGTACGTCCAGATCGCCGATGCGCTGCGACCGGACGGCTTCGAAGAGCCGCTGCGCTCGGCGATCGAGACCAAGGGCGAGTCCGTGCTGCGCAAACTGCTCGGTCGCGGCAGCGTGCCGATCCGCATCAAGATCACCTCGGCGGGGATCACCGAAGTGGGCATCGACCACTGCGCGCGCCCGTGCTCGTTCTAGGCGAGCTTGCCCGCGGGCCGCTGTCGCAGCACGCCGGCTTGCCCGCGGGCTGCTGTCGCAGCACGCCGTCGAGCTCGACCTCTAGCTTCTCGTCGTAGAGGGCGAGCAGCCCGCCTAGCTCGACGCCCTCGCCGCCGAGCTAGGCGCGCGCCCGCTTGCTTGTTTGCGTGCCCGCCCGCCCGCTTGCTTGCTTGCTTGCTTGCTTGCTTGCGCGCCCGCTTGCTTGCTTGCTTGCTTGCTCGCTCGCTCGACGCGCGCGCCGGCGAGCGCGGCGCTCATGCGGCGTCGCGCCCGAGCATGCGCGCGGCGGCGGCGTTCGAGGATCGCGCGGGCCGCGGCGCGTCGGGCGGCGCGGCGAGGGCGAGGCTCACGCGCTCCTCGGAGATGTGCAGGCCACCGAGCGCGACCGCGCAGGCGAGCACGGCGACGGCTGCGCTGAAGATCTCGAACGTCTCGCTCAGCCCGAGGCTGGCGGTGGCGAAGCCGGCGGCGATCGCGGGCAGCGACAGAGAGAGGTAGGCGACGACGTAGAACGCCGACATCACCTCGCCGCGGCGCCCGTCGGGGATCGATCCGGTGAGGTGGCGCAACGCGCCCATGAACGCGAGGCCGAAGCCGACGCCGCTGAGTGCGCTGCTCGCGAGGAAGAACGCCGCCGAGCCGGTCGCGACGGACGCGCCGGTGAGCGCCATGCCGAGTGCGAGCAGCGTCGCCCCGAGCGCCGTGAGCGTGCGGTTGAGCAGCCTGCGTCCGGCCACCTGGGCGAGGCCCGCAGGACCGGCGAGCGCCGCTACGGCGATCCCGCCGGCGAGCTCGCCGTGGCTGCCCAGCAGCTGTCCCGCGAGCCCCGGCCCGAGCGCGAGGTACACGCCGCCGACCGACCAGGACGCCGTGACGCCGAGCGCGGCGAGCACGAACGCCCGGCGTGTGGCGGCGGGCACGGCGGGGCGCTGCGGGCGCAGCCGCGGGGGCGTGCGCTCGAGCACCGGCTCCGGCAGCGCCGACACGGTCAGCGCGAGCAGCGCGAGCAGCGCAGCGACGAGCACGAACGGCAGGGTTCGCGGCGCGGGCAGGTACTCGACGAGCAGCGATGAGATGAACGCGCCGGCGCCGATCCCGGCGGTGCTCGCGGCGCCGTTGACGAGCGCCGCGTGGCGCGCGTCGCCGGCGGGCGCGAGCTCGATCAGGGCAGCGCCGGCGGCGCCGAGCGCTGCGCCGGTGGCTAGCCCCTGCAGCGCGCGGGCCGCGAACAGCCACGCGAGTGAGCTGGCGGCGAGGTACAGCCCCATCGAGCCGAGCAGCGCGAGCAGCGAGAGACAGAGCACGGGGCGCCGGCCCGTCTGGTCGGACAGGCCCCCGATCGCGAGCAGCGAGGTGAGCACGCCGAGCGCGTAGGTGGCGTACACGAGCGTGAGCACGGGCGTGGAGAAGTGCCAGCGCGCCTGGTAGACGCCGTACAGCGGCGAGGGGGTGGCGGAGGCGTACAGGGCGAGGCCGATCACGGCGGCGACCGACGCGAAGGCGAGCGGGATGGGGAGGCGGACTCGGGAGCCGATCATCGCTGGGGGCGAGGCAGGGCTGACGCTGACGCGAGCGGCGGGCACCGAGCGGCGCATGACGCTGCGCCGCTCGGACCTTCAGGAGCGCTTCCCGGGCCTGCTCGACGCGCTGCTGGCGAGCTCCGAGCGGACGCCTCAGGCGCCGAAGCGCTCGTAGTTGAGACGCATCAGGGCGATCACCTCGGCGACGTCGGCCTCGTCGTGGATCGCACGCGCCGCCGGGCCCTCCCGGTCGGGGAACACGGGGTGCTCGGTGATCCGGCCCTCGCGTTTGAGCTCGCGCCAGGTGTCCTTGGGGAAGAAGAAGTGGGCAGAGCGGTCCCCGTGCAGGTGGCCGAGCTCGTGGCGGCCGAGCTTGAAGGCGAACTCGCCGCGGCGCCCGGGGCCCGAGTGGACGCCCGGCCACGAGCTAAGCTCGCTGGTGATCCGTTGGCTGGCTGTTTGCGTGGTGCTCATCGTCGCTCCTCTCGCGCCGGCTTGCTGTTTGCCCCAACACTAGGAGTTCAAGTAAGCTTTAATCAATGGGCGGGCGAAACAGCGTGAGCGGCGCGTCCGAGCTGCTGAGCATCGGCGAGGTGTCGCGCCGCAGCGGCGTGGCGGCGTCGGCGCTGCGCTTCTACGAACAGCGCGGCCTGATCGCCTCCGAGCGCTCCGGCTCGGGTCATCGCCGCTATCCGCGGCGGGTGCTGCGGCGGATCGCGTTCATCGTGTTCGCGCAGCGAATCGGCCTGACGCTCGAGGAGATCGCGGGCGAGCTCGCGAAGCTGCCGCCCGAGCGGGCGCCCACGCGGCGCGACTGGTCGCGGCTGTCCAGCGGCTGGGTCGCGCGCGTGGACGCGCGGATCGCGGAATTGCAGCGCCTGAGGACCGGACTTGGCGAGTGCATCGGCTGCGGCTGCCTGTCGCTCGATCGCTGCCGCCTGGCCAACCCCGAGGACCGAATCGCCCGGCGCGGCCCCGGCCCGCGGTACTGGGTGGGCGACGCGCCCCTCGCCTGAGCCTCGGCGGCTGCGGGATTGGACGCGGACGGTCGCGGCGAGCGCCGCCTCGCTGCGACGACACGCGCGCCGGCTGACGCGCTCTAGGGTTGGAGCATGCCGCCGCTCGAGCGCATGGGCCACGAGACCGCGATCAGGGTCAGCGGGGTGTTCAAGTCATACGGCTCCGTGCAGGCGCTCGCGGGGGTCGATCTCGAGGTGGCCGCCGGCAGCGTGCTCGCACTGCTCGGCCCCAACGGCGCGGGCAAGACCACGCTGGTGCGCGTGCTGACGACGCTGCTGAAGCCAGACGCGGGCAGCGCCTGGGTGCTCGGCTGCGACGTCGTGGGCGACGCGGCGCAGCTGCGCGAGCGGATCGGCCTGGCCGGCCAGTACGCGGCGATCGACGAGAACCTGACGGGGCTCGAGAACCTGACGATGGTCGGGCGCCTGTACGGCGCGTCGCGGCGGCGGGCGAAGGCGCGCGCCCGCGAGCTGCTCGAGCGCTTCGACCTGCTCGAGGCGGCCGGCCGTCCCGCGAAGACCTACTCGGGCGGCATGCGACGGCGGCTCGACCTTGCGGCGGCGCTCGTGGCCAAGCCGCCGGTGCTGTTCCTGGATGAGCCTACGACCGGCCTTGACCCCCGCAGCCGTCTGAGTTTGTGGGAGGTGATCGAACGCCTGGTCGCCGAGGGCACGACCGTGCTGCTGACCACGCAGTACCTCGACGAGGCCGACCGCCTGGCGAACACGATCGCGGTGATCGACCACGGCCGCGTGATCGCGGAGGGCACCGCGGATGAGCTCAAGGACCGCGTCGGCGGCCAGCGCCTGGAGGTCAGCCTCGATGATCCCGCCCAGGCGCAGATCGCCGCGGCGGCGCTCGCGCCGATGTCCGACGAGACGCCCGCGTGGGAGGGAACGGCCGTGAGGTTGAGCGTGCGCGAGCGCAGCGGCGCGATCGTCGAGGCGGTGCACCGCCTGAGCGAGGCGGGCGTCGGCGTGGACGACCTGGTGCTGCGCCGGCCGACGCTCGACGACGTGTTCCTGGCGCTCACCGGGCACGTCGCCGAAGACGCCGGCGAGCCGGTCGAGCGGGAGCGGGCCGCGTGAGCGCAGCGTGCGACATCGAGGAGCAGGCCGGCGGGCCGGATGAGCGGGGGCGGGGGGCGTGAGGCGCCTGGTGTCAGACACGCTGATCATCGCCGAGCGCAACCTGATCCGGCTGCCGCGGGCGCCCGAGCTGCTGCTCGCGTTCACCGTCCAGCCGATCATGTTCGTGTTGCTGTTCCGCTACGTGTTCGGCGGCGCGATCAGGACGCCCGGGTACTCCTACGTCGACTACCTGGTCCCTGGGATCATCGTCCAGAACATCGCGTTCGGCGGCTTCGTAACGGCGATCGGACTCAACGAGGACATGCACAAGGGCCTGATCGATCGCTTCCGCTCGCTGCCGATGGCGCGCCCGGCGGTGCTCGCGGGTCGCACGCTCGCAGACGTCGTCACGAACGCGCTGTCGATCGCGATCCTCGTGCTGACGGGCGTGATCATCGGCTTCTCCTTCCACGCGAGCGCGTTGCACGCCCTCGCGGGGCTGGCGCTGCTGCTGGTGTTCGGCTACGCGTTCTCGTGGTTCTTCGCGTTCATCGGCCTGCTCGTCTCCTCACCCGAGTCGGCCAATTCGGTGGGGTTCATCGCGGTCTTCCCGTTGACGTTCATCTCCTCGGCGTTCGTGCCCGTCCGCTCGATGCCTTCGGTGCTGAGGGCGTTCGCGAACGTCAACCCGTTCACGATCGTCGTCGATGCGATGCGCCACCTGTGGCTCGGCGCGGCGGCGCACAACAGCGTGTGGGGCGCGGTCGTGTGGGCCTTCGTGATCATGGGCGTGTTCGCGCCGTTGGCGGTCGCGCGCTACCGCCGCGCGGCCGGGCGCTAGAGATCGACCGTCGCGGTCCGCCTGGCGAGCGCTCGCAGAGCCCGCGGCACTGCGAGTCAAGGGCGCATTGGGGGAGTGCGAGCCTGCGCTCGCGGCTGTGGGTCGGCCACACGCGCGTCGGCCGGGCGGGAGCGCGCAGGTGCCGGCGCGCCCGCCAATCGTGCGCGCACGAGCGCCGCGCCGTCTGACGCTCTCGCCCGCCGGGCCGGCGGTGCGAGCGAGCCGATGCCGCGCAGCTCAAAGCGGGTCACGTACGGTGGCTACCCGTGCCGGGAGCCGCGAAACGGCAGCGCGTCGATCAGGCCGGTGCTCTCGAACAGCCCCTGCACCTGGCGCGGGCCGGGGACCAGCTCGAAGCCGAAGCCGTGCTTGGCGCACAGGCGGCTGACGAGCACGATCGCCGCGAGCCCGGTCGAGTCGATCAAGCGCAGGCTGCTCAGGTCGAGCGTGATCCCGCGCGTGCCGTCGGCCTCGCAGAGGTGGCGGATCTCCGCTTCCAGGCTGGGCACGGAGGCGATGTCCAGTTCTCCGGCCAGCGCGAGCGTGTGTTCGCCGTGATGCTCGGAGTCGACGATCTCGATGCCGATGTAGGAGGACATCGTGCTGCTCTGCCTCTACCCACGTGTGCGCCGCCGGCAAACCGGTTGGCGCGCCGCGGCGTCCGCCACGCGCGCCGGCTCGGGATCCTGCCCGGCGTGCGCGGCAGGCGCGCCGGCGATCAGCGCGAGCGCATGCGCGAGCGCCGGAGCGAGCGCCTCGGCGACCTGCGCGATCGCACGGGGACTGCCCGGGAGGTTGACGATCAGCGTCGTGCCGCGCACGCCGGCGATCGCGCGCGAGAGCATCCAGTTGGCCGTGTGCTGCTGGGATGTCAGGCGGATCGCCTCGGCGATCCCGGGAATCTCGCGATCGAGCACCGCGCGCGTGGCCTCGGGGGTGACGTCGTCGGGCGAGACGCCGGTGCCGCCGCTGGTGAGCACGAGCGCGCAGCAAGCGTGGTTGTCCTCGGCGTCGGCGAAACGGCGCAGGCGCGCTTCGATCAGGTCGCGGTCGTCCGGCACGAGCTCGCGCTCGACGATGCTCGCGCCGAGCGCGTGCGCGAGCGACTCGAGCGCGGGACCGCTCTGATCCTGGCCTGCGCCCGCGGCCTTCGAGGTGCTGATCGTCAGCGCCGCCGCGCGCACGCGCTCAGGCTTCCTCGCGGCGATACTCGCTGCGCCCGCCGTGCTTCTCGAGCAACACGACCTGCTCGAGCGTGATCCCGCGCTCGAGCCCCTTGACCATGTCGTACACGGTCAGCGCGGCGACCGCGCACGCGGTCATCGCCTCCATCTCCACGCCCGTGCGCTCGACCGTGCGCGCCTCGCCGATCAGCTCGACGACGCCCGCGTCGGGGTCGACGCTCGCCGAGACGTCGACGTAGCTGAGCGCCAGCGGATGGGCGAGGGGTATCAGCTGCGCGGTCTGCTTGGCGGCTTGGATGCCCGCGATCCGCGCGACCCCCAGGACCTCGCCCTTGGGTCCATCGCCCGCCTGCACGGCGCGCGCGCTCTGCGAGGACATGCGCACGCGTGCGCGCGCGCGGGCCATGCGCGCGCGCGGCGGCTTTGAGCCGACGTCGACCATCCGCGCCGAGCCGTCACGGTCGACGTGCGTGAGCCCGGAGGCGCTCGGGAGCGCGCCCGCGGCGACTTGCGCGGGCACGCCCCGCGCCCACTCGCCGTCGCCGTCGCCGCGGAGCTCGCGCTTCCAGATCGGCGCCTGCGCCTTGACCGCGTCGATCGCGTCGCGCGCCGCGGCGAACGCCTGCGCGCGGTGCGCGGCGGCGACCGCCACGATCACGCTCGGCTCACCGAGCGCGACGCCGCCGACGCGGTGCTCGAGCACGATCGCACGCACACCGTGGCGTCGCGCGCACTCGCGCGCGATTCGTTCGAGACGCTCCTGTGCCATCGCGGCATATGCCTCGTAGTCCAGGCGCTCGACCTCGCGCGTGACGCCCTCGAAGGTGACGACCGCGCCGGCGCCCGGGTCCGAGACGGCCGCGCGCAGCTGCTCGCGTGAGAGCGGCTGCTCGCTGATGCGCGCGTGCACCCGGGCGTGCTGCGCGCTGCCGGCGCCGTCGCGTGTGCTGCTGCCGCCGCTGAGCGGCGGGATCAGCGCGAGCTCGTCCTCGCCCGCCAGCTTGGTCAGCGGATCGGCGTACTCGCGGTTGACCGCCATCACGACGGCCATCCGCGCGAGCGGCTCGCGCAGCCGCTCGTCGCGCGAGAGCGAGCTCAGCGCGTCCGCCACGGTCGCCCCGCCGGGCAGGCGCAGCTCGACCGTGTCCGTGCCGGCGCGCTCGCGCAGCAGCGCGAACAGCCGCACCGTCAGGGTCATCTCCCCGCGGGCGCTCACGCGCAGGCCACCAGCCACGGGCGCAGCGGCTCGATCTCAACGCGCGTCCCGGGCGCCACGCGCGTCGCCTGGCTGGGGACGATCGCGAGCGCGTCAGCCGCGAGCATCGAGCTGAGCACATGCGAGCCCTGCGGGCCGGTCGGGCGCGCGTGCAGCCCGTCCTCGCGAGCGCTCAGCTCGCAGCGCAACGCGTGCGTGCGACCGGCGGGCTTCTGATAGCCCACGTCCAGCAGCGCGGTCGGGCGCTCGCGCGCGCACGATGCCCCCTGCATCGCCCGCAGCGCGGGGCCCGCGAGCAGCACGAACGTGACGATCGCCGAGACCGGGTTGCCGGGCAGCCCGAACACGGGCGTGCGCTCGAGCGTCCCGAACCACGTCGGGTGTCCGGGTCGCAGCGCAAGGCCCCAAAACGCCTGGCGGGCGCCGAGCGCGCGCAGGCTCGGGCGCACGTGGTCGTGCTCGCCGACCGACACGCCGCCGCAGATCACGATCGCCTCCGAGTCCGCGGCGCTCTGAGCGATCGACTCTCGTGTGCTCTGCGCGTCGTCGCGCACGACCGTGCTGCGCAGCACGCGTGCGCCGGCGCAGCGGGCGAGCGCGGCGATCGCGTGCGAGTTGGAGTCCCTGATCGCGCCCGGGCGCGCGCGCTCGCCGGCGCCGAGCAGCTCATCGCCGGTGACCAGCACCGACACGCGCGGCGCGCGCGCGCAGCTGACGTGCGTGCGTCCGAGCGCGCCGAGCATCCCGAGCTGTGCGGGCCCGAGCGTAGTCCCGCGCGCGAGCACGTTCGTGCCGGGCGCCACGTCATCGCCCGCGCGGCGCAGGTAGGCCCCCGTGCGGGGGTGCTCGAGCACGTGCACCGCGCCGTTGACGCTGCGCGTGTGCTCGACCGGCACGACCGCATCGGCCCCCGCTGGGAGCATCGCGCCGGTCGAGATCGCGATCGCCTGGCCGCGCTCGAGCCGCGCGTGCGCGGGGCTGCCCGCGCGCGACTCGTCGACGAGCCGCAGCGCCACCGGCTCGTCCGCGCGGGCGCGCGCGAGGTCGACGGCCCTGACCGCGAAGCCGTCCATCGCGGAGCTGTCAAACGGCGGCAGCGGATGCTCGGCGACGAGCTCCTCGGCGAGCACCCGCCCGAGCGCCGCGTCGAGCGCGAGCGTCTCGGCCGGCAGCTGGCTCAGCGCCCCGAGCACGGTGCGTCGAGCGTCGTCGATCTCGACCTCTTGGCTCGCGCGCATCGCAAGGCAACTGTAGTGAGGGCTGCGAGACTGACGCAATGGACGGGGACACGACGCCGACGCCGCGCGCGGCGGGCATCCGGCGGGCGCAGGCGCGCGTGGCGACGCTCGACCGCCTCGATCGGCCGCTGCGCGACCTGCGCATCTCGGTGACCGACCGCTGCAACCTGCGCTGTCGCTACTGCATGCCGCGCGAGGTGTACGGCGCGGGGTTCCGCTTCCTGCCCCGCGCGCAGCTGCTCAGCTTCGAGGAGATCGCGCGCCTGGCGCGCCTGTTCGTGGGCCTGGGGGTGCGCAAGATCCGCCTGACCGGCGGCGAGCCGCTGTTGCGGCGCGACCTCGAGCGGCTGGTGGCGATGCTGAGGGAGATCGACGGGCTCGCGGAGGTCGCGTTGACGACCAACGGGGTGCTGCTCGCCGGCAGGGCGCGCGCGCTCGCGAGCGCCGGGCTGACGCGCGTGACGGTCAGCCTCGACGCGCTGGAGGACGAGGCGCTGGCGCGGATCGCCGACGCGCCGCTGTCGGCGCGGGCCGTGCTCGCGGGCATCGACGCGGCCGCCGACGCGGGGCTCGAGCCGATCAAGGTCAACATGGTCGTGCGCCGGGGCCTGAACGAGGACTGCGTCGCCGGGATGGCCGAGCGCTTTCGTCACACCCCGGTGGTGCTGCGCTTCATCGAGTACATGGACGTCGGCTCGAGCAACGGCTGGCGAGCGCAGGACGTCGTGCCCGCGCCGGAGATCCTGAGCACGCTGCGGGCGCGCTGGCCGCTGCAGGCGCTCGCTCCGGCCGTCGCGGGCGAGGTCGCGACGCGCTATCGCTACCGCGACGGCGCCGGCGAGGTAGGGGTGATCCACTCGGTCAGCGAGCCGTTCTGCGGCGGCTGCACGCGCGCGCGGCTGTCCGCCGAGGGCAGGCTGTTCACGTGCCTGTTCGCGCGGCGCGGGCACGACCTGCGGGCGCTGCTGCGAGCCGGCGCGAGCGACGCGGAGCTCGAGCGCCACGTGCGCGAGGTCTGGCGGGGACGGAGCGACCGCTACTCGGCCGAGCGCTCGGCCGAGCGCTCGCCCGAGTCCGCGTCCGAGCAGCCGCCGAAGATCGAGATGTCCTACATCGGGGGCTGAGCCGTGCCCGCGGCGCTCGCACCCCACACGGCGATGTCCCGCGGCGCGAGCAGCACGCGCAGGCGCGCGTCGAGCTCCAGGTGGCTCGGGCTGGTCGCGCGCAGCGTCAGCTCGAGCTTGCCGTCGAGCGCGACCGTCAGCTCGTGCACGGCCCCGAGGTCGATCTCGTCGAGCACGACCGCCTCGTAAGCGCGGGCCTGGTCGACTCCCTGCTGGTGCGCCGGCGCGTCGTCCGGGTGCGCCGGCGCGTCGTGTGCGTGCGCCGGCGCGTCATGTGCGTGCGCCGGCGCGTCGTGTGCGTGCGCGGGCGGGTCGTCGGGGCCGGGGGGCGCGAGGCGAATGCGCTCGGGGCGCACGCACCAGACCACCTCGCGGCCCTCGGGCAGCCCGTGCGTGGGAGCGTGGAGGAGGACGCCGTCGCTGACGAGCGTGTCCGGTCCGGCGACGCGCCCGCGCCGCGCGTTGGCGATGCCGAGCAGCGCGGCGACGTGCGCCGAGGCGGGCGCCTGGAAGACCTCCAACCGCGGTCCCGCTTGCAGCGCGCGGCCGTCGTCGATCACGACGATGTCCTCGGCGAGCATCGCCGCGTCCTCCGGGTCGTGCGTGACGAGCACGGTGCACGGCCCGCCGTCGCGCTGTAGCCGGCGCAGGTCGCGGCGCA
The DNA here is from genome assembly GCA_035503075.1 of Solirubrobacteraceae bacterium. Taxonomy (GTDB): domain Bacteria; phylum Actinomycetota; class Thermoleophilia; order Solirubrobacterales; family Solirubrobacteraceae; genus Palsa-744. Next base: position 36,926 of record DATJTT010000045.1, read on the forward strand.
GCCGGTCGCGCACGGGCGCGTCGAGGCCGCTGAACGGCTCGTCGAGCAGCAGCACGCGCGGCTCGGTGGCGAGCGCCCGCGCGAGCGCGACCCGCCGCTGCTGCCCGCCGGAGAGCTCCTCGGGAAAGCGGTCCTCGAGGCCCGCGAGGCCGAGGCGCGCGAGCCACCAGGCGGCGAGCTCGGGGCGTGCGCGGGCGCCGAAGGTCACCTGTCGCCAGACGGTGCGCCTGGGCACGAGCGCGGAGCTCTGGGGGACATAGCCGATGTCGCGCCGCTCGCAGGGGAGCGCGTGCAGCCGCCGTGAGCCCTCGCGCACGTGCCCGCCTTCGCTGGGGGTGAGACCGGCGAGCAGGCGCAGCGTGAGGGTCTTGCCGGCGCCCGAGGCGCCGAGCAGCGCCAAGCGCGGGCTGCTCGCGCGGTGGGCGAGCTCGAGCGAGAAGTCGCCCAGGCGCTTGCGCACGGCGAAGTCGAGAACCTCGGGCAGGCCCCTCGATCCGGGAGGCGGCGAGGGCGCCCGGGAGATCGTCGCGGCGCGCGGCGCGCGCACGCGCCGTCTGGGCGCGCGCAGGCCGCTGAGCAGCAGCACGGCGAGCGCGGCGGCGAGCGCGACGGCGACGGGCAGCATCGTGGCGGGCAGCCCGGTGGAGCCGAACTGGACGAAGGTGAAGACGGGCAGCGAGTAGGGGTGGTAGGCGAGGATGACGGTGGCTCCGAACTCGCCGAAGGAGCGCAGCCAGGCGAGCAGCAGCCCGGCGCCGACGCCGGGGAGCGCGGCGGGGACGGCGACGTGGCGAAAGCGCGCGAGGCGCCCGTGTCCGAGCGTGCGCGCGACGTCCTCCAGGGCTGGATCGACGGCGGCGAAGGCGGCGCGGGCGGCGATGATCAGAAACGGCGCGGCGACGAAGGTCTGGGCGAGCACGATGCCGAGGCGGCTTTCGGTCAGGCCTCCCCCGAACAGCCGCCCGGCGGCGGTGTACGGGCCGATGACGTACAGCAGCAGCAGGCCGCTCATGAGCGGCGGCAGCGCGAGCGGCAGCGAGACGAGCGCGAGCGCGAGCCGCGCGAGCGGGCCGCGCGAGTGGGCGAGCAGGTAGGCGAGCGGCACGCCGAGCGCGGCGATCACGGCGGCGGAGATGGTGGCGGTGAGCAGCGAGGTCGCGAGCGCGCCGCCGAGCCCGGGCGCGGAGGAGACGCCGCGACCGAGGCGCACGAGGAAGGCGAGGATCGGCGCGAGCAGGTACAGCGCGAGCAGCGCGGCCAGCCATGGCAGCGGGCTGCGCGCCCGGTCGAGCATCGCTCAGGGGCTGGCTGAGCCGACGGCGCCGCGCAGGGCGGCGGGCACGGCGCCGGCTTGCCCGCTGAGCGTGGCGGGCGAGATCGGGGTGAGGCCGTTGCTCGTGAGCGAGGTCGCGGTGCTCGCCTGCAGCAGGTAGCGCACGAACGCTTCGGCGCCGGCCTGGTCGGGCGCGCGGTTGACGAGCGTGACGGTGTAGGCGGCGGTCTTCTCGATCGGCGTGAGGCTGACGGTGGGGATGTGCGCGACGTTCGCCTCGATCGCGTAGAAGAAGCCGGCGTCGAGCTGCCCGGCCTGCAGGCGCCCGACGAGCGCGGTCTCGGGGAACACGGGGAAGGAGGCGAGCGCCTTGGCGAGCGCCGGCTTGCCGAGCTTGTTGGCGGCTTCTTCGACGGCTTCGGCGCTCAGTTTGCCCTTGGGGTCGAGCTTGGGGTCGGTGCGCCCGACCCTGATGCCGGGCTGGGACAGGACTTCGTACCAGGGCTCGCCCTTGGCGAGCTCTTCTCCGAACTTGCTCTTGGGGTCATAGCCGAGCACGAGCGGCGTGGTGGCGAAGGTCGAGTACCACGAGACCCAGTCGCCGCCGGCGGCGCCCTCGAGTTGCTTGTCGGCTTCGGCGGACGCGGACACGAACACGTCGACGCGGCGGACCTTTTCCCTGATCGCTTTGGCGTCTTCGCCGGAGCCGCCGCCGAAGCCCTCGAAGCTGTAGCCGTCGGCCTCCTGGAAGGCGGGCCCGATCTCGTCTTCCATCAGCTTGGCGAGCGAGCCCGCGTAGATGACCGCGACCGTGGCGCCTTTCCTCGATGATGAGGAGGCGTTCGTGTTGCTCGTGCCGCTGGAGCCGCCGGAGCCGCATGCGGCGAGCGCGAGCGCCGCGGCGCAGAGCAGAGCGAGGAGGCCCGGGCGCGGCGCGCGGATGCTCATGCGGCCCCGCGCTCGATCATCACGGAGGTCGCCTTGACCCGCGCGGCGACGTGCACGCCGGGCGCGAGGCCGAGCTCTTGCACGGAGTCGCGGGTGATGGCGGCGGTGAGCATGAACGGCCCGGCCTCGACCTCGACGAGCGCCATCACCCCGCCGATCTCGACCGAGCGCACGACTCCGGGCATGCGGTTGCGCGCCGAGCCGCTGGTGTGCGTGCGGTGACGGGGCGGCCTGCGCGAGAGGCGCGCGAGCTCGCCGGCGGGGACGCGGCGGCGGCCCAGCTCGTCGCGGATGCTGTGCAGCTTGCCGGCTCGGTCCCAGCGGCGCAGCGTGTCCACGCTGACGCCGAGCGCGGCGGCGGCCTCCCCGAGCGACATGTCGTCATGTTCTTGCTTCTGCCTGGGCATTGCCTAGGCGGCAGACCCTAGCCGGATCGGTCGAAGCGTGCCGGCAGCCCTCGCCGGGCTCGCGCGCGGTAGCCGGATCGGTCGAAGCGTGCCGGCAGCCCTCGCCGGGCTCGCGCGCGCGGGCGCCGCTCAGGGTGTCTGGCTGCCGTTGAGCTGCGCGCCGGAGGGCACCGCGATGACCGGCACGGGGGAGCGTCGCAGCAGCTGGGTCGTGACGGTTCCGAGCGCCTCGTGCAGGCGCGAGTGCTGCTCGCTGCCGATCACGATCGCGCGCGCGCCGTAGCGCTCGACGGCCGCGACCAGCGCGCTGACGGGGTCCTCGTCGGAGATCTCCACTACGACGTCCACGTCGAACAGCGCATCCTCGCCCTCGAGCAGCAGCTCGTCGACGAGCGCCCGTCCCGAGCGCTGGCGCTCCTGCTTGGTCGTGAGCGCGGAGGGCGGCGCGTGCAAAGGCCGGGACGCGTGCACGATCACGAGCTTGCCCTCCGGCGCGAGCTCGTCAGCGGCCCATCTGGCTGCGAGCCGCGCGCTGTCGGTGCGGTCATAGCCCAGCACCAGCACCGGCGTCCGCGCCCTTGCCTTTGCGTTGTCGTTGACGCTGCTCGAGCTCATGGTCACAGGCTAGGGCCGCCGCGCGCCTGCCCCAGCCGCGAAAATCCGTCGAAGGCAGGGGGAAAGATACCTATGCGACGGGCGGTCTGGGCAGGCGGCGCTCTCTCAGCCGAGCATGCCGCGGCTGAGCGCGTAGCGCACGAGCTGGGCGCGTGTGGCGAGCCGGAGCTTTTGGTTGATGTGCGCGCGATGTGTCTCGATCGTGCGCGGCGAGAGCTGCAGCTCGCGCGCGACTTCGGCGCTCGTGTGTCCAAGTGCGATCAGCCTCAGGACCTCGAGCTCGCGTGCGCTCAGGCGCTCGTTGGCGTGGGCGCGGGCGCCCGGCGGCTCGTTCGGCTGCGCACGCACGCCGATGCGGGCGTCGTCGAGGGCGTCGGGTGGAGAGCGTTTGGGCGCTGCCATGCACGCCACGCTATGCGCCGGCCGGCGGGCGAGCGACCGGGAAAAGGCCCGAATCGGCCGCGGGAAGCTACGGAACGCGGCCCGAGCCGCGAGTGCGCCGCGGGCGCCGTATGCGGCTGGCGCCGGGGCTTTCCGGTGCGATCCGCGACGGTGGCCTCGTCGGCCTTGTATACGGCGTACACAAGCCGCTTGGAAACCGCTATGCTGGCATCCGTGCGTACGGCGTATACAAAGCTGCCGGCGGCGGGCGGGCTGGGACTGGCGCGCTGATGCAGTCCGGCGCGCCCTCGCGCACGGCCGAGTACATGGCGCTGTTCCGCGCGCTCGAGTCGACGCGCGCTCGCAAGCGCCGGCTCGTGGAGGATCGTGCGGCGATCCGCTTTCTGCGCCCGCGTCTGCGAGCGGTGGCGTGGGCCGCGCGGCTCGCGCCTGTGCGCTTGGCGATCGTCGCGTTCATCGACCGTCGCTGGCCTGGTCCACGCCTGTCGGGCGTGGTGCGCACCCGCGTGATCGACGATCTGATCGAGGCTGCGCTCGGCGCCGGTTGCACCCAGCTCGTGCTGCTGGGCGCCGGATACGACACGCGCGCGCTGAGGCTGGCGGCGGCGGCGTCCGCGCAGGTCTTCGAGGTGGATCATCCGGCGACTCAGGAGCGAAAGCGCCGGGCGCTCGGAGCGGCCGGCGGCCGCTCGCGCTACGTTCCCGTGGACTTCGAGCGCGACGCCCTCGCGCCGGCGCTGGTCGCCGCCGGCCTCGAGCGCGGCGAGCGCAGCTGCGTGCTCTGGGAGGGGGTCTTCAGCTACCTGACAGCGGAGGCGATCGATGGCACGCTGGCGGCGCTCGGCGAGCTCTGTGCGCGGGGCAGCATCGTGATCCTGACCTACGTCGACCGGCGCGTGCTCGAGGCGCCGAGCGCGGATTCGCGCCGTTGGCTGGCCGCGGTGGGCGACGTGGACGAGCCGTTTCTCACGGGCCTCGACCCCGCGCAGGCGCCGGCGTTCTTCGCCGCCCGGGGCCTGCTCGTGCGCGAGGATCAGTCGACGACCGAGGCCGCGCGCCGGCTCGGTCAACGCGACGCCGAGACGATCCCGCCGTTCTACCGGCTGGCGCTGCTAGAGCTCGGCGATGCTCCGGCGCCGGCGGCTCAGCCGAAGAACAGCTCGGCGGTCTCGTAGAGCTCGGGGTCCAGCAGCCGCGGCTGCGCGAGCGCGTCGGAGAGCGGGACCTCGACGATCGCGCCGCAGCTGCAGCCGACCATGGTCCCGAAGCGCTCGGCTGCGGCCGCGCGCACTGCTGCGACGCCCAGCCGCGTGGCGAGGACGCGGTCGAAAGCGACGGGTGTGCCGCCGCGCTGGACGTGGCCCAGGATCGTGACCCGCGTCTCGAAGCCGGTGCGCGACTCGATCTCCCGCTCGAGCACGACGCCGATGCCGCCCAGGCGCGCGTGCCCGAAGGCGTCGGCGGCGCCCGCGCGTGCGACCGGCCGCTCGCCGCCGGTGCAGAGCGTGCCCGCCTGCGGCGTGGCTCCCTCGGAGACGACCACGATCGAGAAGTCGCGCCCGCGTTCGTGGCGGCGACGCAGGTGCGCGCAGACCTCCTCGATGTCGAACGGGCGCTCGGGCACGAGGATCGCGTCGGCGCCGCCGGCGAGCCCGGCGTGCGTCGCGATCCAACCGGCGTGGCGACCCATCACCTCGAGCACCATCACGCGGTTGTGCGACTCGGCGGTCGTGTGCAACCGGTCGATCGCGTCGGTCACGATCTGCACGGCCGTCTGGAAGCCGAAGGTGACCTCAGTGCCGCCGACGTCGTTGTCGATCGTCTTCGGCACCCCGACGACGGGCACGCCGTCCTCGTGCAGGCGCAGCGCGACCCCGAGCGTGTCCTCGCCCCCGATCGCGATCAGGGCGTCGAGGCGCAGGCGCGCGAGCGTCGCACGCACCGCCTCACTGCCGAGCAAACCCTCCGGGTTCGGCGCCGCGCCCGCGGCGAAGGGGTTGCTGCGCGAGGTCCCGAGGATCGTCCCCCCGCGCGGCAGGATCCCGGCGGTGCGCTCGACCGACAGCTCGAACGCATCGCCGCCGAGGACGCCGGCCCAGCCGTAACGAAAGCCCAGGAAGCTGTGGCCGTCGGGCACGCCGGTGCGCACCGCGGCCCTGATCACGGCGTTCAGGCCGGGGCAGTCGCCGCCGCCGGTCAGCAGGCCGATGCGCGCCACGGGCGTAGGTTAGTCGCAGCGCGCGGCGATCTCTGTGACGATCTAGACGGAGCGCACCATGAACACGACCACCAAGCAAAGGCAGCGAAGATGACTCCCGACGTCGAGGCTCAGGCCGAGATCGAGGCGCTGCTCGACGCGGGCGCCCGGCGCGGCCACGTGCTCGAGTCCCAGATCGACGCGTTGGCCCGCACGCACGAGCTCGAGGACGAGGAGGTCGAGGGCCTGCGCGAGCGTCTGGAGAGCGCCGGCGTGGGGGTGCGCGACGACTGCGGCAGGCAGGCGGTGCCGCCTACGAGCTACGCCAACGGCGACCTCGCCCACTACACGATCGACGCGATGAGCCAGTTCCTGCAGGAGGCGGCGCGCTACCCGCTGCTGCGCCCAGCGGAAGAGCTCGAGCTGGCCAGGAGGATCGAGCGCGGCGACCTGCGGGCCAAGGAAAAGCTGATCACGCACAACTTGCGGCTGGTCGTCTCGATCGCCAAGCGCTACCAGAGCGCCGGCGAGCTGACGCTGCTGGACCTGATCCAGGAGGGGATGCTCGGCCTGATTCGCGCGGCCGAGAAGTTCGACTGGCGCAAGGGCTTTCGCTTCTCGACGTATGCGACCTTGTGGATCCGCCAGGCGATCCAGCGCGGCCTCGCCGACCATGGGCGGACGATCCGCCTGCCGGTCTCGATCGCCCAGCGCGAGCGAAAGATCGCGGCGATCCAGCGCGAGCTGACGACGCGGCTCGGACGCGAGCCATCCGAACGAGAGCTAGCCGACGCGGCCGGCGTGACGCTCGAGGAGCTGCACGCGCTGGCGAACGCCGCTCGCGTGACCACCAGCCTCGACCGCCCGGTCGGCGAGGAGGGAGACACCTCGCTGGGAGAGCTGCTCTCCGACAGCGCCGCCCAGGTGGGCGACGAGGTGATCATCGGCCTCGGGCACGAGGCCGTGCGGCGCGCCGTCGCCGAGCTGCCCGAGCCCGAGCGGACCGTGATCGGCCTGCGCTACGGGCTCGACGGCGAGGAGCTCCCGCAGACGTTCGCGGCGATCGCGCGCCGCTTGCAGATGACCCCCGAGCGCGTGCGCTCGATCGAGGAGCAGGCGCTGCGTGAGCTCGCGCTGCGCCGCGAGCTGCAGGCGCTCGACGAGGCCGCCTAATGGGCGCCTAATGGGCGCCGAAGCGTTCGCCGGCCAGGCGCCAGGCGGCGGTGGGGAACTCGACCATCTCGACGCCGTCGCGAACTGCGCAGCGTGCGTCGAAGCCGTCCCGGAAGACGGCCAGCATCGCGTGGTTTTCGGGCAGCACCTCCGCGACGAACCGCGTGATCCCGTGGCGCTCGGCGACCGTCGCGAGCGCAGCGATCAGCTGCGTCCCCAGGCCGCGTCCGTGCAGATGGTCGGCGACCTCGACCGCGACTTCCGCGCGGGTCGGCTCGGCGAGCCGCGCGTACAGCGCGTGCCCCACCGGCAGGCCGGTCTCGTCGTGCGCGACCAGCCCGAAACGCCCCGCGTCCGTGCTCGCGACGTGGTGCGCGGCGCCGCTCAAGTCGACCGCTGCGGTGAAGAAGCGCAGGCGGCGTGCTTCCTCGCCGAGCCCTTTCAAGAGGACGCCGAGCGCGGGCTCATCGGCGGCGCTCGCCGCGCGCACGCTCACGCGCGAGCCGTCGCGCAGCCGCAGCACCCGCGGCCGGCTCGGCTCGGCTGGCGCACACGCGCTCGGGAAGGGCTCGGCTGGCGCACACGCGCTCGGGAAGGGCTCGCTTGCGTGTGCGGCGCTCATCGTGGTCACAGCCTCGCCGCTCGCCAGGGCGCGTCCATCGGGCCTGCGCCGTCGCAGCGCCGCGGGAAACTACGGTCACGGCCGCGCTGGCGGGCGAGCTTGGCTCACAGCGGCCAGTAGCGGCTGACCTGCGCGGCCGCGCGCGAGGTCAGCAGCGCCTCCGGGGCGGCCGAGACAGCCGGCTGGTCGTCGGCGAGCGCGGCGAGCGTCGCCTGCACGCACTCCGCGAGCGCAGCCGGTTCGTAGCCGCCCTCGAGCACGACGCCGAGCGGCGCGCCGAGCCGGTGGGCGAGCTCGCGCAGATGGCGGGCCATGTGCGCGAACGAGCCGGCCTCCAGGCGGCAGTTCGCGAGCGGGTCCGCGCGATGGGCGTCGTAGCCGGCCGAGACGAGCACGAGCTCGGGTGCGAACGTCGCGGCGGCGGGCAGCACGACGTGCTCGAGCAGCGACAGCCACAGATCCTCCTCCGAGCCGGCGGGCACGGGCAGGTTGATCGTAAAGCCCTCGCCCGCGCCGGAGCCGGCGTCGGTGAGGGCGCCGGTTCCGGGATAGATGCCGGCCTGGTGGATGCTCGCGAACAGCACGTCCGCGCGACGGCGGAACGCCTCGGCGGTGCCGTTGCCGTGGTGGACGTCCCAGTCGAGGATGAACACGCGCCGGACTCCGAGCTCGCGGATCGCGAGCTCCGCTGCGATCGCGACGTTGTTGAACAGGCAGAAGCCCATCGCCCGTTCCGGTTCGGCGTGGTGGCCCGACGGCCGCGCGCCGCTGAAGCCGACGCGCGCCTCGCGGGCGATCAACGCGCGCGCCATCGCGCAGGCGCCGCCCGCCGCGTGCAGCGCCGCGCGGTAGGATGGCTCGCCCACGAACGTGTCCGGGTCGATCGCGCCGCCACCGGCCGCGCACATGTCCCTGATCATGCCCACCAGCCGCGCGCCGTGGATCAGCTCCAGCTGGGACTCCCGCGCGCGTGGCGCCTCGCGCCGGCGCCAGCCCAGCCAATCCACCGCCGCGAGTCGCCGCTCGATCGCCTCGATGCGCTCGGGCGTGTCGGGGTGCCCGGGCATGTGCGCGCGGGGGTCGTGTTCGAGGCTCGCACGGTGGTGGAAGTACAGCGCCGGCGGCGAGGGCGCCCACCCGTCTGCCTGCTCGCTCACGGCGCGCCCGGCGGACACGATCTGCACATGACTCGGCAATCTAGCCGGATAGTCTGTGGAGGATGGCTCGACGGCTGGCGATCACCTGGGCGTGCAACACGTGCGCCCTGTTCGTGGCGACGTGGCTGCTGTCCGGCCTGAGCTACGGCAGCGACTGGTGGGCGTTGCTCGGCGCCGGGCTGGTGTTCACGCTCGTCGGCACGTTCCTGAGGCCGGCGCTCGCGATCCTGTCGATCCCGTTGATCATCGCGACGCTCGGCTTCTTCTATCTGCTGATCAACGTGTTGATGCTGTACCTCACGCACTGGATCGTGCCGCGCTTTACGATCGCCGGCTTCTGGTGGGCGGTGCTCGGGGCGCTGATCGTGAGCGTCGTGGGCGGCGTCCTGCAGCTGTCGTTCGCGCGCCCCACCCGCCGCGGCGCCCGCGCTGCGGTGTGGCTCTACCGCCGCCGTCGAGCGCGTCAGGGCTGGGTCTGATCGGCCTGGACGGCGGCGAGCAGCGTGCGCGTCTGGCGCGCGATCTCGATGTCCTCGCGCGCGCCGATCACGAGCGTGCGCACGCGCGCGCCGGCGGCGCTCAGCTCGGCGTCGGGCGCCGCGTCGCGGTTGCGGGCGTGGTCGAGCTCGACGCCGAGGAAGCCGAGTCCCTGCGCGGCCAGCGCGCGCACGCGGGCCGAGCGCTCGCCGACGCCGCCGGTGAACACGAGCGCGTCGAGTCCGTCGAGCGCCGCCGCCATCGTCGCGATCGCGCCGCGCAGGCGGTGGACGTAGACCTCGAGCGCGAGCCGCGCGCGCTCGTCGTCTCGCTCGGCGCGCTCGAGCACCTCGCGCATGTCGGCGCTGCCCGCGAGCGCGAGCAGTCCCGAGCGGTGCTCGAGCGCATCGGCGAGCTCGCGCACGGATACGCGCCCGTCCTCGGCGAGCCACAGCAGCAGCCCCGGATCGACGCTGCCCGAGCGGGTCGCCATCACGAGCCCCTCGAGCGGCGTGAACCCCATGGTCGTATCGAGCGAGCGGCCGCCGGCGATCGCGCACAGCGACGCCCCGGCGCCCAGATGACAGCTGACGATCCGCGGCCCGGCCGCGGCGCCGGCGTCGCGCGCGGGCGCGTCGGCGGCGGCGGGCGGCGACGGCGCGTGCGCGGCGGCGGGCCGGGCGGACGGGCCGGCCAGCAGCTGTGGCGTGCGACGGGCGATCCACGCGTGGGAGAGGCCGTGAAAGCCGTACCGGCGCAGGGGCCAGCGCTTGCGCCAGCGCGCGGGCAGCGCATAGGTCGCGGCGCCCGGCGCGAGCGTGGCGTGGAAGGCGGTGTCGAAGCACGCGACCGCCGGCAGCCGCGGCAGCGCCTCGCTGACGGCGTCCAGCGCGGCGAGCGACTTGGGCTGGTGCAGCGGCGCGAGCTCGGTGAGCTCGCCCAGCGCGCTCCTGACCTCGGCGTCGATCCTGACCGGCGCGCGGTAGCGCTCGCCCCCGTGCACGATCCTGTGCCCGACCGCGTCGGCCTCGCCGAGCCGCGAGCGCAGCGCCTGGCGCAGCCGTCGCGGCTCGATGTGCGCGCGCGGCGCGTCGAGCTCGCATGCGGCGAGCACGACGTCACGCTCGTCCCGTTCGGAATCCGCTCCGCGGGCGGGCTCGAGCAGCGAGAGCTTGACGCTGCTCGAGCCGGCGTTGACGACGAGCACGCGCACGCCGGCGTCCGCCGCCCGGGCTAGGCCCGCTCGCGCGCGCGAGGGTCGCTCTCGCGCGGCCAGCGCCACCGCGTGATCTCGGGCGGGTCGTCGCCGTGCTCGCGCGTGTAGGCGCGGTGGCGCAGGCGTTCGTCGCTCATCAGCTGACGCACGTGCGCGGCCCGCTCGGCCAAGCCGGGCACGCGGTCGATCACGTCGATCACGAGGTGAAAGCGATCGAGGTCGTTGAGCATGACCATGTCGAACGGCGTCGTGGTCGTGCCCTCCTCCTTGTAGCCGCGCACGTGGATGTTGTCGTGGTTGGTGCGCCGGTAGGTGAGCCGGTGAATCAGCCACGGGTAGCCGTGGTAGGCGAAGATCACGGGCCGGCAGGTGGTGAACAGCGCGTCGAACTCGCTGTCGGGCAGGCCGTGGGGGTGCTCGCTCGCGGGCTGCAGGCGCATCAAGTCGACGACGTTCACGAGCCGCACGCGCAGCTGCGGCAGCTGCTCTCGCAGGATCGCGGCCGCGGCCACGCACTCGAGCGTCGGCACGTCCCCGGCGCAGCCGAGCACGACGTCGGGCTCCTGCGCGAGCCCCTCGGGTTCGGCGCCGCGCCCTGCGGCCCGGCCGTCCCCGCCCTTCGGGACCCCCTCTTTCGGAGCCTGTGCCCGTGCCCGGCCAGTGCCCCGGTCGTCGTTTGAGAACGCCTCCCAGATGCCGATCCCGCGCGTGCAGTGCGCGATCGCCTGCTCCATCGTCAGGTAGTCGAGCGACGGCTGCTTGCCGGCGACGATCACGTTGACGTAGTCGCGGCTGCGTAGGCAATGGTCGGCGACCGACAGCAGGCAGTTTGCGTCCGGCGGGAAGTAGGTGCGCACGATCTCCGCCTTCTTGTTGACGACGTGGTCGACGAAGCCCGGGTCCTGATGGGAGAAGCCGTTGTGGTCCTGGCGCCAGACGTGCGAGGAAAGCAGGTAGTTCAGCGAGGCGAGCGGACGCCGCCAGGGGATCTCGCGCGTCAGCTTCAGCCACTTGGCGTGCTGGTTGAACATCGAGTCGACGATGTGGATGAACGCCTCGTAGCAGTTGAACAGGCCGTGGCGTCCGCTCAGCAGGTAGCCCTCGAGCCAGCCCTGACAGAGGTGCTCGGAGAGGACCTCCATCACGCGCCCGTCGCTCGCGAGGTGATCGTCGCTGTCGAGGCGCCGCGACTCCCAGGTGCGGTCGGTCGCCTCGAACACCGCGGAGAGGCGGTTGGAGGCGGTCTCGTCGGGGCCCATCAGGCGGAAGCGGTCGCCGTTGGCGGCGAGCACGTCGCGCAGGAAGCAGCCGAGCACGCGCGTCGGTTCGCTGACGCTGCGCGTCGGCTCGGGCACGTCCACGGCGTAGGCGCGGAAGTCGGGCAGCTCGAGCTCGCGCAGCAGCGCACCGCCGTTGGCGTGCGGGTTCGCGCCCATGCGCCGCTCGCCCTCGGGCGCGAGCGCCGCGAGCTGGGCACGCAGCGCGCCGCGCTCGTCGAACAGCTCCTCGGGGCGGTAGGAGCGCAGCCACTGCTCGAGTTGCGCCAGGTGCTCGGGATTGCCGGCGAGATCGGCGAGCGGCACCTGGTGGGAGCGGAACGAGCCCTCGGCGGGCAGGCCGTCGACCGTCTTCGGCCCGGTCCAGCCCTTGGGCGTGCGCAGCACGATCATCGGCCAGCGCGGGCGCTCGCCGGCGCCGCGGCCCTCGCGTGCGTCGCGCTGGACGTGTGCGATCTGGTCGGCGACCTGCTCGAGCGTCGCGGCCATCAGCCGGTGCATCGTCTCGGGCTGATCGCCCTCGACGAAGTGCGGCGCGTAGCCGTAGCCCTGGAGCAGCGCGCGCAGCTCCTCGGAGGGGATCCGCGCGAGCACGGTCGGGCTGGCGATCTTGTAGCCGTTGAGGTGCAGGATCGGCAGCACGGCCCCGTCGCGAACGGGGTCGAGGAACTTGTTCGAGTGCCAGCTGGCGGCGAGCGGGCCGGTTTCGGCCTCGCCGTCGCCGACCACGCAGCAGACGAGCAGGTCGGGGTTGTCGAACGCCGCGCCGTGGGCGTGGACGAGCGAGTAGCCGAGCTCGCCGCCCTCGTGGATCGAGCCGGGGGTCTCGGGTGCGACGTGACTGGGGATGCCGCCGGGGAAGGAGAACTGGCGAAACAGCCGGCGCAGGCCTTCCTCGTCGTGACCGATGTGGGGGTAGACCTCGCTGTAGGTGCCCTCGAGGTACACGTTCGCGACGATCCCGGGGCCGCCGTGCCCGGGGCCGGTGACGTAGATCACGTTCAGGTCGCGCTCGCGGATCAGGCGGTTGAGATGCGCGTAGATGAAGTTCAGGCCGGGCGTCGTGCCCCAGTGGCCGAGCAATCGCGGCTTGGTGTGCTCGATCCGCAGCGGCTCGCGCAGCAGCGGGTTCTCGAGCAGGTAGATCTGCCCGACCGACAGGTAGTTGGCCGCGCGCCAGTAGGCGTTCAGCAGCTCCAGCTCCGCCGCCGGCAACGGGCCCGCCGGCGTGCTCGTGCGGATCTGCTCGGACATCGCGAGCACATTAGATCGATCCCGCCGCGGGCGCCGCCAGGCGCGTGACGGCGCGCCCGCGAGCGCGCGCGACCGGCCGACTCGCTACCTTCCCGGCGATGGACGACGGCGACGCACGTGAGCAGGGAGTCGAGCAGGGCGGCCAGGGTTCCACGGCGGCGATCCGGATCGTGCTCGCCGACGATCACGCGGTCGTGCGCAGCGGGCTGCGGCTGCTGCTCGACGGCGAGCCCGGGTTTGAGGTGGTGGCGGAGGCCAGCGACGTCGACGGCGCGCGACGCTACGTGCGCGGGCACCATCCGGCGGTGCTGGTGCTCGACCTGAACATGCCGGGGGGCTCGAGCCTGGAGGCGATCCCGCTGATTCGGGAGGAGTCCCCGGACACCCAGATCGTCGTGCTTACGATGCAGCAGGAGCCTGCGTTCGCGCGCGAGGCGCTGGGGGCGGGCGCGCTCGGCTACGTGCTCAAGGAGGCCGCCGACGAGGAGCTCGTCGAAGCGGTGCGGCGCGCGGCCGCGGGCGAGAGCTACTTGAATCCGCGCCTGGGCGCGCGGATCGCCTCCGAGCCGCCGCCGGGGCCGCCCGACGACCTCTCCGAGCGCGAGGTCGACGTGTTGCGGCTGATCGCGCTCGGGCACACCAACGCCGAGATCGCACAGCAGCTGTATCTGAGCGTGCGCACCGTCGAGACGCACCGCTCCCACATCCAGCAGAAGCTGCGGCTTTCGACCCGCGCCGAGCTCGTCGGCTACGCGCTCGAGCGCGGGCTGATCAAGGCGTGAGCTCGGCGGCGCTCGCGGCGTGAGCGACGAAGCGAGCGACCAAAAAAGGGGCCGCACCAAGACGGTACGGCCCCCTCGAGGGATGGACGAGAGATACGGCACGAACAGCTTAACTCGACCCGCGGACGAACGCCAGTCCAATCGTGGGCGCCGGTCGGATGAATCCGCAACCTCCGGGATCTCCCGCGTCGGCTCGCGTGCGTCTCGGGGCGCGGCAAAGGTCGCGGGGCGCGGCGCGGCAAAGGTCGCGGGGCGCGGCGCGGGAACGCAGCGCGGGAAGGTTGCGCGGCGCGGCGCGGGAAGGTTGCGGGGCGGGGGGCGTCTAGCTCGGCAGGGACGCGACCGTCCCGTAATCCGGTCTCGACATCGAGAGGAAAACCGATGAAGCGAATCTGCATTTTGCTGGTCGGCGTGTTCGTGAGCGGCGCCGGTGGCGCGGCGCTCGCCAGTGCACGCGGCGGCGCGCCGCGGGCGCGCGCGAGCGCGGCCACGAAGCTCGAGCTGCGCCACACCAAGCTGGGGTCGATCTTGACAACGTCCGCGGGCCTGACGTTGTACCTGTTCACGCATGACCACGGCGGCGAAGACAGCTGCGTGAAGATCCACGACTGCGCGACGTTCTGGCCGCCGCTGCGGACCAGCGGCACGCCCGTGGCCGGCCCCGGCGTGAAGGCTTCGCTGCTGGGCACGGTCGAGATCCCGGGCGGCGCCCGGCAGGTGACGTACGCCGGCCACGCGCTGTACGGGTACTCGGGGGAGACGCCCGGCGAGACCGGATATGTGGGCGTCAGCGCATTCGGCGGGGCGTGGGAGGCGCTGAACGCCTCCGGTCACGCCGTCAAGTAGGGCTTCGAGGACGTGCGGGAGCGGCTGCGAGGATGTGCAAGATCGCGCCCGGGCGCCCGTGCGGCGCCGGGCGGGGGGGTCATGTGATCCGCGTGCGCGGCCGATGATCGCCGTGTGCCGGTGTCATTCGCGACAGAGCCGAGGGCCGATCCGCTGCGCCTGGTCGCCGAGCGCGCTGCCGCGGCCGCGCTGCACGAGCTGCCCGAGGCGCTCGTGCTGGCCTTCGACGATGAGCTGCGGGTGGTGCGGGCGGCGGGTGCGGCGCTCGAGCGGTTGGGCGACCCGGATCGCTGCTGCCCCGGCAGGCCGCTCGCGCAGGTGCTGGCGGGCGAGGTGTGGCGGACGGTCGAGCCGCTGCTGCGCTCGGCGCTCGAGGGAGAGACCCGTTCGCGCGAGATCTGGACCAGCGGGCACCAGCATTGCCTGACGCTGGATGTCGGGCCGCTGCGCGAGCAGGCGCCGGGCGCCGAAGCGGCCCCTTGCGGCGTCGCGGTCGTGCTGGACATCACCGCGCGCAGGCGGGGCGAGCTGCTGGCCGGGCGCGCGCAGCGCGTGCGCGATGAGACGCTCGAGCGTCTGCGGCGGGGAGCGGGGGGCACCGGTTTGCTGGACGGCGACGGGCGCTGGCTGCTGGTCAACCGCGCCCTGTGCGACATCACCGGCTACACCGCCGACGAGCTCCTGGGCAAGCGCTTCGAGGGGATCGTGCATCCGGACGACCGCGGCAACGACATCGTCCAGCGCCGGCGGCTGCTCGCGGGCGAGATCCAGGCGTTCGGGGTCGAGAAACGCTACTTCGACGCGGCCGGCGAGACGGTCTCGGCGATCGTCTCGCTGGCGCTCGTGCGCGAGCGCGACGGCACGCCGCTGCACTACGTGGCCCAGCTTCAGGACGTCTCCGAGCGTCGACGCCTGGAGGAGGAGCTGCGCGGTCTGGGCGACCACGATCCGCTGACCGGCGTGCGCAACCGCAGGCTGTTCGCGCACGACCTCAAACTCCAGGTCGCGCGCTCGCACCGCTACGGCGAGGCGGCCGGCCTGATGGTGATCGAGATCGACCCGCTGAATGGGGTGGCGGTCGCGGATTCCGAACGCGCGAGCGACGAAGCGCTCGAGGCGGTCTCGCGCGCGCTCATGCGCCGGCTGCGCGAGACGGATCTGATCGCGCGCGTCGGCGCCGGCCAGTTCGCGGTGCTGCTGCCGCACATCGACGAGGAGGGGCTGGCGGTGGTCGCGGAGAGCCTCGAGCGTGTGATCGCGGCGTGCGCGGTGGACACGGGGGCGCAGCTGCTGCACCCGGGCGCGAGCATCGGCTTCACGCTCGTCGACGAGCGCGCCGAGAGCGCCGAGCAGGCGCTCGCGCGCGTCGATCGCGCGCTGGGCGCCGCGCGCCGCGGGCGCCCCGCGGACGCCCTCTGAGCGGCGCTGCGCCGGCGCGAGGCACGCGGCGCGATCCGGTGCGGCGATTACGCTGGAGGGGTATGAGGCCTGGCGAGCGGCTCGCGGTGATCGACCTCGGTTCGAACTCCTTTCGGCTGGTCGTGTTCATGGCCGGCGAGGGCTGGTGGAAGCGCACCGACGAGATCTACGAGCCGGTGCGCATCGGCGAAGGCTTGATGGCGAGCGGCAGGTTGGGGGAGGCGCCAATCCGCCGCGCGCTGGCGACGCTCGACGTGTTCGCTCACTTCTGCCGCGCGAGCGGCCTGGGGGAAGGGGCGGTCGACGCGGTCGCCACGAGCGCGGTCCGCGACGCCGAGAACGCGCAGGAGTTCCTGGGGCGCGCGCGCGCGTGCCTGGGGCTGCCGATCCGGGTCTTGAGCCGCGAGCAGGAGGCCCGCTACGGCTATCTGGCGGCGGTCGACTCGACGACGCTCGCCGACGGCAGCGTGCTGGACCTCGGCGGCGGCTCGCTGCAGCTGGTGCGCGTCGCCGGGCGCCAGGTGAGCGAGCTCGGCTCCTGGCCGCTCGGCACCGTGCGCATGAGCGAGCGCTTCCTGCCGCCCAACGGTCCGGCCAAGCGCAGGCAGCTCGAGGAGCTGCGCGAGCACATCGCCGAGGGGCTCGCACAGGCGCCGTGGCTGGCGCGCGACGCCGCCGGGCGCCGGTCCGGGCGCCTGGTGGGCATCGGCGGGACCGTGCGAAACCTCGCCGCGGCCGCGCAACGCGCGGCGGGGCTGCCGTCGAACGGGGTGCAGGGCATGATCGTGCGCGGCGACGCGCTCGATGAGCTCGTCGAGCGGCTGGCAGCGCTGCCCGCGTCCGAGCGGGCGAGCGTGCCCGGCATCAAGCCGGCTCGCGCGGACTTGATCCTGGCTGGCGCGGTGGTCGTACAGGGTGTGCTGCGGGCCGGCGAGCTCGACGCGCTGGAGACGACCGAGGCGGGCCTGCGCGAGGGCGTGTTCTTCGAGCGCCTCGAGCCGGGGCGCGCTGAGGGAGCGCCCCCCGAGCGTTGGCCGCTGTTCGCTGATGTGCGGCGCGCGAGCGTCTTGAACATGGCCGCGCAGTACGCCGTTGACAGGGAGCACACCCAGCACGTGGCGGCGCTCGCGCTCGGCATGTTCGACGAGCTCGCCCGGCTGGGGCTGCACAAGGGCGATCCGCGCGAGCGCGAACTGCTGTGGGCGGCGTGCATGCTGCACGACGTCGGCATGTCGATCGACTACGACGACCACCACAAGCACTCGCGCTACCTGATCCTCAACGGCGCGCTGCCGGGCTTTGAACCGGTTGAGACGGCGATCGTCGCGCAGGCTGCGCGCTACCACCGCAAGGGGATGCCGGCGCCCGGGCCGCTGGCGGCGCTGTTCGGCGAAGGCGACGCCGAGCGCCTGGACCGCTGCGCGACGCTGCTGCGCCTGGCGGAGGACCTGGAGCGCTCGCGCGATCAGCTGGTGCGCGCGACGAGCCTTGCGGTGCACAACGGCACGGTCGAGCTGCGGTTGCTGGCGGACGGCGAGTCCGCGGTCCCGCGCTGGGCGGCCAGCCGCGAGCGCGAGCTGTTTGCGCGCGCTTTCGGCCGCGACCTCGCGGTCGCGCCCTGACGGCCGCTCGGCGGCGCTATGCGGCGTCCTCGATCGCTCGCGTGCCAAGCACGCGACGCTCACTGCGTCCTTGCCTAGCTTGCCCAGCGGCCGTCAGACGGCGGCTGGCTCGCTGCGGCGCGCGCGCTATTTGGGCGCGCTTTTGGCGCGTTCGGAGGCCATCCCGAGCCGGGCGAGGGCGCTGATCGAGCTCGGATTGGCGAGCTTGGCGGCGTCGCCCTTGCAGTCGAACAGGACGAGCCCGTACGGGTAGGCGACGGGGCTGTGCCATTCCCAGGGGGGAAGCTCGCGGCACGCGCGCAGCACGGCCTTGGTGGCGCCGTTGCCCCCGCGCAGCGAGTAGCCGCCCCCGAGCAGCACGTAGCGCGCTTCGCCGCGGGCTACCAAGCGCGCGAGGCGCTTGGCGTCGACGGCCTGGTCGGTGCCGCTGTAGCCGCCGAGCGAGGCGGCTTTCAGACCCATGAGCAGCATCGGCGCGGCGGTGGTGGAGGCGACGGTCAGCACTTCCCAGCGCGAGCCGGGGCGGTGGGTGCTGACCCAGTCCACGAGCGCGCGGTTGATCGCGAGGTCGCGCGCGTCGACGCCGTAGCCGCCCGGGCCGGGAAACGCTTTGGGCCCGGCGGCGGCGAACGTGCCCTCGACGGGCGCGAGCCAGGTGGTGGCGGCGTAGGCGCCGGGGGTGACGAGCAGCAGGGCGACGATCAAGAAGACTGCGGGGGCGGCGAGCCGGCGGACGAGCACGAGCACGAGCATCGCGAGGGCGGCGCCGGCGACGAGCAAGGGCACGAACCACAGCATCCAGTGCTCGCGGTGCATGAGCACGACCTGCACGGCGAGCGTGGCGGCGAGCGCGCACGCCGCGAGCGCGAGCCCCCACAGGCGGCGACGTCCGTGCGCGAGCTTGACGAAGGCGCCGGCGCCGGCGCCGGCCATCGCGCCGGTGGCGGGCGCGAGGCCGGAGACGTAGTAGGGGTGGATGATGCCCTTGGAGACGCTGAGCACGGCGGCCTCGGCGAGGAACCAGCCGCCGAACACGAGCAGCAGGGCCAGCCGCGGGTCGCGCTGCGCGCCGGCGAGCCACTGGCGGCGGCGCTCGCCGATCCGTCCGCGCCGGGCGGGCGCCTCGGCTTGAGGCTCGCGCCGGCGCGAGCGCGCGAGCCGCTCGGGCAGCACGAGCGCGGCGAGCGCGAGCAGCCCGAACAGCGCGAACGGGAGCATCCAGCCGGCCTGGTCGCCGAGGCCCTTGCCGAACAGGCGCAGCGGTTTTGGCGAGGGGCCGAACGGGATCGGCTCCTTTTCACGGCCGCTGACGGCGATCGGTGGGCCTGCGGGCTCGGGTTTGGGCGGCGTGACGCCGGCCGCGGCGGGGATCGCGTGCCACTGGCCGCTGGCGCGCAGCGCGGCGGAGATGGCGTCGGATCGGCGCTCCTGCGCGACGGGCACGTAGCCGCCGGGGTGGACGATCACGCTGTCGGGCCCGCCTTCCTGGCCTTCGACGCGCCCGAGTCCGTTGTACCCGAACGTCAGCCCGAGCTCGGAGTTGTCTTTGGAGCTGCCGACGTACGGGCGCTTGGAGGCGGGGGTGGCGTCGACGAACGTGATCCACGCGAAGGACACGACGAGCATGAGCGCGCCGGCGCCGAGCAGCTGCACGCTGCGGCGGCGCAGCGAGCCGGGGGCGCACACGAGGTAGCCGAGCGCGATCCCGGGGACGATCAGATATGCGGCGAGCGTCTTGGTGTTGAAGGCGAGGCCGACGAGCACGGCACAGCCGAGCAGCGTGCGCCAGCGCCCGCTTTCGCACGCGCGCAGCGCGGCGGCGCCGGCGCAGGTCATCAGCAGCAGCAGCAGGGGGTCGACGCCGTTATCGCGCGAGACGGCGACGAACGAGGGGAAGACGGCGAGCGCGGCCGACCCGGCGAGCGCGGCGATCAAGCCGAGGCGCTTGACGAGCACCACGTACAAGAGCGCGACGGACAGTACGCCGGCGATCGCCTCGGGCGCGAGCAGGCTGAGCGCCGAGAAGCCGAACAGCTTGGCGCTGGCCACCTGCACCCACAGCGCGAGCGGCGGCTTGTCGACCGTGATCAGCCCGCCCGGGTCGAACGACGCGAACAGGAAGTTGTGCAGCGAGCGCAGCATCGACTGCACGCCGGCGGAGTAGAAGACGTTGGCGTAGCCGTTCTGGGAGAGCCGGTGCAGGTTGAGCACCGCGGAGACGGCGAGGACGAGCGGCAGCCCGGCGTAAGGCAGCAGCGGGCGCAGCGACCCTCGCCCGCCGGGATGCTCGCGTGCGCGCGCCGGGCGCGGCTCGCGCGGCGGCTCGACGTCGGGGGGGCGGGTGGTGGCGGTGCTCATGCGCAGACGGTCGCCACCAGGCGCTCGAGGTCGCCCTCGTCGTTCCATGCGCCGACGGACGCGCGCAGCCAGGGCCGGCCGGGGATGTCGCGCACGATCACGCCGCGGGCGGCGAGCAGCTCGCGCTCGGCGGGCGGGTCGGGGCTGGGAAAGGAGACGAGCGTGGTGTCCCCGCGCGGCGCGGGCTCGCGGCCGCGCTGGGCGAGCATCTCGGCGAGGCGCGCGGCGAGCGTGCGCGCGTGCTCGTGCACGGCGGGCCAGCCGGCCGACTCGAGCACGCCGGCGCAGGCGAGCGCGCAGGCGGTGGTCTCGGCGCCGAGCGAGAACGTGTCGAGGCTGCGCGCGTCGTCATACGGGTGCGCGTGCAGGCCGGCGTTGGGTTCGGCGAGGTTGGCGTAGCCGCGGCGGGTGATCGCGAGCCGCTCGCGCAGCGCGGGGGCGACGTAGAGCATGCCGGTGCCGTCGGGGCCGCACATCCACTTCTGCCCGGCGCCCGCGTAGGCGTCGCAGCCGAGCGCGTGCACGTCGACGTGCACGGCGCCTACGCCTTGGGCGCCGTCGAGCAGCACGGGCACGTCGAGCTCGGCGAGCGCGGCGGGCGCGAGCGAGCCGCTGACCCAGCCGACGTGCGAGCACGCGACCAGGCGCGTGCGCGGCCCGACGGCGTCGGCGACCTCGTGCAAGGGCACTTCGCGGACGTCCACGCCGCGCAGCTCGCGTGCCGCGGACAGCGCGCCGAGCAGGCCGGGGTGCTCCTCGTCGCTGGTGAGGATCTGGTCGCCGCGCTGCAGCGCGAGCCCCTCGATCACCTGCGCCATGCCCTCGCTCGTGCAGGTGGTGAGCGCGACGTCCGCGGGCTCGGCGCCGAGCGCGGCGGCGTAGCTGGCGCGGAGGCTGTCGGTGAGCTCGCGACGGCGTTCGAAGTGGGTGCGCGTGCGGCCCTGGCCGAGCTCGCGCTCGAGCTCGCGCTCGGCGGCGTGCGCGCCGCGCGTCGGCAGCGGGCCGTCGGTGCCTGCATTCAGGTACGCGGCGGTGTCCAGCACGGGAAACTCGTCGCGCAACCCTGGCAGACTCACAAAACGCGAGAATACCTGCATGAGCAGCGTCATCCGCCAGGAGCCCTTGTGGCAACCGACGCAAGCGCGGCTCCGGGACGTGGAGCTGGCGCGCTTCATGCGCTGGGCTGGCGAGCGCCGCGGTCGGGCGTTCGCGGACTACGAGCAGCTGTGGCGCTGGTCGGTGGAGGAGCTCGAGCAGTTCTGGGAGAGCGTGTGGGAGTTCTGCGGCGTGCGCGCGTCCCGGCCGTACGAGCGCGTGCTCGGCGCGCGCGAGATGCCGGGCGCGCGCTGGTTCGAGGGCGCCCGGCTGAACTACGCGGAGAACCTGCTGGCGCACGGCGAGGGACGCGGCGGGGAGCTGGCGGTGGCGCACTGCTCGGAGCTGCGTCCCGCGCTCGCTGAGATCTCCTGGGCGACGCTGCGCGAGCGGGTGGCGGCGGCGGCGAGCGGCATGCGCGCGCTGGGCGTGGCGCCCGGCGATCGCGTGGCCGCGTACATGCCCAACATCCCCGAGACGCTGATCGCGCTGCTGGCGAGCGCGAGCATCGGCGCGATCTGGTCGAGCGCGGCGCCCGAGTTCGGCGCGCGCAGCGTGATCGACCGCTTCGCGCAGATCGAGCCGAAGCTGCTGCTGAGCGTCGACGGCTACCGCCACGGTGGCAAGGACTTCGACCGGACGGTGAACCTCGGGCGGATCCTCGAGGAGCTGCCGAGCGTCGAGCACGTGGTGGTGCTGGAGTACCTGGCGGACGACGACGATTTTAAAGAGGCCGCCTGCGGCGGCGGGGCGGGCGTTCGTAGCTCGCTCACGTGGGATCAGCTGCTGGCCCTCGGCGAGGGCGCCGATCTTCACTTCGAGCAGGTGCCGTTCGATCACCCGCTGTGGGTGCTGTACTCGTCGGGCACGACGGGCCTGCCGAAGGCGATCGTGCACGGCCACGGCGGGATCCTGCTGGAGCAGGTCAAGAAGCGCCTGCACCTGGACCTGCGCGCCGGCGACCGCATGTTCTGGTTCACGACGACGGGCTGGATGATGTGGAACTTCCTCGTCGGCTGCCTGATCTCGGACGCGGCGATCGTCCTGTACGACGGCAGCCCGGGATATCCGAGCGTGGACTTCCTGTGGGACCTGGCCGAGCGCGCCCGGATCACGTGCATGGGCGTGAGCCCGGGTCTGCTTGCGAGCTGCGAGAAGGCGGGGATCGAGCCTGGCGGCGAGCACGACCTGAGCAGGCTGCGCGCGCTCGGCGCGACCGGGTCGCCGCTCTCGCCGGAGTCGTTCAGGTGGGTGTACGAGCACGTGAAGTCCGACCTGTGGCTGTTCTCGACGAGCGGCGGCACGGACGTGTGTACGGCGTTCGTGGCGGGCTGCCCGCTTCTGCCGGTGTATGAGGGTGAACTGCAGTGCCGCGCGCTGGGCTGCGCGGTGGAGTCCTGGGACGAGCAGGGCAACAGCCTGAGCGACGAGGTGGGCGAGTTGGTGATCACCCGGCCGATGCCCTCGATGCCGCTGTATCTGTGGGGGGATGACGATCCCGCCCACCCCGGCGAGCGCCTGCGGGAGAGCTACTTCGCGATGTATCCGGGCGTGTGGCGCCACGGCGACTGGATTCGCATCACGCCGCGCGGCGGCGCTGTGATCTACGGGCGCTCGGACTCGACGATCAACCGCCAGGGGGTGCGCATGGGCACCGCGGAGATCTACCGCGCGGCGCTGGGCGTGCCGGAGGTCCTGGACGCGCTCGTCGTGGACCTGGCGCGCCCGCGCGCGGCGGGGTCCGCTGCCGCCCCGCCGGCCGCTCGTGCGGGCGGCGGGGACGGTCTCGGCGGCGAGCTGTGGATGGTGATGTTCGTGGTCCTGCGCGACGGCGCGACGCTCGACGAGGAGCTGGTGGCGCAGATCAAGCGGCGCATCCGCGAGGACTGCTCGCCGCGGCATGTCCCGAACGAGATCCGCCAGATCGAGGAGGTCCCGCGGACGCTCTCGGGAAAGGTGCTCGAGGTGCCCGTCAAGCGCATCCTGATGGGCGCCCCGCCCGAGCGGGCGGCGAGCGCCGACTCGCTGTCCAACCCGCGCGCGCTCGACTACTTCGTCGAGCTGGCCCGCGAGCTGGGCTCCTCGGCGCTCGCGCGCTGAGGCTCATGCGTCGTTGCCGGTGCGATCACAGAGCATCCCTCTCCGCCGCATCCCTGGAAGCTCCAGGGTGCCACGTCCTCCGCGCCGGCACCGCCGGCGGCATCCCCGTCGTTCTCAGTCGTAGCGCTCGGGTGCGTGCCGCAGCTGCGAGAAGTTCTCGGGGTCGTGGCCGAACACGAGCAGCGGGTCGCGCTCGCTTGCGAGCCCTTGCAGGCGCTCGCGCGAGGCGGCGGCCTCCTCGGCCGAATGCAGCGGGCGCGGGTCCTGGCGGCCCTCCCACTGAGTGCGATTGTCGACGGCGTCGGCTGTCAGCAGCACGGGGCCGGTCCGCTCGAGCTCGAGCAGCAGCGAAATGTGCCCGGCCGCGTGCCCGGGCGTCTGCAGCAGCCGCACGGTGCCGTCGTCGAACAGGTCGAGGTCGCCCTCGAACGGCTGCCAGTCGAGGCCGGGCTGCTCGAAGTCGGCGCGCATGTAGCCCCGCAGGTGGGGCTTCTCGAGCGTGCGCGCGGCGTGCAGCTCCGCGGCGTGGACGATCACGGGGGCGTCGGGGAAGTGGCCGAGTGCGCCGGTGTGGTCGATGTGCAGATGCGTCTGCACGACATGGCTGATCGACGCGGGCGCGACTCCGAGCCGACCGAGCTGGGCCGCGCAGTGCTGCTCCTCGCTCATGTGCACCGTGAAGACGTCCGCGAGGGCGCCCCAGTGCGCGTGCGCGTCGCGCGCGACGGCGAGCGGGTTGCCGCCGTCGACGACCACGTCGCCCTCGGGATGGCGGATCAGGTAGAACGGCACGGGCACCTCGACGCCGCCCAGGCCGAGCGTGCCGCTGCTGAACAGGTAGAGCTCGGGGCCGGTCATCGCGTGAGATCGTACGCCGCGCGTCGCGGCGGGGCTCGCCCTACAGCCCCAGCGAGCGCCCGACGATCTCCTTCATGATCTCGTTGGCGCCGCCGTAGATGCGGGTGACGCGCGCGTCGGCGAAGGCGCGCGCGATCGGGTACTCGAGCATGTAGCCGTAGCCGCCGAACAGCTGCAGGCAGCGGTCCACGACGCGGCCCTGCAGGTCGGTGCACCACCACTTGGCGGTCGCGGCGTCCTCCGGGGTGAGCTCGCCGGCGTTCAGCGCGAGCGCGCAGCGGTCGACGAACACCCTGGCGATCAGCGCTTCGCCGTGCAGCTCGGCGAGCGTGAAGCGCGAGGCCTGGAAGGAGCCGATCGGCTGGCCGAACGCGCGGCGCTCGCGCACGTAGTCGAGCGTCCAGGCGAGCGCGGCCTCGGCGGCGGCGACCGCGGAGGCGGCGATCGAAAGGCGCTCCTGCGGCAGGTTCGAGACGAGGTACGGGAACCCCTCGCCCTCCTCTCCGAGCAGGTTCTCCGCGGGCACGCGCACGTGCGTGAAGGACAGCTCGGCGGTGTCCTGGGCGTGCTGTCCGATCTTCTCGAGCTTGCGTCCGCGCTCGAAGCCCTCCATGCCGCGTTCGGCCACGAGCAGGCTGATGCCGCGGCGGCGGTCGTGATCCCCGCCCACCGTGGTCCTGGCGGCGACGATCACGAGGTCGGCGTTGATGCCGTTGGTGATGAACGTCTTTGACCCGTCGAGCACGTAGTGGCCGTCCTCGCGGATCGCGCGCGTGGCGATCGCCGCGAGGTCTGACCCGGTCCCGGGCTCGGTCATCGCGATCGCCGCGATCAGCTCGCCCGAGGCGAGCCCCGGCAGCCAGCGCCGGGCCTGCTCCTCGCTGCAGTAGCGCAGGAAGTACGGCAGGCAGATGTCGGTGTGCACGCTGCACCCGAGGCCGAAGCCGCCGACGCCGGCGCGCTGGGTCTCCTCGGCGATCACCAGGTTCAAGCGGAAGTCATCGCCGCCCGCGCCGCCGTGCTCGTGCGGCACCGCCATCGCGAGAAAGCCGCCGCGCCCGGCCGCGGCGAACACCTCGCGCGGCACGATCCCCGCGCGCTCCCACTCGCCGTAGCGGCCCTGCTCGCCGATCACCTCGCGCGCCAGGAACGTGCGGAAGCTCGCGCGGAAGTCTTCGTGGACGTCCTCGAACAGGCCGCGTCGCATCGCTGGCCAAGACCCTATCCGCCCGCGGGCGCGCAGGCTGGCCGCGGCCCGAGCGCGACCGGCGCTGACGCCGTGCACGCGTTCGTGCAGGAGTGCGCGCTGCACACGTCGAACACAAGCGCCGATGAAGCGCGTCGCGACGAAGACCGCCGAGCACCCGCCGGTGAACGGCACGAGCGAGCACCAGAGCCTGTCGAAGTACATCCAGGCGCGCTTCGACGAGTGCTCGCGCTCGCAGAAGGACGTCGCCCAGTACATCGTCGATCACCTCGACGAGGCGGCCTTCCAGACCGCCGAGGAGCTGGCGCGCCGCGCGAACACGTCGAGCTCGACGGTCGTGCGCTTCTCGCAGGCGCTCGGCTTCGAGGGCTTCCCCGAGCTGCAGGCGGCAGCGCGCGAGGAATACAGGCGCGTGAACGCCAAGGCCGCGAAGCAGGGCGGGACGGGCGGGGCGGCCGGGTCCGCGTCCTCCGCGCCGCTGTTCTCGCTCGACCAGAACGAGTTCGAGGCGGCGCTCGCGGCGGACCACCTGAACGTCGAGGACACTGCGCGCAAGGTCTCGCGCGCCTCGGTCGACGCGCTGATCGCGGCGATCGTCTCCGCCGACAAGCTGCTCGTCGCGGGCACCGATCAGATGGCGTTCTTCGCCAGCTACCTGCGCCACCTGTTGATGCTGCTCGACCTCCGCGTGGACGTCGTCGCGAGCCCCTCGCAGGAGGCGCTCAGCCGTCTCGGGCGGATCGAGGAGTCGACGCTCGTGATCGGCCTGTCCGCCGGGCGCCCGCACCCGCTGGTGGTACGCGCGATGAAGCTCGCCCGCCACCGCCAGGCGAACACCGCGGCGATCACCGACGCGACCCTCTCGGAGGTCGCAAAGCTCGCCCAGATCAAGCTGTACTACTCCTCCAACAGCCCCGCGTACGTGCGCTCGCACACGGCGCTCTTGAGCATCATCCAGGCGCTCGCGTACGGCGTGTACGCGCAGGACACCGCCTCCTACGACGATCGCATCAAGGCGTTCCGGCTGAAGTGACGCGGTAGCGCTCCGCGCTGGCGCTCATCGGCGCTGGCGGCCGCGGCGGGGCCCGGTCTTCATCGGCGCTGGCGGCCGCGGCGGGGCCGGTCTTCATCGGCGCTGGCCGCCGCGGCGGGGCCGGTCTTCATCGGCGCTGGCCGCCGCCGGGAACCGCTCCCCGGCGGCTCTCGGCGCCGCGGAGAAACCGCTTGGCTTTGCAGGGGATTGCCGCTTGGCGACGGTGATTCGCGTGTACCATATGTAGCGTGGCGCGGACCGCCGATCACCCCTCCGCAGTTCCGAGCATCGAGCTTTCAGAGGCTCTGCCGGCGCGCCTCGACGGCGAGCTGGGCGAGCGCGTGGACTCGCCGATCGAGCTCGCGTTGCAGTTGACGGAGGCGGCGCTCGGCCAGCTGACGAAGGTCGTGATGGACAACATCCGCCACGGCGGGGACGCCTCACCGCACGTCGAGGCCGCCGAGCGCGACCTGCGCAACGCGCTCAGGCAGCTGAGCGTCGTCAAGCGCAATCCGCGCCCGTAGCCGCCTGCGCGAGGCCGGGGCAGGCCGGAGCGCTCGCAAGCGCGGCGCACGCCCAAACGGCGGCACGTGCGCCCGAACCGCCGCACGCGCCCGAACCGCGGCACGCGCGCGCCGGCCGGTCGCCACGTGCTTCGGGGGCGGACGTGCTTGGCTTGCGGGCGGTGCAGACCGCCGCCGTCCCACCGCAGCCCCCGCGGCCCGAGCGGGAGCTCGACCGCAAGCAGGTCCGAGCGCTCGCCCACGACGCGAGCTGCGCGGACGTGGAGATCGTCTCGGCGGCGCTCGCCGACCAGCACGCGGCCGGCGTGACGCTCGCGAGCGCGAGCGTGCGCGAGCCGGACCTGTCCGGCTCGCGCCTGGAGGCGCTGCACGTCGTCGATACGGCGCTCGCGGGCTGTGATCTCGCGAACGTCCACTCCTCCCGCGCGCGACTGACGCGGGTGAGCGTCGAAGCGAGCCGCATGACCGGCGTGCGCCTCGCGCGGGCGGCGCTGCAGGACGTGGTCGTGCGCGAGTGCCGCGTGGACCTGGCGTCGTTCGCGGGCGCGCGCCTGACGCGCGTGAGCTTCGAGGACTGCGTGCTCGCCCACAGCGACTTCCTCGACGCCGAGCTCGAGTCGGTGCGCTTTCACCGCTGCGAGCTCTCCGGCGCGGATTTCCGCGGCGCGCGCATGCGCCGCTGTGAGCTGCGCCGCAACGATATGCGCGAGGTGCGGGGCATCGCGAGCCTCACGGGCGCGGCATTCGAGTGGGGGGACCTCGTCGCTCTGGCCGGGGCCCTGGCGGGCGCGCTCGGGATCGGCGTGCTCGATGACGAGCCGGAAGCCTGAGACGACGATGGCCACCCCGTGGGACGCGCGCACGTACGACCGCACGAGCGAGCCCCAGCAGGCGTGGGCCACGGAGGTGCTCGCGCGCCTGCACGGCATCGCGCCGGACGCGAGCGTGCTGGACGTCGGCTGCGGGACCGGCCGCGTCACCGAGGCGCTGCTCGCGCTCGTGCCGCGCGGACGGGTGCTCGCGATCGACGCCTCGCCCGCGATGGTCGAGCTCGCGCGCGCACGGCTCGGCGAGCGCGCGCGCGTGTGGTGCGGGGACGCGCTCGAGCTGGAGCTCGAGCAGCCCGTGGACGCGATCGTCTCGACCGCGGCGCTGCACTGGGTGGGCGATCACGAGCGCCTGTGGTCGCGGCTCGCGCGTGCGCTGCGCCCGGGCGGCGTGCTCGAGGTCCAGTGCGGCGGAGAGGGAAACATCGAGCGCGTGCGCGCGGTCATCGACGCGGTCGCGCGCGAGGCGTTTCCCGAGCTCGCCGGCTGGTCGCCGTGGGTGTTCGCGGGCACGCACGAGACGAGCTCGCGATTGCGGCGCGCGGGCTTCGTCGAGACCCGCTGCTGGCTACAGCCGCGTCCCACCTGCCCGCAGGACGTGGACGCGTTCGTGCGCACCTCGGTCCTCGCCGCGCACCTCGACCGCCTGGCGCCCGAGCGCCGCGAGCCGTTCGCCGCGGCCGTGCTCGCGCGGGTGCGCACGCCGCTGGACTACGTGCGCCTGAACGTCTCGGCGGTGCGCGCGGGCGCTTGAGAGTCAGGCGACGGGCAGCGTGTGTCGCCGGCGCGGGGCGCCCGGTTGCGCGCCGATCGCACGGACCAGACGCCGGACCCCCTCGCGCATTCGTCCCGGGTCGACCGCCGTGAAGGACAGCCGCAGGTGGGTCGCGCGCGGAGCGCCCACGAGCATCGCGGGCCCCGGGACGTAGCTGACGCCCGCCGCCAGCGCGGCGCGATATAGCTGCTCGTCCTCGCAAGCCCGCTCGAGCTTCACCCACACGTGAGCGCCGGCGCTCGGACGCAGGAAGCTGCCCACTCCGCGCAGCTCGTCCCCGAGCGCCTGCAGCAGCGCGTCGCGGCGCGGTCGGTAGAGCGCGCGCGCGCGGGCGATCTGCGAGGGATAGCGCCCGGCGGCGAGGTACCTGGCGGCGAGCAGCTGAGGCAGGGTCGCGGAGTGGGCGTCGTCGTCGCGCTTCTCCGCGATGATCCGGTCGAGCGCCGCGCCGCTCGCCGCGACCCAGCCCGCGCGCAGACCGGGGGCGACCGTCTTGGACAGCGAGTCGACATAGATCACGTGCGCTGGATCGAGCGCCCTCAGGGGGCCGGGGTCGGCGCCCTCGTAGCGCAGATCCGCATACACGGCGTCCTCGAGCACGAAGAACCCGTGTCGCCGCGCGAGCGCCAGCAGCCGCTCCCGACGCTCCCGGGTGAGGTCGCGGCCGGTCGGATTGTGCCCCCGCGGCTGCAACGCCACGAGCCGCACCTCGTGGCTGCGCAACAGCTGCTCGAGCGCTTCGACGTTGAACCCGCGCTCGTCGACGTCCACGGGCATCACTGTCGCGCCCGTCGCGCGCAGCGCCTCGATCATGCCCATGTACGTCGGGGACTCGCACGCCGCAACGTCCCCCGCGCGCAGGATCGCTCGCGCGCTCAGCGTCAGCCCCTGGCGCGCTCCGGTCGTGATCAGGATGCTGCTCGCGTCGTCGCGCAGGCCGCGCGCGCGGCCAAGCGCCGCCAGCTGCGCACGCAGCTCGTCGGTCCCCTCGATCGGGCAGTACTCGAAGCTCGCGAGCGCTTGCCGATCGAGCGTCTGCTGGACGGCGTCGGCGAGCTCCGCGATCGGGATCAGCTCGCTCGATGGGTAGCCGACGGACAGCGCGATCAGCTCCGGATCGCTCGCGTGCTGCACGGACTCGCTCACCGCCCTGCCCGCATGGCTGTCGCGGGGCGGCGCCAGCGCATACGTCTGCCAGGACAGCTCGGACTCGCCGGACGCGCTCGGGGCGCCGGCGCGCACGAACGTGCCACGACCGACCACCGAGACGACCAGGCCCTGCTCCTGCAGGCGCCTGTAGCAGCGGCCGGCGGTCAGCTGATTGATGCGCGCGATCTCCGCCAGCTCGCGCGTCGTCGGCAGCCTCGCGCCCGGCTCGAGCTCTCCGCTGGCGATCGCGGCCGCGAACACGTCGGCGAGCTGCCGCGTCAGCGACGGCTTTGCGTGGCGCTCGACGGCACGCAGGCGCTCCACGAGCGGGTCTGACATAGACGTCATTCAATCATATATTGATATACATTGCAAATCGACATCAGCGACGATACGATCGGCGTAGCTTGGGAAAAGAAACAGGATTGATATAAGGCAATGGCCAGAGACATCCTGATTGCTGAGCTCGCTCGACAGCGCCACGCCGAGCTGCTGCGGCGCGCCGGGTTGCACCGCGCGCGCCACCCCGCGCCGCGATCGGAGCCGCCCGCCAGGCCCCACGAGGCGGTCACGATCCGGCTCGCCGCCGCCGAGGACCGTCGCGAGCTCGACCTCCTGGCCGATAGGCACGGCGCCGGAGTGCCCGCCGGGCCACGCCTGATCGCCGAGCTCGGCGGCACCCCGGTCGCCGCGATGTCGCTGTCCGACCGGGCCGTGGTCGCCGACCCCGGCAGACGCACGAGCGACGTCGTCGAGCTGCTGCGACTGCGGGCGGCCCAGCTGCACGGCGACGCGCGGCCTCGACCGCAGCCTGTCCGCTTGCTCGGAAGCTGCCTGCGGGTGCTGACGCCGCGCCGCACGCGCAACCCGGGTCCTGCTTAGGCGCGGGCCTCCCGGGGCGCAACCGGGCACGGCTGTCAAAATAAAGCGGCGATGCGCGACGAGGCGACATTCCGGGTCAAGAGCGGCCTTGCCGAGATGCTCAAGGGCGGCGTGATCATGGACGTGGTCACGCCCGAGCAGGCGAAGGTCGCCGAGGGCGCGGGCGCGGCCGCGGTCATGGCGCTCGAGCGCGTGCCCGCCGACATCCGCCGCGACGGCGGCGTCGCGCGCATGTCAGACCCGGAGATGATCGTCGGCATCCAGGACGCGGTCACGATCCCCGTGATGGCCAAGGCGCGCATCGGGCACTTCATGGAGGCGCGCGTGCTCGAGGCGCTCGAGGTCGACTACGTCGACGAGTCGGAGGTGCTGACCCCGGCCGACGAGGCCAACCACATCGACAAGTGGGACTTCAAGGTGCCGTTCGTGTGCGGCGCGACCAACCTCGGCGAGGCGCTGCGGCGGATCGGCGAGGGCGCCGCGATGATCCGCTCGAAGGGCGAGGCCGGCACCGGCGACATCGTCGAGGCCGTCCGCCACATGCGCGTGATCACCGGCGAGATCCGGCGGCTGACGATGCTCGGCGGCGACGAGCTGGCGAGCGCCGCCAAGCAGCTCGCCGCGCCGCTGGACATCGTCCGCGACGTCGCCCGCGACGGACGCCTGCCGGTCGTGCTGTTCTGCGCCGGCGGCATCGCCACGCCGGCGGACGCCGCGCTGATGATGGCGCTCGGCGCCGAAGGCGTGTTCGTCGGCTCCGGGATCTTCAAGTCCGAGGACCCGCCGGCGCGCGCGCGCGCGATCGTCGAGGCCACCACCCACTGGCAGGACGCCGAGCGCGTGACCGAGGCGTCGCGTGGCCTGGGCACCGCGATGGCGAGCCTTGAGAGCTCCAAGCTCGAGGATGAGCAGCTGCTCGCCCAGCGTGGCTCCTAGCACCACGAGCGCAGACCGCGAGCCGCGCGCGCGCGCGGCGCACGCGCCCGGCGGGCGGCCGCTCGTGGGCGTGCTCGCCCTGCAGGGCGGGTTCGAGGCGCACGAGCGCGTGCTCGAGCGGCTCGGCGCGAGCGTGCGCGAGGTCCGCGTCGTCGCCGACCTCGACGGCCTCGACGGGTTGGTCATCCCCGGCGGCGAGTCCACCACAATGACCCTCGGCATCGAGCGCGAGGGACTCGCGGGTCCGCTGCGAGAGCTGATCGGCGCGACCGGCGCGGGCGGCGGCGGCCCGATGGGCGGCGGCGGCCCGATGGGCGACGGCGGCCTGACGGGCGGCGGCTGTCGCACGGGCGGGATTCCCGTGCTCGCCTCGTGTGCGGGGCTGATCATGCTCGACCGCGAGCACCTGGGCGCGATGGACATCCGCGCCGAGCGCAACGCCTTCGGACGCCAGATCCGCAGCTTCGAGGCGGACGTGGACGTGCGCGGCCTCGACGGCGGGCCGCTGCGCGGGATCTTCATCCGCGCTCCGTGGATCGCCGAGCACGGCCCGCGCGTGGAGATCATCGGCGAGCTCGACGGGCACCCGGTCGCCGCCCGCGAGGGTCGCATGCTGGCGGTCTCCTTCCACAGCGAGCTCGGCGACGATGACCGTCTGCACCGCCTGTTCCTCGAGCTCGTCGCCGACGCCCTAGCCGCCGCCGCGCAGCGCGGGCGGGGCGGGCGGGGCGATCGGCGATGGTGATCTCGCTGGCCGCCGACGAGCTCACCGGCGTCGCCGGCGCGCTCGGCGAGGAGCTCGAGCGGCGCGGCCACGCGGTGATCCGCCACGGCGCGCTCGTCGCATCCTCACCGGCATCCGCCCCGGAGGGGGAGGGAGATGGCGAGCGCTCGGATTGGGCGTGGGCGTCCGAGCGCGTCGCCCGCGACGTCGCCGAAGGGCGCGCCGAGCAGGGAGTCGTGTGCTGCTGGACGGGCACCGGCGCGAGCATCGCCGCCAACAAGGTCCCCGGCGTGCGCGCCGCGCTGTGCGCCGACGCCGCCACCGCCGCGGGCGCGCGCAGGTGGAACGACGCTAACGTGCTCGCGCTCAGCCTGCGCGCGACCTCCGCGGCCGAGCTCGTGGAGATCCTCGACGCGTGGCTGTCCTCTCAGCCCAGCGCCGACGCGCAGGACCTCGCCAACGTCGAGCACCTCACCGCGATCGAGCGCGCGTGAATCGAGCGCGCGTGAGCGCCCTGTGTCACGTGTACGCGTGGGCAACTTTCAGCGCCTCGCCGCGAGCGCGCGCCGCGAGCGCCGCTGCGCGGGCGCCGGGTTGACCTTACGCTCTCCGTGCGTTAGCGTCCCGCCTGCCGCCGCCGGGGTCGCCGGGGTCGCCGGGGTCGCCGGGGTCGCCGGGAGGCGCCGGGGTCGCCGGGGTCGCCGGGGTCGCCGGGGTCGGCGGGGTCGGCGGGGTCGCCGGGAGGCGCCGGCGGCCGGGCGCGAGAGAGGCTCACGGAGGGAGGCCGCGTGCAGGGGAATCGGAGAGGGAGCCGCCGGCGAAGGCTCACGCGCGCGTTCATCCTCGCGGGCGTGCTCGGCGCGGCGCTCACATCGCCCGCCGTCGCCGGCGCGCACGCCGGCGCGCCGACGGCCCAGGAGGAAGCGAGCTCGCAGACGCTGCCTGCGCGGGCGAGCGCGGGCGCCTCCCCGCGCGCGGCGGGCGGATCGCGCGCCGCGCGCTCCGGCGGCGTAGGCGGGATCTCGCTCACGCCCTCCACTACACGGCCCTACTGGGTCTGCCCCAACGGCTGGTGCGACGCGATCGTGGACCCCAAGCCGGTGAGCGCCGGGGGCTCGCACCGGCTCGCCCTCCCCGATGCGCGCGGGCAGCTCGAAGGCAGCGGCGAAGAAGGCGGCTATGACCCCCAGGATCTGCAGTCGGCGTATGACATCCCCAGCAGCGGCGGGGCGGGCGAGACGATCGCGATCGTCGACGCATACGGCTTCACCGCGGCGGAAAGCGCGCTCGGGGTCTACCGCGAACGCTACGGGCTCTCGCCATGCACGAAAGCCGACGGGTGCTTTCGCAAGGTCAATCAGAAGGGACAGGAAAGCGACTACCCGAAGGAAGACGGCTGGAACACCGAGCAGGCGCTGGACATCGAGATGGTCTCGGCGGCGTGCCCCGAATGCCGGATCCTGCTCGTGCAGGCTGAAAACGCCAGCGACGCCGCGCTCGGCGAAGCCGAGAACACGGCGGTGCGCCTGGGCGCGATCGAGGTCTCCAACAGCTGGAGCAGCCCCGAACAGGAATGCGGCAAAACCCTCACCTCGTGCGAGGAAGAAGAACGGGACTACTACGACCACCCCGGCGTGATGCTGTTCTTCGCCGCCGGCGACCACGGCTACGACAACACACTCGAGGGCGACGACTCGCCCGACTTCCCCGCGGCGCTGCCGTCGGTCGTGGCGGTCGGCGGCACGGCGCTGCACCGCGCGAGCAACGCGCGCGGATGGTCGGAGGACACGTGGTATGAACCGGGGCGCGGCTCCGGCGGCGGCTCCGGCTGCAGCCGCTTGCCCAAGCCCTCCTGGCAGGTCGACCCCGGCTGCGCGGGGCGGATGACAGACGACGTGGCCGCTGACGCCGCGTGCGAAACCCCCGTGTCCGTGTACGACGGAGAATGGGAGCTGATCTGCGGCACGAGCGCCTCCTCGCCGCTGCTCGCCGGGATCGAGGCGCACGCCGAAGAAGCGGTGCGCGAGCTGCCCGGCGCGGAGGCGTTCTACGAAGAGGCCGGGACCCTCAACGACGTGACCGAAGGCGCCAACGGGAAATGCCTGAACGCCGAGCCCGTCGCGTACTTCTGCCGCGCCGAGGTGGGCTACGACGGGCCGACCGGGATGGGCACGCCGGAGGGCCAGCTGAAGCTCGGCGGCGCGGCGCCGATGGCCGTCACGTGGCCGCCTGAGGAAATCAGCGCCACGCAGGCGACCTTGCGTGGCCACGTCTCGCCGCGCAGCCTGCCCACGACGTACTGGTTCGAATACGGCACCACCACCGCCTACGGCGCGAGCGTGCCGGTTCCCGAAGGCTCGGTCGGCACGAGCGGGCGGGAGGTCAGCGAGACGGTCGGCCAACTGCAGGCGGAAACCGTCTACCACTACCGGCTCGTCGCGAGCAACGCCGACGGCACGAGCTACGGGCCCGACTACGCGTTCTCGACCGGCGTGCCCAAGGTCGCGAGCCTCGCGCCCACGACCGGTGCGGAGGACGGCGGCGAGACCCTCACCATCACCGGCACCAACCTCAGCGGCGCGAGCTCCGTGCGCTTCGGCTCCCGCGAAGCCAGCGAATTCACCGTCGAATCGGACCAAACGATCAGCGTCACCGTGCCAGCCGGCAAAGGGCTCGCGAACGTCACCGTGACCACGCCCGCGGGCACGAGCGCCGCCACCAACGCCAGCGCCTTCGTCTACAACCCCCCCGGCCCGGTGCTCGCGTGGGGCGAAAACAACGGCAACCTCGGCGACGGCGAAACGGAAGACAGCGACGTGCCCGTCGAAGTCAGCGGTCTCGGCGAAGTCCGCGCGCTGGCCAGTGGCTGGAAACAGAGCCTCGCGCTCACGAGCGACGGCGAGCTGATGGGATGGGGCGAAAATCCCTTCGGCGAGGTCGGCGACGGAACCTACGAACAGCGCACCGCGCCGGTGCACGTGTGCGCCGAGGGTCTCGCGGAATGCCCGAACGGCCCCTACCTGGAAGGCGTCACCGGCGTCTCCGCGGGGCTGCTGGGGAGCCTCGCGCTGCTCAGCGACGGCACGGTCGCGGCGTGGGGCGGCAACCTCTACGGCGACCTCGCCACCGACACCGCCCGCAACCCCTACCCGCTGCCCGTGTGCACGAAGCTCGAATCGCCCTGCAAGCCGGAAAACTACCTCCGCGAAGTGGTCGAAGTAGCGGCCGGGGCCGACTTCAGCCTGGCGCTGCTGAAGGACGGCACGGTGATGGCATGGGGCGATAACAGCGAAGGCGCGCTCGGCGACGGCACCACCACCGGCCCCGAAAAATGCGCCGGGGAAGGCTGCGGCAGGGTTCCCGTGCCGGTCAGCGGCCTCAGCGAAGTGAAGGCCATCGCCGCCGGCAGCTTCGACGCGCTCGCGCTGCTCGACAACGGCACGATGATGGCGTGGGGGAGCAATGAACGCGGCCAGCTCGGCGACGGCACGAACACCACCAGCAGCGTGCCGCAGCCGGTGTGCGCGATCGGCGAAAAGAGCTCCCCGTGCAGCGGCCGGCTCGGCGAAGTGAAGTCGATCTCCGCCGGCTATCTGATCAGCTATGCGCTGCTCGCGACCGGCGAAGTCGCGGCCTGGGGGTCGAGCCTGCGCGACGCCCTCGGCGAACTCAAGGGCGGCTCGGAAGAGTGCCCCGGGCACTCGATCGAGTGGCCGTGCAGCAAGGTGCCGCTGCGCGTGGAAGGCGTCGACGGGGTGCGCGCGCTCGCGCAGGGAGAGCTCGCGGCGGGGGCGCTGGTGGCGCTCGAAGACGGCGCCGTGGAGACATGGGGCTTCGGCGAATACGGCGAACTCGGGGATGGCAGCCTCCAACAGCGCGCCGTCCCCGGCGGCGTGTGCCTGGCGCTCGCCGCCGGCCCGTGCCCCGAAGGGCCCTACCTCCAGGGCCAGGTCACCGCGCTCGCCTCCGGCGGGCACGATCTGATCGGCTTGGCCGGCTCACCCGCCCCGCTCGTCGACGAAGTCACACCGGCGGCGGGAGCCGAAGCGGGTGGCACGCTCGTGGCGATCGTCGGCGGCAACTTCGACGGCGCGACCGCGGTCGACTTCGGGGCGGTCCCCGCCGAGCGCTTCGAAGTGCTCTCAGACGACGAGATCCTCGCCGTCGCGCCCCCCGGCAGCGGTGCGGTGAACGTCACCGTCACCACGCCGCAGGGCACGAGCGCCGCGGGCGCCGAGAGCCGTTTCACCTACCGTCCCCCGCCCACCGTGAGCACGGGCGAAGCCTCCGACGTCAGCTACGGCGAAGCCACGCTCGCGGCGAGCGTCAACCCGAACGGCTCCGCCGTCAGCGAATGCCGCTTCGAATACGGCGCCACGCCCTCCTACGGCTCGAGCGCCGCCTGCTCCTCGCTGCCCGGGGCGGGCACCAACCCGGTGGCCGTGTCCGCCTCGATCGCGGATCTGCACGCAAACACCACCTACTACTACCGCGCGCTCGCCAGCAGCGCCTACGGCACCTCCTACGGCACCCAGCAGAGCTTCACCACCGCCAAGTTCCCGGAAATCGGCAGGTGCACGAAGCTGAGCGGCAAAGCGAAGACCGGCGCCTACAGCTCCTCCAAGTGCACCAAGCACAGCGCCGGCGAGGACAGCGGCGCCTACGAATGGCGAGCGTGGCCGCTGGCCGACCCGAAGCTCACGCTCAGCGGCGGCAACGCGGCGTTCGTCGGCGCCGGCACCCGGATCGAATGCGCCGCAAGCGCCGGCAGCGGGGAATACACCGGCCCGCAGACGGCGCTGCTGTCGCTCACGCTCACCGGCTGCGTCGACGAGACCGATCACCTGGCGTGCAACAGCCCGGGCCTGGCGGGCGGCGAAGTCGCCGTCGACTCCGCGCAGGCCGAGCTCGGCTTCATCGACGCCGCCAAGCCGACGATCGGGTGGGCGATCAACCAGTCCTCCGACACCCCCCTCGCCTCGCTCGAATGCCCCGAACAGGGTCAGCCGGCCAGCGCTTTCCCGATCCTCGGCGCGGCGATCGCACCGCTGAAGACGGTCGACAAGATGGCCGCGAGCGACGCGCTCGACTTCAAGACCGAGGGCGACGAGCAGGACCCCGAACGCTTCCAAGGCGGGCCCAAGGACGCGCTCGCGATCGAACTCCCCGGGGTTGGCGCCGTGCCCGCGACACTGGTGACGACCCTCAAGCTGAGCACGAAGGAAACGGTCGAGGTCCGGGGCCTCGAATAGGCAGTCGCAGCGGCGGCACCGGGCGCCTGCCGACGCGCGAGTTCGAGACGCGCGTGCGCGTCAGCGGCGGCACCGGGCGCCTGCGGACGCGCGAGTTCGAGACGCGCGTGCGCGCGCGGGGGTCTGCCGTGGCGACCGTATGGGCGCGGCTGCGCCCGAAGCCCAGATCGCAATGCCGCGCTCACGCCAGCGCGCGGAAGCGCACCACGCCAGCCTGCTCCTCCTCGATCACCACCCCGTCGCGCAGCAGCAGATCCACGTGGCCCAGGACCTCCGAGAGCGTCAGGTATGCCTGCGTGACCGCCACGTTGCCCCACAGCTCCTGTGCGATCTCGTGCGCCGTGCGCGGCTGCGCGACGATCAGCCCGGCGATCTTCTCCGCGCGGCGGGCGTGCATGCGGAAGCGCTCGTCGATCAGCGCCGCGTGATCTGTGATCGGGCGACCGTGCCCGGGGAGCACCAGCGAGAGCTCCATCGCGCGCGTCTTGCGGAGCGAGTCGATGTACGTCAGCAGCGCCTGCGGGCGGGGCTGCCGGTACTCGGCGCCCGCGCCCAGCGGACGCGCGAGCAGCGGGTTGGAGGAGATGTGCGCGATCAGGTGGTCGGCCGCGAGCATGGTCGCGCGGGCCTCGTCCACGAACACGGTGTCCGACGGGCTGTGCCCGGGCCTGTGCAGCACCCGCAGCGTGCGATCGCGCAGCACGAGCTCCTCGCCGTCGGCCAGCGGGCGCGTGACCTCGACCGCCGAGCCCCACGCGCGAAACCCCGCCGAGACCGCGCGCAGCACCGTCACGACTTCCGCCGGGATGCCGTGGCGCAGCATCAGCCGCTCCGCGAACACATCGTCCAGCTCCGCCTGCTGGCCGTAGCCTGCCAGGAACGGCGCAACGGCATCGAGCGCCGCCACCTGCGCGCCCGAGCGACGCGCGAGGATCGCCGCGAGGCCGAAGTGGTCGATGTGCTGGTGGGTGATCACCAGCAGCTCGATGTCCTGCACCCTGTGCCCGCGGGCCGCGAGCGCCTGCTCGAGCTCGTCCAGCGCCTTCGCCGAGTTCGGCCCCGAGTCGATCAGCGTCAGCGGCGAGTCCTCGATCAAATACGCGTTCACGCGCCCGACCATGAACGGCGTCGGGATCGCCAGGCGGTGGATGCCCGCCTGCGCCGCCCGCTCGAGCGCCTCCCCGGCCTCGCGCTCCTCGCGCTCCCGACGCTCGTGCGGCGAGGTCTCGCGCGAGCCCGACGCCGGCACCGAGCGCTCCGCGCGCGGCGCCGGCGCGTCGGACGGGCCCGCGGAGCTCATACCCCGGGGGGCACAGGCGAGCGGATCAGCGCCAGGACCTCGTCGCGGCGGCGCTCCATATCCGCGTGCGAGACGAGCGACTCCAGGCACAGGCGCAGCAGCGGCTCGGTGTTCGACGGGCGCACGTTGAAGTGCCAGTCCTCGTAGTCGATCGAGATCCCGTCCAGGTGGCTCTGACGCGCGTCGGCGTAGCGCCCGGCGATCTCCCGCATCTTGCCCTGCTGGTCTGAGACCTGCGAGTTGATCTCGCCCGAGATGAAGTAGCGCTCGCGGTAGGGCGCCAGCAGCTGCGACATGCGCGCGCGGCGGCGGCACAGCAGCTCGAGCACCAGCAGCGCCGGCAGCGTGCCCGAGTCCGCGCAGTAGAAGTCGCGGAAGTAGTAGTGCCCGGAGACCTCGCCGCCGAACAGCGAGCCCTCCTCGCGCATCCGCGTCTTGAAGAACGCGTGCCCGACGCGGTTCATGTACGCGGTCCCGCCGGCGCGCTCGACCGTGTCCGCGACCGCGCGCGAGGCGCGCACGTCGTACAGGATCGCTTCGCCGGGGCGCTTCTGGAGCAGCGACTCGGCGAGCAGCGCGGTCAGGAAGTCGCCCGCCACGAACTCGCCGTGCTCGTCGATCAAGAAGCAGCGGTCGGCGTCGCCGTCCCACGCGATCCCCAGATCGGCGCCGCGCTCGCGCACCTGCTCGACGATGAAGCGCCGGTTCTGCTCGAGCAGCGGGTTCGGCTCGTGGTCGGGGAACTCGCCGTTCGGCGTCCAGTAGGTCTCGAGCAGCTCGAGCCCCAGCTGCTCGAGCAGCGGTCCCACCATCGGCCCCGCCATCCCGTTGCCGCCGTCCACCACCACCTTCAGCGGCCGCGGCGCCGAGCGCACCACCTCGGGGTCGATGAAGCGCAAAGCCGCGCGCTGGAACTCCGCGTACAGGTCGACCTCTTCGAGCGCGCCCCGGCGCGGGCCGCCCGAACGCCGCCCCGCCGGCGCTCCTGCGCCGGCCATCTCATCCTCGACCTCCACGCGGACGTCCTGGATGCCCGAGTCTCCCGACAGCGCGATCGCACCCTCGCGCACGAGCTTCGCGCCCGTGTACGCCTTCGGGTTGTGCGAGGCGGTGCACATCAGCCCGCCGTCCAGCTCGCGTGAGCCGACCAGGAAGTACAGCATCTCGCTGCCAACCCGGCCGGCGTCGATCACGTTCGCGCCCGCGTTCAGCAGGCCCTCGCGGTAGCGCGCCGCGAGCTCCGGCGCGCTCACGCGCATGTCGCGCCCGAGACCGACCCGCAGCTCGCCCACCGGCTTGTCCCGCAGGCGGCCCAGGACGCGCGCGAACGCCCCGCCGACCAGCTCCGCCAGCTCGCCGTCGATCTGCTGCGGGTACAGGCCGCGGATGTCATACGCCTTGAAGATCTCGGGTGTATAGGACGCCGGCATCCGCCCGCATCCTACGCAGCGGCGCGTGCTCGGGCCGCGAGCGTCAGCGCCGCGCCCGGCCCCCGCTCCGGCGCCCAGCGGAGCCCGCGAGCAGCGCCCGGCGGTCCTCGGACGTCCCCGACTTGCACCGGGCTCGTAAACTGGCGGGCATGTCCGGGCACTCCAAGTGGGCGAGCATCAAGCACAAGAAGGCCGTCGTCGACTCGCGCCGGGGCGCGCAGTTCTCCAAGCTCACGCGCGCGATCACCGTCGCCGCGCGCGACGGCGGCGGCGACCCCGTCGGCAACCCCGCGCTCGACCTCGCGATCCGCAAGGCCAAGGAAGCCTCGATGCCCAAGGACAACATCGAGCGCGCGATCGCCAAGGGCACCGGCGAGGGCGGCGAGGCCGAAGCGATCGAGAGCGTGCTCTACGAGGGCTACGGCCCGGGCGGCGTCGCGATCCTCGTCGAGGCGCTCACCGACAACCGCAACCGCACCGGCGCGGACGTGCGCCACGCGTTCACCAAGAACGGCGGCAACCTCGGCGAGCCCGGCTCCGTCGCCTACCTGTTCGACAAGAAGGGCACGATCGTGATCGACGCCCGGCGCTACTCCGAAGACGAGCTGATGGTCGCCGTCGAGGCCGGCGCCGAGGACGTCGTCACCGACGACGACGTCTTCGAGGTGATCACCGAACCCGCCGACTTCGCCGCCGTGCGCGACGCGCTCGAGCGCGCGGGCGTGCTCATCGAGAGCGCCGAGCTCGCCTACCGCCCCTCGATCCTGGTGCCCGTCGACGAGGCCCACGCGGGCAAGCTCATGCGCCTGATCGACGCGCTCGAAGACAGCGACGACGTCAACGCCGTGCACGCCAACTTCGACGTCTCAGCCGACGTGCTCGAGCGTGTCGCCGGCTGACGCCCGCCGGGCGGGCGCGTGCGCACGGGGGTAACGGACAGCGACTGCGCGCACGCGCCCGGCAAGGGCGCGAGCGCGCCGCCCGTCGCGCGCCCGCCCGTCGTGATCCTGTGCGGCGGCCGCGGCACGCGCCTGCAGGAGCAGGGCAGCGCCGCCGGAGGCGGTCGTCGCGCGATCCCCAAGCCGCTGATCGAGATCGGCGGGCTGCCGATCGTGTGGCACGTCATCCAGCTGTACGCCGCGCACGGCTTTCGCAGCTTCCTGCTCGCGACCGGCCACCGCGGCGAGCTGATCGAGCGGTTCGTCGCCTCGCACCCGTGGCCGGCGGGTATCAGCGTGCAGTGCATCGACACGGGCCCGGACACGCCCACCGGCGGGCGCATCAAGCTGCTCGAGCAGCGGCTGCGAGCGGACGCGCGGCCGAGCGCGGAAAACCGGGGGCGCTCGCAGCGCCCCGATCGGCCTCGGGCCGGCGGGCTGTTCTGCGCGACCTACGCCGACGGCCTCGCCGACGTCGACCTCGACGCGCTGCTCAGCTTCCACCGAGCCCACCGCTCGCTCGCGAGCCTGACCGTCGTGCGCCCGCGGCTGCAGTTCGGCGTCACCGAGCTCGACCGCGACGATCGCGTCACCGGCTTTCGCGAGAAGCCCACCTCCGAGCACTGGATCAACGGCGGCTTCTTCTGCTTCGACGCGCGCGTGCTCGACTACCTGCAGCGCGACAGCGTGCTCGAGCGCGCGCCGCTCGAGCGCCTCGCCGCGGCCGGGGAGCTGCGCGCATACCGGCACGAGGGCTTCTGGCGGTGCATGGACACTTACAAGGACGCCGTCGCGCTCGGCGACCTGTGGGCGACCGGGCGGGCGCCTTGGCGGGGATCGGGGGAGGGAGGCCCCGGCGCGTTTGCGGAACGCGGCGAGCTCGCCTCGCTCGATGCGCGCTGACGTGCTCGAACCGCGCTCGGATGTCCGCCGTTTCACCTTCATTTGGAAGTCGCCGCGTCCGGCCGCGCTCGAACGGACGTTGA
Organism: Solirubrobacteraceae bacterium; assembly: GCA_035503075.1. Taxonomy (GTDB): domain Bacteria; phylum Actinomycetota; class Thermoleophilia; order Solirubrobacterales; family Solirubrobacteraceae; genus Palsa-744. The sequence continues at coordinate 78,987 of DATJTT010000045.1, forward strand.
CTCATAGCGCAACTTTTCCAGCTGTCGGCAGTCATAGGACCGTGTCGCGGTATCTGCTTGCGCTCGCAGTTTCGCTTGTCGGCTTTGCGCTGATTGCTTCGCCGGCGGCCGCGGCGCACGCGCGTCGGGCCCACTCGCTTGCGTGTCCGCCGGCGCGCGGCAAAGTCGTGGCGGCTGATGTGCAGGCGACGCTGTACGAGGCGGCGCCCGCCGGCGATCTCCCCGAATACCTATCCGTGTTTGGATGCGTGCGGGGAGGCGCGCGGCGATACAACCTCGGTGAAGTTCCCTCGTGCGGCCTGTTCGAGCCTGGGTGCGATGGGCTCGCAGAATGTGGGACGGGGATAGGGTGTGCGGGTGTGCGGCATGAGGTGTTGGCGGGTGCGATGGTCGCGTTCGAATCGTTCAATTCGGAGCCGGAAGAGGGCGAATGGTATGTGGTGGTGAGGGACCTTCGGACGGGTCGGCGGGTGCTGCACGTGCCGACCGGGACTCCGCTTGCGCCCGAGCGTTATTTCGTGGGTGTCGGGCCGGTTGTGGGCATGGTTGTAAAGGCGGATGGGGGGGTGGCGTGGATGGCGGAAGAACTCGAGCGCTCGAGGCCGCCGGAAGACGCGGAAGGTCCGGCGGTCTCCTACCTCGACGTGTATGCGGCGGAAGGGTCGGTGACGCGGCTGTTGGCGGCCGGGACCGACATAGATCCCTCCTCGCTCGCGCTCGCGGGCAGTACGGTCTACTGGATCGAAGCCGGCAAGCCGGCGTCGGCAGAGCTCAAGTAGGCTGGAACGCGAGTCCAGTCTTGGCGCAACTGTTCCGGTGATCGGTTAGCGTGGCGTCATGCGGCATTTCGTGATCGGGGTGATCTGCGTCGGCGTCTTGGCGCTGGCTGCGGCGCCGGCGGGGGCTGCGCACGCGCGTCGGGCCCGCCCGCTTGCGTGTCCGCCGGCGCGCGGCAAAGTCGTGGCGGCTGACGTGCAGGCGACGCTGTACGAGGCGGCCCCGGCCGACGACTTCCCCGAATACCTGCACGTCTTCGGGTGCGTACGCGGTGGCGAGCGGCGGTATGACCTCGGCAACGTCCCCGCGTGTGGATTGTTCAAGCCGGGGTGTTTTGGGGTTTCCGAATGCGGGACCGGTACGGGTTGTGGGGGTGTGCGGCATGAGGTATTGGCGGGTGCGATGGTCGCGTTCGAATCGTTTGAGACTAACCCGGAATCGGGTCAGTGGTATGTGGTGGTGAGGGACTTGCGGACCGGCCAGGTCATGGTGCACGTCCCGACGGGGGTTCCTCTCGTGCCCGAACGATATTTCACGGGGGTGGGCACGGTCGTGCGGATCGTGCTCAAGAGTGACGGCAGCGTCGCGTGGCTCGCGAACGACTTCGACCGGTCGCGGACAGAAGGGGCGCTCGGACCGGAAGTCCCCTATTACGACGTGTATGCGGCGGAAGGGTCGGTGACGCGGCTGTTGGCGTCGGGGACCGATATCGTGCCTTCCTCGCTCGCGCTCGCGGGCGGCACGGTGTACTGGACGCAGGCGGGCAAGCCGGCGTCGGCAGAGCTCAGTAGGCTAGAACGCGAGTCCAGTCTTGGCGCAACTGTTCCAGTGATCGGTTAGCGTGGCGTCATGCGGCATTTCGTGATCGGGGTGATCTGCGTCGGCGTCTTGGCGCTGGCTGCGGCGCCGGCGGGGGCTGCGCATGCGCGTCGGGCCCGGCCGCTTGCGTGTCCGCCGGCGCGCGGCAAAGTCGTGGCGGCTGACGTGCAGGCGACGCTGTACGAGGCGGCGCCCGCCGGCTATCTCCCTGAAGCCCTTCAGGTCTTGGGATGCGTGCGCGGGGGGACCCGGCGGTACGACCTCGGCAACGTCCCCTCGTGCGGCCTGTTCGAGCCTGGGTGCGATGGGGTGTCCGAATGCGGGACCGGTACGGGTTGTGGGGGTGTGCGCCATGAGGTGCTGGCGGGGGCGATGGTCGCGTTCGAATCGTTTGAGACTGGCCCGGAAGAAGGTCTTTGGTACGTGGTGGTGAGGGACTTGCGGACCGGCCGACTGGTGGTGCATGTTCCGACGGGGGTTCCTCTCGTGCCCGAACGTTATTTCGCGGGGGTGGGCACGGTCGTGCGGATCGTGCTCAAGAGTGACGGCAGCGTCGCGTGGCTCGCGAACGACTTCGACCGGTCGCGGCCAGAAGGGGCGCTCGGACCGGAAGTCCACTATTACGACGTGTATGCGGCGGAAGGGTCGGTGACGCGGCTGTTGGCGGCCGGGACCGACATAGATCCCTCCTCGCTCGCGCTCGCGGGCAGCACGGTCTACTGGATCGAAGCCGGCAAGCCGGCGTCGGCAGAACTCAAATAGCGAAAGAGAAATATCCGCAAAGTGCGAGTTATTTCGATGTTCCGATAGTTGACTTTTGTCTGCGGTGCCGGCTATCGTGAGCGACCGTGTCTGTCGGGAGGTCGCTGCCCCGCGCGTCGTCGGCGCTGCTGACGGCGGCCGTCGCCGTCCTGGTGTGGGCGCCCGCGGCGGGCGGCGTGCAGCCGTATGAAACATATGAGGGCGTGGTCGCGCGCGACGAACCCGTGGCGCAGTTCCGTTTTGGCGATGCCGCCGGCTCGGAGACGATCGCCGACTCGGCGGGCGGCTACACGGCGGTCAACCACGGGATCGTGCTCGGGGGCGAAGGCCCGTTCCCGGGCAGCGAGTCGGGCTCGTTCGGCGGGGAAGCGTATGCGAGCCTCCCGGGCGACCCGCTGAAGGAAGCCGACGCCTTCACGGCCGAGGCGTGGGTGGACTGGGGCGGCGGCAGCGCCTACGGGCGCCCCGTGTTCGAGCTCGGCTCGAGCGCCGAAGACTTCATGTATCTGACGCCCTCCTCGACGGGCTCGAAACACGTCCTGCTGTTCGAAATCCACACGCCCTCGGGATCCGCGTCCGTGAAGGCGACCAAAGCGATCGCCGCGAGCGCCTGGAAGTACTTGGCGGTCACGGAGGCCAGCGAAGGCAGCACATACACGCTGACGCTCTACGTCAACGGCGAAGCCGCCGGCGAAACCAAGGACGTGACGCTCACGCCGGCGTCATTGGGCGTCAACGTGCCCGACGACTTCCTCGGCAGGTCGGTGTCGGGTGAATCGTTCTTCAACGGCAGCCTCAGCAACGTGGCGCTCTACGGCAAGGCGCTCACCGCGACGCAGATCGAAGAACACTTCAACGACGCCGAGTTCCCGGTAAACACCTCGCCGCCGACGATCTCCGGAACGGCCAGGGAAGGCAGCGTCATGACCGCCACCGAAGGCAGCTGGACCGGCAAGGCGACGATCAAATACGCCTACCAGTGGCAACGCTGCAACGGCCTCGGGGAATGCGCCGAGATCTCGAGCGGCACCAAAGCAAGCTACACGGCGGTCGCCGCCGACGTCGGGGACACGCTGCGGGTCGCCGTCGAGGCGACCAACGGCTCGGGTACGCGGACGGCGACATCGGCGCCCACCGCGACGGTCGAAGGCAAGCCGGCGAGCACCGCCGCCCCGGCGCTCTCCGGCGAAGCGAAGGTGGGGCAACTGCTGACGGTCAGCGAAGGCGGCTGGCGGGCGTTCCCGGCCCCCTCCTTCGCCTATCAGTGGGAAGCCTGCAAATCGACGAAATGCACAGCGATCGAACACGCGACGAGCGCGAGCTACCGGGTCGCGGGCTCCGAACTGGGAAAGACGTTGCGCGCGGTCGTGACCGCGAAGAACTCGCTCGGCGAAGCGAGCGCCACGAGCGCGGCGAGCGCGAAAGTCCTCGCGGGGCAGCCCGTCAGCGTCGAAGCCCCGGCCGTCTCGGGGATCGCTCGCGAAGGCCAGGAACTGGCGGCCACGAGCGGCGTGTGGGCGGGCAGCGAACCGATCGAATACACCGACTATCGATGGCTGCGCTGCACGGGCGGCGAATGCCATGCGATCGAAGGGGCGAGCGGCGCCAAAGACACCAAGTACAAGCTCACATCGAGCGACGTCGGGCACACGATCGAGGTGAGCGTCACCGCCAAGAACTCCGTCGGGGAAGCCGACGCCACGTCGGCACAGACGCCGTCGGTGGGCGCGGTCCCCCCGCTGAACACGACGCCGCCCGCGATCGCCGGGGAAGCCAGGGACGGGCAGGTGCTCACGGCGAGCACCGGCAGCTGGAGCGGCTCGGCGCCGCTCCTCTACACCTACCAATGGCAGAGCTGCGACCCGCAAGGCGAGGAATGCGAAGACATCGAAGACGCGAGCGGTGCGCAATACACGCTCGACGGCGGCGATCTCGAAGCGACGGTACGGGTCCTCGTCACCGCCACCAACACCGCGGGGTCCGCGCAGGCCGTCTCGACGGCGAGCGCGCAGGTCGAGCCCGGAGCCCCGAGCGAGCTCGAAGGACCGTCGATCGCGGGCAGCCCCCGCGAAGGCGAAACGCTGGTCGCGGACGCCGGCTCGTGGGGCGGGAGCGAAACGCAGGTCGGCTACGAGTGGGAACGCTGCAGCGCGAGCGGCGAGGAATGCACCGAAGTCCCGGGGCAGAGCGGACCCGAATACGTGCTCGGACCCGAAGACGTCGGGAGCGCGCTGCGGGTGCGGGTCGGCGTGAGCAACCAGCTCGGCTCGATCACCGACGTCTCCCAGCCCACAGAGGTAGTGGAAGCTGCCGCGTTGCTGCAGAACACGCTCGCACCCGCAGTCTCGGGCACGCCCCAGAGCGGCGCGACGCTCACGGCGTCCGCCGGCAGCTGGCTCGGCACCTCCACGCTCGGCTACGCCTACCAGTGGCAGAGCTGCGACGGCGAAGGCGGCGACTGCGAGGACGTCGAAGGCGCCACGTCCTCCACATACGAACTCGATGAAGGGGACGTCGGGCACACGATCCGCGTCGCGGTCACCGCCAGCGACGAAGGCGGGATGGCCGCGGAGCTCTCGCCCGCTACCGAGCCGATCGCCGCGCCGAACGCGCCCGTGGTCGAGCAGGCGCCGCTCGCCTCGGGCACCACGCTCGTCGGCGACACCCTGCACGCGAGCGCCGGCGCGTTCTCCGGGGAAGCCCCGCTCGCGTACTCCTACCAGTGGGAACGCTGCGACGAAGGCGGCGAGGCGTGCACCCCGATCGCGGGCGCCACGGGCAGCACCTACACGCTCGCCGCGGCCGACGCGCGCGAGTCCGTGAGGGCGCAGGTGAGGGCCACTGATCCCGAAGGCGCCGGCACGTCCGTCGCGACCGCGGCCCTCGCCGTCAGCCCCGAGGCGCTCCTGGATCGCTCACGTCCCTACGCGGCCGGCGAATATCACGAAGGGCAGACGCTGAGCGTCCAGCCGGGGATCTGGACCGGGGCCGGGCCGATCGCGTCCACCGAGCAGTGGCAGCGCTGCAACGCGAGCGGCGCTGAATGCGCCGACATCCGGGGGGCGGGCGCCGCGACCTATGCCCTCCAGGAAGCCGACGTCGGCCACACCGTCACGGTCGTCGAAACCGCGTCGATCGGCCTGGAAGGCGCGAGCGCGGGCTCGCAGCCGACGCCGGTGATCGGCGGCGAACCGACTCCCCCGATCGAGGTGATCGAACCCACGATCGAAGGCCCGCCGACCGCCGGGCAGACGCTCAGCGCGGATCCCGGGACGTGGGCCGGCTCGCAGCCTGTCGACTACGCCTACCGGTGGCAGCGCTGCGACGAAGCGGGCGAAGAATGCGCGGACATCGAAGGCGCCACGGGCTCCAGCTACACGCTCGCCGGCGGCGACGTCGGCTCGACGGTGCGCGTCAGCGTGACCGCGACGAACCTCGCGGGCAGCGTCGAAGCGAGCTCCTACCAGAGCGAGGTCATAGGCTCGGCCGCGCCCCCGTCGAACACCGCCGCGCCGGAAGTGTCGGGCGTCGCCAAAGAAGGCCGCGAACTCGCCGCGAGCGACGGCGCCTGGAGCGGCTCGCGCCCGCTCACCTACACCCGCCGCTGGGAGCGCTGCGAAGCAGCCGGCGAAGGCTGCGAGGAAATCGCGGGCGCGACCAACACGACATACACGCCCACGAGCGCCGACGTCGGGCACACGCTGCGCCTGTACGTCACCGCGTCCAACCACCTCGGCAGCGCCACCGCGCGCTCGGCACCTAGCGCCGCCGTCGTCAGCGCCCAGGAAGCGAGCGTGAGCGAAGCGGTCAACGCCGTCGAACAGTCCGACCCGTCGCTGCTCGCGCCGGCGAGCGCCGCCCAGGTCGAAGAAGAGACCGTCAAGCCCGCCACCGAAGACACGGGCGAAGAGCTCAGCTCGAGCAGCGCGCCCACGGGCTCGACGATCTCCAAGCAGACGGCCGGCGAACTCGCGCTCGAAACGCCCACCGGGGAACTGGCGCTCGAACCGGTCGAAGTCGCTCCCGGCGCGAGCACGCTGCCCGCGGTCGTCAACGGCACGGCCGCCGTCTACGCGGAAACCGAGCAGGCGACCGACACGATCGTGCGCCCCGACGCGCTCGGGGCGACCACGCTCACACAGCTGCGCTCGTCCGCGGCCCCCACGTCGTTCTCGTGGGAACTCAACCTCACCGAACACCAGCAGCTCGAGCAGCTCTCAGACGGAGCCGTCGCCGTCGTGGAACTGCCGCCCGAAGACGAACTGGAAGCCTCGCTCGAAGAAGCGATGGAAACCCCCGAAGGGCCGGGCGAAACGACCGGGACGAGCAGCGAAGAAACGCCGCCGAGCGGCCAGGAACCCGAAGAAGGCGAAGAACCCTCGCTGATCGAAGCGCTGCCGGCCTCTCCGCAGATGACGACGCCCCCCTTCGAACCGCGCGCGAGCGAAATGCAGCCGCAGGACACGCAGGCCACCTACGAAACGGACTCCGGCGAGCTCGCCGAGGCGGAACGCGAAGCCCAGGGCACCACGCTGATCGTGATCGACCGGCCGCGGGCCATGGACGAGGCGGGGAACGAAGTGCCGGCGTCGCTGGGCGTCGAAGGCGACACGGTGACGTTGACGCTGTTGCCGGGCGCCCATGCCGCGTACCCGATCACCGCCGCCATGCACGTCGCCTCCCGCGGCGGCAAGCACGCCGGCCCGCCGGCGCCCGAATACGGTCTCTCTGACGGGCACTACCAGCAATTCGAAGAATCAGAAGAAAAAGGAGAAGTCGTTCACAAGTTCGACCAGCGCCTGACGCGCGGCGGCGGCAAGGCGGCGCCGCTGCGCGTTCGCTCGGCGCGGCTCGTGCTGTGGTGGAAGACCTCGCCCGAAAGCCCCGAACTGAAGAAATGGCTGAGAGCGGTCAAGGCCGCCGGCCTGAAGCCGCTCATCACGCTCGGCTCGTGCCGTCAGGGACGGCTCCCCAACGAAACCTGCACGAGTAGCGACGAACCGAATCCCACGGACGCCACGACGGACGTCGAGCGATACCGCGAAGCCTTCAAGAAGCTGTTCGTGGGCCTGAAAACGCTGCACCACAACGAACCGAGCGTCTATCCGTCCGTCACGTCGTGGGGCGCGTGGAACGAGCCAGACAGGAAAGGGGAACCGCTCGCAGAACTCAGTCACGGGCCCGAAGTGGCCGCGTACTTCTGGCAGGCGGCGAGGGCGGTCGTCTACAACTCCGGCTGTCACGATTGTCGTGTCGTGGCAGGCGAATTCGAAGACTACACAGCCCGCAAGCCCTACGCCGAAAAATACATTCACACTATTCTCTACAACAAGCGCTACTGGCAGCGCGACAAACCGAAAACGTGGGGGATCCACGACTACGGCGACGTCGTGCGCGCCTACCTGCATCAGGGCAACCCGATCGCCGAGGCGTTCCTCACGAAGCCGCCGTGGGGACGTCTCGGGCTCGGCGAACCCCACGAGTGGATAACCGAGGCCGGCGTGCACCTGGACTCCGAAGGCACCCTCCAGACAGGCTGCTACCGGCAATCCAACGGCTTCACGAAGCCGTTGAGCGCCCTATGCAAGCACCAGCGGGTGGACGCCGAAGACTTCCTGCAACTGCACGACGTGACGGGCAAGAAGGGCCTGCACTTCGAACGCCTCTACTACTACGAGTACAGGGCCTCGGCGGCAGGCCCAGAACATAGCTTCGACAGCGCGCTGCTCGAACCCGAAAGCGTCAAGGAACCCGAAGACTGGCGCCCCGCCTACTGCGTGCTCGCATTCCACAACCACCACTGCCCGCCGACGACGATCACCAAGAGCGTCGTCGCGGCGACGCTGACGCCGACCTCTGCGACGGTCCAGCTCACCGTCAAACCCTACGAAGAGCGGGCCAGCTACCGGGTGGAGTACGGCCCGTCGAGCGAATACGGGGCCACGACGGCCGCCACGCCGGCCCTCAACGAAGAAGGGGAACAGAGCGAGACCGTTGCCATCGGCGGCCTGCAGCCGTGTACCACCTATCACTACCAGTCCGAGGCGGAAGGCGAAGCCAACGAAGGCGAACCGAGCCTCGGGGGCGAAGAGACGTTCGAGACGAGCGGATGTCCCCCGACGGTCGTCACCGGCTATGCGGAAGTGACGAGTTATGAAGGAAACGGGGAGTGGCGATTGACCGGCGAAATCGACCCGAACGGGACCGCGACGAACTATTACTTCGAATATGGCGAAAAAGGAACGTATACGCACGCGAGCCCGGTTCGCGAAGCGGGAAGCGGAACGAGCCCTGTCGAGGTCTCCGCTGAAGTCGAAGGCGAAGGAATCGGCCTCGATACCACGCCAATCACTCCTCATCCCGACAGTCTCTTCTGCGAATTCTTCTCATTCCGGCTCGTGGGCAGCAATGCAGGCGGTGTCGTCGATGGCGAGAACGCTGAAGCTCAGCGATGTATCTAAGCTGGATCGAGATCGAACAAAGTCGGGATGCAGGGCGGCGAACCGCACCCGGCCACGCTCGACTGACATCGCCCGCTTGACGTGAAGCAGGCGGCGGCTCCGCGCACGCTCGCATGCGCCATCATGCACCCGATGCCAGCCTGCGAGCACCTCGACTCGGTCGAGATCCTCGAGCTCCCCGACGAGATCTCGGGCTGCGAGGAGTGCCTCGCCACCGGCGGGAGCTGGATGCACCTGCGCATGTGCCAGACGTGCGGGCACATCGGCTGCTGCGATGACTCGCCCGGGCGCCACGCGACCGCGCACCACGGCGCGACCGGGCATCCGATAATCCGCTCGGCCGAGCCCGGCGAGGACTGGAGCTGGTGCTACGTCGACGAGGTCGCCTTCCAGCTGCGCGCCTGATCAAACGCGGAGCGCCAGCCGCGGGCGAGGGGGGCTCCGGTCAGCGCCTCTGAGCGCAGCGCACCTCCGCGCGCGGCCCGGGACGGCGCTCACTCCGGACGCCGGCGCGCGCGAAACAGCGGCACCGGCTCGCGGATGCCTTTCAGGCGCCGCTCGCCGGCGTATGACCAGGCGTACGCGTCCTTGACCGATTCGCGCACCTCGCGCTCGGCCAGCACGCTGCCCGGGCGCGCGATCCCCGTGATGCGGCTCGCGAGGTTCACCGGTCGCCCGTACCAGTCGCCCGCGCGCGGCAGCGCGAGCCCGAGCGCAGCGCCTGCGCGCAGCTGGGGGAAGCCCTCACCCTCCGCGTCCGCCGCCTCGATCAGCCTCAACGCCGCGTCCAGCAGCGGCACGGGCTCGGGCGCCGCGAGCATCGCCGCGTCGCCGATCGTCTTGACGAGTCTCACCGGCGGCTCCGCGGCCTGCGCCGCGAGCGTTTCCAGGCGCACGGCCAGGTGTCCGAGCTCGTCCGGCGGGACTTCCTCGCCGAGGCGCGTGAAGCCGACCAGGTCGGCGAAGCACACGGCCACCTCACGCGAGCCCGGCAGCTGCCCGCCCTGGCGCTCGAGCGCGCTGATCGCCTCGCTCTGGGCGGTGTGGCGCAGGTGCAGCGCGAGCACGTTGCTGACCAGCGGGTCCACCATCGGGTAAAGCGCCGCGACCGCCTGCGCATAACGGCTCGCGAGGTCGCGTTCGCTCAACCCCGGCTCGAGCACCAGTCGCAGCGGCAGCAGCCGCAGGCTCTCCGCCGCCTGCGACAGGCCTCGCCCGAGCACGCGCAGCAGCTCGAGGATCTCCTCGTCGGAGATCCCCGCCGCGCGCGCCAGCACCGACCTTCTCGCCGACTCGACCTCGGCCTCCGTGTACAGCGCCTCGTCACGATCGGGGATCGGTAGGCCCATCGCGCGCCGTGCGGCCACCAGGAACTCCTCCTCGATCCCACTCATCTGCGCGACCTGCGCCGCGGTGTAGCGCTCGGGGCCCACGATCACGCGGTCCGCCGGCAGGAAGATGATCGTGCCCGACGCCGTCGTGCGCCGCAGTTCGCTCAGCGGCATGCCTTCCGCCGCGAGCTGCTCGAGCAGCGCCAGGCGCTCCGCGCGAGCCTCGCCCCGCAGGCCCTCGAGCAGGCCCTCGGCGGCGAAGTCGATCGGCTCGGCCTGCTCGGGCGGCGCCGCCGCAGCGGGCAAGTCGCGCGGCTCGAGTTGGTCGCGAAGGTCGCGCCGCTCGGGCGCGTCGAGTGGGTCGGGCCCCATCGCCTCGGGAGCGTACGCCACCGCTTCGACTCGGGGATGCGGGCGCAATGTCGCCGACGGGCGTAGGCAAGCAGGCGTCCGACAGCCGGCGGAGAATCCCCCGACTGTGATCGTCCTCGGCATCGACCCGGGCCTCGCGAGCACCGGCTACGGCGTCGTCGCACGTCGCCGCGGGCGGCTCGCCGCGCTCGACGGCGGCGTCATCGCCACGGCGCCCGAGCTCGCCCTGGAGCGGCGCCTGGCCGAGATCCACGCCGCCGTGGAGGCGCTGCTCGAGGAGCACCGCCCGGACGCGCTCGCGCTCGAGCAGCTGTACTTCGGGCAGAACGTGCGCACCGCGTTCGCCGTCGGGCAGGCCCGCGGGGTGGTGCTGCTCGCCGCCGGGCAGCGCGCGCTGCCGTGCGCCGGCTACACCCCCCAGCAGGTCAAGGGCGCCGTCTGCGGCAGCGGGCGCGCGCACAAGGACCAGGTCGCGCGCATGGTCCAGACGCTGCTCGCGCTGCCCGAGCAGCCGCGGCCCGATCACGCCGCCGACGCGCTCGCGGTCGCCGTCTGCCACGCCAACTGCGCGCCGCTGGCCGCCGCGCTCGCCGGAGCTCCGGCATGATCGCGCTGCTGCGCGGCGAGGTCGCGGCGCGCGCAGGCGAGCACGTGGTCGTGCTGAGCGCCGGCGTGGGCTACCGCGCGGCGGTCTCCGCGCACACGCTCGCGCACGTTCCCGCGGCCGGCGAGCAGGTCACGCTGCACACCCACCTGATCGTCCGCGACGATGCGCTCACGCTGTACGGCTTTCACTCAGAGCAGGAGCGCGACCTGTTCCTGATGCTGCTCTCCGTGCAGGCCGTCGGCCCGAAGGTCGCGCTCGCTGTGCTCTCAGCCGGAGCCCCGCCCGAGCTGATCGGCGCGCTCGCCGCGGGCGACGCGGCGCGCTTCCAGGCGGTCCCGGGGATCGGCAAGCGCACCGCCGAACGGATCATCGTCGAGCTGCGCGAGAAGGTCGACGCGATCCCGGCGCACGCGCCCGCCGGCGCCGCCTCGGGCCCCGGGCTCGCGGGCGGGCGCGCGCGCATCACCGCGCGCCGCGGAAAGACAGAGGACCCGCGCGCGCTCGCGCGCGAGGGCCTGCTCGAGCTCGGCTTCGCGCCCGCCGAGGCGCAGGAGCTGCTCGCGGACCTCGAGGGCGAGAGCGCCGAGGAGCTGCTCGCCGGCGCCCTGCGCCTGGCGCGCGCGGCCTGAGGAGCAGTCGATGAGCACCGTAAACGACACACCCCGAGGCGGGCCGCACGCAGGCGGCGAGACAACGACCCGGATCCAGACGCCGTACCTGCTCGCCGAGGACGAGCTCGACCGTTCGCTGCGACCGCGACGGCTGCAGGAGTTCGTCGGGCAGCACACGCTGCGCGAGCAGCTATCGGTCGCGATCGAGGCGTGCAGCGCGCGCGGCGAGGCGCTCGACCACGTGCTGCTCGCCGGCCCGCCCGGACTCGGCAAGACCTCGCTCGCGCAGATCCTCGCCGCCGAGCTAGAGGTGCCGTTCGTGCAGACCGCCGGCCCGGCGCTCGAGCGCAAGGGCGACATCGCCGCATTCCTGACGGCGCTCGAGCCGCGCAGCGTGTTCTTCGTCGATGAGATCCACAGGCTGGCGCGCACGCTCGAGGAGACCTTCTACCCGGCGATGGAGGACCGGCGCCTGCCGATCACCGTCGGCCAGGGGGCCGGCGCGCGCGTGGTCACGCTCGAGCTGCCCCAGTTCACGCTCGTGGGGGCGACCACGCGCACGGGCCTGCTCACGACGCCGCTGCGCGACCGCTTCGGCATCCAGGCGCGGCTCGAGCCCTACGCGGTCGACGAGCTCGCGACGATCGTGCGGCGCTCGGCCGCGATCCTCGAAGTCGAGCTCGAGGACGACGGCGCGCTCGCGATCGCCGAGCGCAGCCGCGGCACCCCGCGCGTGGCCAACCGCCTGCTCAAGCGCGTGCGCGACTTCGCCGAGGTGCGCATGTCGGGGGTCCTCAGCGCCGCCGCCGCGCACGCCGCCCTGGAGATGCTCGAGGTCGACCAGCGCGGCCTGGACCGCCTGGACCGCGAGATCCTGGGCGCGATCTGCGCCAAGTTCGCCGGCGGGCCGGTCGGGCTCTCGACGCTCGCGGTCGCGGTCGGCGAGGAGCAGGACACGATCGAGGACGTCTACGAGCCCTACCTGCTGCAGGAGGGGTTGATCAAGCGCACCCCCCGTGGCCGGGCCGCGACGCCCGCCGCCTACGAGCACCTCGGCCTGCAACCGCCCGCGAGGGCCCCCGGAGAGCCGCTCTTCTAGCCGCGCGCGCCCGCCCCCGGGCCGCGGCTGCGCGAACGCGGACGAGCGCCTTGATCAGCGGGCTTGCGTACTCTGTGGGAGACGCCATGACCCATCCCTTCATCTGCCCCAACTGCGGTCACCGCACCTCGGAGCTCGATCGCAACCTCGGCTTCACGCGCCAGCGCAAGGGTTGCGAGAAGTGCGGCTTCGCGTTCCTGTTCGAACTGCTCGACGACTACTACCCGGCGCCGGACGCCGCGTTCTTCGTGTGCGACAGCGAGGGCCGCGTGATCGGCTGCGGCAAGAACTCGTTCGCGTTCACCGGCCTGGAGGAGGAGGAGGTGATCGGCCAGCGCGTCGAGCAGGTGCTCGGGCTGAGCTTCGCGAACGGCGATGACCCGGTCGCCACGGTGCTCGAGTGGGGGGTGCGGGCGCTCGAGGTGCAGGTGCGGGTCGCGGGCGAGCGCGACGTGGCCGCGAGCGCCAAAGCGGACATGTTCCCCGCCTACGACGACGACGGCGGGCTGTTGCTGGTGTTGACGCCCGACAAGTAGCAAGTACTCTGAGCTGAGCATGACCGACCGCCGCCGCAACGCCCTGATCCTGCTCCTCGTCGGTGGGCTGATCGTCGTCTCGGCGATCCTGATCGCGAGCAAGACGACGCGCCTCGGCCTCGAACTGAAGGGCGGCGTGCAGCTGACCTACCAGGCCAAACCCACGACGCAGGCGAAGGTCACCCCCGAATCGCTCGAACGCGCGATCAACATCATGCGCAAGCGCGTCGACCAGCTCGGCGTCGCGCAACCGGAAATCCAGAGCTCGGGCAACGACCAGATCGTCGTCTCGCTGCCCGACGTCACCAACTACACGCGCGCCCAGGAAGAGGTCGGCAAGACCGCGCAGCTGTACTTCTACGACTGGGAGCCCAACGTGATCGGCCCCAACGGCGAACCGGACCCCAAAGAAGGCACCGTCACAGGGGACACCACCGCCCAGGGGCCCGGCGGCGTGACCGCCGGGCTGCTCGAGTACAAGGCGGTCCTGCGCGCGGCCAAACGGCCGCCGATCCTGCCGCCCAAGAACAGCGACCTCGCGTCCTACTCGCCCGGCTGCACCGCCAAGCAGGTCGGCGACTGCATCTACGGCAGCTGGTACCTGACCGAACCGGCGCACGAAAAGGTCTGGCGCGGGCCCGAAGAAACCGAACACAACCTCTACAGCGACCTGCGCGGCATCCCCAAGGGAGCGAAGCTCAAGGCCGTGCACGTCAACCCCGGGACCGTGATCGTCGAGGCCCACCAGGAGGAAACGGCCGCGGGCAAGGTCACCGACGCCTCGCCCGACAGCTACTACGTGCTCAACGACAATCCGGTGCTCGAAGGCAAGGACATCACCAACCCGGTGCAGAGCTTCGACGAAGGCGCCGGCGGCAACGGGCAGCCGAACGTCAGCTTCGGCTTCACCTCCTACGGCAAGAAGGTCTTCGAACGCGTCACCAAGGAAATCGCCCACCGCGGCCAGGAAGCACAGCTTCCGGGCGTAGGCCACGAACAGGCGCTCCAGCACTTCGCGGTCGTGCTCGACGGCCAGCTGATCACCGTGCCCTCGATCGACTTCTCCCAGTACCCGGAAGGGATCGACGCCTCCACCGGCTCGCAGATCTCGGGCGGCTTCACGATCACCTCCGCCCAGAACCTCGCCAACGAGCTGCAGTCCGGCGCGCTGCCCGTGAGGCTCGTGCTGATCTCCAAATCCACCGTCTCGGCGACGCTCGGCAAACAGGCGCTCAGGCAGAGCGTCGAAGCGGGCTTGATCGGCTTCCTCGTGGTGTGTGCGTTCCTGCTGCTCTTCTACCGCCTGCTCGGCTTGATCGCGATCGGCGGCCTGACGATCTACGGCGCCTACTTCTACGGCCTGGTGAAGCTGATCCCGGTGACGCTCACGCTGCCCGGGATCGCGGGCCTGATCCTCACGATCGGCGTGTGCGCCGACGCCAACATCGTGATCTTCGAGCGCGTCAAGGAGGAGATCCGCGGCGGCAGATCGGTGATCTCGGGGATCGCCACCGGCTACAAACACGGCTTCGCGGCGATCGTCGACGCGAACGTCGTCACGATCATGACCGCCTTCATCCTGTTCGCCCTCGCGACCGCCGAAGTCAAGGGCTTCGCCTTCATGCTCGGCATCGGCACGCTCGTGTCGCTGTTCACCGCCGTGCTCGCCACGCAGGCTGCGCTCGGCACGATGAGCCAGACGCGCGTCGTCAACCACCCGGCGGCGCTCGCCACGCGCCGGCGCGGCAACGGCTGGCAATTCGACTTCATGGGCGCCTCGAGGTGGTTCTTCTCGATGTCGGGCACGATCCTGCTGATCGGAGCGCTCGCGATCGGCGCCAGGGGCCTGAACTTCGGCATCGACTTCAAGTCCGGGACGCGCATCGAGACCGCGATCACCCGTCCGGGGGTGTCCGAGAGCGAAGTCGCGAAAGTCATCTCGGCGGCCGGCTACGGGAACGCGGAGGTGCAGAAGTTCAAGAACGAAAGCGTCGGCGGCAGCGGCTTTGAGATCTCGACCAAGACGCTCAGCCCGGAAAAGGTCAAGGACGTCGAATCCGCGCTCAGCACGAAGTTCGCCAACAACGGCAGGCCCGGCATCAAGGACTTCTCCTCGACCTCGATCGGGCCGACGTTCGGGAAAACGGTCGCCAACTCCGCGGTGATCGCGATCATCGCCTCGCTGCTGGTGATCTCCGCCTACATCGCCCTGCGCTTCGAGTGGAAGTACGCGGTGCCCGTGCTGATCGCGCTGATGCACGACCTGCTGATCACATCCGGCGTCTACGCGCTCACGGGGAGGGAAGTCACGACGGCGACGGTCGCCGCTCTGCTGACGATCCTCGGCTACTCGCTGTACGACACGATCATCGTCTTCGATCGCGTGCGCGAGAACGTGCCGCGCATGCCGCGCGCCGCCTTCTCGCAGATCCTCAACCGCTCGATGTCCGAGGTGCTGACGCGCTCGCTCGCGACGAGCTTCTGCACGCTGCTGCCCGTCGCCTCGCTGCTGATCTTCGGCGGTGAAACCCTGAAGAACTTCGCCTTCGCGCTGATGGTCGGGATCGCCTCCGGCGCGTACTCCTCGATCTTCATCGCCTCGCCGGTGCTGATGCACTGGAAGGAACGCGAGCCCGGCTACCGGGCGCGGCGTGCCCGGATCGTGCGCGAACTCGGCGCGGTCCCCGCGTTCGCGACGACCGCCACGGGGGCGCCGGAGGACGTCGAGCCGACGCCCCGGCGCAGGCGCACACGTCGTGGCAGCCTGATCGCCCCCGAGCAGCCCGGACAGCAGCTCTCGCGCGACGAGTTCCAGGAGCTGGTCGCCGACCTCGACGTCGGGGCTCCCGGCGACGGCGAGCCGGCCAGGACGCCCCCGGCTCGCTCGAGCGGGCGCGGCGCACGGGTGGCAGAACGCGGCGCGACCGCGGCGCCGCCCGCCGAGCCCGAGCCCCCCGCGACGGTCCCCGAGCGCGACCCGACCGCAGACCTCACGCCCGAGGACCTCGTGCTCAAGGAGCCGTCCAAGCCGCGCCAGAAGAGTCGCCGCGCCGGCGCGCGTCGCAACAAACGCCACGGCAGGTCGCGCTGATGGGCCTGCTCGCGTGGGTGATCATGGGCCTTGCGATCTGGCACTTCACGATCTGGCTGCCCGACCGCTTCTGGGGCGGGATCGTCGGTGCGCTGATCGGCTCGCTGATCGGCTCGGTCGTCGTCGGGCTGATCATCTACGCCGTGAAGGTCTCCGCGCTGCGGATCCCCGGCGAAAAGGCGACGGACATCGGCATCGTGCTGTACGCGATCCCCGGCTCGCTGATCGGGATGGCCGTGATCTACCTCGAGGGCATGCGCCGCGAACGCGCGGCCTCGGAGATCGAGCTTCCCTAGACCCGGCGGTTCCGTCCCACGCTCGCCGTAGTCTCGCGGCGTGCGCCCCTGCCGCTTTCAGATCGCGGAGTGCCCGCCGCCCGCGGTGGCGCGGCTGCGCCGCGAGCTCGGCGTCAGCGACCCGCTCGCGCAGGTGCTGGTGCGCAGGGGCATCGGCGAGCCGGCCCGTGCGGAGTCGTTCCTGACGGCCGACGTGCAGCACCCGCCGCACGCCTTCGCCGGCATCGCCGAGGCGCTCGCCCGGATTCTGCGTCACGTCGAGCGGGGCACGCGGATCACGATCCACGGCGACTACGACGTCGACGGGATCTGCGCGACCGCCGTGCTCGTGCGCGCGCTGCGCGGTCTGGGCGCGGACGTCGACTTCTACCTGCCCGATCGCGCGGGCGACGGCTACGGGCTGAGCACGGCGACCGTGCGCCGGCTCGCGCGGTCCGGCACCCGCCTGCTGGTCACGGTCGACTGCGCGATCACCGCGGTCGAGGAGGTCGCCACCGCCACGGCGCTCGGGGTCGAGGTGGTGGTCAGCGACCACCACGCGCCCCGCGCCGACGGCGCACTGCCCCGCGCGCCGATCGTGCACCCGCGGCTGGGCGGCTACCCGTGCCCCGACCTGTGCGCGACGGCGGTCGCGCACAAGCTCGCCGAGGCGCTGCTCGAGGCGGCCGCGCGCGGGCAAGGCGGCGCCCGCGCGGCCGAGCGCGCCTGCAGCGCGCAGGCGCGCGAGGCGCTGCGCGAGGATCTCGACCTGGTGGCGCTCGCGACGATCGCCGACCTCGTGCCGCTGCTCGGCGAGAACCGCACGCTCGTGCGCCGCGGCCTGCGCGCGCTCGCGGGCACGGCCAAGCCCGGCCTGCGCGCGCTGATGGCGGTCGCGGGCGTGCAGGCGGCGAAAGTCGCCGAGCGCGCCGTCGCGTACGCGCTCGCGCCGCGCTTGAACGCCGCCGGGCGCCTGTACCACGCGGACGCCGGGCTCGAGCTGATCCTCACCCGCGACCCGGCGCGGGCGGCGCAGATCGCGAACGAGCTCGACCGCGTCAACCGCGAGCGCAGGCAGATCGAGCGCAGCATCCGCTTTCAGGCAGAAGCGAAGATCGCCGAGCTGGGCGCGCGCGCGGCGTATGTGCTCGCCGAAGACGGCTGGCATCCCGGCGTGATCGGGATCGTCGCCTCGCGCCTGGTCGAGCACAGCGGGCGCCCGGTCGTGCTGGTCGCGCTCGACGGCGAGGCCGGCAGAGCCTCGGGACGCAGCATCGAGGCGTTTGACCTGCTCGCCGGCCTGAGCGCCTGCGAGGAGCACCTGCTGCGCTACGGCGGGCACCGGGCTGCGGCCGGCCTGGAGATCGAGCGCGGGCGGGTCGCGGACTTCGCCGCCGCGCTGTGCGCGCACGCCGAACGCGTGCTCGGCCCGGACGACCCGGTGGCGGTCGAGCGCGTCGACGCGATCATCTCAGGCGAGCATCTCGGCATGCAGCTCGCGGAGGAGCTGCAGGCGATGGCGCCGTTCGGACGCGGCAACCCGGGCGTCTCGCTGCTGCTCGCCGACGCGAGCTTTGCCGACGTGCGGCCGATGGGCGAAGGCCGCCACGCGCGCTTCACGGTCGAGTCGGGGGGAGTGCGCGCGCGGGCGGTCGCGTTCGGGACCGGCGGGCGTCTGCCGCTGCCCGCGGGCGAGCACGGCCCGGGCGCGCTGCACGCGACGTTCGCGCTCGAGGTCAACGAGTACAACGGCGTCAGCGAGCCCCGGCTGGTGCTGCGCAAGGTGCGGCGGCTCGGGCCGGAGCTCCCGGACCCGCGCCCCGAGCAGCCACGGCTCGATGAGCTCGAGAGCCCGACGCCGCGCGCGCCTTCGCGCGCGCCGGAGCCCGCGAAGTCGCACGCTCCGCAGGAGCTCGTGCTGTTCTGAGCTCGGCGCGCTTGCAGCGCCTTCAATCCACCCTCGGTGTCCCCTAACCTTTGTCCATGGCGATCGCCGAAGACCCCCAGCTGAAAGCCGAGCAGCCTCAGCCCGCGCTCGAGCCGGCGCCGGCGCCGGCGCTCGCGCTGAGCGCCTCCGAGCGGCGACTGCTCGGTGACCTGTTCGCGATCGTCTCAGAGCACGCGGCCGACTCGGCGGTGGAGATCGACCGCGCGCGCGTGGAGGACGCGTTCGTGTTCGCGTGCGAGCACCACGCCGATCAGCGGCGCAAGTCCGGCGAGGACTTCATCACGCACCCCGTCGGCGTGGCGCGCATCTGCGCGAGCATGCGCCTGGACACCGAGACGCTGTGCGCGGCGCTGCTGCACGACACCGTCGAGGACACCTCCGCGTCGATCGAGGAGGTGCGGGCGCGCTTCGGCGAGGAGATCGCGACGGTCGTCGACGGCGTGACCAAGCTGACCGGCATCACCTTCCAGTCGCGCGATGAGGCGCAGGCGAACAACTACCGCAAGATGATGGTCGCGATGGCCACCGACGTGCGGGTCATCCTGATCAAGCTCGCCGACCGCCTGCACAACATGCGCACGATCGAGGCGATGTCCAAACAGAAGCAGATGGAGAAGGCGCGCGAGACGCTCGAGATCTACGCGCCGCTCGCCCACCGCCTGGGCATCCACGCGATCAAGTGGGAGCTCGAGGACCTCGCGTTCGCGACGCTGCACCCGCGCAAGTACCAGGAGATAAAGGGCCTGGTCGCCCAGCAGCGCGAGGAGCGCGAGCGCTACGTCGCCGAGGCCGGCGAGTACCTGCAGCGCGAGCTCGCCGACGTCGGCATCGAGGCCCAGATCGCCGGGCGCGCCAAGCACTTCTACTCGATCTACTCGAAGATGACCAAGAAGGGCCGCGAGTTCAACGAGATCTACGACCTGACCGCGATGCGCGTGATCGTCGACTCGGTCAAGGACTGCTACGGCGCGGTCGGCGTGATCCACTCGCTGTGGAAGCCGCTGCCGGGGCGCTTCAAGGACTTCATCGCGATGCCCAAGTTCAACATGTACCAGTCGCTGCACACGACCGTCATCGGGCCCGAGGGCCGGCCGCTGGAGATCCAGATCCGCACCCACCAGATGCACGAGATGGCCGAGTTCGGAGTCGCCGCGCACTGGGTCTACAAGCAGCCGTCCGGCGCGGGCGCCGGCGCGGGCGCCGGCGCGGGGTTCGCCGGCTCGCCCGTCGCCGACGAGGCCGCCAAGCTCAAGTGGCTGCGCTCGATGCTCGACTGGCAGAAGGAGCTCTCGGACCCGCGCGAGTTCATGGAGACGCTGCGCACCGACCTCTTCGAGGAGGAGGTCTACGTGTTCACGCCCAAGGGCGAAGTCAAGTCGCTGGCCGCCGGCGCGACGCCGCTCGACTTCGCCTACGAGGTGCACACCGAGATCGGCCACCGCTGCGTGGGCGCCCGGGTGAACGGCAAAATCGTGCCGTTGCACTACGAGCTGCGCTCGGGGGACATCGTCGAGATCCTCACCGCCAAGCGCGAGCGCGGCCCCTCGCGCGACTGGCTGGCGATGGTCAAGACGACTCGTGCGCGCAACAAGATCAAGGCGTGGTTCAAGGCCGAGAACCGCCAGGACACCGAGCACACCGGGCGCGAGCTGCTGCAAGCGCACCTGCGTAAACAGGGCCTGCCGGCGCAGAAGATCACCGGCTCGGCGCTGCTGGCGGACGTGATCCGTGAGGTCGGCTTCCGCAAGGCCGATGACTTCTACATCGCCCTCGGCGCCGCCAAGGTCTCGCCGAAGCTCGTCGTCGGAAAGGTGATGCAGCGCCTGAAGCAGGGCGAGTCGGCCGACGGCGACGAGGGCGCCGCCGACCTGCTGCGCGTCGGGCGCGCGCGCCGGCGCCCGACGAGGTCCTCGGGCCAGTACGGGATCAGGGTCGAAGGCGTCGAGGACGTGATGCTGCGCCTGGCCAAGTGCTGCCGGCCGGTGCCCGGCGATGAGATCGTCGGCTACATCTCGCTCGGGCGCGGGATCACCATCCACCGCGAGGACTGCCCCAACGCCGCGCTCCTGCGCAAGAGCCCCGAACGCTTCACCAACGTCGCCTGGGAAGGCGACCAGTCGACCGGCTTCGTCGTCGAGATCCAGATCGACGCCTGGGATCGCCACCGCCTCCTCGAGGACCTCTCGCGCGCCTTCTCGGAGTCGGGCGCCAACATCCTCGAAGCGCGCTGCCTGTCGATGGGGCCGATGGTCAAGAACCGCTTCGTGATCGAGGTCGCCGACACGCACGCGCTGCGCAGCGCGATCACGCGCCTGCGCAACATCGACTCGGTGTTCGACGCCTACCGCGTCACGCCGGGCGCGAGCGCGTAGAGCGCCCGGTTGGGCGGGCGACCGCGGTCCGGTGCACATCACCGACTTCTCCGCCGCGCATCTCGACGCGGTGATCGCCATGTGCGTGGACCAGGGCTGGGAGACGCTCAGCGAGGACCCCCGGCGCACGCTGCGCTCGATGCTCGCGCCCGGCGCGCTGACGCTCGTCGCGATCGACGACCGCGACCAGCCCGTCGGCTTCGCGCACACCCTCAGCGACGGCCACATTCAGGCGTATCTCGCGCGTCTGCTGGTCGCCGAGGGCTCCCGCCGCCAGGGCATCGGGCGGGCGCTGCTCGAGGCGTCGCTGCGGCGCTCTGGCGCGCTGCGGCTGGACCTGATCGCCGCCGAGGAGGCCGCTCCGTTCTACCGCTCGCTGCCCCACCACGAGTGGTCTGGCTTTCGCGTCGTGCTGCAGGAGCTCGACGGCGCCCGGTCCTAGCAGACCACGTTCAGCGCGCCCGGCAGGATCGAATAGCGGGCCTCTGAGACCTCGCCGAGATAGTCCCCGTCGACCTGCAACGGCAGCGGCCGGCCATCGGTCGTGCGCACCGTCAGCTCGCCGGTGGGAGCGATTCCGGTGACCTGGCGGTTGCCGCTCACCCGCACACGCGAGGAGAACGCGCGCAACGCGATCGAGGGCAGCGCCAGTGGCGTGGCGCGGCGCAGGACCCCGCCGGCGAGCAGGCCCGAATCCAGCGCGGCGTCATCGGCGATCTCGATCGGCCGGTCCTTGAAGTAGGTAAACGGAGAGCCGTTCTGGACGATCGCGGTGACGCCGCGCAGCCTGCCGGCCTTCTGGTCGGCGCCCGTGTGGACCTCCACCTCCAGGCGCGGCGGGGCGACCAGGTAGCGGCGCAGCACGGTCCGCATCGCCATCCACGTAAAGAAATAGGGGCCGAAGCGGGCCTTCATGCGCGGGTTCGCGTCGACGCGCTCGACGACGCTCGCGTCGAGGCCCAGGCCGGAGGCGAACGTGAAGCAGCGGCCGTTGACCACCCCCAGGTCGACCTTGCGCGGGCGCCAGTCGTCGGCCATCGCGAGCAGGTGCTCGGTCGCGTCGACGACGTCGCCGGGGATCCCGAGCATCGTGGCGAACACGTTCGCCGAGCCGCCCGGCAGGCAGCACAGCGGCGTCGGCGAGGGGTGGGCTGGGGACGTGATCAGCCCGTTGGCGGCTTCGTTGACCGTGCCGTCGCCGCCGAACGCCACGACCACGTCATAGCCCTCGTGCGCCGCCTCGCGGCACAGCTCGGTCGCGTGCCCGCGCGCCTCGGTGTCCACGGCGTCGACCTCGAAGCGACCCTGCAATGCGTACACGACCAGGTTGCGCAGGCGGTCGGAGACGGTCGTCGCGTACGGGTTGACGATGATCAACATCCGCCGGCGGGTCTCCCGCGAGGCAAAGCGGAACGGAGCGCTGTCGTTTGCTCTCAGATCGTCGGGTGCGCGCGTCGAGGTGCTCACCGCAAGCGCTACACCGCACGGGCGCCCGCGTTACCGTCCATGCGCTCGCGCGCGCGCTCAGGCCCGAGCACACGCCTGCCGATGCGATTGCTAGACTGTCGCCCGGACATAGCTGGACACATCCAGAGGGGTGGAGGGACTGGCCCTGCGAAACCCCGGCAACCACCGTCACGTCACAGCGGGAAGGTGCCAATTCCAGAGAGATGTGTGGCGGGCTTCTGCTCTTCGCCACACCGGTGACACGGCGAAGACAATGAAGGGAGCTCAATGGCTGTCAGTCATCTGCAGTGCAAGGAGTGCAAGGCCGAGTATCCGCTCGAGGCGCTGTACGTGTGCGAGCGCTGCTTCGGACCGCTGGAGGCCGCCTACGACCACGCGAGCATCGGCCGCGACGTCGGCGAGCTGCGCCGGCGCATCCAGGGCGGCCCGCAGAACATCTGGCGCTACGCCGACTTCCTGCCGCTCGCCGGCGGTCCTCCCGGCCCCTCGGCGAGGCTCGCCTCGCGCGTCGGGCTGCCCGCCGGCTGCACGCCGCTGATCCGCGCCGACAGGCTCGCCGCGCGCCTGGGGCTGGGGGAGGTGTGGGTCAAGAACGACGCCGCCAACCCGACGCACTCGTTCAAGGACCGCGTCGTCTCGGTCGCGGTCACACGCGCGCGCGAGCTTGGCTTCCAGACGATCGCGTGCGCGTCCACCGGCAACCTCGCCAACTCGGTCGCGGCCCACGGCGCTGCGCTCGGACTCGAGTCATACGTCTTCATCCCCGCCGACCTCGAGGAGCAGAAGGTGCTGGCCACCGGCGTCTACGGCACCAAGCTCGTGAGCGTAAACGGCAGCTACGACGACGTCAACCGCCTGTGCACGGAGCTGTGCGCGGAGCGCGAGTGGGCGTTCGTGAACATCAATCTGCGCCCGTACTACGCCGAGGGCTCGAAGACGCTCGCGTTCGAGATCGCGGAGCAGCTCGGCTGGGAGCTGCCCGACCGCTGCATCGTGCCGATCGCCTCCGGCTCGCTGTTCACGAAAATCGCCGCGGGCTTTCGCGAGTGGACCGAGCTCGGGCTCATCGAAGATCCCACCCGCCCGCAGCCGCGCATGAACGGCGCCCAGGCCGCCGGCTGCGCGCCGGTCGCCGGCGCGTTCGCCGCCGGCCACGACGTGTGCCGGCCGGTCAAGCCCGACACGATCGCCAAGTCGCTTGCGATCGGCAACCCCGCCGACGGCCCCTATGCGCTCGAGCTCGCGCGTGCCAGCGGCGGCTCGGTCGA
Organism: Solirubrobacteraceae bacterium; assembly: GCA_035503075.1. GTDB lineage: Bacteria > Actinomycetota > Thermoleophilia > Solirubrobacterales > Solirubrobacteraceae > Palsa-744. Next base: position 102,783 of record DATJTT010000045.1, read on the forward strand.
TGCGGTCAGCGACGAGGAGATCCGTGCCGGGATCAGGCTGCTGGCCGAGACGACCGGCGTGTTCACGGAGACGGCGGGGGGCGTGACGACCGCCGTGCTCGCCAAGCTCGCCGAGCGCGGTGAGATCGACCCCGACGAGCGCGTCGTGCTGGTGATCACGGGCGAGGGCCTAAAGACGCTCGATGCCGTGCGCGGAACCTTCGAGACGTGCGCGATCGAGCCGACCGTGGAGGCCTTCGAGACGGTCGATGACCTTCGCAGCCCGGTCTCCTCGGCCGCTCACCGGCCGAGCACGGCTAGGACCCTGCCTCCCAGCCCTGCTCGATCCTCGACCGTCTAGCCGCGGATGAGCGTCCTCGTCAAGATCCCGGCGCAGCTGCGGGCCGCCGCCGGCGGCGAGTCCGAGACGCAGCTCGACGGCGCGACCGTGCAGGACGTGCTCAACGGGCTGTTCGAGCGCCACGAGGAGCTGCGCGCCCGCATCGCCAACGACGACGGCTCGCTGCGGCGCTTCGTCAACGTCTATCTCGCCGGTGAAGACATCCGCTTCCTGGACGGCCTTGCGACACCGGTGCCCGACGGCGCGGAGCTGACGATCCTGCCGGCCGTCGCCGGGGGCTAGGCGGCGCGGTCCGGCCCCGCCGGCCGTGCGGCACCCTCGAGGGAGGCTTCCTCCTCGCCCGGGACACCCACGGCCAGGGGCCGTTGCTCGCCCCGATCGTGGTCGTGGGCGCGCAGGCGGACAGTCCCGGGCGCCTGCACCTCCCGAGCGTTCTGGGCTCGAGCGAAGCGCTGGTGCGCGGGCGGATTCCGTGACGGGCGCGCGGGGGCCCGTCCGGACGGTCGCGCGCGGCGCCGACGCTCGCGGGCCGGGTCAGGCGCCTCGAGCAGCGCTTCAAGGCGCAGGCGCAGCTCCAGCGCGACACCAGCCGCCGCCGCCTGCCCGGCGCGCTGCTCGCTGAGCTCGACCCCGCGGGCGCGGGCGTAGTCGAGCAGCTGCTCGCGTTCGCGCAGCTCGCGCGCGCTGCGCGCGAACAGCCAGCAGAAGAGGCCGAGCGTGACGAGCGAGCTCTCGGCTATGACGATCGTCCCCGCGATGCTCTGGTCGGCGAGCGGAGAGATGTGGAAGTGCGCCTGGCCGCTCAGATAATACGGGTACAGGATCGTCCCCGACCACAGCAGCACGTTTCCGAGGCCGGCGGCGGCCAAGCGCACGGCGAGCACGTACGCGAGGCGTGCGGCGTTCCCGAACCAGCTCGGGCCAGGCAGCGGGCCGAGCAGGCACATCCACATGTTGACCGCGAAGCCCAGCAGGCATGCGTGCTCGAGCGCGTGCACCGCGGGATGCGCGAGCGCGGCTTCGTACAGCGCGCGCAGGTGCCAGGCGTACAGGTCGAGCGCCCACAGCGAGGACGCGAGCGCCGGTCGGGTGAGCAGACGCAGCCGCCCCAAGGCGCCGACCGCGACGATCGGCGCGAGCAGCGCTGCGCTCAGGCCCAGCACCAGCAGCAGCGCGGCGAGATCGCCGAGCAGCAGCTGCTCGATCGTGTCAACCCACAACAGCCGCTCGCTGGCCGCGCCGAGCGAGCTGAGCGCCGCGGCGACCACGGCCAGGCCGCCGTAGAAGCACGCCTGGCGCCACCGCGCGACACCCTGACCGCCGGCCTGGAGGGTGCGTGCACGGCGCGTGTACGCCGCGGCCAGGAGCGCCAGCGGGACCAGCTGGAACGCCGCGGATGCGTCCGCGGAGAAGGCGAGCGGAAGGCCCGGCATTCAGCAGCAGGGTACGCGAGCGAGCGGCGATCGAACCCGCGGCGTCCCGCGCGCCGGGGACTTCGAGATTTCCGGTCCGCTTTCTTTCTGCATTTCTTCACGAAGCTTGAGCTTCGCGTGAGTAGCGTCGGGTTTGCTGTCCACATGGGCACGCAGGCAACCCTCCCTTCCGCCGCCGACGCAGTCACCGAGCGCTTCGACCCGATCGCGTGCCTGGACGAGCGCGCCCGCCACCACGCCGTCGCGCCCGAGCCCGCCCGGCCCGGGCGCTACCTGCAGATCGAGGGCCCCGAGCAGTCGCTGCTGCTGCCGCTCGAAGGCCAGGCGATCCACGTCGGCCGCGGCCTCGCCGCCGACCTGCGCCTCGACGACAACTCGGTCTCGCGCCGCCACGCGATTCTCGTGCGGCGCCCGGCCGGGGCGCGCATCCTCGACGACCGCTCCGCCAACGGCACTTTCGTCAACGGCCGCCGCGTCCAGCAGGCTGACCTGCGCAGCGGCGACGTGATCGTGCTCGGGCGCGTGCTGCTGCGCTTCCTCGAGCTCTAGGCTCGCGCGCCCGTCGGGGGCGCCACCCGGCGCGCGAACGCGAATTGCGACCAGCCGCCGACGGCTCGCCTCGGCCCACGGGCTGGCCGGCCAGCCAGGGGTTGACAGCCGGTGGTAGGATCGAGCGCGAGGGTGGAAGCGATCGCCGGGGAGCGCCCGGAGCGCCCGGCGGCTAAGGAGGCGGAGATGCAGCGCCACTGGGTTGCTCGGCTACGTATTGGTCAGGCGCCCCGAGCCAGGGGGCTCGGGGCGCTCGTGCTCGGGGGGCTGGCCGGCTGCCTGCTGCTGGCGTGGGGCCCGGCGCGCGCGAACGCGGCGGTCGCGGACTACTCCGGCGGCGCCTTCCAAATCCTCGCGCCCGGCGAGGAAGGCAACTTCCCGAAAAACGAATTCTCCACCGACCAGGGCAAGCTGTACGCCAAACTCACCCCCCTGCGCGCGAAGGTCCGCCCGGGGGCGCTGGAACGCGACTTCGTCTCCGAGAAGCTCCAGGAACCCCACCAGGAAGGCGACACGGAGGAGTTCACGAGCAGGGCGGGCGTTGAAATCTGGCGTGACAAGTACGACATTCCGCACATCTTCGGCGCCACGCGCGGCGATGTGATGTTCGGCTCCGGCTGGGTCGCGGCGCAGGACCGCGGCCTGCTGCTCAAGCTCGGCCTCGGGCCGGCGTTCGCCGCGGCGCTCGGCATCCCCGGGGTCAACGCCTTCGAACTGCTGCTCGAAGGGCGCTCGTTCGCGCCCAGCGCGCAGGCGATCAAGTTCGTGGAAGAACAGAAGAAAGTGCTCACCGAAGCGGGTGCCGAAGGTGAACAGGTGATCGAAGACCTCGAAGAATGGGCCGAAGGCGTAAACGCCTACGAGCAGACGCTGCCGGCGAGCGATCGGCTGCCCACGGTCGACCTCACCGACGCGATCGCCGGCTTCGCGTTCATCGGCTCGATCTTCGGCAACGGCGGCGGCGAGGAAGTCGCGAACTCCAACTTCCTCGCTCGTCTGATCGCCAAGTACGGCGAAAAAGAAGGCTACGCGATCTACCACGACCTGCGCGAGTCAAACGACCCCGAAGCGCCCACCACGGCCAGCGCCGCGTTTCCCTACGACCAGGAACCGAGCGGCGCCGAGCCGGGGGCGCTGGTGGTCGAACCGGGCTCGCTCTCGCCCGCGGCGGTCCACGCCGATGACGTCACGCGCGCCTCGCGACGCAAAGCGTCCAACTTCCTGCTCGTCGGGGCCAAACGCACGGCGGCCAAACACCCGGTCGCGGTCATGGGACCCCAGCTCGGCTACTTCTACCCGGAGATCGTGATGGAGGCCCAGCTCTCCGGTCCGGGCGTCAACGCCGAGGGCATCGTCGCGCCGATCTCCCCGTACGTGTTCATCGGCCGCGGCAGCGACTACGCCTGGAGCCTCACGAGCGCCGACAGCGAGAACGTTCAGCAGTTCCTGCTCAAGCTGTGCAACCCCGAAGCCGGTCCCGTCACGCGCGAATCCGAAGACTACGAATACGAAGGCAGGTGCATATCCATGACCACGTTCGACGCCGGCAAGATCGGCGCGAGCGAAAGCGAACCCGAACACGAGGTGTACTTCAAAGAAAGCGTGTACGGGCCCGTCGGCGGCACGGTGATGGTCGAGGGCCAGCCCTACGCGGTCGCGACCGACCGCACCACGCGCGGGCGCGAGCCCGCGGGCGAGCTCGCGTTCAGCGCGCTTGACTCCGAACGGGTGCACAACCCGCAGCAGTTCTTCGAAGCCGCCGACAAACTCGAGACGACGTTCAACATGGCCTACATCGACAGCGAAAACATCGCCTACTTCTCGGCTGGGCGCCTGCCGGTGCTCGCCCCGGGCACCAATCCCAGCCTGCCGACGCTCGGCAACGGCGAATACAACTGGCGCGGCGTCCTCTCGCTCGAACAGCATCCCCACGAAGTCGACCCATCGGGCGAAGTGTTCACCAACTGGAACACCAAGCCGGCGCCGGAATGGGGCTCGGCCTCGGACAACTGGTCCTTCGGCCCGATCCAGCGCGTGCAGCTGTACACGGGCTTCAAACAGCACGGCATGACCGAGGCCAAGGACGTCGGCATCATGAACCGCGCCGCCACCCAGGACCTGCGCGCGGTCAAGGTCTGGCCGACGATCGAGCAGGTCCTCGCCGGCGGCCCCGCGCCGAGCAAACTCGCCGAAGAAGCCGCCGGCCTGATCGACAAATGGGTCAACCGGGGCGCGAGCTTGCAGGGCAGAGAGCACCCCGAAGACCCCGGCGCGGCGGTAATGGACGCGGCCTGGACGCCGATCGCCGAAGCCGTGCTCGGTCCCGTGCTCGGCGAACTGATGCCCGAATTCGAGTCGATCGCCGCGCCCGACAACCCGCCCAGCTCGCAGGGCTCCTCCTTTGACAACGGCTGGTACGGCTACGTCTACAAGGACCTGCGCAGCGAGCTCGGCCTGCCCGTCGAGCAGCCCTACAGCCGCCGCTACTGCGGCGACGGCAGCCTCGAAGCGTGCCGCGCCTCGCTGTGGGCGGCGATCCAGAAAGCGGCCGAAGAACTCCAGGCCGCGCAGGGCTCAGAACCGAAAGCCTGGCGCGCGCCGGACGTGCGGATCGAATTCCCCCCTGCCGCCGAATACTTCGGCTACACGATGCCCTGGACCAACCGCTCGACCTACCAGCAGGTGATCGAATTCACCGGCCACGAAGCCGAACCGGTGGGCTAGGGCGGGCTAGGGCGAGGGCTAGGGCAGGCGCAGCCTCTCAGGGGCCCGCGCCCGAGCCCCCACCCGAGCCGCCCGCGGCAGCCGCGCGGGCGACCGGCGCCGGCGGGCTCGGCGGCGCGGAGGAGCGTTCGACGTGCGCGCTCGCTTTCGAGGGCGCGCGCTGGATGCGCCAAAACCACACGAGCCCCACAATGCACAGGATGCTCGCGACGTAGAGGTTCAGGCGCAGGCCGAAGATGTGGTGGGCGGGGTCGACGCGCAGCAGCTCCTCGCCGATGCGCGCGAAGGAGTAGCCGGCGACGTACAGCGCGAACAGGCCCGGCGGCTTGACCGTGCGTCGCTTGGCCAGCCACACGAGCGCGCTCGCGAGCAGCACGTTCCAGATCAGCTCATACAGGAAGGTCGGCTGGAAGGTCGCATACTGCGCATACGCCGCCGGACGGTGTTCGGGCGATATTTCAAGCGCCCACGGCAGCTTGCTCGGCAGCCCGAACAGCTCCTGGTTGAAGTAGTTGCCGATCCGCCCGATCGCCTGCGCGACGAGCAGCGCGGGCGCGGCCGCGTCCATGAACATCACCACGTTCGCGCCGCGCCGGCGCAGCACCCAGATCCCCGCGAGCGTCCCCAGCGCGATCCCGCCCCAGATCCCAAGGCCGCCCTTCCACACCGCGAACGGCCCCCACCAGTGCGGCGGGACTTCGTTCCAGCTGGTCGCCAGGAAGTACAGGCGCCCGCCGACCACCCCCGCGGGAAAGCCCCACAGGGCGACGTCGTAGACGAGCTGGCGATTGCCTCCGAGCGCCTCCCAGCGGCGCACGGTGATCGTCACCGCGGCGATCACCGCGACGACGTACGCCAGGCCGTAGGCGTGGACGAACAGCGGCCCCAGGTGAAAGCCGTTCTCGGAGGGGCTCGGGATGAATGCGGTCAGGGAGGCGCTCATGGTCGCTGCGCCCGCCCGGGCCGACCGGGTGCGCGTTGGGGCGGGACCCCGCGCCGGCCGGCGCTCATCGCAGGCGCCTGCAGCGTCGCACACGCGCGAGCCACGGCATCAGCACCTCGCTTCGCCCGCCCAGCTGTGGGTCCTGGCGCCACAGCCGATCCAGACGCGCGAGCACGACCTCGCGCTGTCCCTCGGGCAGGATCGCGAGGCTGCTGCGCGAGCTCGCCAGGTCGCGCAGGCTCGCCCGGTCAAGCCGCTGCTCGTGCGGGAACTCGCGATCCTCGACCTGCTCGAAGCAGCGCTCGAGGTCCTCGAGCTCAGGCCAGTGTCCGGGCCGTCCGAGGGCGGGCTGACCGAGGATCTCACGCACGCGCGCGACCCACGCGAGCGTCGTGTCAAAGCCGTTGCCCAGCAGCCCCAGCACCCCGGGCGCGCGCAGCACCCGCCTGATCTCGGCGAGCGCCGCGGCTTGGTCGAACCAGTGAAAGGCGGCGCCCACGGTCACCGCGTCGACGCTCGCGTCAGCCAGCGGCAGCGCCTCCGCGGTGCCCTCGAGCGCGCTCGCCCGCGGCAGCCGCGCCGCGAGGATCGCGCGCATCTGCGCGAGCGGCTCGACGGCGATCACGCGGTGTCCGGCGTCGAGCAGCGCCTCCGTCAGCTTGCCCGTCCCGGCCCCTACGTCGAGCACCTCGAGCGGATCTTCGCCGAGCAGCCAGTCGATCGCCGCGCGCGGATATCCGGGCCGCCCGCGCTCGTACTCGCGCGCGACCCGCGCGAACGAGCTCGCACGCTCGGCGCGGCTCGCGGGCTGCTCGTCGATCTCGGCCATCACCCACAGATCAGTAGCAGCATGCGCCGCCACAGGCGCCGGCGCCCACGCGACGTTCGGGTACGGCGACGGCGACTTTGGGTGCGGGCGGCTTTGGGTACGGCGATGTTTACCAGGCTGAAATCGGGGTATTGTCCGTAAAAAGCCGCGGTGCCGCGGCGGGGGATTGCCGGCAGGAGGCAGGCACCCGGGTCATCCAGTGGGAAAGGGGACAAGCAGATGCAGAAGTTGCTCGACGGCGTGTGGAGCATCTCGAGGCGCGCGCCGCTCGTCGCGCTCGCCGCGGCGGCCCTCGCGACGAGCGCAGCGGCGCCGGCGCTCGCAAAGACGAGCGCGAAACTGAAGGAAGAATTCGCCCCGTTCGCCGACTGTCCGGTGACGAGCGCCGCCGACTGCGTGTACGCGCTGACGACCGGCGGAGAATTCATCATCGGCCACAAGACGGTGCCGATCGACAAGACGATCACGCTCCAGGGCGGGCTCGCCTCGACCTCCTACGACGCGCAGCCGCTGATCGGGGCTGTCAACGGGCCGACGCTGTCGCAGACGCCGCTCACGGTGCCCGGCGGGCTCGTGGGCATCGACGAACTCGGCGGCGAAGTCAGCGCCACGGCCGAACTCGCCGGCCCGCCGAGCTCGGTGACCGTCAACCGGCTCAACTTCACGGTGCTCAGCGGAGCCGCCGTGACGCTGCCGTTGAAGGTCCACCTCGAAAACTCGGCGCTCGGCAGCGACTGCTACATCGGCTCGGACTCCGAACCGATCCTGCTGCACCTGACGACCGGCACGACCAGCCCGCCGCCGCCCGCCGAACCGATCAAAGGCAGCCGCGCGCTGCCCTCGCTCGGCGGCAAAGGCAAAATCGTGATCATCCCCAAAGACACGCTCGTCGACAACGACTTCGCGGTCCCGGGCGCGAGCGGCTGCGGTCCCGAACTGCTCTCGTCGGTGGTCGACGAGGTGGTCGACCTCGACGTCGGGATCCCCTCCGCGGCCGGCGAAAACACGGCGATCATGAGCGGCTCGCTCGAGGAAACGGCGGCGGAATACGCCGCCAAGTACAACAAACCGGCGAAAAAGAAAAGCTAGCCAGGCTGGCCCGACACGGCAGACGCCGCCGCCGCGATCGCGCACTGCGATCGCGGCGCGGCATCGTCGGCTCGGTCTCGGGCCTGTGCGGGGCGCACGGCGCTGAGCGCGAGCTGCGGGGCAGCTGCCGGGCATGGCTGCTCATCGGCGCCGCGAGCGTACGCTCGGGCGCGCGGGCTGCGCGCGTGCGCCGCCGCCGGTATACGCCGAGCTCGATCTCAGATCCCGATCAGGTTCAAGCGCTCCATGCGGGCGAGCGCGCTCGAGGCGCGCACGGTCCGCCCGGCGATCACCAGCACGCCGGCCTGCTCGAGGCTCACGATCGCCTCGTCGATCGCCTCGCGGCTGAGCTCGCGCAGCGTCCGATACATGCGTTCGCGGTCGCGCCCGTGCGGACGGCCGAGGAGTTCGATCACGACCAGTCGCTCCGGGTGCTCGTGGGTCTGATTGGATGGGTCCAGCATGGCCTCCTGTCGGCTGGCCCCGGCGCCGGTCGCCCGGCCGCGAGGCCCGTATGGGAACTATACGCCGTGGAACTCTATGTGGTGGAACTAATTTCGTCAATCGGACAAGCTCAGTAGATGCCGCCGAAGAAGTCAGCGCCCAACCGCGCCATCGGGGAGGCGATCCGGGCGATCCGCCTCGCGCAGGGCTTCGGCAGCCAGGAAGCGTTCGCCCGCCACGCGGGGATCGACCGCTCCTACTACGGCGCGATCGAGCGCGGCGAGTTCAACATCACGATCGACACGCTCATGAGCGTCGCCGACGGACTCGGCGTCCAGGCCTCGGAGATCCTCAAGCGGGCGGGGCTGTAGCGAGGCTCGCCGCCTCGAGCTCGCTCGCCGCGCGCGCCGGCGCGTATCCTCCTATGGATGTCGCTGCTCGCCACCGACGCACAGCTGCTCGCCGGCCTAGGCGAGGGCGCGGTCGCCCTGGTCCTCACCGGGGTGCTCGCGCTCGCGCTCGGGCGTGTCTCGCGCCGCCGCAAGGACGCCGACGCTCGCGGCGAAGACGCCGACTTTCGCGATCGCTGAACGGCGCAACTCGTGACCCGCGGCGCCGCGCCCGCCGACGCGGCTCGAACGACAGGAGTAGGCTCCCGCGATCCGAGACCGTCGGAGGCCTCGGGCGCGAGAGGAGGACGGGGATGAGACGCAGCAAGAGGGTCGCGGTTTGCCTTGCCGTCGTATTCGGATGCAGCGCGGTGGCCAGCGAGTCCGCGTCGGCACTGTCGCCGCCGGAATTCGGGCAGTGCGTGAAAGCGGCGATATCAGGCAGCGGCGCTTACAAAGGCGATAAATGCACCAACCCAACGGGGGTACTGAATTTCGAATGGCTCCCCGGCGCCAAAGAGGGCTCCGGAATGACCAGCACGACGAGCGTGACGTTTGAAACCGTGAGCAATCGTAAAATACGATGCGCGGGAGAGGACGGCGAAGACCAATATGACGGCACCAAAACGGTAGCCGCAGTCATGATTTTTACTGGTTGCCAAATGTCATCGGCGTACACGTGCACGTCCACCGGCTATAACGCCGGAGACATTGTCAGCAACGGAAGCGGCGGCTGGCTCGAAGGCGAACTGGGTGTCGAAAAAGTCGGCGCCATGCTCGTGAATGACAAGCTCGCGCTCGACTTCAAACCCGCCACCGGGACGGAATTTCTTGAACCCTTCACCTGCACCAACGGTGATAGCTGGAACGTGAGGGGCGAACTCATGGTTCCCGTCGAAAAGAACAAAATGCAGACGACGACGCACTGGGCGTTCGATCAGATGGGCGGCAAACAGATGCCGGAAAAGTTCGCGAGCGGCGGATTGCACATACTCGAAGGGAGCCTGAACGGAGGAGGGTGGAAGCAGATGGGAGTGAAGTTCACCGCGGACGACAGTGTGAGTGAAATGATTGAGGCCAACTCGGCTTACTAGGTAAGTACGCCGAAGCGCGCGTGGGACCGTCATGGCCCTCGCGCGCGCTTCGGTTGAAGCCGAGGGACGCCGAGCGGGGTGGAAGGGGGCTCGGTGATGATTGCGCTCACGTAGGTCCCGCCGCCGCGACGAAAGCGCCCGGAACAACACGCGCCCGGGCCGATTCGAACGGCCGGCCTCTCGCTCCGGAGGCGAGCGCTCTATCCACTGAGCTACGGGCGCTGGCTGCACCAAGGTGGCGCGCCCCGAGCATAGCCCCTGCGGTGGCGCCCTGCCAGCCTAGGGAACACGCGCCCGGTCCGCCGCACGCCGTCTCGGCGGCGCCTTCGCGCGAAGGAGCCGACGCGCGCGGGGCGCGGCGACGCCCGCGCGGCAAAGGCCGGGCCGCCCGCCGCTACCGTAGCCGCCCGCCGGTCCCGCGCGCCGCCACCGCGTCCCGCCCGCCGCGTCCCGCGCGCCGCTACCGTGGCCGCCCGCCGCGTCCCGCCCGCCGCCACCGCGTCCCGCCCGCCGCGTCCCGCCCGCCGCTACCGTAGCCACCATGGACCTGTCCGTGTTCTTCGCAGGCACCGCCGGCTCGGTGCCGAGCGCTCGCCGCGGCCTGCCCGCGGTGCTCGTGCGTCGCGGCGGCGATCGCCTGCTGTTCGACTGCGGCGAAGGCACGCAGCGCCAGCTGTTGCGCTCGGTCGGCCTGCTCGACATGGACAGCGTGTTCATCACGCACTTCCACGCCGATCATTGGCTGGGGCTGCCGGGGATGCTCAAGTCGTTTGCGCTGCGCGAGCGCGGCGAGCCGCTGAGCGTGTACGGACCGCCCGGGGTGAAGGAGCTGATGGGCGCGATGCGGGTGATCTACGGGCGCCTGCCGTATGAGCTGAGCATCGTCGAGCTCGCGCCCACGCAGACGGTCGAGCGCGACGGCTATCTGATCGCGGCGATCCCGGTGCGCCACAAAGGCGACGCGAGCTTCGGCTACGCGCTCGTCGAGGAGCCGCGGCCCGGGCACCTGGACCCGCGCCTGGCCGAGCAGCTGGGCGTCACGCCGGGGCCGGACTTCGGCAGGTTGCAGCGGGGCGAGACGGTCGCGGGTGTGCGCCCCGAGCAGGTCATGGGCCCGACGCGGGAGGGACGCAAGCTCGTGCTGTCCGGCGATACCGTGCCGTGCGAGGCGCTCGCGATCGCCGCGCACCAGGCCGACGTGCTCGTGCACGAGGCGACCTTCCTCCAGGAGGACGCCGAGCGCGCCCGCCAGACCCTGCACAGCACCGCCCGCCAGGCCGCGCAGCTCGCGCGCGACGCCGAGGTGCGGCTGCTGGCGCTCACCCACGTGTCGGGCCGCTACGCGGGCGGTGAGCTGCGCGACGAGGCGCGCGCGGTGTTCGCGGCGAGCGAGGCCGTGCGCGACTTCGACACGATCGACGTGCCGTTTCCCGAGCGCGGCCCCGCGACGCTCGTGCGTTGGCCCGAGCGCGTGGCCCGCGAGCGCGCGCAGGCGAGCGCACAGGAGCAGCGGGCGACGTCCGAGCGCGGCGAGGCGAACGGGGGCGAGGGCGAGGAAGCCGGCCCGCTCGCGCCGCCGCCGCCGCCGCCGCCGGCGTCCTCGCCGAATCCGGAGCCCGTCGCATCCCCCTGATACATTCACGCTGCTCCTTTAACCCGGTCCCGTGAGGCCAGGAAGGAATCGATGCCAGCTGACGAGAAGGTCGTCCTCCGCGAGGAGGAAATCGGACGGGCGCTGACGCGCATCGCGCACGAGATCCTCGAGCGCAATCCGAATGAGAGCGCGCCCCCCGCGCTCGTCGGCATCCACCGCCGCGGCGCGTTCCTCGCCGACCGGCTGCACGCGCTGCTCGAGCGGCTCGTCGGGGCGGAGGTTCCGCTCGGCGACCTCGACATCGGCTTCTACCGCGACGACGTCGGCACGCGGCCGGACGCGCCGGTGCTGCACGCCTCGCACATCGACTTCGACCTCGCGCGCCGGACGGCGGTGGTCGTCGACGACGTGCTCTACACCGGGCGCACCGTGCGTGCGGCGATCGAGGCGCTGTTCGCCTACGGACGGCCCGAGCGCGTGCAGCTGGCCGTGCTCGTCGACCGCGGCCATCGCGAGCTGCCGATTCGCCCGGACTACGTCGGCAAGAACCTGCCTACCTCCAGGGCCGAGCACGTGCACGTGCGCGTGCTCGAGCTGGACGGCGTGGACGAGGTCGCGATCGCCCAGGGGCCGCATGGCGGCGCCGGATCGGCGTCCTCGCCGACGACTTCGCCGTCGGTGAGGACGCGCGTGCCGGGCACGCCGCGCAGGGAGGGCGGGCATTCGATTCCTGGACCGGCTTACCGGGCGACCCGAGGGGAGCGCGGATGAACCACCTGATCTCGATCGAGGATCTCGATCGCCGGGACATCGAGCGGATCGTCACCCAGGCGGAGCGCTTCGAGGAGGTCGCAGACCGCGAGATCAAGACGCTGCCCACGTTGCGCGGGCGGATGGTGCTGAACCTGTTCTACGAGGCCTCGACGCGCACCCGCGGATCCTTCGAGCTCGCCGCCAAGCGGCTGTCAGCGGACGTCGTCAACTTCGTCGCGAGCGGCTCGAGCGTCGAGAAGGGCGAGTCGCTGAAGGACACAGTGCTGACGCTCAGCGCGCACAAGCCCGACGCGATCGTCCTGCGCACGCCGTGGGCGGGAGCCTCGGAGCTCGTCTCCAGGTGGTGCGACGCGGCGATCGTCAACGCCGGGGACGGCAAGCACGAGCATCCGACCCAGGCGTTGCTCGACGTGTACACGCTGCGCCGGCGCGTCGGCGCGATCGACGGCGCGTCGATCTGGATAGTCGGCGACGTCGCCCACTCGCGCGTCGCTCGCTCGAACGTGCTCGCCTTCCAGCGGATGGGTGCGAACGTCACGCTCGCCGGGCCCCCGACGCTGATCCCGCGCGGGATCGAGCAGCTCGGCTGCGAGGTGCGCTACACCCTCGAGGAGCTCCCCGGCGCGGACATCGTGTATGCGCTGCGCATGCAGCGCGAGCGCATGAGCGACACGTGGGTGCCCTCGCTGCGCGAGTACGCGAGCTGGTACCAGGTCAACGCCCGGCGGCTGGCGCCGCGCCAGCTGCTCATGCACCCCGGGCCGGTCAATCGCGGCGTCGAGCTCTCCGGGGAGGTAGTCGACTCGCCCCAGGCGCTGATCACCGCCCAGGTCGAAGCCGGAGTCGTCGTGCGCATGGCGGTGCTGTACGAGCTGCTAGCGAGCCGTGAGGCCCGTCCGTCCGCGCCCCCGGCGTCAGCGCCGCGGCCGTTGGTCGGGAGCCGGCCCGCATGAGCGCGCAGGCGCCGCTGATCGGCGGACGCGAGGCGCCCGCCGAGCTGCTGCTGCGCGACGTGCACGTGCTCGACCCGCGCGCGCGCATCGACGCGCGTCGCGACGTGCGCGTGCGCGAAGGGCGGATCGTCGAGCTCGCCGAGCCCGGCAGCCTCGATGCCGAGCCGGGCACGCGCGGGCTCGCGGCACGGGAGACGGGGGAGACCCGCGCCGCCGAGCAGGAGGCCGGGCCCGAGCAGGAGGCCGGGCCCGAGTGGGAGGCCGGCCCCGAGCTGGTGGACGGCGAAGGGCGCCTGCGGCTGCTGCCGGCGTTCTTCGACCCACACGTGCACCTGCGCACGCCCGGCCAGGAGCACAAGGAGGACATCGACAGCGGCACGCGCGCGGCCGCCGCGGGCGGCTTCGGGGCGGTGATCGCGATGCCCAACACCGACCCGGTGCTCGACTCGGCGCCGCTGCTGCGCTCGCTGCGCGACGCCGCCGCGCGCGCAGCGCGCGTGCCCGTCGGCTTCCTGCCGGCGATCACGCGCGGCCTGCTCGGCGAGCAGCTGACCGAGATGGCCGAGCTGCGCGAGCAGGGCGCGCTGGGCTTCAGCGACGACGGGCGTCCGGTCGTGAGCGCGGGCATGCTGCGCAAGGCGCTGCGCTACCAGCGCCTGTGCGGCGGCGTGCTCTCGCTGCACGAGGAGGACCCGACGCTCTCGCGCGGCGGCGCGATGCACGAGGGCGCGCTCAGCGCAGCGCTCGGCATCGGCGCGATCCCGAGCGTCGCCGAGTCGACGATGGTCGCGCGCGACGCGGAGCTCGCCGGCTACGAGGACGCGCGCGTGCACTTCCAGCACCTTTCGTGCGCCGCGTCCGTCGAGGCGGTCGCGGCCGCCAAGGCGCGCGGCTTCAGGGTCAGCGCGGAGGTCTGCCCGCACCACCTGCTGCTGAGCGAAGCCGACGTGCGCGGCCTGGACACGAACATGAAGATGTACCCGCCGCTCGCCACCGACGCCGACCGCAGGGCGCTGCTCGAGGGGCTGCGCGCGGGCACGATCGACTGCGTCGCGACCGACCACGCGCCCCACGCGCGCGAGGAGAAGGAGGTGCCGTTCGAGCAGGCGCCGATGGGCACCACCGGCCTCGAGACGGCGTTCGCGGCGCTGCACACCGGGCTCGTGCTCAGCGGCGAGATCGACCTGGCGCTGCTCGTGGCGCGCATGAGCGCGGGCGCGGAGCTGTTCGCGCTGCCCGCGCCCTCGATCGCCGTCGGGCGGCCCGCGAACCTGACGCTCGTCGACCTCGAGCACGTGTGGGTCGCGGGCGAGCACGGCTGGCAGAGCCGCTCGGCGAACTGTTGCTTCGCCGGACGGCGCCTGCAGGGACGCGTGTTGATGACGCTCGCGGCCGGCGCAATCGTCCACCGCGACCGAGCGCTCGCGCTCGCCGGCGCGAGCTGAGCCGATGACGGTCGCGGCCACAGCGAGCGCCGGCGATCCCGGCGCGATCGGGAGCCGGCGGTGAGCCTGCTCGAGCGCAACCGTTCGGCGCTGCTCGTCGTGGACGTCCAGGAGGGGTTTCGCCCGTACGCGTCCTTCGCTCGCGTCGCCGCCGCGTGCGCGAAGCTCGTGCACGCGGCGCGCATCCTCGGGCTGCCGGCGCTCGTCAGCGAGCAGTACCCCAAGGGCCTCGGCGACAGCGCGGCCGAGCTCGACCTGCAGGAGGAGCCGCGGATCGAGAAGACGGTGTTCTCGGCCGCGCGCGCCGAGGGCTTTGACCTGCGCGGCGCGCAGCAGGCGATCGTGTGCGGGATCGAGACGCACGTGTGCGTCAGCCAGACCGTCCACGACCTGCTCGCCGACGGGGTCGAGGTGCACGTCCCCGCCGACGCCGTCGGCTCGCGCCACGCCGTCGACTACGAGCGCGGCCTCGAGCGCATGGAGCGCGCGGGCGCGGTCGTGACGACCGTCGAGGCGGCGTTGTTCGAGCTGCTCGAGCGCGCCGGCACGCCGGAGTTCAAGGCCGTCCAGGCGCTCATAAGGTGAGCGACGCGACGGCATACGTGCTGCTCGAGGACGGCGCGCGCTTCGACGGCGTGGCGTGCGGGGCGGAGGGCCATACGGTCGGGGAGGTGGTGTTCACGACCGGCATGTCCGGCTATCAGGAGTCGCTGACCGACCCGTCCTTCGCCGGGCAGCTGATCGCATACACGTATCCGCACATCGGCAACTACGGCGCGGGCGCGCACGCGATGGAGTCGCCGCGCGCGTGGGCGCGCGCGGCGATCATGCGCGAGGCGTGCAACCGCGAGGACGCGCCGAGCGCCGAGCGCGGCTGGCTGGACTGGCTGCGCGACTGCGGCGTGCACGCGATCACCGGCGTGGACACGCGCGCGCTGGTCATGCACATCCGCGAGGCGGGCGCGATGCGCGGGGGCGTGTTCCCGGCGAGCATGCCCGAGTCGCGCGCGCGCGAGCTGGTCGACGCCGAGCCGCCGATGGCCGGGCAGGACCTCGCGCGCGTCGTAACCCCCGAGACGGTCAGCCGCCACGGCCAGGACGGGGACGGCCCGCGGGTCGCGGTGCTCGACACGGGCATCAAGGCCTCGATGGTGCGCGAGCTGCTCGCGCGCGGGGCGCGCGTGAGCCTGCACCCGTGCACCTCGAGCGCGCGGCAGCTGCTCGCGGAGGACCCCGACGCGGTGTTCCTGTCCAACGGTCCCGGCGACCCCGAGGCGCTGTCGTACATCGTGCAGACCGTGCGCGAGCTCGTCGGCGTGAAGCCCGTGTGGGGAATCTGCCTCGGCCACCAGCTGCTCTGCCGCGCGGTCGGTCTTCAGACGTTCAAGCTCCCGTTCGGCCACCACGGCGCCAATCATCCCGTGCGCGACCTGAGCACCGGGCGGATCGAGATAACCTCCCAGAACCACGGCTTCGCCGCGCTCGGGCCGGGCGGCGCGCGCACGATCGACGGCGACCGGCCGGTGCGCTGGGAGACCGACTTCGGCGCCGCGGCGCTCTCGCACGTCAACCTGTACGACCGCACCGTCGAGGGCCTCGAGCTGCTCGACGTCCCCGGCGCGACCGTCCAGTACCACCCCGAGGCCGGTCCCGGCCCGCACGACAGCCTGTACCTGTTCGACCGCTTCCTGCGAAGGATCGAGGCCGCGGCGTGACGACGGCCGAGATTTCGATTTATATGAGGGCCCCCAAAGGGGGCCGGGAGCGGGGTCGCGCGCGGCCCGGCCGGAGCGGCGCCTGATGCCGCGCCGCGACGACATCCACAAGGTCCTGATCCTCGGCTCGGGCCCGATCGTGATCGGTCAGGCGGCCGAGTTCGACTACTCGGGCGTGCAGGCGTGCAAGGTGCTGCGCGAGGAGGGCTATCGGGTGGTGCTCGTCAACTCGAATCCCGCGACGATCATGACCGACCCGGAGTTCGCCGACGCGACCTACATCGAGCCGCTGCTGCCCGGGCCGGTCGCGCAGGTGATCGAGCGCGAGCGCCCGGACGCGCTGCTCGGCACGCTCGGCGGCCAGACGGCGCTGAACGTCGCCAAGGCGCTGCACGACGACGGCACGCTGCGGCGCTTCGGCGTCGAGCTGATCGGCGCCAACTACGAGGCGATCGCGTGCGCCGAGGACCGCGACCTGTTCCGCGAGGCGATCGCGCGCGCCGGCCTGCGCATGCCGCGCAGCGCGATCGCCAACGGCTGGGTCGCCGAGCAGCCCGCCCCCGCGCGCGCAGGAGCGGGGCGGGTCGACGTCGCGCGCGGCCTCGCCGAGGCGCGCACGGCCCTGCCCGAGATCGGCCTGCCGTGCGTCGTGCGTCCCGCCTACACGCTCGGCGGGCGCGGCGGCGGGATCGCTCGCAGCGAGCAGGAGTTCGAGCGGATCGTCGCGCGCGGCCTGGAGGCCTCGCCGATCGGGCAGGTGCTGCTCGACGAGTCGGTGCTCGGCTGGGGCGAGTTCGAGCTCGAGGTGATGCGCGACGGCGCCGACAACGTCGTGATCGTGTGCTCGATCGAGAACGTCGACCCGATGGGCGTGCACACCGGCGACTCGGTCACCGTCGCGCCCCAGCAGACGCTCAGCGACCGCCTCTACCAGCGCCTGCGCGACCAGGCGATCGCGGTCATCCGCGCCGTCGGCGTGGAGACCGGCGGCTCGAACGTGCAGTTCGCGGTCAACCCCGAGACCGAGGAGCTGCTCGTGATCGAGATGAACCCGCGCGTCTCGCGCTCCTCCGCGCTCGCGTCCAAGGCGACCGGCTTTCCGATCGCGAAGATCGCCGCGCGCCTGGCGGTCGGCTACCGCCTGGACGAGATCGACAACGACATCACCGGCGTCACGCCCGCGTGCTTCGAGCCGACGATCGACTATGTCGTCGTCAAGTGGCCGCGCTTCGCCTTCGAGAAGTTTCCCAGCAGCGACCCCACCCTGACCACGCACATGAAGTCCGTCGGGGAGGCGATGGCGATCGGCCGCACCTTCCAGCAGGCGTTCGCCAAGGCGCTGCGCTCGCGCGAGCTCGACAAGCCGAGCGCCCTGCACGGCCTCGCCGACGCGGCGCTGCTCGCCAGCCTCGAGCAGCCCGCCGCCGAGCGCTTCGAGACGGTCCTCGAGCTGTTCGCGCGCGGCGCGAGCGTCCACGCCGTGCACGAGCGCACGCGCATCGACCCGTGGTTCCTGCGCGAGCTGCGCGAGCTGGCGCGCGACCCGCACGCGCCGTTCGCCGGCGAGCGGACGTTTCGCTCGGTGGACACGTGCGCCGCCGAGTTCCCCGCGCGCACCCCCTACTACTACTCGGGCTGGGAGCGCCCCGCGCACGCTCGCGACGAACACGCTCAGAATGGCCAGCCGGCGCGCGCGCGGCGGCTCGGTCCCGCAAGCGAGGTCCGTCGCGGCGAGCGCGAGTCGGTCGTGATCCTCGGCTCCGGGCCCAACCGCATCGGCCAGGGGATCGAGTTCGACTACTGCTGCGTGCACGCAGCCATGACCGTGCGCGCCTCCGGGCGCGACGCCGTGATCGTCAACTGCAACCCCGAGACCGTGTCCACCGACTACGACACCTCCGACCGCCTGTACTTCGAGCCGCTCACGTTCGAGGACGTGCTCGCCGTCGTCGAGGTCGAGAACGGCGGACCGTTCGCCCAGCCCGCCGGCGCGGGCGGCGCCGGCGCGGGCGGCGCCGGCGCTGGCGCGGGCGGCGCCGGGGCTGGCGCGGGCGGCGCCGGCGCGGGCACGGGCGGCGCCGGCGCGGGCGGCAAGCTGGCGGGCGTGGTGGTGCAGTTCGGCGGGCAGACGCCGCTCAAGCTCGCCGCCGGCCTCGCCGCCGCGGGCGTGCCGCTGCTCGGCACGAGCGTCGAGGCGATCGACCTCGCCGAGGACCGCGCGCGCTTCGGCGCGCTGCTCGAGCGCCTCGGCTACAAGGCGCCGCCGTACGCCACCGCCCAGTCGCTGCACGAGGCGCTCAAGTGCGCCGACCGCGTCGGCTTTCCGCTGATCGTGCGCCCCTCCTACGTGCTCGGCGGGCGCGCGATGGAGATCGTCTACTCCCACGAGGACCTCGCCGGCTACCTGCGCCGCGAGCTTCGCGGCGTCGCGCTCGCGAGCGCCGCCGCTCCCGCCCACGGGCCGGGCGGCGCAGGCGGCGGCTATGGCGCCGCCGCAGCGCACGACGCGCCGGCGCAGCACGACACCGCGCCGCCTGCATCCATATATCTCGATCGCTTCCTCGAGAACGCCACCGAGATCGACGTCGACGCGCTGTGCGACGGCCACGACGTGTGGATCGGCGGGATCATGCAGCACGTCGAGGAGGCCGGCGTGCACTCCGGCGACAGCGCGTGCGTGCTGCCGCCGCACTCGCTCGGCGAGGACATGCTCGAGCAGGTGCGTCTCGCCACCCGCGAGATCGCCCTCGCGATCGGCGTCGTCGGGCTGATCAACGTCCAGTACGCCGTCCACGCAGGCGAGCTGTACGTGCTCGAGGCCAACCCGCGCGCCTCGCGCACCGTGCCGTTCGTCTCCAAGGCCGTCGGCGTGCCGCTCGCGAAGCTCGCCTGCCGGATCATGCTCGGCGAGCGCATCGCCGGCATGGAGCTGCCGCGCGAGCGCCAGGGCCTCGGCTTCGGCGATCACATCTCCGTCAAGGAGGCCGTGCTGCCGTTCGACCGCTTCGAGGGCGCCGACGCGCTGCTCGGCCCCGAGATGCGCTCCACCGGCGAGGTGATGGGCATCGCGCGCGACTTCCCCGCCGCGTTCGCCAAGGCCCAGGCCGCCGCCGGGCTGCCGCTGCCGACCAGCGGCACCGCCTTCATCACCGTCACCGACGCGGACAAGGACGGCGCCGGCGCCGTCGCGCTCACGCTCCACGACGCCGGCTTTCGGATCCTCGCCACGCGCGGCACCGCCGAGGCGATCGCCCGCATGGGCGTGCCCGTGCAGCGCCTGAACAAGATCGGCGAGGGCTCGCCCCACGTCGTCGACTGGATCGAGCGCGGCGACGTCGATCTCGTCGTCAACACCCCCACCGGCGTCGGCGCGCGCAGCGACGGGCGCGAGATCCGCCGCGCGGCCGTCGCCCACGGCATTCCCTGCCTGACCACGCTCGCCGCCGGCGTCTCCGCCGCGCGCGCGATCGCCCGCGCCCGCCGCCACGGCGAGCCGGAGGTGCTGTGCCTGCAGGAGCTGCAGGTGCGCGTGTGATCGACGCCCGCGCCGGGCTGCCACGATCGCGCAACGTGCGAGAAAGCGCACACCTCCCGTCAGCCCGAAGTCTGTTGGCCGGATAAAAATCCCTGCAAAACCCCGCCGACACCGTCCAGCAGCCTCGACGTATCTGGACCTCAACTCGAGGTCGAGGTGAATTGTGTCTTTTTCGCTTGAACGCCGGCCCGCGGTGTGTAGACTCGCCGCCCATGGCGCCGATGGCCGGAACGACGTCCTCAAACATCTCCACCGCCCCCGAGCGCTCCCTCAACCAGCGCATGGACGCGCTCGCCAGGGCCAACGAGATCCGCAGCCGGCGCGCCCAGCTCAAGCGCGACCTCAAGTCCGGCCGGCGCTCGATCCACTCGCTGCTGCTCGACCCCCCCGAGTACATCGAGACCGCCAAGGTCTTCGACATGCTGCTCGCCGTCCCCAAGTACGGCCGCGTGAAGGTCAACAAGATCCTCGCCCACTGCCGCATCGCCCCCTCCAAGACCATCGGCGGGCTCTCCGAGCGCCAGCGCTCCGAGCTCGTCCAGCTGCTGCATCACTGAAAGCTCTCGCCGCCGGGGGCGCGACTAGGGTGCCGGCCGTGGCGCGCGTGTTCGTCATAACCGGCCCCTCGGGGGTCGGCAAGGGGACGCTGATCCGCGGGCTCATGGAGCGTCTCGCGCAGCTCGAGCTGTCCGTTTCGGCGACCACGCGCGCGCCGCGTCCCGGTGAGCGCGACGGCGTCGACTACCACTTCCTCAGCCGCGAGGAGTTCGACCGCCGCGTCGCCGCCGGCGAGTTCGTCGAGCACGCCGACTATGCCGGGCGCAGCTACGGCACGCTGCGCTCCGAGCTGCAACGGCGGGTAGGCGCCGGCGCGCCGGTCGTGCTCGAGATCGAGGTCCAGGGCGCGCGCCAGGTGCGCGAGGCGATGCCCGAGGCGGTCCAGGTGTTCATTGCGCCGCCGTCGCTCGAGGCGTTGCGCACGCGCCTCGTCGGACGCGGCACCGACGACGCGCACGAGGTCGAGCGCCGCCTGCGCGTCGCCGAGCAGGAGCTCGCCGCGCAGCCCGAGTTCGCGTACGTCGTCGTCAACGACCGCCTCGAGGACGCGCTCGCGCAGCTCGTGCAGATCGTGCGCGCGAACCTCGACGCGCCCGGCTCGCACTAAACTGCAAGGCCAACCACGAAAGGCACCCGCACGTGATCTCCCCCCGCATCGACCGCCTGCTCGAGCAGGTCGACTCCAACTACGCCGGCGTGATCGTCGCCGCCAAGCGCGCCCGCCAGATCAACAGCTACTACCACAACCTCGGCGAGGGCACCTTCGACGAGTTCCCGCCGCCGATGGTCGAAACCGCGTCCAAAAACTACCTCACGATCGCCCTCGAGGAGGTAGCCGCGGGCAAGATGAAGTACCACTACCGCTAGCCGCAACGCCCGCGCCAGTGCTTGCCGGGGGGCGCCCGGCGCTCTACAACCTGTAGTCATGTCGCGGATCCTGCTCGGCGTCAGCGGCGGCATCGCCGCCTACAAGGCGCTCGAGCTCGTGCGCCTGGCCACCGCGGCCGGGCACGCGGTGCGCGTCGTCCAGACCCCTGCCAGCCGGCGCTTCGTCGGCGCGGCGTCCTTCCAGGCGCTCACCGGCGCGCCCGTGCTCGTCAGCGAGTTCGAGCGCGACCCCGCGCGCGGCGCGTTCCCGGGCCAGACCCCGCCCGCGCACGCGCCGATCGGCCACCTCCAGCTGGTCGCGGGCGCCGACGTGTACGTGATCGCGCCCGCGTCGGCCAACACGCTCGCCAAGCTCGCCGCGGGCCTCGCCGACAACCTGCTCACCAGCTGCGCGCTCGCCGCCGCCTGCCCGCTCGTGCTCGCACCCGCGATGAACAGCCGCATGTACGAACACCCGGCAACGCAGGCGAACCTGCGCACGCTGCGCGAACGCGGCGCGACGGTCGTCGAGCCCGACAGCGGACGCCTCGCGTCCACAGGCGAGCAGGGCATCGGGCGCCTCGCCGAGCCGGCGCGCCTGCTCGCCGTCTGCGAGGAGCTGCTCGCCAGGCGCCGGAGCCTGCACGGGGTGAGGGTGCTGGTCAGCGCCGGTGGCACGCGCGAGCCGATCGACAGCGTCAGGTTCATCGGCAACAGCTCCTCGGGACGGATGGGCTTCGCGCTCGCGCACGCAGCCCGCGAACGCGGCGCGCGCGTGACGCTGCTGGCCGCCAACGTCGCGCTCGCGACGCCCGCCGGGGTGCGCCGCCGCGACGTCGCCAGCGCCGCCGAGCTCGCGCACGCCTGCGAGCAGGAGTTCGGCGACTGCGACGTGCTGCTGATGGCCGCCGCGGTCGCCGACTTCGCCCCCGCGGCGCCCGCCAACGGCAAGCTCAAGAAGTCCGCGCGCGAGCGCCTGCGCCTCGAGCTCGAGCCCACCCCGGACATCCTCGCGCGGCTCGGCGCGCGTCGCCGCGCCGATCAGACGCTCGTCGGCTTCGCCGCCGAGCACGGCCGCGACGCGCTCGAGCACGCGCGCGTGAAGCTCGCGGACAAGCGCCTCGACGCGATCGTCGTCAACGACATCTCGCGCTCGGACATCGGCTTCGACGTCGACCACAACGAGGTCACGATCATCACCGCCCCACCGGCGCCCGCGCGCGCGCCCGGATCAGCTGGCGACGGCGGCGGCGCGAACGCCGCCGCGAGCCGCCGCGAGGGCGCGCCGCCGCTCGATCGCCACGTCCCCCGCGCGAGCAAGCAGCGGGTCGCCGAGGCGATCCTCGACGCCGTCGAGGGGCTGCGGGGGAGCCGTTAAACTGGGCCGATGGACAGCGTCTACGACCTCTACCAGCGCGGCTGCGAACTGCTGCACCACGGCGATCACCAGGCGGCGATCGTGCCGCTCAGCAAGGCGCGCGACCTCGAGCCCGACAAGGCCTCGATTCGCGAGGCGCTCGGCCGGGCGCTGTTTCACGCGCAGCACTACGAAGGCGCCGCCGCGGAGTTCCACGCGGTCGCGTCCAGGACGCCCACCAACGACTACGCGCAGTTCTGCCTCGGGCGCGCGATGCAGTTGCTGGGCCGCCACCGCGAGGCGCGCGGGCCGCTCGCGCTCGCCTGTTCGCTTGCGCCCGAGCGCGCCGACTACCGCGTCTACCGGGACCGCGCGCGGCGCGACGCCGACCGCGCCTGAGGCCGGTGCGCGCGCGAAGGCCACTGCTATCCTCGAACGACAGCTTTCGTGCCCGCGCGCACGCGCCGGCAGCAGTACCGAGAGTGGGCGGTGAGCCCGCTTTTTTTGCGTAAGGAGCCAATTGAGAAGGACCGTGACCACGCTGCAGACACAGATCGAAGACCGCCTGGCCGCCGCCGCGCCTGACATCGAGGTGCTGCTCGCGGAGGTCTCCGGAGGCCGCTGCCTGCGTGTGTTCATCGACCATCCCGACGGCGTCACGCTCGCGATGTGCGAACGCGTCACGCTGCTGCTGGGCGATATGCGCGAGCGCTATTCGCTGGAGGTCTCCTCCCCCGGACGCGAGCGCCCGTTGACCAAGCCGGCGCACTTCCGGCGCTTCGTCGGGCGGCGCGCGCGCGTGCGCACGCGCCGGCCGCGCCCGATCGCGGCGCTCGAGCCGTGCGCCCACGCCGCGGACGCCCACGCCGCGGGCGCCCACGCCGCGGACGCGCTCGCCGGGGGCGCTCAGGCCTCGGCGGCGCAAGCGAGGCTGGTGGCGAGCTTCACGGGGGAGCTGGTGGGGGCCTCTGAGGAGGAGGTCACGCTGGCAGCCGACGGGGGCATCATCGCGATCCCCTATTCGGAGATCCGTCGTTCGAACCTGATCGGGGAGTAGGGAGAGCCATGTCACGCGAAATCCTGGAGGCCATGCACGCGCTCGCGCGCGAGAAGGGCATCGAGCCGGAGAAGCTGATGATCGCGCTCGAGGACGCGCTGCTGTCCGCCTACAAGAAGCAGCCCGGCTCGGCCAAGTACGCGCGCGTGGAAATGGACCGCGAGACCGCCGACTTCCGCGTCATCGAACTGATCATCCCCGAGCGCCTGGAGGCGCACCTGATCGTCGAGACGATCGACGAGGGAACGACGATCGACCCCGAGACCGGGGAGATGCGCGAACCCGAGGAACCCGAAATCGACCCCAAGAAGTTCGCCGAATACCGCGACCAGATCGACGAGCGCGACGTCACCCCCGACGACTTCGGGCGGATCGCCGCGCAGACCGCCAAGCAGGTCATCCTGCAGCGGATCCGCGAGGCCGAGCGCGACATGATGTACGAGGAGTACCGCGATCGCGTCGGCGAGTTGATCACCGGCATCGTGCAGCAGTCCGACTCGCGCTACACGCTCGTGCAGCTGCGCGAACGCGTCGAGGCGCTGCTGCCCAAGTCAGAGCAGGTCGACGGCGAGCGCTACGACCACTCGCAGCGCATCAAGGCCGTCATCAAGGAGGTCTCGCCCTCGACCAAGGGCCCCGCGATCATCGTCTCCCGCCGCGACCCCGAGCTGATCAAGAAGCTGTTCGAGCTCGAGGTCCCCGAGATCGCCGACGGCCTCGTCGAAATCGCCAACGTCGCGCGCGAGCCCGGCTACCGCTCGAAGATCGCCGTCGTCTCCAACACCGACGGCGTCGACCCGGTCGGCGCGTGCGTCGGCCCGCGCGGCTCGCGCGTGCGCATGGTCGTCTCCGAGCTGCGCGGCGAGAAGATCGACATCATCCCCTTCAACGACGAGCCCGCGCGCTTCGTCGCCAAGGCGCTCTCGCCGGCGCGCGTGCGCGAGGTGCTCGTCGACGACGACGCCAAGCAGGCGACCGTGATCGTCCCCGACGACCAGCTCTCGCTCGCGATCGGACGAGAGGGCCAGAACGCGCGCCTGGCCGCGCGCCTGACCGGCTGGCGCGTGGACATCCGCTCGGAGACCGAGTTCGCCGCCGAGGAGGCCGAGCACTCATATGAGGAGGAGGAGGTCTCGGGCCGCTGCGCCGCGATCCTCTCCAACGGCCGGCGCTGTCCCAACGCCGCCCTGCCCGGCTCGCGCTACTGCGGCCTGGAAAGCCACCAGGCGCTCGCGAACATCGCGAGCGACAACGTCGGCGACCTGTCCGCCGGCGAGCACACCGGCCCGGCGGGCGCCGGCGAGGACGTGCCCGTCGCGCCCGCGAGCGCCGGCTCTCAGCGGGCCGTCGGCGCCGGCCTCGGCGGCGAGCCCCACGAGCTCTCGCCCGCGCCCGAAGGGCTTTCCGCGGAGCAGCTCGAGCAGCATGCCGCGCGCCCGGCCGGGGAGCAGGCGACATAGACGCGCGAGCCGGCGGGCATGCGGCGGGCAGCGCTCGGTCCGGCCGCGTGAGCCCCACGCGCCGCTGCGTCGGCTGCGGGCGCAGCGCGCCCAAGACCGAGCTCTTGCGGGTCGCGCTCGCCGCAGCGCCGCTCGCCGCAGCGCGCGAGAGCGAACGCCCGCGCGCGATCGTCGATCGCGCCGGCACATTGCCCGGCCGCGGCGCCTACCTGTGTCGCGCGCACGACGCGAGCGAGCCCGCGCGCGTGGAGCGCGCGTGTCTCAGGCGCGCCACCCGCCGCGGCGCGCTCGCGCGCGCCCTGCGCGCGGCGGTGACGCTCGATCGTGAGCTCGTAGAATCGCCGGAGGCCGGCGAAGCCGGGCGAAGTCCGGCGAGCCGGGCCCCTCTATTTTTCATTCCATCATGAGCAAGAAGCGCGTCCACGAGATCGCCAAGGAGCACGGCCTCTCGAGCAAGCAGCTGCTCGAGAAGCTCAAGGCTGCCGGCATCGAGGCCAAGGCGGCCGCGTCCTCGGTCGAGGAGGATGCCGCGCTGGACGCGCTCGGGATCGGCGCCCCCGGCTCGCCCGCGAGCTCCAACGGCGGCGGCAGCGCGCACGGCTCGGCGCCCCACGGCGCGCCGGCCGCGCCTCCCGCGCCGGCGCCCGCCACGCCCGCCACCACGCCGCCTCGCCGCGCCGGGCACGCGCCCGCCCCGCCCGCGCCGTCCTCGAGCCGGCCCGCGCCGCCCGCCGGCGCGCCCGCGCAATCCGCGGCACCCGCGGCGGCGGCGACCCACGCGGCGCCCGCGCCCGCGCGTCCCGCGGCGACCGCCGAGCGGGTGCGTCCGACGCGCGACTCGCGCACCGGCGAGCGCACGCCCGGCGAGATCGGCCCCGGAGGCCGCCGGCGCGTGGTGATCGACTCACAGGCCTCGCGCCGCCAGCAGGGCGGACCCTCCAACCAGCCCCAGCGCCGCCCGCGCCGCGGCCGGCGCCGGCGCGGCACCTACGACGAGACGATCGCGCCGATCGACACCGCCGCGATGGAGGCGACGGATCTGATCCGCGTGAACTCCGGCTCGACCGTCAAGGACATCGCCGAGTACCTCGGCGTGGCGGTGCCCGAGGTGATCAAGAAGCTGATGTCGCTCGGGGAGATGGCGACGCTCACCCAGACGCTCTCAGACGACGCGATCCAGGTGCTGGCCGACGAGTTCGACAAGCAGATCGAGATCGTCCACGCCGCCGACGACGTCGACACCGAGCCGGTGTTCGAGGACGCCGAGGAGGACCTGATCGAACGCCCGCCGGTGGTCACGATCATGGGCCACGTCGACCACGGCAAGACCTCGCTGCTGGACGCGATTCGCGAGACCGAGGTGGTCGCCGGCGAGGCCGGCGGCATAACCCAGCACATCGGCGCCTACCAGGTGCACCACGCGGGCAAGGAGATCACGTTCCTGGACACGCCCGGGCACGAGGCGTTCACCGCGATGCGCGCCCGCGGCGCGCGCGTGACCGACCTGGCGGTGATCGTGGTCGCCGCCGACGACGGCGTCAAGCCCCAGACGGAGGAGGCGATCGACCACGCGAGGGCCGCCGAAGTGCCGATCGTGGTCGCGGTCAACAAGGTCGACAAGGAAGGCGCGCAGCCCGAGCGCGTGCGCACGGAGATGACCCAGCACGGCCTGCAGCCGTCCGAGTGGGGCGGCGAGATCGAGTTCGTCGACGTCAGCGCCAAGACCCACGACGGGCTGGAGACGCTGCTCGACACGATCCAGGTCGTCACCGACCTCGAGGAGCTGAAGGCCAACCGCGACGCCGCCGCGTCGGGCACCGTGATCGAGTCCAAGCTCGACCCCGGGCGCGGCCCGGTCGTCACGATCCTGATCCAGCGCGGCACGCTGCGGGTCGGCGACGCGCTCGTCGCCGGCGCGCACTTCGGCCGCGTGCGCGCGATGCACGACTTCACCGCCGAAAAGCTCAAGCGCGCGCTCCCCGGCCAGCCGGTCGAGGTGCTCGGCTTCGACGGCGTGCCCGAGGCAGGCGAGCTCGTGCGCGCGGTCGAGAACGAGCGGCGCGCGCGCCAGCTGGCGGGCGAGCGCGCCAACCGCCTGAAGACCGAGGCGCTCGCGCGGCGCTCCGGGCGCAAGGTCTCGCTCGAGGACGTCTTCAAGCTCGCCCAGGAGGGAGCCGTCAAGGAGCTCGGGCTGGTCGTCAAGGCCGACGTCGCCGGCTCGCTCGAGGCGCTCGAGGACGAGATCGCCAAGCTGCCCCAGCAAGAGGTCCAGGTCAACATCATCCACCGCGGCGTGGGCGGCATCAACGAGTCCGACGTGATGCTCGCCGCCGCCTCCGACGGCGTGATCCTCGCCTTCAACGTGCGCCCCGTCGGCGACGCGCGCCAGATCGCCGAGCGCGAGGGCGTGGAGATCCGCTCCTACGCGGTCATCTACCGCGCGATCGAGGAGCTGCGCGCGGCGATGCAGGGGATGCTCGAGCCCGCCGAGGTGGAGACGCCGCTCGGCCAGGCCGAGGTGCGCCAGCTCTTCAAAGCCTCGCGCATCGGCACGATCGCCGGCGCATTTGTCACCGAGGGCAAAGTCACGCGCGGCGCGCGCGTGCGCGTCGTGCGCGAGGGCACCGTCATCTACGACACCACCATCGACAGCCTGCGGCGCTTCAACGACGACGTGCGCGAGGTCGCAAGCGGCTTCGAGTGCGGGATCGTGCTCGCCAACTTCCAGGACCTGCACGAGGGCGACCTGCTCGAGACCTACGAGACACGCCTGCTGGAGCGCGAGCTCAGCTCCTAGACGCCCGATGATCGGCGCGATCCTGCGTCCTCGGTCGCTCGCCTGCCAAGCGGGCCACGCTCCCTGCGTCCCGGCCTCGCTCGATCCTCGAGCGTCTAGATCCCCTACCGAGCAGGGACCCGGGTCGCGGCGGGGAATTGGAGGGATAGGATGACCACAGCACGGATGCGCAGGGTCGATGAGGCGATTCGGCAGGTGCTCGGCGACGCCGTGGCAGGGGACTTGAAGGACCCGCGAGTGGGATTCACAACCGTGACCGACGTCAGAACCAGCCCAGACCTGCGCCACGCACACGTGTACGTGAGCGTGCTCGGGGCCGGCGGCGGGGCCGGGGGGGTCTCGACCCGGGCCGAGCGCGAGGCGACGCTCGCCGGGCTGCGCAGCGCCCACGGCTTCCTGCAGGCGCGGCTCGCCGGCGAGCTGCAGCTCAAGCGCACGCCCACGCTCGAGTTCTCATACGACGACACCACCGACCGCGCGCTGCGCGTCGAGCGGCTGATCGAGGAGCACGAGGAGCACGAGGAGCGATGAGCAGCGAGGCCGCCGCGATCCAGGGCACGCGCGAGCAGGTGCTCGCGCGCCTGCTCGATGACGAGCGTTTCGTGCTCGCCACCCACGAGAGCCCCGACGGCGACGCGCTCGGCTCGCTCGTCGCCATGCAGGAGCTGCTGCGCACGCTCGGCAAGGACTCGCTGATGTTCATCGCGCCAGCCGACCTGCCGCTGCCGCGCGAGTATCGCTTCTTCTCGCTCGACGGCCTGATCGAGCAGCCGCCCGGGGACGTCGCGCAGCGCACCGTCGTCTTCCTCGACTGCGGCAACATCGACCGCAACTCCGCGAGCGTGCTGCGCGACGGCGCGCACCTGCTGAACATCGATCACCACCACGACAACACGCAGTTCGGCACGCTCAACTACGTCGTGCCCGGCGCCTCCTGCACCGCCGAGATCGTCTGGGAGCTGATGCACAGCATCGAGCTTGCACCCAGCCCGAGCGTCGCCGAGGCGCTGTACGTCGCGCTGATCACCGACACCGGGCGCTTCATGTACGAGAACACCGGGCCGCGTGCGCACCTGATGGCCGCCGAGCTGATCGAGGCGGGCGTCGACGTGCCGGGCGTCTACCGCCGGCTGTACGAGAACCTGCCCGCGGGCAAGCTCACGCTGCTCGCGCTCGCGCTCGGGCGCCTGCAGCGCTTCGACTCGGGCGAGCTCGCGCTCGCGACGCTCAGCGCCGAGGACTTCGAGCGCGCGCACGCCGAAGAGAGCTACTCCGAGGGCATCATCGACCAGCTGCGCGCGCTGCACGGCACCAAGGTCGCGGCCCTGGTGCGCGAGATGCTGAGCGGCGAGCGCAAGGGCCAGCACAAAGTCTCGCTGCGCGCGACCGACGACGACGTCGACGTGTCGATCATCGCGCGTGCGCAGGGGGGCGGCGGACACCGCCGCGCGGCCGGCTTCTCGACCGCGCTCGAGCCGGACGCCCTGATCGCGTTCCTGCGCCAGGCGATCGCCGCTCAGCTGCATCCGTCCTCCAACGGGCACGCCGCCGCGACGCTCGCCTGAGCGCCAAGGGCCGGTCGCGCGGGCGCGAGGGGCGCTGAAGGGACGCCGGTGGACGGGGTTCTGCTGATCGACAAGCCCGCGGGCATGAGCTCGCACGACGTCGTCGCCGCCGTGCGCCGCGCGCTCGGCGGCGTGCGCACCGGGCACGCCGGCACGCTCGACCCGTTCGCGACCGGCCTGCTGCTCGTGCTCGTCGGGCGCGCGACCAAGGCGCAGAGCGTGTTCATGGGGCTGCCCAAGCGCTACCACACCGTCGCCCGGCTGGGAGCCGTGTCGAGCACCGGCGACACCGAGGGGCAGATCACGATCACCGGGCGCGTGCCCGCCGACCCGCCCCGGCTGCCCACCGGCGAGGTGCGCCAGCGCCCGCCGACGCACTCGGCGATCAAGCTCGGCGGGGAGCGCGCGTACCGCCGCGCCCGCCGCGGCGAGCAGCTGGTGATGCCCGAGCGCGTCGTCACCGTGCACCGCTTCGAGCAGCTCTGGCGCGAGGCGCCCGCGGGGCCGGGCGGCGAACCGCCCGCCGGCGCCCGCGCAGCCGACGCCCGCGAGCACGCGGCCGTGGCCGGCGAGCTGCCGCGCGCCGCGTTTGCGATCGAATGCGGGTCCGGCACCTACGTGCGCTCGCTGATCGCCGACCTGGGCGACGGCTACTGCCTGGAGCTCAGGCGCACGGCGATCGGTCCGTTCGACGTGCGCGACGCGATCGCACCGCCCCCGCCGCGCACCGCCGGGGGCGCGGCCGCCGCGGCGAGCGCCGGCGGGCCGCCGTGGGCCGAGCCGCCGCTGATCGCGCTCGCCGACGCGCTCGCCCGCGTGGGTCCCGCCGGACGCGCGCGTGCGGGCGAGCCGGGCGACGAGCGCGCCCGCGCAGCGCGCCGCCAATAGGCTGTGCGGCCGTGGAGGTCACTCGCCTGCCGGACGTCGAGCGCGGCCGCGCGCGCAGCGTCGCGGTCGGCACCTTCGACGGGGTGCATCTCGGGCATCGCCAGGTGATCGCGGGCGCCGACAGCGTGCTCACCTTCGAGCCGCACCCGGTCGCGGTCGTCGCTCCCCAGCACACGCCCAAACTGCTCACGACCCTCGCGCGCAAGGCCGAGCTCGTCGCCTCGCTCGGCGTCAGCGAGCTGATAGTAATCCCCTTCGACGCCGAGTTCGCGCAGCGCTCGGCGCAGGAGTTCATCGACGAGGTGCTCGTCGGGGCGCTCGGCGCAAGGCGCGTGGCGGTCGGCGAGAACTTCCGCTTCGGACACAAGGCGCAGGGCGACCCGCCGCTGCTGTCCGCCGACCGGCGCTTCCAGACCGTCGTGTACCCGCTGCTCGAGGTCAACGGCGAGGTCGTCTCCTCCAGCCACATCCGCGGCCTGGTGCTCGCGGGCGAGATCGCCGAGGCCAACCGCCTGCTCGGCGCCGACTTCGAGCTCGCCGGCGAGGTCGTGCACGGGGACGAGCGCGGCCGTGAGCTCGGCTTTCCGACCGCCAATCTCGTGCCCGACGAGCGGCTCGCGTGCCCCGGCCACGGCGTGTACGCGTGCGTCGCCCACGGCGCGGGGATCGACGCTCTGCCCGCCGCCGTCAGCATCGGCGTGCGCCCGACGTTCGTCACCGGGCGCGGCGAGCTGATCGAGGCCTACGTGCTCGACTTCGACGGGCAGCTGTACGGCAGCGAGCTGCGGCTGCGCTTCATCGAGCGCCTGCGCGGCGAGCGCCGGTTCGAGGATCCCGCCGCGCTCATCGAGCAGATGCACCGCGACGTGCAGCGCACGCGCGAGCTCGCCGGCGCGCCTTAGAGGCCGGCGCGCGCAAGCTCCGCGCGGGCGGGCCAGGGACGCTCCCTCGACGACGCAGCCCGATAGCGATCGTATATATTAATATAAAAATAGTCGATACGATTGCGCACACCAACGCGGACGAGAATCGCGCGCTCGCGGACGCTCTCGCCGCCGGGGGTCTGCTACCGTGCTGGCGCCATGACCGCGATAACCAGCGAGCGCAAGCGCGAGATCGCCGCCAAGTTCGGGTCCGGCGAGCGCGACACCGGCAACACCAAGGTCCAGGTCGCGCTGCTCACCGAGCGCATCAACCACCTCACCGAGCACCTGCGCGCGCAGAGCCAGGACCACAGCTCGCGTCGCGGCCTGCTGATGCTCGTCGGGCGCCGCCGGCGCTTCCTGGACTACCTGCAACGCCACGATCTCGAGGGCTACCGGGCGCTCATCAAAGAGCTCGGCCTGCGCAAGTAGAGCGACATGAGCGTCATCGCGCCAGGGATCTCCGCGCCGAGCTTCGAGCTCGCGCGCGCCGACGGCGAGAGTTTCACCGAGCACGAGCTGCGCGGCCGCACGAGCGTGCTCGTGTTCTACCCGTTCGCGTTCAGCCCCGTGTGCACCGACCAGCTGCAGCTGTATGAGCAGCTGCGCGACGAGCTCGAGCGGCGCGGCGACGCGCTCTACGGCGTCTCCTGCGACTCCACCTGGGCGCAGAGCGCGTTCAAGGAGAAGCTCGGCGTCGGCAGCGAGCAGCTCTCGGACTTCGAGCCCAAGGGCGCCGCGTGCGCGGCCTTCGGGGTTCTCCACCCGGGCGGCTTTCCCCAGCGCGCGCTCGTCATCACCGGCCCCGACGGGGTCGTGCGCTGGAGCTATCAGGCCGCCTCGCCCGGCGAGCTCCCGCCCGTGGAGCTCCTGCGCGAGGGGCTGTCCGCCGCCGCCGGCGCCTGAGCGCGCCCCCGGCGCTCGCGAGCCCCTCTTTCCTCGGCAGATTGCGCGTTCGCGCCCGCGCCGCGTCCCCCGACTCGGCGCGCGCTCCGCTAAGCTGCCTTCGTTCGGGAAAGAGAAAAATGAATCGGACCGCTGACCGACGGGCGGGACAGGAAGGCAGTGAATATGAGCAGTGACGCCGTTACCCGGGTCTCCGTGGAGATCGGGGCACACCGCCCAGAGGGCGCGGTCAGCGAGATCTCCTTCGAGACCGGCAGGATGGCCAAGCAGGCCTCCGGCGCGGTGGTCGTCCGCCAGGGCGACACGATGGTGCTTTGCACCGCCGTCGCGGGAGCGCTGCGCGACGTGGACTTCCTCCCCCTGACCGTGGATGTGGAGGAGCGGATGTACGCGACCGGCAAGATCCCCGGCTCGTTCTTCAAGCGCGAGGGGCGTCCCGGCGAGAAGGCCACGCTGACCGCGCGCATGATCGACCGCCCGATCCGGCCGCTGTTCCCCAAGGACTGGCGCTACGACACCCAGCTCGTGGCGATCCCGATCTCGATCGACCACGTCCATCCCTACGACATCCTCTCGATGAACGGCGCCTCCGCCGCGCTGATGGTCTCCGACATCCCGCTGCCCACGCCCGTCGGCGCGGTGCGGATCGGCAAGGTCGACGGCAACTTCGTCGTCAACCCCTCGGAGGAGTCGCTTCTGGCGGACAGCGACGAGGGCTCGGATCTCGACCTGATCGTCGCCGGCACCGAAGAGGCGATCCTGATGGTCGAGGCCGGCGCCAACGAGATCCCCGAGGCGGAGATCCTCGACGCGCTCGACATCGCCCACGCGGAGATCAAGAAGCTGTGCGCGCTGCAGCGCGACCTCGCCGCCAAAGTCGGCAAGGCCAAGAAAGAGTTCCAGGCGATTCCCGTCGACGACGGCATCCTCGCCACGATCCGCGCCTCCCACGGCGCCGCGCTCGACGCCGCCACGCAGGTCGAGGACAAGCTCGAGCGCCAGGACGCCACCGCCGCCGTCCAGGAGGAGGTGCTCGCCCAGCACGCTCCCCCGGCGCCCGAGGGCGCCTCCGAGGAGACGCTGCTGCTCGCCAAGGAACGCCGCGCCGCCGTGCAGCTCGCGTTCGAGGCGCTCGAGAAGGCGATCATCCGCGAGCGCATCGCCGTCGCCAAGAAGCGCCCCGACGGGCGCGCCGAGGACGAGATCCGCGAGATCACGATCGAAGTCGGCGTCACGCCGCGCACGCACGGCTCGGCGCTGTTCACGCGCGGGCAGACGCAGGCGCTGAGCGTCGCCGCGCTCGGCACGCTCAAGGAGGAGATGCGCCTGGACACGCTCGGCCTGGAAACCAAAAAGTACTACTGGCACCACTACAACTTCCCGCCGTTCTCGGTCGGGGAGGCGGGACGCATGGGCGGCGTCAAACGCCGCGACATCGGTCACGGCGCGCTGGCCGAGCGCGCGCTCGCGCCGATGGTGCCCTCGATCGAGGAGTTCCCCTACTCGATCCGCGTCGTCTCGGACATCCTCGAGTCCAACGGCTCCTCCTCGATGGCCTCCGTGTGCGGCTCCTCGCTGTCGCTGATGGACGCCGGAGTCCCGATCGAGCGCCCGGTCGCCGGGATCGCCATGGGCCTCATCAAGGAGGGCGAGGACTACATCATCCTCACCGACATCGCCGGCGTCGAGGACCACCTCGGCGACATGGACTTCAAGGTCGCCGGCACCGAGCGCGGCATCACCGCGCTGCAGATGGACATCAAGATCTCGGGCGTCACCTTCGAGATCCTGCGCGACGCGCTCTCCCAGGCCAAGCAGGCGCGCAGCTTCATCCTCGCCAAGATGGCCGAGGTGATCCGCTCGCCGCGCGCGCAGCTCTCGCAGTTCGCGCCGCGGATCCAGACGATCCAGATCGACCCCTCGCAGATCGGCCTCTTGATCGGCAAGGGCGGCGAAACGATCCGCGCGCTCTCGGAGGAGTTCGAGTCCCAGATCGACGTCAACGACGACGGCCAGGTGCTGATCTACTCCGCCAACGGCGAGCTGGGCGACGCGCTCGTCGAGCGCATCCGGATGATGATGAAGGAGGTCGAGGTCGGCGACGAGTACCTCGGCAAGGTCGTCAAGACGACGACCTTCGGCGCCTTCATCGAGCTCGCCAAGGGCACCGACGGCCTCCTGCACATCTCCAACGTCTCGCCCGGCCAGCGCGTCGACAGCGTCGAGGACGTGCTCAACAAGGGCGACGAGGTCAACGTGCGCGTGGTCGAGGTCGATCGCGAGCGCGGCCGCATCGGCCTGCGTCTCACCGACGACCCGGACATCGCCGGCAAGTCCGTCGAGGAGCTCGCCGGCATCGGCAGCGGAACCGGCTCGCGTCCGCCGGGCGGACGCCCGCCACGCGAGGGAGGGCGCTCCTCGAGCAACGGGCGCGAGCGCGGCCGCAGCCGTGAAGGGGACCGCGGCTCCGGGCGCCCGCGCCATGCGCGCGATCGCGACTGACCGCGCCGGCTGAGCGAGCGATCGATCGAGATGACCGGGTCCCCGCGCGCGTGAGCGGCGAGCACCGCATGAGCACGCTCGACTCCGGCGTGCGCGTGGTCAGCGAACGCGTGCCCGGGGTGCGCTCGGTCGCGCTCGGCGTGTGGATCGCGACCGGCTCGGTGCTCGAGCGCGAGCAGCAGGCGGGCATCTCGCACCTGCTCGAGCACATGCTCTTCCGCGGCACCGAGCGCTACGGCTCACGCGAGATCGACGAGATCTTCGACGGCCTCGGCGCGGAGATCAACGCCGGCACCGACAAGGAAACGACCTCGCTGTACACGCGCGTGCTCGATCGCCATCTCGAGCGCGCCTTCGACGTCGTCGCCGACATGGTCTGGTGTCCGCGCTTCGGCGAGCTCGAGGCCGAGCGCGAGGTCGTGCTCGAGGAGATCGCGATGTACGAAGACGACCCCCAGGACCGCGTCTTCGACGTGCTCGGCCGCGCCGTCTTCGGCGAGCACCCGCTCGGGCGCCCGGTGATCGGCAGCGCCCAGACCGTCGCCGCGATCACGCGCGAGCGGCTCGCCGCCTTCCACGCCGAGCGCTACCGGCCGGACAGCATCGTGATCGCCGCCGCCGGCTCGCTCGAGCACGACGCGCTCGTGCGGCTGGTCAGCGAAGCCGAGCGCGCCCGCGACGTGGAGCCGCCCGCCGCCGCCGGCAACGGCCGCGCGGCGCGCACCGGGCCATCGCCCGAGCCGAGCGCCGGCGCCGGCGCCGCGCCGGGCGCCGCTGCCGGTCCCCAGTTCGAGCGCCGCGTGCGCTTCCTGGAGAAAGACACCGAGCAGTACCACGTGTGCGTCGGCGGGCCCGGGATCGCGCGCGCGGACGAGCGCCGCTTCGCGCTGCGCGTGCTCGAGGGCGTGCTCGGCGGCACCTCCTCCTCGCGGCTGTTCCAGGAGGTGCGCGAGCGCCGCGGCCTGGCCTACTCGGTGTTCACCTTCTCCAACCTGTACGCGCACGCCGGCGAGGTCGGCCTGTACGTCGGCACGCGGCCCGAAAACCTGAGCGAGGCGATGTCCGTGATCGCCGCCGAGCTCGAGCGCTGCGTGCACGACCCCGCCAGCGAGCAGGAGCTCGTGCGCTCGCGCGAAAACCTCAAGGGCCGCGTCGTGCTCGGCATGGAGTCGACCGGCGCGCGCATGAGCCGACTCGGCGCCTCCGTGCTCGGCGAGCTGCCGATCCTGTCCGTCAACGAGATGCTCGAGCGGATCGACGCGGTAGGCATCCGGGACGTCCGCGCGCTCGCGGCCGAGCTGTTCGCGCCAGGCGCCCTGTCGGCGGCCGGCGTCGGCCCGGGCGAGGCCGAGTTCCGCGCCGCGATCGCGCCGCTCGGCTGGCCCGAGCGCGCCGAGCAGGACCCGCGCGACGCCGCCCCCGAGCGCCCCGAGGACGCAGCCGCGGACGCCGACGCCGCCGCAGGCGCGGCCGGTGCCGCGCGATGATCACGGTCGCCGTCGCGGGCGCCGCCGGGCGCATGGGGCAGAGGACCTGCGAGGCGGTGGCCGCCGCCGGGGACATGGAGCTCGTCGGGCGCGTGGACCCCTTGCTCGGCACGACGCTCGGCGAAGTTCTCGCCGAGGCCGAGGTCGTCGTCGACTTCACGCAACCGGACACCGCGCTCGAAAACGCGCTGCAGTGCGTGCGCGCCGGCGTGCACGCGGTGATCGGCACCACCGGCTTCGATCCCGCGCCGCTCGAAAGCGAGCCCCGCCGCGCGAACGTGCTGATCGCCCCCAACTTCGCGATCGGCGCCGTGCTGATGATGCGCTTCGCCGCCGAGGCCGCGCGGCACATGCGCAAGGCGGAGATCATCGAGCTGCACCACGACCGGAAGCTCGACGCGCCCAGCGGCACCGCGATGCGCACCGCGCGGCTGATGAGCGAGGCCGGGGGCGGGCCGCCGCCGCCGATTCACTCAGTGCGCCTGCCCGGTCTCGTCGCCAGCCAGGAGGTGATCCTCGGCGATCTCGCGCAGACGCTGACTATCCGCCACGACACGATCGGTCGCGAGTCGTTCATGCCCGGCGTGCTGCTCGCCGTGCGCCGTGTCGGCGGCCTCGAGCGCTCGCCGACCGTCGGGCTCGAGAGCCTGCTCTTCTGAGCCGGCGGCGGTGCGCCCGCCGACGCCTTGTCGATCTCCTTCGACGCTCGCGCGCGAACGGCTTGAACAGCTCGTGGCCGTACACGAGCGCGTAGCTTTCGCACAGCGGCACGTGCGCCAGATCGGGCCGTTCGTACTCGATCGTGCCCGGGGCCGCGCCCGCGTCGGGATGGCCCTCGAAGTGGCCGTACTCATGGAGCATCTCCTTGCAGAAGGCCGGGAACTCGCGGTCGTCGCTCAGCCAGTTCGGCCACACGCTGCCGTTGATGTGCACGACGCAGTCGCTGAACGTCGCCGGCGGCTGCGTGAACAGATTGGTGCCGGCGGACGTCCGCCATGTCGCCCACATCGCCGCCCGGCGCCCGGCTGGACTCGGCGCGTTCGCGCCGGCCCGGGGGGCTTCACCGCTGGGGCTGGAGACGACCGCGACGCTGCCGCCGCACGGCGTGCCGCCCCAGTAGGCGACCGCGCGCGCGACCGCTTCGCTGACCGGATCGGAGTCGACGCTCGCGCGGCGGGCCGACGCCGAGACGGGAAACGCGAGCAGGATCAAGGTCGCGAGCGCTGCGCGGGCCGGCACAGCGCGAGCATAACCGGCCCCACCGAACGTGTGACGCCGTGAGATACTGCCGGGATGAGCACCCCGAGGCGAACACGCGAGCTCGGCACGATCCTCACGGCGATCGTCACCCCCTTCGACGAGCGCGGCGCCGTGAACGAGGAGTCGTTCGTGGCGCTCATGCACCACCTCGCCGAGAACGGCTCCGACGGCTTCGTCGTGGCCGCGACCACGGGCGAGGCCGCGACGCTCACCGACGACGAGCAGCTCGCCCTGATCGGGCTCGCGGTCGCCGAGCGCCCGCCCGGCAAGACGATCGTCGCGGGCGCCGGGACCAACGACACCCGCCATGCCGTGCTCCTGACCGAACGCGCCAGCGCGCTCGGCCCCGACGCGATCATCTCCGTCACTCCCTACTACAACCGACCGAGCCCGCTGGGCCTCAAGCGCCACTACGAAGCCGTCGCCGCCGCCACGGACAAGCCCGTGCTGCTCTACAACATCCCGAGTCGCACGGGCACCAACATCGGGCCCGAGCTGCTCGCCGAGCTCGCCCAGATCGACGGCATCGACGGCGTCAAGCAGGCCAACGCGGACGAGCTGCAGCTGATCGACGGACTCGACGTGTACGCCGGCGACGACAGCTCGTTCGCGCGTACGCTCGACATCGGCGGCGCCGGAGGGGTGGCGGTCGCCAGCCACATCGTCGGCAACGAGATGCGCCGGATGGTCGAGGAGCCCGAGCACCGAGCCGAGATCGACGCCTCGCTGCAGGACGTCTACAGGACCCTGTTCATCACCTCGAGCCCGACCTGCACGAAGGCAGCCCTGAACCTCCTGGGCCACAACGTCGGCGGCGTGCGCCTGCCGATCGTCGAGGCCACCTCCGACGAGCTCGATGCCGTGCGGGCGATGCTCGAACGTCACGGCCTGACCGACGCCTCCGGCGTCGGCGCCCCCGCCGCGCGCGCGTGAGGCGCGCCCCGTGAGCAGCCTGCAAGCCCCGTCTCCCGTTCGACCGCGAGTCCACCGCCCGGCGGACGACTCCACACCAGCGTGAGCACGCTGCGTGTCCTTCCGCTCGGAGGGCTCGGTGAGATCGGCAAGAACATGACCGTCGTCGAGCACGACGGGCGGATCGTCGTCGTCGACGTCGGGCTGCGTTTCCCGACCCCCGAGATGGTCGGCATCGATCTCGTGCTGCCCGACTTCTCCTACCTGCGCGAACGCGCCAGGGAGATCGAGGCGATCGTCATCACCCACGGCCACGAGGACCATCTGGGCGCACTGCCCTGGGTGCTGCGCGAGCTCGCCGAGGAACACGGGCCCCCGCCGCCGGTGTACGCCGGCGCTCTGACGATCGCGATGGCGCGCTCCAAGCTCGAGGAGCACAAGCTGCGCGACGTTCGGCTCGAGGAGGTCGACCCGGGGGAGACGCTCGAGCTGGGGCCGTTCTCGCTCGAGCTCGTGCACATGACCCACTCGATTCCCGACTCCAGCGCGGTCGCGCTCGGGACCGAGCTCGGCACGGTGCTGATCACCGGCGACTACAAGTTCGACCAGACGCCCGTCGACGGCCCGCCCGCGGACGTCTCGCGCCTGGCCGAGCTCGGGCGCGAGGGCGTGCTGCTGCTGTGCGGCGACTCCACGAACGTCGACCGCGAGGGCTTCTCGCCGTCGGAGTCCGTCGTCGGCCCGCACCTCGAGGAGGTGTTCGCGCGCTGCGAGGGACGGATCGTCGTGACGAGCTTCGCCTCCAACATCCATCGCGTGCAGCAGGTCGTAGACGCGGCCTACGCGCTCGAACGCAAGGTCGCGCTGGTCGGACGCTCGATGCGCAAGAACGTCGGCATCGGGCGCACCCTCGGGCACATCGAGATCCCCGACGGGATGCTCGTCGGTCCGCGCGAGATCGGCGACTTCCCCGACGAGCGGGTCGTGATCGTCTCGACCGGCTCACAAGGCGAGCCGCTGTCGGCGCTGCGCCGGATGGCCTACCGCGACCATCCGCAGGTCGAGCTCAAGGCCGGCGACACGGTCGTGTTCTCCGCCACGCCCGTGCCCGGCAACGAGCGCGCCGTCAACGAGACGATCGATCGGCTCTACCACATCGGCTGCGATGTGATCACGCCGCGCGAGGCGCCCGTGCACGCCTCCGGCCACGGCTACGCCGAGGAGGTCAAGCTGATGCTCAACCTCGTCAAGCCGCGCTACGTGATGCCCTTCCACGGCGACTTCAAGCGGCTGCGCCTGCACGCCCAGCTCGCCGAAGCCGTCGCCGTGCATCCGCGCGACATCTTCCAGGGCGACAACGGGCTGCCGCTGGAGCTCGACCAGCACGGAGCGCGCTTCGCCGCGCGCGAGCAGGCGGGCATGATCTTCGTCGACGGGGTCGAGATCGGCGAGCTCGCCGACGCGGCGCTGCGCGACCGGCGCATGCTCTCGGCCGACGGGATCTTCATCGTCGTCGTCACGATCGCCGAGCAGGACGGCCACTCGGTCGCCGACCCCGAGGTGATCTTTCGCGGCGTGCCCTTCCTCGACCAGGCCGACGAGCTCGTCGAAGAGATCCGCCTGACCGTCGAGCAGTCGCTGCAGCGCGCCGCCCGCGAGGAAATCCGCGAGATCGACCTGCTGCAACAGGCGCTGCACGACGATCTCGCCCAGCTCGTCTACGACCGCCTGCGGCGCCGCCCGATGGTCCTGCCGGTGGTCGTCGAGGTCTGAGCCTAGGCGCCGCGCTGCGCGAGCTCCACCACCGGCGCGGACGCCCCCGGCGAGTCCGCGTCCACCCGCAGCCCCGGCAGCCTCACGACGAAGCGCGCGCCCGGCGAGCCCGGCGGGTGCCCGATGCGCGAGGGCTCGAGCGTGACCGCGCCGCCGTGAGAGATCGCCACCGCCTTGACGATCGCCAGGCCGAGGCCGAAGGAGCCACCGCGATCGCCAGCCCCGCGCACGAAGCGCTCGAACAGGGTCGGCGCGAGCTCCGCGGGCACGCCCGGACCGTCGTCTTCGACCGCGAGCTCGACGCTGCCGTCGGACCGCGTGCTCGTGGAGATGTGGATCGCGCAGCCCGCGGGAGTGTGGCGCAGCGCGTTCTCGATCAGGTTGACGGCCACGCGGTGAAGCTCATCGCGCGAGCCCAGCACCTTCGCGGGGTGGATGTCCAGCGAGATCTCGTGCTCGGCGCTCACCGGTCCGAGCTCGCCGGCGGCGTCGACCACGACGTTCGCCAGCTCGCACGGCTCGTGGGCCGCCACGCGGCCGGCGTCCGAGCGCGCCAGCAGCAGCAGGTCGGCCACCAGCCGGCGCATCCGGTGTGAGGAGCGCAGCGCCGAGCGCGCCGCCTCGGCCTCATCGCCGTGCAGTGACTCGGCCAGCAGCTCGAGGTTCGCGAGCACGCTCGTCAACGGCGTGCGCAGCTCGTGCGAGGCGTCCGCGACGAACTGGCGCTGGCGCGCGAGCGTCGCCTCGGTCTCGCTGCGCGCGGCGTCGAGCTGGCGCAGCATGCTCTCGAGCGTGCGCGCGAGCTCGGCGACCTCGTCTTCGGCCTGAGTCTGGGGCACGTGGCCGGAGGGGTCGCGGGTGCGCGCGATCTCCGCCGCGGCAGAGGTCAGCGCCGCGATCGGCGCCATCGCGCGGCGCGCCACAGCCATCCCCGCGAACAGCGCGAACACGCTGCCCGCGAGCACGCCGAGCACCAGCAGCAGCTCCACGCGCTTGCACGTCGCTTCGGTGGCGGCGATCGGGCGTGCGTACTGGACGGTCAGATAGCCCTCCGGTTCTTCGGCGGCGTTGACCACCGCGACTCGGCGGGTGGCCACGCGGTACCCGTCGATCGTCACCGGCTCGGGGCGCGGAGTGAGCAGGCTCGGGGCCGGTCCGAACGACGGCGCGCCCCGGGGCGCCTGCGCGATCAGATCCCCATCCTGGGTGAAGATCTTCAGGACCGCGTTGTCGTCCGTGAACTCCTTCAGCGGCGTCTTGATTTGGAGGGGAGGGAAGGTGATCACCATCTGGCCGGGGAGCTGTTCGGCCGTCTCCAGCACCTCGCGGTTGAAGTCCGAGCGGATCCGATGGACCGTCAGCGAGCCGATCGCCAGCGCGAACACGCACAGGATCACGAACGTCAGCAGCGCCGAGACAGCGCCCAGGCGCGTGCGGATCGGCAGCCGGTCAAAGCTCGCCGACAGGCGCTCGCCGGCGCCGCGCAGCGGCGCGGGCAGCCGTGACGCGCGCCCGCGCTCACGCGCGGAGGACGTAGCCGGCTCCCCTGATGGTGTGCAACAGGCGGGGCTCGCCGCCGGCCTCGAGCTTGCGGCGCAGGTTTGAGACGAACACCTCGATCGTGTTGGTCGTCGAGAACGGGTCATAGCCCCAAACCTCGTCGAGCAGGCGCTGGCGGGAGATCACGATGCGCTCGTTTCGCATCAAATATTCGAGCAACTCGAACTCGCGCTGGGTCAGCTCGATCGCGCGCTCGCCGCGCACGACCTCGTGGGTGTCGACGTTCAGCGACAGGTCGCCGACGCGCAGCGGCGCGGAGCCGCGCGGCGGGCGGCGGCGCAGCAGCGCGCGCATGCGCGCGAGCAGCTCCTGGCGCTCAAACGGCTTGACCAGGTAGTCGTCGGCGCCCGCGTCGAGTCCCTCGACGCGCGACTCGAGCGCGTCGCGCGCCGTCAGGATCAGGATCGGCACGTCGTCGTCGGCGCGCAGCTCGCGCGCGACCTCCACGCCGTCGAGCTTCGGCAGGCCGAGATCGAGGATCACGAGGTCCGGCGCGAACGCATGGCCCTGCTCGAGCGCCGCCTGCCCGTCGGCCGCCGTGCGCACCTCGTAGCCCTCCATGCGCAGCGAGCGCTGGAGCGCCTGGGCGATGTCCTCGTCGTCCTCGACGACGAGAACCCGGGGGGCGCGCGAGAAGTCGTTCATGTACCTTTATGTATAGACGACCTGTAAAGCGGCGGTAAGCGGGGTTATCGGGTGGTTGACCCCGCTTGGCCGGACCGAGCCGTAGGATCGCTCGCCGCCGCCGGTGCGGGCCGCGTCCACACAGTCAACGGGGTCGGGATCCCGAGCTCTCGAGGAGGACAGTCACCTTGGATCTGCGTCGGCTCGCCGTGCTCACCGCCATGTTCTTGCTGACGCCGCTCCCCGCGGCGGCGGCCGCGACCCGCGACGACGCCCCGCAGGCGGTCGACGTGTTCGGGTCGCTGATCACAGGCGCGGGCCTCACCAACAGCTCACCGACGGCGGTTGCGGGGCTCACCGAAGTCGTGGCGGTCGAGGCGAGCAACTCGACGTATTACGCGCTGGAGGCGAACGGAACCGTGTGGGCGTGGGGCAGCGGCGCTCAGGGGCAGCTGGGCAACGGCACGACTCCGGTGATGCAGCAGACCCCGGTGCCCGTCAGCTTCCCGCCCGGCATCGAGATCGTCGCGATCGGCGAGGCCGGCTCCGACGCGATGGCCGTGGACAGCGAAGGTCACGGCTGGGTCTGGGGCAGGGGCAACGAGGGATCCCTGTGCGGCGCGACGCGAATCGATGCGCCCGAAGAGATCCCGGGCATGAGCGGCCTGGTCGCTGTGCAGGGTGGCGGCCCCCACGCTCTGTGGCTCACCAGCGCGGGGACCGTGTATGGCTGCGGCAAGAACGGAGCCGGTCAGCTGGCGCTCCCGCCGAGCGTCGCGGAAGCGGCGACGCCCACCCTGCTGCCGCTGAAGGAAGTCGTGCAGATCTCGGCGGGCCCGACCGTCTCGATGGTGCGCACCGCCAGCGGTGAAGTGCTCACCTTCGGAGACAACCTCGTCGGCCAGATCGGCGACGGCAAGGACAGCGAAGCCGTCTACACCCCGTATCGGGTGCCGCTGCCCGAACCGGCGATCGACATATCCGCAGGCGGGGACCGGCCGACGAACGGCTCGATGCTCGCCGTCACCGCATCGGGCAGGCTGTTCGGCTGGGGCGATGACGAGGACGGCGAGCTCGGCAACGGCAGAGAGCAGCGAGCTGTGCGCTCGCCGATCGACACCGGCCTGCGCTTCCAGGCCGCGGTCACCGGCGATCTGTTCTCTCTGGGCCTGACCGCGGAAGGCACGCTGCTCTCGTGGGGCGCCGCGTCCGAAGCGCTCTCGGGGGGCCGCCAGGCGCTCGGCCAGCTCGGCAACGGCTTCGGGCAAGGCGTCCAGCTCACCCCGGAAGTCGTCGACGAAGACGTCTCGCAGGTAGCGACGACGGCCGGGGCGAGCATCGACCTGCACGACTAGGCGGAGCGCCGGCTGGGCGCACGCATGCGCTCGGGCGGTCGGCCCGCACACGCCGTGATTCCGCGGCGCGCGACCGCGGTCGGGCCGCGCGCGCGGGATCAGCCCTCTGGCGGCAGCGGCCGGCCGGCCACGGAGCGCGAAGGGACTGACCGGCCCGCGTCGAAGTGCGCGATATGCCCGCCACGCGCACCTCGAACAGGAGTAACGGCAAGACCCGCAGCGCCCGCAGGTCTGGGCGCTCTGCCCGCCGGCGCCGCACGGGGCGAGCACGCGCCGGCCGGCCGTGGGCTCGCCTCGGGTTGCCGAGGACGCCCGTGCTGGACCAGCGCCAGCGCGACATCGCCGGCCTGGCTCTGCTCGCGCTCGGCGTGTTCATGGGTTTCGTGCTGTACTCCGCCCACGGCTCCGCCGCGCACGGCGGCGGCCTCGGCCATGGCCTGGCGGTGGCGCTCGGGTGGATGCTCGGGCGCGCGCGCGCGCTCGCGCCCGTCGCGCTCGCGGCGAGCGGAGCGGCGCTGCTCTTGCGCCCCGTGCTGCCCGCC
Organism: Solirubrobacteraceae bacterium; assembly: GCA_035503075.1. GTDB lineage: Bacteria > Actinomycetota > Thermoleophilia > Solirubrobacterales > Solirubrobacteraceae > Palsa-744. Next base: position 147,026 of record DATJTT010000045.1, read on the forward strand.
ATGCGGCCATTGCGCGCCGGCGCGGCGTGCCTGTTCGCGGCCGCGACGACGGCGCTTGCGGCGGGGATGCTCGGGCTGAGCTCGCGGGTCGCAGACGCGCAGCCGACCAGCGCGCGCGCCTGGAGCAGCGCATACCTGCAGGCGCACGGCGGCGTCGCCGGACAGGCGCTGTACGCGCTCGCCCACCGGCTCGTCCAGGACGTCGGCGTCGACATCCTCGTCGTCTTCCTGCTGATCGCCGGCATCGTCCTGCTCACCGGCGCATCGATCGCGAGCGCGCTTCGCGCGACCGGCAACGGCGTGCTCGATTCGACCCGCCTGATCCGCAGCCTGCCCGTGCCTCTCGGCGTGCGCGCGCGCGAGCGTCCGCAGCGCGCCCGGCGTCGGTTCGCGCCCGGCGAAGACGCGGGCGAGGAGCAGCCCGGGCTACCGTCGCCGGCGCCGCCCGAGCCCGCCGCCCGCGAGCTGCTCGTGCGCGCGACGCACGTCGAGGCCCCCGCGCGCGACTGGGAGCAGGACGGCGAGCCGTTTGACTGGCAGCTCCCGGACGAGCGGCGGCCCGCCGCGCGGGAGCCCGCGACAGGCGCGCCGCGGGAGGCCGCAACGCCCGAGGCCGACGAGCACGGCGCGGGGGCGCCCGGCGAGCACGAGCAGCTCTCCGGGGTCGCGCGCACCGATCCGGCGGCGCTCACCCCGCAGGGCAGGCTGCGCGGCCCGGTCACCGACGATCCCGGCTTCGTTTGGGAGCTCCCCGACGCGAGCCGGCTGCTGACGCGCTCGAGCAGCGAGCAGACGCGGGTGGGCGGGGCCGAGTCCGCCGGACAGGAGCGGATCGCATCCAACCTGGTCGAGGCGCTCGGCCACTTCGGAGTCGAGGCCAGGGTCATCGGCACCGTGGCCGGCCCGCACATCACGCGCTATGAGCTGCGCCTGGCGCCCGGCACGAAGGTCGCGAAGGTGGCCCAGCTCAAGGACGACCTCGCGTACGCGCTCGCCGCCACCGACATCCGCATCCTCGCGCCGATCCCCGGCAAGCAGGCGGTCGGCGTCGAGGTCCCCAACGCGCACCGGCGGATCGTCAGGCTCGGCGACGTCTTCCAGGAGCCGCCCAAGGACTGGTCGCCGCTGACCGTGTGGCTCGGCAAGGACGTCGCCGGCAAGGCGATCGGCGCGGACCTCGCGAAGATGCCCCACATCCTCGTCGCCGGCACCACCGGCGCCGGCAAGTCGGGCGCGATCAACGCGATGCTCTCGAGCGTCCTGCTGCGCGCGACCCCGCACGAGGTGAGGCTCGTGCTGGTCGACCCCAAGCAGGTCGAGCTCAACCACTACGAGTCGATCCCGCACCTGCTCACGCCCGTGATCACGAGCCCGCGCATGGCCGCCAACGCGCTCCAGAACCTCGTCAAGGAGATGGAGTCCCGCTACGGGATCATGTCGCTCGCGCGTACGCGCGGGCTGGTCGAGCTCAACGGCGCGCGCGCCAAGCGCGGCGAAGCCCCGCTGCCCTACATCCTGTGCGTGATCGACGAGCTCGCCGACCTGATGATGGTCGCGCCCGCCGACGTCGAGGACTCGATCATCCGCCTCGCGCAGAAGGCGCGCGCCGTCGGCATCCACCTGGTGCTCGCCACGCAGAGCCCGCGCGTGGACGTGATCACCGGGATGATCAAGGCGAACGTGCCCTCGCGGATCGCCTTCGCCGTCTCCTCGCAGACCGACTCGCGCGTGATCCTCGACCAGAACGGCGCCGAGTCGCTGCTCGGACAGGGCGACATGCTCTTCAGCCCCGTCGGCAGCTCGCGCCTGCAACGCATCCAGGGCGCTTACATCGATGAGGCGCAGATCGCCAAGCTGACCGAGGGCTGGCGCCGTCAGGGTCAGCCCGAGCTGCGTGAGGAGCTGCTCGAGGAGGTCGAGCCGAAGGAGGGCGCCGCCTCGGCGGACGAGTTCGACCCCGACGAGGACCCGCTGCTGAGGGACGCGATCGTGCTCGTCGCCGAGATGCAGACCGCCTCGACCTCGATGCTCCAGCGCCGCCTGCGCCTCGGGTACACCCGCGCCGGGCGGATGATCGACATGCTCGAGCGCCGGGGCGTGATCTCGGGCTATGAGGGCTCGAAGCCACGCCAGGTGCTGATCACCGAGGCCGACCTCCCGCGAGTGCTGGACGAAACCGGGATCCCGGCCGCAGCGGGGACGCGAGCCGCAGGCGCGCGTCTCCCGGCTTCCTCCGGATTGGAGTCCCCGGCCGCCCAATCCGCCGGCGCACCTGTAAGCGACTAGCCTTCCGCGGGATGCCGGAGATCGGAGCAACGCTGCGCGAGGCGCGTATGCGCGCCCGCATAGACGTGTCCGAGATCGAGGCCAAGACCAAGATCCGCGCAAAGTACCTGCGCGCGCTCGAGAACGAAGAGTGGGGCCTGTTGCCCGGGCCCACGTTCGTGAAGAGCTTCCTGCGCACCTACGGCCAGGCGCTCGGCCTCGACGGCAAGGCGCTCGTCGAGGAGTATCGCCTGCATCACGAGCGCCCGAGCGAGGGGCCGCTCGAGCCGATCGTCTCGACCCCCCAGGGCAGGCGCAACCGCGGCGGACGAAGCCCCGGCGAGGGCCCCTCGCGCGGCTACGCGGTCGCGGTCAGCGCGATCGGCCTGGTGATCGTCGTGCTCGTCGTGCTGCTCGTCTCGGACGGCGGCGGCGGCTCCTCGAGTCCGACGACGCCCACGGGCACGGTCGCGCACCGTCACCCGAGCGCCGCCGCGCGCGCCCGACGCGTGCGCCGGGCGCGGCCGGCTTCGCCGGTCGTCGCCTTGTCACTGCGGCCCGCCGCGGTCGTGTACGTGTGCCTGATCGGCGAAGGTGGGCGCGAGCTGATTCCCGGGCTGGAGCTGCAACCGGGGGAAAACACCCCCGTCTACCACGCCAAGCACTTCCAAATCACGCTCGGCAACAGCTCGGTCACGCTGCTCATCGACGGCATCCCGCGGATCGTGCCGCCGTCGGCCGAAGCGATCGGCTACTCGATCACCAAGGCCTACGGCCGCCAGCCGCTGGCGCCCGGTCACCTGCCGACCTGCACGTGAGCGCGCCGTCGGGCAGCGGCGCCGCGGAGCCGGGGCGGAGCGCGGCCGCCCGCGCGGGGATCCTCGTCACCGGCACCGAGGTGCTGAGCGGGCGGGTCAGCGATCGCAACGGCCCGTGGCTGGCCCGGCGCCTGCACGAGCTCGGGGTCGAGCTCGCCCACACGACGATCGTCGGGGATCGCGTCGCCGACCTGCGCGCGGCGCTCGCGTTCCTGGCCGACCAGGAAGTCGACCTGATTCTCACCAGCGGCGGCCTCGGGCCGACCGCCGATGACCTGACGGCCGCCGTCGTCGGGGGCTTCCAGGGCCGCGAGATGGTGCTCGACGAGGCGCTCGAGGGGCGCATCGCCGAGATCCTGCGCGGGCTCGCCGCGCGCTTTCCCCATCTGGACGTCGAGGCGGTGCGCGCCGGCAATCGCAAACAGGCGACGATCCCCCGCGGCGCGACCGTGCTCGAGCCGGTCGGCACGGCCCCGGGCCTGGTCGTCCCGCCCGCCGGCGCGCCCGGCGCCGCCGGGCGCGCGCGCTCGGGCCCGACGATCGTCGTGCTCCCCGGCCCTCCGCGCGAGCTGCAGCCGATGTGGCCCGCGGCGCTGCAGACCGACGCATTGCAGGCCGCGCTCTCCGGCGCGCGCGAGTATCGGGTGGGCACGCTGCGCCTGTTCGGCATGCCCGAGTCCGAGATCGCTCAGACGCTGCGCATCGCCGAAGCCGACGGCGTGGAGCTCGCGCGCATGGAGATCACCACTTGCCTGAAACGCGGCGAGGTCGAGGTCGTCACGCGCTATGAGCCCGACGCGCAGGAGCTATACGACGCTTTCGTCGCGGTCGTGCGCAGACGTCACGCCGGCACGCTGTTCTCGTGGGACGGCAGCACCGTCGACCAGCAGGTGGCGGGTCTGCTGCGCGGGGATCGAGGCGGGCGGCGCTCGCGCACGCTCGCCACCGCCGAGTCGTGCACCGGTGGCCTGCTCGCCGCTCGTCTGACGGAGCTGCCCGGCGCCTCCGACTACTTCCTCGGTGGGCTCGTCGTGTACGCCGACGCCGCCAAGCTCGCGCTCGCACGCGTGCCCGCGCAACTGATCGAGCGGCACGGCGCGGTCTCCGCGGAGGTCGCCCGGGCGCTGGCCGACGGCGCACGCGCGGCGCTGGGCGCGGATCTCGGCGTCGGCGTCACCGGCATCGCCGGGCCGGGGGGCGGCAGCGAGACGAAGCCCGTCGGGCTCGTTTGGCTGAGCGTGACACTCGCGGGCGGCGAGCCGCTGACGCGCTCGGTCACGCTTCCCGGCGAGCGCGCCGACGTGCGCGATCGCGCGACCACCGTGGCCATGCACCTCGTCCGCCGCGCGCTCGGCGAGCCGGCGGCGTCCTGAGCGCCGCCCGCGGATCGCCACCGGCGTGACGCGGCGCGCGCATCGCGCCCGCCCACCGGCGACGCGCATCGCGCCGGCGACCGCGTACAAGGGCGTGCAGCTGGCACCGGGGTCGCCGGCGCTAGCATCGTCTGCGGCGATGTCCCGGGGTGCCACAGCGAGGCTGTTCGTGGCCGTCGAGCTGCCCCAGCCGGTGCGCGAGCAGCTCGCCGACTGGGCGCGTGCCGCGGCCGGCGCGATGCGCACGGCCGGCGCCGCGCGCGGCGCCCTGCGACTGTTGGAGGCGCAGTCGCTGCATCTGACGCTGTGCTTCTTGGGCAGCCGGCCGGTCGAGGAGCTCGGGGAGCTGGCGGAGGCGCTTGCTCCGTGTGCCGAGCACGCGTGCGAGCTGTCGATCGGCGCCCCCCTGTGGCTGCCCCAGCGCCGGCCGCAGGCGCTGGCCGTGGAGATTCACGATCGCGACGGCACGCTCGTGCGCGCGCAGCTGCGCGTCACCGCGGCGCTCTCGAACGCGAGCGGCTGGCTGCCCGAGCGCCGGCGCTTCACGCCACACGTCACCGTCGCGCGCGTGCGCCGCGGCGCACGCCCGCGAGCCCGGCCCGCGGTCTCGGTGCCCGGCGAGCCCCGCGCGCGCGCGCTGTGCGAGCAGCCGCTGCCGGCGACCCCGCGGCTGAGCTTCACCGCCGAGGAAATGGTGCTCTACCGCTCGTGGCTCTCGCCCCGGGGGGCGAGCTACGAGGAGCTGGTCAGCTGCGCGCTCGCCGGCGGCTGAGCAAGCGGATCCGCGGAATCCGACGCACGCCCCAGGGCGCGCGTCATGCTTCGGCTTCGCAGTCCGAGGCCTGGCAGCTCTGTTCGCCCGAGCCCGAGCCCGAGCCCGAGCTCGCGCCCGCGGGGCAGGCGGAGGCTTCTTCCGCTTCCCCTTCTTCCAGTTCTTCGCATTCCGTTTCCGCGCCAGCCGGCGCCTGCGGTTCGCTCGCCGGCGCGCACACGAGGGTCTTGCCGCCGGTGGCGCGCGTCGGCGTCGCGCCGTCTTCGCAGTGCGGTTCGGAGCCTTCTTCGCAGGAGAAGGACCCGTCCGCGGCCAGCGCGGGGACGCTGCCGTCTTCACAGCGCGCGGGCGTGAAGCCGCTCGTGCGCGAGCGACCGGATTTGCGCGCGGGCCTGGCCTTCGAGCGCCCTTTGCCGGCATCGCGCTTGACGGCGTGATGAGTCTTCGGCTTGTGCGAGGACGGGGCGCACGCGCGTCTGGCGCGCTTGTCCCTGGTGTGGGCGCCGGCGCTCGGACACGTCGTCCTGTGCGTCTGCGCGAGCGTTTCGGCCGGGCCGAGCAGCGCCGCCGTCAGCACGGCCAGCGTCAGCGCGATCGGCAGCGGCCTGGCAAGTCGGCGGATGCGGGAGGTCTTGGGCACCGGAGGTAAGAGAGGAGAGAGAGGCTTGTCCGGGAGATCGTCCGCTCGCGCCGCCGCCGCGAGCGCGGGCGGGAGACATGGACGAACGGCCCGTGCCGCGAGGCGAACAACTGTTCCGTCCGCAGCGACCTCTAGCTTTCGCCCTTCATCTCGAACCGGAGGAGCAAGACCATGCCCGTGACCGACCAGGAGAAGGCCGCCAAGGCGCGCGACGCCGCCCTGCAGGGCGCGCTCACGCAGATCGAGCGCGAGTTCGGCAAGGGCACGGTCATGCGCATGGGTGACGAGGGTGCGCAGGTGCGCTGCGAGGCGATTCCCACGGGCGCGCTCTCGCTCGATCTCGCGCTCGGAATCGGCGGCGTGCCGCGTGGGCGCATCGTGGAGATCTTCGGCCCGGAGTCCTCTGGCAAGACGACGCTCATCTATCACCTGCTAGCCGAGGCGCAGAAGCTCGGAGGCGTGTGCGCGTTCATCGATGCGGAGCACGCGATGGACCCTCTGTATGCGAAGAACATCGGCGTGGACATCGACGAGTTGCTCGTCTCCCAGCCGGACTACGGCGAGCAGGCCCTGGAGATCGCCGACATGCTCGTGCGCTCGGGCGCCGTGGACGTCGTGGCGATCGACTCGGTCGCCGCGCTGACGCCCAAGGTCGAGCTCGAGGGGCAGATGGGCGACCAGACGGTCGGCTCGCAGGCGCGCATGATGTCCCAGGCGATGCGCAAGCTCGCGGGCAACCTCAACCGCACCAAGACGCTGTGCGTCCTCACCAATCAGATCCGCGAAAAGGTCGGCGTGATGTTCGGCTCGCCGGAGACCCAGCCGGGCGGACGAGCGTTGAAGTTCTACGCCTCCCAGCGCCTGGACATCAGGCGCATCGAGACGCTCAAGGACGGCACCGAGGCGGTCGGCAACCGGGTGCGCGTGAAGGTCGTCAAGAACAAGGTGGCGGCCCCCTTCCGCCAGGCCGAGTTCGACATCGAGTTCGGGCGGGGCATCTCGACGTCGGGCTGCCTGATCGACATGGGCCTCGAACACAACATCGTGTCGAAGTCGGGCTCGTTCTTCTCCTATGGCAACGACCGCCTCGGCCAGGGGCGCAACAACGCCAAGGCGTACCTGGACGAGAATCCGGCGCTGGCGAAGGAGATAGAGGAGAAGATCTACGCGGCGCTGGGCTTGGGCAGAGACCTCGTCACGCCGATCGACCGCGACAAGGATGCCGCCGGCCCGATAGCGAGCGAACCGGCGGTCGCGGCAGCCTAGGGAGCTCGAGGGCGTGTTTGGAGTTCCGTGACCCGGGTAATCACCCATGTGATTCCGACTCGGGAGGCAGGGAATGCCAGTGGCATCGAGCAGGCGCCGCGCGCAGCGGACGCAGACTAGCGGGGACGAGACCGGCCGAGGCTCGCTCGGCGGCGATCGCGCGCGAGACGACGCCGAGCAGGCGCTGCTCGAAGACGTGCTCGCGGCGCTGCGAGCGGCGAGGGCGGGGGACTTCTCGGCGCGTGTGAGCACGCGCCGGCGCGGGCTGCTCGGCGAAATCGTGGCGGAGTTCAACGAGCTCGTGGCGACCGACCGGCGCATGGCCAACGAGCTCATACGCGTGCGCCGGATCATCGGTCGCGAGGGTCGCATGACCGAGCGCGCGACGCTCGCCGGGGCAGACGGCGCGTGGGCGACGAGCATCGACTCGGTCAACGCGCTGATCGACGACCTCGTGCGCCCGACCACCGAGGTCGCCCGCGTGATCGGCGCGGTCGCCGAGGGCGACCTCTCCCAGAAGATGGCGCTGAAGATCGAGGGGCAGCCGGTGAAGGGCGAGTTCCTGCGGATCGGCACGACTGTCAACACGATGGTCGACCAGCTGTCCTCGTTCGCGGACGAGGTGACGCGGGTGGCGCGCGAGGTCGGCACCGAGGGCAAGCTCGGCGGCCAGGCGAAGGTCAAGGGCGTCTCGGGGACGTGGAAGGACTTGACCGACTCGGTCAACTTCATGGCGTCGAACCTGACCGATCAGGTGCGCAACATCGCGCAGGTGACCACGGCGGTCGCGAAGGGCGATTTGACGCAAAAGATCACGGTGGACGTCAAGGGCGAGATCCTCGAGCTGAAGAACACGATCAACACGATGGTCGACCAGCTGTCCTCGTTCGCGGACGAGGTGACGCGGGTGGCGCGCGAGGTCGGCACCGAGGGCAAGCTCGGCGGCCAGGCGGAGGTCGAGGACGTCTCGGGCACCTGGCGGGGGCTGACCGAGAGCGTGAACTTCATGGCCAACAACCTCACCGACCAGGTGCGCAACATCGCGCAGGTGACGACCGCGGTGGCGCAGGGCGATCTCTCGCAGAAGATCACGGTCGAGGCCAAGGGCGAGGTGGCGGCGCTGGCCGACACGATCAACACGATGGTCGAGCAGCTGCGCTCGTTCGCGGCGGAGGTCACGCGGGTGGCGCGCGAGGTCGGCACCGAGGGCAAGCTCGGCGGCCAGGCGGAGGTCGAGGACGTCTCGGGCACCTGGCGGGGGCTGACCGAGAGCGTGAACTTCATGGCCAACAACCTCACCGACCAGGTGCGCTACATCGCGCAGGTGACGACCGCGGTCGCGCGCGGCGACCTCTCGCAGAAGATCACCG
>DATJTT010000046.1:0-11062 GCA_035503075.1 Solirubrobacteraceae bacterium
GCGAGGCGGCCTCGTCGATCAGGTCGATCGCCTTGTCGGGCAGGAAGCGGTCGGAGATGTAGCGGCTGGCGAGTTCGCCGGCGGCGCGCAGCGCCTCGTCGGTGATCTGCACCTTGTGGTGCTGCTCGTAGCGGTCGCGCAATCCGGTGAGGATCTCGACGGTCTGGTCGATCGTCGGCTCGTCGACGCGGATCTGCTGGAAGCGGCGCTCCAGCGCGGAGTCGCGCTCGAGGTACTTGCGGTACTCATCCAGCGTGGTCGCGCCGATCGTCTGCAGCTCGCCGCGCGCGAGCGCCGGCTTGAGGATCGAGGCGGCGTCGATCGCGCCCTCGGCGGCGCCGGCGCCGACGAGGTTGTGGAGCTCGTCGATGAACAGGATGATGTCGCCGCGCTGGGTGATCTCCTTCATGACCTTCTTCAGGCGCTCCTCGAACTCGCCGCGGTACTTGGAGCCGGCTACCAGCGCGGCGAGGTCGAGCGTGTAAATCTGCTTGTTCTTGAGCAGCTCGGGCACCTCGGAGCTCGTGATCCGCTGCGCGAGGCCCTCGACGACGGCGGTCTTGCCGACGCCGGGCTCGCCGACGAGCACGGGGTTGTTCTTGGTGCGCCGCGAGAGGATCTGCATGATCCGCTCGATCTCGGTCTCGCGCCCGACGCACGGGTCGAGCTTGCCCTCGGAGGCGAGCTTGGTCAGATTGCGCCCGAACTGGTCGAGCAGCTTGGATGACTTCTTGCCCTCGCCCGAGGCGCCCGCGCCGGCGCCCGCGCCCGCGCCGCTGCCCTGCCCCTGGCGGCGCCCGCCGGGGCCGGAGAGCATGCGGATGACCTCGTTGCGGATCTTCTCCGAGTCGGCGTCGAAGTCGAGCAGGATGCGCGCGGCGACGCCCTCGTTCTCGCGCACGAGGCCGAGCAGGATGTGCTCGGTGCCGATGTAGTTGTGGCCGAGGCTGAGCGCCTCGCGCAGCGCGAGCTCGAGCACCTTCTTGGCGCGCGGCGTGAACGGGATCTGCCCGGAGGTGACCTCCTCGCCGGAGCCGACGATCCGCACGACCTGCGCGCGCACGCGCTCGACGGTGATGTCCAGGCTCTCGAGCACGCGCGCCGCCAGGCCCTCCTCCTCGCGGAGCAGGCCGAGCAGGATGTGCTCCGTGCCGATGTAGTTGTGCTTGAGCGTCCGCGCCTCCTCCTGCGCAAGAACGACCACCTGGCGGGCCCGTTCTGTAAATCGCTCGAACATGGTGCGCTTCCTTCCTGCCGGGAGGTCCCCCACCTCACGTTGGGGGCCCCGATGACGCCTTGCGGAGCAGTCTACCAACCGGCCACCCTGCCCTATCCGGGTCATCGGCAGAGCGAGGGCGCTGCTTGACGGTCGGGCGCTCGCGCGGCCTCGAACGCGGCTCAGTCGCGCAGCGCGGGGAACAGGACGACCTCGCGGATCGAGCTGCGTCCGGTGAGCAGCATGACGAGGCGGTCGATTCCCAGCCCGACGCCGCCGGCTGGCGGCATCCCCTGCTCGAGCGCCTGCAGGAAGCTCTCGTCGTACGGCTGGAACTCGGCCTCGCCGAGACTGTGCAGCCGCTGCTGGGCGGCGAAGCGCTCGCGCTGGACGTCGGGGTCGATCAGCTCGGAGAAGGCGTTGGCGATCTCCATCCCGCCGGCGAACGCCTCCCAGCGCTCGACGAGCCCGGGCTGCGAGCGATGCTCGCGCGCGAGTGGCGAGAGCTCGATCGGATAGTCGAACACGAACGTCGGCTGCTGCAGGCGGGGCTCGACGAACTTCGACAGCAGGTCATCGGCGAGCGCCGGCCAGCTGAGATCGTGCGTGGGCATTTCCAGGCCGCGCGCGGCGATCTCGGCGGCGAGCGCGCGCGCGTCGCGGTGGGCCATGACGTCGATGCCGGTCGCCTCGTCGATGGCCTCGCGGAAGCCGATCCTGCGCCAGGGTATGGAGAAGTCGATCTCGCCGGCGTACTCGACGGCGCGCGCGGCGGCGACGACGAGCTGCTCCAGCCGCGTGGCCTCGTCGTGGTAGTCGGCGTACGCCTCGTACCACTCGACCATCGTGAACTCGGGGTTGTGCTTTGGCGAGATGCCCTCGTTGCGGAAGTCCTTGCCGAGCTCGTAGACGCGCTCGAGGCCGCCGACGATCGCGCGCTTGAGGTACAGCTCGGTGGCGATCCGCAGGTACAGGTCGCGCTCGAGCGCGTTGTGGTGGGTGGTGAACGGGCGCGCCGTCGCGCCCCCGTACAGCGACTGCAGGATCGGTGTCTCGAGCTCGACGAAGCCGTGTTCGTCGAGGTACGCGCGCACGGCGGCGATGATCCGTGCGCGCGCCATGAACACGCGCCGCGAGTCCTCGCTCGCGATCAGGTCGAGCTCGCGCCTGCGATAGCGGGTCTGCACGTCGTGCAGGCCGTGGTGCTTGTCCGGCGGCGGACGCAGCGCCTTGGCGAGCACCTGGAAGTCATCGACGCGCAGCGTGAGCTCGCCGTGGCGGCTGCGCAGCACGGCGCCGCCGACGCCGAGCAGGTCGCCGAGGTCGAGCGAGGTGAGCAGCGCGAAGCGCTCCTTGCCGAGCACGTCGACGCGCGCGTGCAGCTGGATCTTGCCGCTGCGATCGACGAGGTCGAGGAACGCGGCGCGCCCGGCGCCGCGTTTGGCTGCGATACGCCCGGCTACGCGGTGGGAGTCCTCGGTCTCCTCGCCGCTTTGCAGGTAGTCGTAGGCAGCGAGGATCCCGGCGATCGGCTCGGCGCGCGCGAACGTGTAGGGAAACGCGGTGGGGTCGGCTGCGCGGAGGCGCTGCGCCTTGGCGCGGCGCTCGGCGATCAGCTCCTCGAGACCGTGCCTGGCCGGCTCGCCCGCGGGCCCGCGCGAGCCCTCGGCGGGCGCCGGCTGCGGGGCGTGGGAGTCCCCGGACGCGGGCGGCTCCTCGCTTGCGCTCATCGCGGCGAGCTCAGTCGAGGCCGACGTCGATCTTGGTGATCTTGAGCTTGCGCGCGGGCCCGCGCGGGACCTTGACGGCGACGGTCTCGTTGCGTTTGCGCCCGATCAGCGCACGCCCGACTGGCGACTCGTTGGAGAGCTTGTGCTCGTCGGGCTTGGCCTCGGCGGAGCCGACGATCGTGTACTTGACGGACTTGCCGGTCTTCTCGTCTTTGACGTGCACGACCGAGCCGACCTGGACGACGTCCGTGGACAGGTCCTTGGCCTGGATGACGGTGGCCATGCGCAGCTTCTCCTGCAGTTGGGCGATGCGGCTCTCGACCATCGCCTGCTCGTTCTTGGCGTCGTCGTACTCGGAGTTCTCGGATATGTCTCCGAACTCGCGCGCCTCCTTGATCCGCTCGGCGACCTCGCGGCGCTTCTCGGTGGACAGCAGGTCGAGCTCGTCCTTGAGCTTTTGCAGGCCTTCCGGGGTAAGTATGACGTCCTTCGGCATATGGGCGGGCAGAGTCGATTGCGGGTGGAAGTTCCGGCTCTTCGACACACAAAACCCCGCTGCGAGCGGGGATGTCGCCGGCCGGGGGCTTCGGCGAGCGCAGCAGTATAGCGGGGGAAATGCGCCGGCTGGCGGGAGCTCGGACGGCGGGCGCGGCGGCGGCTCAGACCTGCGGCGCGGGCGCTCGCGCGACGCGCTCGGGCGCCTCGCGGACGCCCGCCAGCAGCTCTCGCGCGCGCGTGAGCGTTGGCGCGGCCTGGAGCGATTCCTGCAGGCCCCTGGCGGCGGCGGGCTCGAGCGCGAGGCGCGGCACGTACCACGGATAGAACTTGCGCAGGTAGCGAGTGGCGCGCTCCTCGCCGAGGTGCTCGACGGCGCGGTCGATCGTCCAGTGGAGCTCCGCGAGCACCTCCTGTCGGCTGGGCGAGAGCTGGCGGCCGTGGACGAGCTCGGCGAACAGCCACGGGTTGCCGAGCGCTCCGCGCGCGAGCATCACGGCGGCGGCGCCGGTGGCGGCGAACGCCTCGCGCGCGCTGTGCGCGTCGTCCATGCCGCCGGTGAGGATCACGGGCGCGGGCAGCGATCTGACCAGGCGCGCGGCCAGGCGGTAGTCGGGCGCGCCTTTGTGGTGGACGGCGGCCGAGCGGGGATGAAAGCCGATGGCCGCGACCCCTGCGTCCTCGACGAGCCGGTGGGCGAGCGTGAAGCCGCTCTCCTCCCCGGGGCGGACGCCGGAGCGGAGCTTGACGGTGACCGGGACGGGAGCGTCCGAGCGCGGTTGCTCCGCGGCGGGGACGGGCGCGCCCGCGCGCGGGTGGCCGGTGGGTGCGGCGACGCGCTCTCGCCCCTCCTGCGCGCCCTGAACGGCGGCGCGTGCGACCTCGACGGCGAGGTCGGGGTCGTCGAGCAGGGCGGCGCCGGCGCCCGTCTTTCGCACCTTGGGCACGGGGCAGCCCATGTTGATGTCGATCGCATCGGCGCCCGCGACCACGACGTGCGCGGCGGCGGAGCGCATCACGGCGGGGTCTTCGCCGAACAGCTGGATGGATACCGGCCCGCCCACCCCGCCGGGCGCGGGCGGGTCCGGTCGATGCTCGCGCGGGTCGATGCGCAGCATCTCGGTGCAGGTCTTCGGGTTGCCGTGGTGGATGGCGTGCGAGGAGACCATCTCCGAGACGGCGAGACCCGCACCGAAGCGCTTGGCCTGCAGGCGCACGAACCAGTTGCCGATGCCGGCGAGTGGCGCGAGCAGCACGCGGTTGGGCACGCGCAGCGAGCCGAGCAGCCAGCTTTCATCCAGTCGCGCGGGTGTGGGCATCGGTCGATTATCGAGGTTGAGCGGGGGCGAAAGCCGCACAGCCGATCGTCCGCGCGCCCGTGCCTCAGACGTTGCGTTCGTGCAGCAGCCGCAGGCCGGTGAGCGTGAGCAGGTCGTCGACCTCGTGGAGCTCCTCGGTGAAGGGCACGACCAGGCGGGCGAGGCCGCCGGTGGCGATCACGTCGGTGCGCTCGCCGAGCTCGTCGTAGAGCCGGCGCAGGATCGCGTCGATGGCGCCCGCGTAGCCGAACACGACGCCGGAGCGGATGGCGTCGATGGTGTTCTTGCCGATCACGCTGCGCGGCGGCGCGAGGTCGACCTTGGGCAGCCGCGCGCCGCGTTCGGAGAGCGCTTCGAGCGAGATCTCGATGCCGGTCATGAGCGCGCCGCCGACGTACTCGCCGTCGCGTGAGACGACGTCGAAGGTGGTGGCGGTGCCGAAGTCGACGCATACGACGGGGCCGCCGAAGCGCTCGCGGATGGCGACCGCGTTGACGAGCCGGTCGGCGCCGATCTCGCGCGGGTTGTCGTAGCGGATGGCCATTCCGGTCCTGGTGCCGGGGCCGACGGCGAGCATCTGGTGGTCGAGATAGCGAGCGGCCGTCGCCGTCCACTCGGGCTCGAGCTGGGGAACGGTGGAGGAGACGATCGACGCATGCACGTCCTCGAATGAGTAGCCGCGCAGCCCGAGCAGGTTGCGCAGCGCGGCGCCGAGCTGATCGGCGGTGGACTGACGCACGGTGGCAAAGCGCCAGTGCTCGAGCAGGTGCTCGCCGTCGAAGATCCCGAAATGGGTCTGGGTGTTGCCGACGTCGACGACCAGCAGCATCGGCGAGCAATTATGCTCGGGACGGCGCGTATGGAGCTGCGAGAGCTGACCCGTGCCGACTGGCCGGCGGCGCTGGCGTTGAACGCCGCGTCGGCGGCGCAGCTGAGCGAGCTCGACGAGCCTCGCCTGGCGTGGCTGTGCTCGCTGGCGCACCGCTGCGTGGCGGTCGAGTGCGGGGGCAAGCTGGCGGCGTTTGCGCTGGCGATCGCGCCGGGCACGGCCTATGACAGTGAGAACTACCGCTGGTTCGGGGCTCGCTTCGAGCGGTTCCTGTACCTCGACCGGATCGCGGTCGCCGCGCAGCTGCGCCGCCGCGGCATCGCCACACGCGTGTACGACGCGATGGAGGCCGCGGCCGCGCCGCTGGCGCGGATGGTGTGCGAGGTCAACGTGCGCCCCGCGAATCGCGCGTCGCTCGCTTTTCACCGCTCGCGCGGCTACGTCGAGCGCGGCCGCCTGCGCCACGGCGAGCGCAAGCAGGTGGCGCTGATGGTCAAGGAGCTCCCCGCGCCGAGCTCAGGCGAGTGAGACCGAGAGCGCTCGGCACCTGCACGCCGGGCGGTGGCGCGCGCGCGGGCGCGCCGCGCGGGCGGCGGGCGGCCCCGGCGGACACAGCGCGGGCGCGCGGCCCCGGCGGACACGGGCGCGGGCGCGCCGCGCGGGCGGCCGGCGGCCCCGGCGGACACAGCGCGGGCGCGCGGTCCCGGCGGACACGGGCGCGGGCGCGCGGCGCTACATTCGCGGTGGCGAGTGTGCGCATGGTCAGGCGACCGGTCCGCTCGGCGACCAGATGCGGACGCTCGATCCGAACTCCCTGACACAGCACGTCGACCGGCTGTACCGCGCGGCGTGGGCGCTGTGCGGATCGCGCGAGGACGCGGAGGATCTGGTGCAGGAGACGTTCGCGCGGGTGCTCTCGCGCCCGCGCGTGCTGACGGGCGATGACGAGCTGTACTACCTGATGCGGGTGCTGCGCAACACGTTCCTGACGAGCGTGCGCACGGCCTCGCGCCGGCCGGTGACGGCGGCGACGCTCGCGGAGGTGCTCGCCGCGGACCCGAGGCCGACGAACCGGCCCGAGCAGGCGTTCGAGGTGCAGGAGCTGTACGCGACGATCGCCCAGCTGCCGGACGCGTTTCGCGTGGCGCTGGTCGCCGTGGATGTCCTCGGGCTCTCTTACCGCGAGGCGGCGCGCGCGTTGCGCGTGCGCGAGTCGACACTGACCACGCGTTTGTTTCGCGCGCGCAAGCAGGTCGCGGAGCGGCTTTCAGCGAGCGCGGCGGGTACGAGCATGACTGCGGGCGCGCTCACCGGCCGACCGCGAATAGCGGAGGCGCAGCGGGAAGACACGCAGCCGGGCGGGGTCTCTATCGGTGGAGAGATGTCGTGAGCGAGCGACCCCCATACACAGAGTCCGAGCTGGTCGGGATGGTGCGCTCGATCGACGTGCGCGCGCCAGAGCGGCTGCACGAGCGCATCGAGTCGATGGTCGCCGAGCGCACGGGGCCGCGCGGGCGCGGTCGCGGTGCGCGCCGCTTGAGCCTGGTGGGGGCGCCGGCGGTGTGCGCGCTGGTGCTCGCGCTCGTCCTGGTCCTCTCGAGCGGCGGCGGCTCGACGCTGACGCTGAGCAAGACGGTGGCGCTGACGCTGCGCCCGGCGACGATGTCGGCTCCGGCGCAGAGCCCGGGCGACGGGTCGATGCTGGCGGTCGCAGTCGATGGGATCGCGTTCCCCTACTGGGAAGGGAGCTTCGGGTTCCGCGCGACGGGCGAGCGCGTCGATCGCCTCGACGGACGCACTGTGACGACGGTCTTCTATGCGGACACTGACAAACGCTGGATCGGCTACGCGATCGTCGCGGGCGCGCCGGCGCCGCACGTCTCGGGCGGGGTGCTGAGGAGCCGTGCAGGCACGCAGTACCGCGTGAGCACCGAGGATGGCGCGCAGGTCGTGACGTGGCTGCGCGACGGACGCTTGTGCGTGGTGGCAGGACACGGCGTCAGCCCCGGCACGCTGCTGGCGCTGGCCTCGTGGCGCACCAGCGCAATCGCCTCCTGAAGGCGCCGGGCGCCCGCGACCCGCGGCCGGCGCTCGCGCCGGGGGCACGCGGGGACGGCGCCGCGACCGAAGGCACGAGCGGCTGGCGCGGAAGCTCGCGCTAGCGGGCATCCGGCGCGGCGGGGCCGCCGCGAGGCAACCGGAGCGGCGGCCCGGCCCAGCGCACGCCCTCCTCGGTAGGCAGCGCGGCGAGCGCGTCCGCGAGCCGGACGAAGCCGGATCCGGCGGGCGCGCGCAGCTCGAAGTCGAGCTCGAGCGCGGGGACGAGCACGAAGCGCCGCGTGAGCAGCTGCTCGTGGGGCAGCGTCATGCGCGCGTGCGTGAGCTCGAGCTCGCCGAGCAGCAGCACGTCGATGTCGATCGCGCGCGGACCGTGGCGCACGCCCCCGGGAGCGCGTCCGAGCTCGCGCTCCAGGCGCTTGACGGCGTCGAGCAGCGCGAGCGGCTCGAGCTGCGTGCGCACGCGCAGGCAGGCGTTGAGGAAGGTCGGCTGGTCGGGCAGCTCGCCGACGGGCTCGGTGTCGTAGGTGCTGGAGCTCGCGATCACTTCGACGCCGGCGGCGGGCAGGGCGTCGACGGCGCTCTGCAGGTGCGCGCGACGCTCGCCGACGTTGGAGCCCAGCCCGAGCAGCCCGACGCGCGCGGGCGCGGTTGCGGGCACTACGCCTCGGCTTCGCGCCAGACCTCGACGGACACCTCGTCGACGCTGAGCGCGATCGGCGGCTCGGGCTTGGCGGCCTTCACCCACACGCCCTCGAGCTCGTAGTCGGCGAGCAGCCGGTCGGCGATCGTGCTGCACAGGCGCTCGAGCGTCTTGTGCGAGCGCTGCTGGGCGATGAGCGCGACGAGCTGGCAGACCTCGGCGTAGTCGACGGTGTCCTCGATCGAGTCGGTGACCGTGGCGTCGGTTTCGCCGATGTCGAGACGCAGGTCGAGCACCAGCCGCTGGCCGACCTCGCGCTCGGCGTCGCTGACGCCGTGATGCGTGTACAGCGAGAGCCCGGTGATCTCGATGGTGACCGACTCGGCGTTCTGCTCGTGATCCTCGT
The DNA here is from genome assembly GCA_035503075.1 of Solirubrobacteraceae bacterium. Lineage (GTDB taxonomy): Bacteria > Actinomycetota > Thermoleophilia > Solirubrobacterales > Solirubrobacteraceae > Palsa-744. Next base: position 8,697 of record DATJTT010000046.1, read on the forward strand.
CGTCGGAGTCGCGGTCGTCGTCTAGCTCGTCCTCGTCCCCGCCCTGGCCGGCCATCGCCCGCCCAACGTAGCAGCCGCGACGGCCAGCGCGCCGCGCACGGCGGCGACGTCGTGCACGCGAAAGACGCTCGCGCCGCGCTCGAGCGCGAGCACGTTGGTGGCGATCGTTCCCGGCAGCCGCTCACGCACCCCGGCGGGCTCAGGGTGGCCGGCGTCCGCCGCGACGATCCGCCCGATGAAGCTCTTGCGCGAGGTCCCGATGACGAGCGGGCGCCCGATCGCGACGAGCTCGTGCAGGCGGCGCAGCAGCGCGAGGTTGTGCTCGGTGCCCTTGCCGAAGCCGATGCCGGGGTCGAGCATGATGCGCTCCTCGCGCACGCCCTCGCGCACGGCGAACGCGAGGCGCGCTTCGAGAAACGCCTTGACCTCGTCGACGACGTCGTCGTAGTGAGGCCCGCCCTGCCCGCCCGCCCCGCCTCCGGCGGGCGACTGCATCGTGCGGGGCTCGCCGAGCATGTGCATGAGGCAGCACTCGGCGCCGCGCTCGGCGATCAACCCGGCCATCTGCGGGTCGGCGCGCAGCGCGGTCACGTCGTTGACGATGCTCGCGCCGGCGTCGAGCGCGGCGTGCGCGACGACGGCCTTGGACGTGTCGATCGAGACGCGCGCGTCGAGACCGGCGGCCGCGAGCCACTCGAGCACGGGCGCGACCCGGCGCAGCTCCTCGTCGGCGGGCACCGGCTCGGCGCCCGGGCGCGTGGACTCGCCGCCGACGTCGAGGATGTCCGCGCCCTCGCGGACGAGCCGGCGCGCATGTGCGATCGCGGCGCCCGCGTCCAGGAACTTGCCGCCGTCGGAGAAGGAGTCGGGCGTGACGTTGACGATCCCCATCACGCGATAGGGACGATGCACGCCGCCGTCAGACAGGCTCGGGGCGCTCTTGCTCGGTGGCGCGGATGTCGGCGGCGCCGCCGGCGAGGCCGGGGCGGGGCAGCGGGCGCGGCACTTCGCGCTCGGGGCGGTCGACGGGCGAGGGCGGCGCGGGCAGCTGCGGTGGGGACTGCTCTTCGACGCCGAAGACCTCCTCCTCGCTCTTGCCGGCGAGCAGCGCGAGGAACTCCTCCTTCTCGATCGTCTCGCGCTTGACGAGGATCTCGGAGATGTTCTGCAGATCGTGCTGGTGCTCGGTGAGGATGCTCTTGGCGCGCCCGTGCGCGCCCTCGATGATGCGCCGCACCTCGTCGTCGATCTCGCGAGCGATCTCGTCGGAGTAGTCGGGCTCGGTTGAGAACTCGCGTCCGAGGAACGGCTGGCCGTGGTCGTGTCCGAACACGCGCGGGCCGAGCTTGGCGCTCATGCCGAAGCGCATGACCATCTGCTTGGCGGTCTGCGTGACCTTTTCGAGGTCGTTGGAGGCGCCGGTGGTTATCTCCCCGAAGATGATCTCCTCGGCGGCGCGCCCGCCGAGGGTCATCGCCATCGTGTCCTCGAGCTCTGCGCGGGTGGTCAGGAAGCGGTCCTCCTGGGGCATGGAGATGGTGTAGCCGAGCGCCTGCCCGCGCGAGATGACGGAGATCTTGTGCACGGGGTCGGAGTGCTCGAGGAAGTGCCCGACGATCGCGTGTCCCATCTCGTGGTAGGCGGTGACGAGCCGCTCTTTCTCTGACATCACGCGCGTCTTCTTCTCTGGGCCGGCGATCACGCGCATGATCCCCTCCTCGAGCTCGTCCTGGCCGATCTCGCGCTTGCCGGTGCGCGCGGAGAGCAGCGCGGCCTCGTTGATCAGGTTGGACAGGTCGGCGCCGGTGAAGCCGGGGGTCTGCCCGGCGAGCGCGTCGATGTCGATGACCTTGGCGAGCGGCTTGCCGCGCGTGTGCACCTCGAGGATCTTGGCGCGGCCCTTGCGGTCGGGACGGTCGACGGCGATCTGGCGGTCGAAGCGACCGGGGCGCAGGAGCGCGGGGTCGAGGATGTCGGGCCGGTTGGTGGCGGCGATCATGATGATGTTGTCCTTGGCCTCGAAGCCGTCCATCTCGACGAGCAGCTGGTTGAGCGTCTGCTCGCGCTCGTCGTGGCCGCCGCCGAGGCCGGCGCCGCGGTGGCGCCCGACGGCGTCGATCTCGTCCATGAAGATGATGCACGGGCTGTTCTGCTTGGCCTGCTCGAACAGGTCGCGCACGCGCGAGGCGCCGACGCCGACGAACATCTCGACGAAGTCCGAGCCTGAGATCGAGAAGAACGGCACGCCGGCCTCGCCGGCGACGGCGCGGGCGAGCAGCGTCTTGCCGGTGCCGGGCGGCCCGTAGAGCAGCACGCCGGTGGGGATGCGCGCGCCGAGCGCCTGGAACTTCTTGGGGTTCTCGAGG
>DATJTT010000047.1:0-27285 GCA_035503075.1 Solirubrobacteraceae bacterium
CTACTACCAGGTTCATGCGGTGGACAAGACCGGTAGTCGGGTGCTTGCGTCCGGCCCGGAAATCGACCCGACGTCGTTGGCGCTCGCGGGCAGCACCCTGTACTGGAGCGAAGCCGGCAGGCCGATGTCGGCGACGCTGAACTGAGCGGCGGCGACGTTGTGCCGTGCCTCGCGTTCGCGCTTGCCGCGACCCGCGGCGCCCGGACGCCCTCGCGCACATCGGTGACCAGGGTGTCGTCCTGGCCCGCGTGCACCCCGGTCCGCGATGGCCTCGCGCCCGCCGCTGCGTCCGCACGGCCTCCGGTTTGATCGCAAATTGCATGTTTTTTGTCGGTCCCGGCGATTGAAAGTGTTCACGATCGGAGTAGAGTGCCGACGATCCGAAAATAGCGCCGTCGGCACGGGCCGCCTCGTGGCCCAGCCCTTCGCGTAAGCGCGGGGAAAGCAGCGCGAGCGGCGCTCGTGGGAGGTGCGCAGCGATATCACGGTTGCGGCAAAGCGGGGAGGTTGCGTCGCACATAACGCGTCCGTGGCGTGCGCTGCTCGGCTTGGTCGCGGCGATGCTCGGCCTGCTGCTGGCCGCGGCGGTCGCCGGCGGCACGCAGCCATATGAAACGTATGAGACCGTCGTCGCCGAAGACCATCCGGCGGCGCAGTTCCGCTTCGATGACGCCGCCGGTTCCACGACGCTCGCCGATTCCGCCGGGAGCTACACCGCCACGAACAACGGCATCACCCTCGGCGGCCAAGGCCCGTTCGGGGGCAGCAAATCTGGCCTCTTTGGCGGGGAAGCCTACGCCACGCTGCCCTCGAGCCCGCTGTCCGGCGCCACCGAATTCACGGCCGAAGCGTGGGTGAACTGGAGTGGCGGAAGCTACAAGCAGCCGATCTTCGATTTCGGCTCGAGCGCCAGCAACTACATGTACCTGACGCCGTCCTCGGGGCTCGCCAAACACCCGATGCTCTTTGAAATCCACACGAGCGGCGGGTCGGTCGCACAGGTCACGGCCCCCAAGCTGGCGGCGAAATCGTGGAAGCTGGTGACCGTCACCGAGACCGCTTCGGGCACGCTGACCCTGTATCTGGACGGCGAACCCGTCGGGCAGCCAACCAGCACGACCCTCACTCCCGCCTCGCTTGCGCAAGCGCCGAGCGACTATCTGGGCAAGTCGCTTCCCGCGGGCGAACCGGACCTCAAAGGCAGCCTCAGCAACGTCGCGTTCTACACCCGCACGCTCTCCGGCGAACGCGTCCTCGAGCACTATTACGCCGCCGAGTTCCCCGTCAACACCGCGCCGCCGACGATTTCGGGCACCGCCAGAGCCGGTAAGAAGTTGACAGCGAAGCCAGGCACCTGGACCGGCTTGACGCCGATCACCTTCGCCTACCAGTGGGAACGCTGCAAAGAAGGCTGCGCGGCCATCGAAGGCGCCAGGGAATCCAGCTATGAAGCCAAGAACGCAGACGTCGGCTCGACGCTGCGCGTGTTGGTCACAGCCACCAACCGCGCTGGCGCGGGGACCGCGACCTCGGCTCAGACGGCCCCAGTCGAAGCGATCAAGCTCAAAGATCTGACGTTGCCGGTCATCTCCGGCAGCGCCGAGGTGGGCCAGGAACTGACCGTCAGCGACGGAACCTGGGAAGGCTCGCCGCCCTCCTCGTACAAATACAAGTGGGAGGCATGCAACAGCAAAGGAGCGGCGTGCAAAGCGATTGCCGCGGCGACCGCCCAGACCTATGAACCGGTCGCCTCGCAGGTGACCGGCAAAGACACCCTGCGCGCGATCGTCACCGCCGAAAACTTCTCGAGCAGCGCGAGCGCCACGAGCGCAGCCACGGCCGTGATCGCGCCGGGCCCGCCGCGCGACCGGTCTCTGCCCACGATCACCGGCACCGCGGAAGACGGCAAGCAACTGACCGCCGAACCGGGCACCTGGGCCGGCAGCGAACCCTTTGAATACAGCTACCACTGGCAGCTGTGCAACGCGATGGGCAGCGGCTGCGAAGGGATCGAAGGGGCGACCGCGGCCACATACGAAGTGGTCGCGGCCGACGCCGGCTACACGCTCGACGTGCTCGTGACCGCGAAGAACACGGTCGGCAGCGCCTCCGCGAGCTCAGCGGTGACGCAAGTCGTGCCCTCGGTCACACCCTCGAACACCGCGCCCCCGACGATCTCCGGCAGCACCGAGGAAGGGCAGACGCTCACCGCCAGCACCGGCAGCTGGACGGGCAGCGCACCCTTCCTGTACGGGTATCAGTGGCAGAGCTGTAACGAACACGGCGAAGACTGCCAGGAAATCGAAGGCGCGAGCAGCGCGAGCTATCAGCTCGGGCCAGGCGACGTCGGCGACACGCTGCGCGTGCTCGTCACCGCCTCCAACGACGCCGGGTTCGCGACCGCCGGCTCCTCCGCGAGCGCCGTCATCACCACGGCCGTCACCGCGCCATTGAGCCTCGCGGCTCCGGAAGTCTCGGGCAGCGCCCAGCAGGGGCAAACGCTGGTTGCGGACAGCGGCACCTGGACCGGCACCTCGCCGCTGGCCTATGCCTACCAGTGGGAGAGCTGCGACGGCGCCGGCGAAAGCTGTGCCGACGTCGCGGGAGCCACCGGGCCCACCTACCAGCTGGCCGCGGGCGACGTCGGCGACACGCTGCGCGTGCTGGTCACCGCGAGCAACGCGGCTGGTGTCGCTTCGCGCGTCTCGCCGGCCTCAGCGCTCGTCGCGGGGCCCCCTCCAGGATCCGAATCGGCGTGCAACGACACCTGGGTCGGGTCCTCCGAAGGCTCCTGGCAGGAAGGTGCCAACTGGTCTGCCGGCAGCGCGCCGGGGGCCGGTGCGATCGCCTGCATCGGCGCCGAAACGACCGTTCGCGTCAGCGAAGCCGGCGCTCACGCCGGCATCCTCGAGGACGCCGGCGCGCTCGTGATCTCGGGAGGGTCGCTCGAACTCACGAACGCCTCGGAAGCCTCGACGCTCGCGGCGCTGACGCTCAGCGGCAGCAACTCCGCGCTGACCGGCGCCGGCAGCGTGTATGTGTCCGGCGGCTTTGACTGGGGCCCCGACGCGATCATGTCGGGCTCCGGCTCGACGATCGTCGAATCCGGCGTCAGCGGCACGATCGAAGCCGGCTCGGGATGCGAACCGATGACGCTCTCGGGCGGCCGCACGCTCGTCAACGAAGGGACGTTGACGTTCGGCTGGGGCACGCTCTACATGTCCGAAGGCGCTCGACTCGAAAACGACGGCAGCTTCGCCGATGACTCCGAAGCATCGTGCCTCGGACCGCAGATCCAGCCCGAAGGCTCCGGCCCGGCGCCCGCCATCCTCAACGCCGGGACGTTCGAGAAGGCCGCCGGCTCGGGCACCGGCACGGTGGCAGTCGAGTTCACCAACGACGGCGCCGTCGACGCCCTCACAGGCACGCTCGAGCTCACCGGCGGAGGGGTCCCCGAACAGAGCGCGATCGGCACCTGGAGCGTGCAGGAAGGCGCCTCGATCGTGCTCGGCGGGGGCACGTTCCTGATCGGAGAAGCCGTCGACCTCTCGGCGGTCACGGTCGAAGGCGCGACCGTCACGCGAACCTCGGCGCCCGTGCCGGTGAACACCGCTTCACCCTCGGTCGAAGGGCGGGCCGAAGACGGGCAGACGCTCACCGCCGACGCGGGAAGCTGGTCGGGCACGCAACCGATCTCCTACGCCTATCGCTGGCAACGCTGCAACGGCAGCGGTCAGGAATGCCGGAGCATCGCCAAGGCGAGCGGGCAGAGCTACGCGCTCACCGCGAGCGACGTCGGAGCGACCGTGCGAGTGATCGTGACCGCCTCGAACGCCTATGGGCAGGCGTCGGCGCCCTCGTCGGCGAGCTCGGTGGTCCTCGCGCCAGGACCTCCGTCGAACACCGCGCCGCCGCAGATCACCGGAGTCACCCAAGACGGCTCGGTGCTAAGCGCCAGCACCGGTAGCTGGAACGCGGCCGCGCCCGTCTCCTACACCTACCAGTGGGAGAGCTGCGATCGCAGCGGCGAAGAATGCGCGCCGGTCGAATACGCGAACACCCCGGAATACCAGCTCGGCGAAGGCGACATCGGCTCCACCTTGCGCGTCCTCGTGACCGCCACCAACGCGGGCGGCACGACGCACGCGAGCTCGTCAGCGACCGCGGTGATCGAGCCTGAAGCCGTCAGCGAGCTGGAAGCGCCCTCGATCACGGGTGTGCCGGACGAGCATCAGGTGCTCGACGCCGATCCCGGCCGCTGGGGCGGGACCGAAACGCAGCTCAGCTATCAATGGGAAAGCTGCGACGAAGGCGGCGCCGAATGCGCGCCGATCGAAGGCGCGACCGGCACCGAATACGATCTCGCGGAAGGCGACCTCGCGACCACGCTGAGGGTGAGGGTGGGTGCCAGCAACGCCCTCGATGCGCTCAGCGACGTCTCCGCCGCCACCCCCGTGATCGGTGCTCCGAGCGCGCTCGCCGACGCCTCGGCCCCGTCGATCTCCGGCGTCGCCCAGGTCGGACAGACGCTCACCGCCGATCCCGGCAGCTGGTCCGGCGCCGGCGCGATCAGCTACGCCTACCAGTGGCAGAGCTGCGACCAGCTCGGTAGCGGCTGCGCGGACATAGCCGGCGCCAGCGCCACCACCTACGCGCCGCCCGCGAGCGAGGTCGCGAGCACTCTGCGCGTGCTCGTGACCGCCACCGACGGACAAGGCCACGAAGTCTCGCTGGCGACGCACGTGACGCCACCGGTGGCCAGCTCGCGGGCGCCCGCGGTCGAGAGCCCGCCGCAGATCGCCGGCGCGGCGCTGGTAGGCCACACGCTCACAGCCGGGACCGGCGTGATCGCCGGCGAAGGACCCATCTCCTACGCCTACCAGTGGGAGCGCTGCACCCAGGCAGCGAGCTGCACCGTGATCGAAGGGGCCGACCACAGCTCCTACACGATCGCCGAAAGCGATCTCGGCTCCTCGCTGCTCGTGCTCGTGAGCGCGACGGACGCCGGCGGCAGCACCGTCGCCGCCTCCGCTGCCAGCGCCACGGTCGGCCCCGAAGCGCTGCGCGAGCTCTCGGCGCCGTCGATCTCGGGCGTCGTTCAGCTCGAAGGCACGCTCACCGCCGCTCCGGGGATCTGGAGCGGCTCGGGCCCCGTCTCCTATGCGTACCGCTGGGAAAGCTGCGGCGAAAACGGCGAAGACTGCGCGCCGATCGAAGGCGCCGACGAAGCCACCTACGCGCTCGGGGAGGGCGATCTCGGCTCGACCTTGCGCGTGAAGGTGACCGCCAGCGACCCGCTCGGCGCCAGCAGCGCGACCTCGGCGCGAACGACCCTCGTCGCGAGCGACGAAGTCAGCGTCGCGGGGGCTCAGGAAGTCGCCCAACAGACCGATCCGGCGCTGCTCGCCGTCTCGACCACAGCGACGCTCGATGGCCAGAGCATCACCCCCGCGCTGACCGACGCAGGCGGAGAAGTCGTCTCGCAAGGCACACTCACGAGCTCCACGCTGTCCAAGGAAGCCGTCGGGGAACTCGCGGTAAACACGCCCGCCGGCGAAATCAGCCTGGCGCCGGTCGAACCGCTGCCGCGCGCCACCACGCTGCCGACGATCGTAAACGGCTCCGCGGCGCTGCTCGCCAACACCTGGCCCGCGACCGACACGATCGCGCGCGCGAGCGCGCTCGGCGCGAGCGCGTACCTGCAGCTACGCTCGGCGCAGGCGCCGCGCACGTTCTCCTGGCAGGTCCATCTCGGTCCCGATCAAGAACTAGAGCAGCTGCCAAACGGCTCGGTCGCGGTGCTTGAAAGCTCCCAGGAAACGACCACGCCGAGCGGCGCGCCGGAACCGGCCGAAGCACCGTCGCTGGGCACCACCGGCGAAGCGCCAGCCGAATCAGGCGAAGAACGCGCCGAAGCCGAACAGGCGGAAGCCGAAGCCGGCAAAGAAGAAGAAACTCCGCTCGAAACGCTCCCCTCTTCACCCACCAGCTCCGCGCCGCCGGCGGAAGCGCCAAACGGCCAGCCCCAGCCACAACAGACGCAGAGCTCATACGAAGCCGAGCGCAGCGCGATGAGCTACGCCGAAGCGCAGACCGCGGGCAAAGCGTTGATGGTGATCGCACCACCCGCGGTCACCGACGCCTACGGCAGCGCCGTATCCGCATACTTCACCGTCGCCGGCGCCACCCTGACCCTCACCGTGAAGCCACCCGCGGGCAGCGCCTACCCGGTGCTCGCGCAGCTGCTGCTCGCGGCGCCCACCAACCAGGAAAGCATCGAACGCGATCCAGTCAAATTCGGGATCTCAGACCCCAAGGCGCAGGAAAAGGGAAATATCGACGAACACTTCGAAGAACAAGGCAACGCGGTCGCGGGCTTCGACCCGCGCCTGTTCGACGGACCGCCGTACACGAGCAGGCATATGCGCACCGCGCGTCTGATAGTCCCATTCGACGTGCTTGGCAAAGCGACCCCGTACAGGACCGAAGAACGGCACACCCTGGAAGCATGGCTCACGAAGGTCAAGAAACAGGGTCTCGAACCGTACATCACGATCGGGCAGGACTTCTCCAAAGACCCATGTCTGGGCGCGGGCGCGCCGAAACCCGAACAAGCATGCCCCCAGCCTTCCCCGCAGGAATACAAAAAGTTCGTCACGCAGCTCATGAAGGAAGTGATCAGGTGGCACAGCAGCAGAGGCTGGCCGCTGGTGAAGCTGTGGGGCGCGTGGAACGAGCCCGACGCCGCCCAAGATCCGTTGCACAAGGACGAAGCGCGGGCCGCCCAGTTCTGGGAGATCGCGCGCGCGACCCTCCAAGACATCGCGCCGCACTACCCGTGTAGCGGCTGCACGGTCGTCGCCGGGGAATTCTCGACGTTCTACCCGGACTACACCTCCTGCTACCGGAACATGCTCCTCTATAACTACTGCCACAACCCACGTCCCCGCCACCCATACACGCGCTATTGGTTCGGCAAGCCGAGGACGCCGACGGCGTGGGGCTTCCACGACTATCAAGACCTGATCGATCGCAACAACGACGTGGCGCGCGACTTCGCTCACTTCGCGCAGGAACGCCTGGGTAAGCCGCGGCTGTTCATGAGCGAGGCCGGCGTCGAGCTCCAGGACGGGGAAGCGCCGACGGCGCTCGCGGAACCGGAAGGGGCGGGTACGACCGAAGCACAGCGAGCGGAAAAGCGGGAACTGCAACTGAAGGCGGCGGAACAGTTCCTCAGCCTGCCCAGCGGGTTGTCATATCCAATCGACCGCATGTACTACTACGAGTACGCCGCGCCGACGAAGAAGCAGCAGGAAGAACACAAGTTCGACAGCGCGCTCGTCGAACAGCAGCCCGGCAAGCTCTACGAACGGCCGGCATACTGCGTGCTTGCCTACCCGGACCACAGGTGCCCGCCGATCGCTGAAACCGGCCCCGGGCTCTCCGTCGACGCGCTCGGCGCGGGAGGCAGGCACGTCACCGTCACCGGGTTCGTGAACCCCGAGGGACTCAACACCGAATATCGCTTCGAATACGGATCGTCGACTACCGCGTACGGTGGTAAAAGCCCGCTCGCGAAACTCGCGGCGGGGATGAGCCGCACGGAAGTGAGCGGCGAAATCATCCTCCCCGAAGGCGACGCGGGTTGCAACACCGTTCTGGCTTATTTCCGGATCGAGGCGACTAACCCCACGGGCACCAGGTACGGGGGGCCGAGCGAAGTTCATGGATATTGCCCGGACTGACGCGCTGTGAGCGCCGCCCCGGCGCGGCCGACGACCCCCGACGGCGATCGCCGCCCGCGCTGCGCCCGCGGGTCCTGAGCGCAACTTCTCGGGGCGTCGATCGTCTTCTCAGTCATGCGACCGATCACGGCGAACGGGCTCTGTGCGCTGATCGCGTTGGCGGTTCTTTGCCTCGCGGCGCCCGTGCGGGCGGGCGCTCGCGAGCGCACGGCCGCTCAGTGCCCACGACCACGCTCGAGGATCCTCGCCGCAGATCCGCAGGCGGTCGTGTACACGGCGCCCGAACGCCCTCAGAACCCCGAATTTCTCGGCGTGTACGGCTGCTCGTATCGCGCCGGACGCTCCTACTACCTCGGCCGTGTGCCCTCGACGGCGGGCACGCCTTTGAGCGGCGGCGGCGTCGAGCTCGAGACGCTCGCCGGCTCGATGGCCGCATATGAGGAAATCAGCGCCGGAGACTGGGTGGTGACGGTGCGGAGGCTGACCGACGGCAAGCTCGTCAATCGTGCGCCGACTGGCACGCCTGCGCACGCACAACCACCGCGTGGCGAAGGCGAAGCGGTCGCTGACACGATCGGCGTCGGTCCTGCCACCGCGATCGTCGTCAAGAGCGACGGCGCGGTCGCCTGGATCGCGGAAGCCGACGGCGAAGGCGACTACCAGGTGCACGCGCTGGACAGCGGCGGAAACAGGCTGCTCGCGCACATCGACTACGACGAACGCTTCTCGCTGGCGCTAGCGGGCAGCCTCCTGTACTGGAGTGAAAACGGCAGGCCGATGTCAGCGACGCTGAGCTGAGAGTAGGCTCGTGCCCGACATGTCACCACGCATGCGCGCCACGCGCGTCACCGGGATCCTCGTGCTCGCCGCGATCGCCGTGAGCGGGTGCGGCGCGAAGACGACCGGGGGCAGCACCGCCGCGCACCGCCCCACAGCCAGGAGGCCGCCGCCCGCCTATCGGGTCGGCCAGTACTGCCTGGTCACCAAGGAAGCCAAATATCGGGCGGTGGGACTTACCTGCAGCCACCACCACCTGGCACGGCCCTGAGCCGGCGACGGGCGATCCGCGCGCCCGCCGGCGCCCGCCCTCCCCACCGCCCCCAAGGACGTGCCCGCCCCCCGGGCCGGCCGGCCGGCGGCCGCGACCTGCCACTAGCATCACCAGCATGCCCGAAAGCCCCGGAGTGGACGTGCTTGTCGTCGGCGGCGGCGTGATCGGCCTGGCGGTCGCGTGGCGGGCGCGGCTGGCGGGAATGTCGGTGACGGTGCTCGAGCGCGGAGTGATCGGTAGCGGGACCTCGCACGTCGCCGCCGGCATGCTCGCGCCGGTCGCGGAGGTCGAGTTCGGCGCGGGCGGGCGGCGCGTGCTCGAGCTGGGCCTGCGCTCGGTCGCGATGTGGCCGGGGTTCGCGCTCGAGCTGGAGACGTGCACCGGCGTGTCGGTCGGTCTGATGCGCACGGGCACGCTGCTGCTCGCTCGCGACGAGGACGACGCGCGCGAGCTCGAACGCCAGCTCGAGTTCCGCCGCGCGCTCGGCTTGGCGGTGCGGCGATTGCGCCCGAGCGAGGCGCGCGAGCTCGAGCCCGCGCTGCTTCCCGCGCTGCGGCTCGCGCTGGAGGCGCCCGCGGACCACTCGCTCGACCCGCGGCTGGCGCTCGCGGCGCTCGCCAGAGCGTGCGCGTCGGCCGGCGTGCGGGTGCGCGCGCACGCCCCGGTCGCGCGCGTGGCGCTCGATGACACACGGGCGCGCGTCATCGGCGTGTGCCTGGAGGACGGCGAGCGGGTGGCCGCCGGGCAGGTCGTGGTGGCGGCCGGCCCCTGGAGCGGGCAGCTCGGCGGCCTGCCCGACGGCGCGGGCGTGCCCGTGCGCCCGGTCAAGGGACAGAGCGTGCGCCTGCGCGATCCCGCCGGCCCTGGGCTCCTGACGCGCGTGCTGCGCTTCCGCGGCGGCTACCTGGTGCCGCGCGAGGACGGCGGCTATGTGCTCGGCGCCACGGTCGAGGAGCGCGGCTTCGAGCTCGCGCCGACGGCGGGCGCCGCGTATGAGCTGCTGCGCGACGCCCACGAGCTCGTGCCGGGCATCAGCGAGCTCGAGATCGAGGAGCTGTCGGTGGGGCTGCGTCCCGGGACGCCGGACAACGCCCCGGTGATCGGCGCCGGCGCGATCGAGGGCCTGGTGTGGGCGACGGGGCATTACCGCAACGGCATCCTGCTCGCGCCGCTCACGGCCGAGCTCCTCGCCGGCGTGCTCGCGGGCGCCGTGACCGGCGAGGCGCCCGACGCGCAGCTGCTCGCGGCGTGCGCGCCCGAGCGCTTCACGGCAGCGGGCGCATCGTCGCGGCTCGGCGCGGCGGCGGAGGCGCTCGCGTGATCGTCCTGAACGGCGAGCGCTCGGACGTGCGCCCCGGCGAGAGCGTGCTCGGCGTGCTCGCCCGCCTGGGTCTCGACGCGGACGCGCGCGGGGTGGCGGTGGCGGTCGACGGCGAGGTCGTTCCGCGCGGCGGCTGGGAGTCCTACGCTGTTCCCGAGGACGCGCGCGTGGAGGTGTTGACGGCGATGCAGGGCGGATGATCGACAGATGGCGGACTCGCTGAGCCCCGCGATCGCCGACGCGCGCGAGGCGGACGTCGCGCGCGAGCTGCCCGGAACGAGCGCCGCAGAGCAGGACGCCCTGACGATCGCGGGCAGGCGCATGCGTTCGCGGCTGCTGCTGGGGACCGGCGGCTTCCCCTCGCTCGAGCTGCTCGCGCAGGCGATCGCGGCGAGCGGCAGTGAGCTCGTGACGGTCGCGCTGCGGCGCGTGGATCCGACGGCGCGCGGGTCGCTGGTCGACGTGTTGGCTGACTCCGGCGTGCGGCTGCTGCCCAACACGGCCGGCTGCCACACGGCGCGCGACGCGGTGATCACCGCGCGGATGGCGCGCGAGGCGTTTGCGACCGACTGGGTCAAGCTCGAGGTGATCGGCGACGAGGACACGCTGCTGCCGGACGCGCCGGAGCTGCTGCGCGCGGCCGAGCAGCTGATCGACGAGGGCTTCGTGGTGCTCCCGTACACGACCGACGACCCGGTGCTCGCGCGGCGCCTGGCCGATCTGGGCTGTTCGGCGGTGATGCCGCTGGGCTCGCCGATCGGCAGCGGCATGGGCATCCGCAACGCGTACAACATCGGGCTGATCCGCGAGGCTGTGGACGTGCCGGTGGTGCTCGACGCGGGCATCGGCACGGCCTCGGACGCGGCGCTCGCGATGGAGCTCGGGTGTGACGCGGTGATGGCCGCCTCGGCGGTCGCCCGCGCGCAGGACCCGGTGGCGATGGCGCGCGCGATGCGCGCGGCCGTCCACGCGGGGCTGCTCGCGCGCGGCGCGGGGCGCATTCCGCGCCGTCGTTACGCGACCGCCTCGACGCCCGAAGAAGGCCGCGCGGAGTTCAGCTGACGACTTCGATCGTGCCGTTCATGGTGACGGGGTAGAGCGTGCACTCGTAGTGGATCACGCCGGCCTTGCCGGCCTTGATCTCATAAGTGCCCCCTTCGCCGAAGTTCTTGGACGCGAACTTCAGCGGGCCGCCCTCGCTCGTGACGTTGGCCTGGGCGGAGTCGTAGTTGGTCCACTTGATCGTGCTGCCGAGCCTTACGCGGACGGTGTCGGGGTCGATCGCGATGTTGCGGTAGGCGATCTGAACGACCCCGCTCCGCACGGGCGCGGACGGCGAGGGCGAAGCGAACTTGGGCGTCGTGTCGACCTTGATCGACGCGCCCGCGGAGCTCGAGGCGCTGGCCGTCTTGGCGCTCGTCGCGCCCGCGCCGCCGGCGGCGGTGCCGGGCGTGCCCGACGGGCTGGTCGTGCCGGAGCCGGAGGTTGCGCTCGAGCCGGCGCCCGAGGATCCGCAGGCGCTGAGGAGCGCGAGCGCGAGGCAGGCGAGGACAGCGGCAACGGGCCTGGGCATCGGGGCGTGATCCTTTCTGGCGAGTTCGTCCCCAAGGACGATCGCATACGCGCCAGGCGCCGTCGCCGGCCGTCTCTGTCCGCCGGCGGGTCGGGGCGATCGATCGGCGGGCGGGAGCGTGGGAGTGGGGCGTCGGGGGCGGGAGGGAGCGCCTACACTGGCCGATTCGATGTCTGTGCGCCATTTCCTGACCGGAACGGAGCTGACGGCGCCGGAGCTCGGCGCGCTGCTGGATCGGGCGCTGGAGCTCAAGCGCGCGCCGCTGTCCTCGCGCGCGCTCGCGGATCGCAGCGTGGCGCTGATCTTCGAGAAGCCCTCGACGCGCACGCGGGTGTCCTTCGACGTGGGCATCGAGGAGCTGGGCGGACACGCGCTCGTGTTGCGCTCGGACGAGCTGCAGCTCTCGCGCGGGGAGGCGCCGCGCGACACGGCGCTGGTGCTCTCGCGGCACGTCGCGGCGGTCGGGCTGCGCACGGGCGCGGACGCGATCCTGGAGGAGCTCGCCGCGTACAGCGCGGTGCCGGTCTTCAACATGCTGAGCGCCGGCCACCACCCGTGCCAGGCGCTGGCGGACCTGCTGACGCTGCGCGAGGCGTGCGGGCCGCTGGAGGGCGTGCGGCTGGCGTACGTCGGCGACGCGAACAACATCGCGCGCTCGCTCGCGCTGCTGGGGGCGCTGGCCGGGATGCGGGTGGCCTTGGCCTCGCCGCCGGGCTACACGCTGGAGGAGGATCTGGCGCTGCCGGCGGGCGCGAGCGGCACGGTGACGCGCCACGCCGACCCGTACGAGGCGGTCCGGGGGGCGGCCGCGGTGTACACGGACGTGTGGGTGAGCATGGGCGATGAGGCCAGCGCGCAGGAGCGCCGGCGCGCGCTGGCCTCATATCGCGTGGACGCCGCGCTGCTCGACGCGGCGGCGCCGGGCGCGTTCGCGATGCACGACCTGCCGGCGCACCCCGGCGAGGAGATCTCCGCGGAGGTCCTGTACGGCGCGCGCGAGCGCATCTGGGACCAGGCCGAGAACCGCCGGCACGCGCAGAAGGCGCTGCTCGAGTGGCTGGTTGCGCCCGCCGGCGCGAGCTCGACGTGAGCCGCTCGATCCCTTCGCCCGCTTTCGTGCGCCCGCAGCGCGGCGACGAGCTGGAGCTGACGGTCGAGTCGCTGGCCTTCGGCGGCGAGGGCGTGGCGCGCATCGGCGACGGCCCGGACGGGGCACCCGGTGGCGGCTATGTGGTGTTCGTCGCGGGCGCGATCCCCGGCGATCGCGTGCGCGCGGTCGTGCACAAGCGCAAGCGCAGCTATGCGCACGCGCGCACGCTCGAGCTGCTCGAGCCCAGCGCCGAGCGCGTGCAGCCGGCGGCCGAGCACCCGGGCGTGCCCTGGCAGGTGATCGCCTACGAGCGCCAGCTGCAGATCAAGCGCGGGCAGGTGGACGAGGCGCTGCGGCGGATCGGGCGGCTCGACGGCTATGAGCTCGAGGAGATCGTGCCGGCGCTGGCGCAATGGCGCTATCGCAACAAGCTCGAGTACTCGTTCGGCGCCGGCCCGGATGCGAGTGGCGCGGGCGGCGAGCTCGTGTGCGGCTTCCACGGCTCGGCGGGCGCGCACGGCGTGGAGCAGATCGAGGACTGCCTGCTGGCGTCCGAGCGCGGCAACCTCGCGCGCGCGGCGGCGCTTCGCTGGTGCCGCGCGCAGGGCCTCAGCGCGTGGGACCGCGGCTCGGGTGGCGCGCGTCGCGGCGCCTGCGTCGATCTGGACGCCGCGCCGGGCGCCGGCGAGCAGCGCGCCGCGGGCGCGCGCGCGGCGCGCACGGCCGCGGCGCCGGACGGGCGGGCGCGCCTGCGCAATCTGGTCGTGCGCGAGGGCCGGCGCACGGGCAAGCTGCAGGTCCGGATCGTGAGCACCGACGGCGAGCTCGACGCGGGCGGGCTGGCGGGCGCGCTGAGCGAGGAGCTCGGCGAGAGCCTCAGCGGGGTGCTGTGGACGCGCTCGCGCAGCCTCGCGGAGACGACCGCGGGCGGCGAGACGGAGCTCGTGTGGGGTGACGCGCAGCTGCCCGAGCGCCTGGGCGAGCTCGATCTGCGGATCTCCCAGGAGGCGTTCTTCCAGACGAACACCGAGATGGCGGAGCTGCTGTATGGGGTCGCCGGCGAGTACGCCGCGCTCGAGGGCTGGGAGCGCGTGTTCGACCTGTACAGCGGGATCGGCACGATCGCGTTGACGCTCGCGCCGCGCGCGGGCGAGCTGTGGGGGATCGAGCTCGTCGAGCAGGCGGTCGCGGACGCGATCGCCGCGGCGAAGCGCAACGGGGTGACGGGCGCGCATTTCTTCGCGGGCGACACCCGCCTGGCGCTGGTCGAGCTCGTCGAGCGCGCCGGGCGTCCTGATGTGATCGTCGTAGATCCGCCGCGCGCGGGCCTCTCGAAGAAGGTCGTGCATCGCATCATCGACGCCGCTGCGAAGCGGCTGGTGTACATCTCGTGCAACCCGACGACGCTCGCGCCCAACGCCGCCGAACTGGTCGCCGCCGGGTGGACGCTCCGCCGGGTACGCCCCGTCGACATGTTCCCGCACACGCACCACATCGAGTGTGTCGCGCTGTTCGAACGCTGAGCGCCCTCCCGGGGTAGGCTCGGCGCGCCGATGCAAGTCACCTCCTACTCGCAGCCGGAGCCGTTCGTCACGCTCGACGGCCCGGAGATCAGGGAGCGGGCCGGTCGCGTATCGGCGCCGCGCCGCACGCGCCGCCGGGCGCGCCCGTGTGAGGATAGGCTGGCGGCGCGATGCGCGCAGCCACGATCCGCGAGCAGCAGATCCTCCTCGAGGAGCACCCCGACCCGCTCCCGGGCGCCGGCGAGGCGCTCGTGCGCATCCACGCGGCCGGGCTGAACGGAGCGGACATGATGCAACTACGTGGCCTGTACCCGGCGCCGCCCGGCTCGCCGCAGGACATCCCGGGCATGGAGCTCGCGGGCGAGGTCGCCGCGCTCGGGCCGGGCGCCGAACGCTTCGCGCTGGGCGATCGCGTGATGGCGATCGTCGGCGGTGGCGCCCAGGCGGAGCTCGCGATCGTTCACGAGCGCCAGCTGATGCCCGTCCCGGAGGCGCTCGACTGGCCGGCTGCGGGCGGCCTGCCGGAGGTGTTCACGACGGCGCACGACGCGCTCTTCACGCAGGCGCAGCTGCGCTCGGGCGAGCGCGTGCTCGTGCACGGCGGGGCCGGCGGGGTGGGCACGGCGGCGATCCAGCTCGCGCGGGCTGCCGGCGCGAGCGCGACCGCGACCGTGCGCCACGAGCAGTTGCGCGAGCAGGTGGCCGCGCTGGGCGCCGAGGCGATCCCGCCCGAGGGCTTCGCCGAGCGCGGGCCCTTCGACGTGATCCTCGAGCTGGTCGGCGCGCCCAACCTGGCGGAGGACCTGCAGGCGCTGGCCGCCGGCGGGCGCATCAGCGTGATCGGCGTCTCGGCCGGCGCCAAGGCGGAGCTGAACCTGCTGGCGCTGATGGGCAAGCGCGCCCGCGTGCACGGCTCGACGCTGCGCGCGCGTCCGCTGGAGGACAAAGCGCTCGCAGCCCGCCGGCTCGAGCACGAGGTGCTGCCGCTGTTCGACGGCAGCGCGCCCGCCCTGCGCGTGCCGGTCGCCGCGACCTACCCGCTGGAGCAGGCGCAGGCGGCCTATGAGCACTTCGCGGACGGCGCCAAGCTCGGCAAGATCGTGCTCGTGGTGTAGCTCGCGGGACTCTCTAATCCGAAGTTCCCCGGTCTAATACGGCGGCTGCGCCGCATACCAGTCGCCGAGCACGCGGAACGCCGCCCAGAACGCGCGCTTGGCGTCCTGCTCGTCGAGTGACTCGTCGATGCTCGGGACGTGCAGCAAGTCGATCGTGGGAGTCAGTTGCTGGATCTCGCCGAAGCGGTCGTGCAGCTCGCGTGCCAGCGGGATGTCCATCTCGCCGAGCGCCGCGAGCGCGTCGGCTCCCATGACGACGACGATCTTCGGCTGCACGATCGCTATCTCCTCGACCACGCGCGAGACGCACGCGAAGTCCGCGAGCGAGGCGTCGCTCAGCGGGCACTTCACGCACAGCGTGCCGTACACGGCGAGCGGGTCGATGGAAAGCCGCTTGAGCGACTTCATCAGCGCTCCCCCGGCGCGCCCGTAGAAGGCGACGCCCTCCTCGACCTCGGAGGGCAGCGCGGAGTACTTCAGCAGCATGATGTCCGCCTGCGGGTGCCCCGAGCCGAGCACCGGCATCAGGTTGCCGCGCGGGCAGTGGGGGCACGCCTGCAGCTCGCGCGTGAGGTTGTTGAGCTCGCGAATCGCGCGCTCGAGGTACTTCTCGCGAATCTCGTCATCGGTCACCGGCATCGACCCCGACGGATTTGACGAGGCGTCGTCTTGTCCTTGACGGTGCATCAGTCCTTGCGCTTGCGCCGTCCGCGTGCGGGCGCGGGCCGGCCGCCGCGGCGCTAGCGGCGCCCTCCGCCGTGCGCCCGGTTCAGCCGCCGCAGGCGCCGCGCCTTGCGCGCGCGCCGCGCCGAGCGCGGGGTGGCGCGCGTCTGCAGGAACTTGAGCGCCTGCACATACAGCAGCGAGGAGGGGCGGCTGATGATCTGCGCGTCGCGCAGCGCCTGCAGGAACTCCGCCGGGCCGTCGAAGTCGCGCATCCGCAGCCGGACCGAGCCCAGGCCCTGGGCGACGTGCGAATCCGAGCCGGCGCCCGCGAGCACGCGGTACTTGGCGGCGAAGCGGACGGCCTCCTCGTTGTATGCGCTGATCGCGACGCGCGGGTTGAAGACCTCGATCGCGTCGAGGACGTCGAGGATCTCGAGCAGGTGCTCGTAGTCGGGCACCGCGTGCATCCGGTCGAACGGATGCGGCACGTACACGACGCCGCCCTGGCGCTTGATCTCGGTGACCGTTTCGGCGAGGCTCAGCCCCTGCGGGATCTTCTCCTGGATGAACAGCCCGATCACCTCGCCCTCGCCCGCGGTCTTGACCTCCTCGCCGACGATCACTTTTATGGGCGGGTGGGAGTCGAATCCGGCCGCCTGCGCGCGCGCGGCGAGCGCGCCGGAGATCTCGTTGTGGTCGGTCACCGCGATCGCTCCAAGCCCCTGCTCGCGGGCGCTCGCGAGCAACACCTCGACCGGGGTGGCGCAGTCGTAGGAGTGGTCGGTGTGCATGTGCAGGTCCACGTCGATCAGCGCGCGCGTCGAGAGCAC
The DNA here is from genome assembly GCA_035503075.1 of Solirubrobacteraceae bacterium. Taxonomy (GTDB): domain Bacteria; phylum Actinomycetota; class Thermoleophilia; order Solirubrobacterales; family Solirubrobacteraceae; genus Palsa-744. Next base: position 16,915 of record DATJTT010000047.1, read on the forward strand.
GCGCGCGAGCCGCGCGTCGCCGCTCGCGGGATGCCGTCGAGCGGCCAGCCGGCGGTAGATCGCCTCGAGCTCGCTCGCCGCGCCCTCGAGGTCGGGCACGAGCGTGTACTCGCCGGGGAAGTGGTGGTTCATCAGCCCGGCGGTCTCCGGGAGGCTCGCGACGCGCGCGTCCAGACGCCCGAAGAAGCTCTCGACGAAACGCCGCGCGACGAGCGTCGAGAGCAGGCGCTCGCTGGAGGAGTGAAAGGAGCCGACGTTCAGGGCGCGCGAGTGCCGCAGCGCGCTCGCGGAGGTGCTCGGCGCGAACGGCTCGTGCACGTGCACGAAGTCGAGCTGGACGGCGCCGAGCAGTTCCTCGATCGTGCGCGCCACGTCGATCGGCAGCGCCGCCGGACGCCGGCGCGCGGCGCCTACCCGCGCCGGGCCCCAGAAGTCGAGCACCTCGCCCACGGCGATCACGCGCGGGGTGCCCCGGTCGGTGCCCTCGAGCAGCGTCTGCGCGCCGCCGGCCCCGGCGCGCGCGGCGCGCAGCGCTCTGCGCGAGGCGCGCACGCGCTCCTGCGAGCGCGACGGCGCGAGCACCAGGACCCGGTGCCCGCGTCGCGAGAGCGCGCGCGCGACCCGATCGACGTGCGCGTTCACGGCGTTGTCCTCGGCCTCCCACGGGTACGGCGTCACGTGGGCGATCGAGAACGTGGCGTCCATCGGCCCCACGATTATCGCGCCTGTCCGGTCGTCCCGGCGGGCGGTCAGCGCGCGGCCGCCGCGCTCACCGCCCGCCGGCCCGGACCGCTCGCGGCCGCCGGCCCTTCGCGCTCGTGCGCGGCTGGCCGGCGTGCTTGGCGATGAACGCCTCCGTGTCCAGCCGCGCCTGCTCGTCCGGGCGTTGCCTGTGCGGCGACTTCATCAAGTAGGAGGAGGGACCGTCGAGCTGCCCGGCGACGCCGTGGTTGAGCGCAAGCTTGCAGCAGCGCACCGCGTCGATCACGATCCCCGCGGAGTTGGGCGAGTCCCACACCTCGAGCTTGAGCTCGACGTTCAGCGGGACGTCGCCGAACGCCTGTCCCTCGACGCGGATGTGCGCCCACTTGCGGTCGGTCAGCCACGGCACGTAGTCGGAGGGCCCGACATGGACGTCGCGCGCCGGCAGCTCGTGGTCCATGATCGAGGTCACCGCGTTGGTCTTGGAGATCTTCTTCGACTCCAGTCGCTCGCGCTCGAGCATGTTGTAGAAGTCCATGTTGCCGCCGACGTTCAGCTGCGAGGTGCGCTCGACCTCCACGCCGCGCTCTGCGAACAGCCGGGCGAGGGCGCGGTGGACGATGGTCGCGCCGACCTGCGACTTGATGTCGTCGCCGACGATCGGCAGCCCCGCCTCTTTGAAGCGCCTGTCCCAGTAGTCCTCGCGCGCGATGAACACCGGGATGCAGTTGACGAAGCCGCAGCCCGCCTCGAGCACCTGCTCGACGTACCACTTGGTCGCCTGCTCGGAGCCGACCGGCAGGTAGGAGACGACCACGTCGGTGTGGGTGTCGCGCAGGATCTTGACGATGTCCGCGGTCTCCCCCGGCGCCTTGGTGATCTTCTCTTTGAGGTATTTGCCGAGGCCGTCGTGGGTCATCCCGCGGTGCACCGGCACGCCGAGCTTCTTCGGCACCTTCGCGAAGGCGATCGTGTTGTTCTGCCCCGCCCAGATCGCCCGGCCGAGGTCCTTGCCGACCTTCTTGGAGTCGATGTCGAAGGCGGCCGTGAACTCGATGTCGCGCACGTGGTAGCCGCCGAGGTCCACGTGCATCAGGCCGGGAACGCGCTGTGCGGGATCGGCGTCGCGGTAGTAGTGCACGCCCTGGACGAACGCCGAGGCGCAGTTGCCGACGCCGATGATCGCCACGCGCACCTTGTCAGCCTGGTAGCGCGCGGCGCCGTTGGCGGCGGGCGCGCCGTTGCTCGCTCGTGCTCGGTTGGGGGGTGCGGCGCGACCGTTTGTGTGTGTGCTCACGTTAGAGCTCCCTTCCTGAAGTTCGAGCTAACTACTCCGCCGGGCGCGTCAGGTCACACCGGCGGTCCGGCAGGCGCCGAGAGCTCGCGCCGCACGTGCCAGATGCGCTGCGCGACCGTCACCAGGCTGAGGCCCGCGAGCACGTACACGGCGGGCTGCAGCAGCTCGAAGCTCCCGAGCGACGCGCCCCGCGCGAACAGCAGGCCGATCGCGAGGATCACGACGCGCACCGGACGTGTCGCGATGCCGACCTTGCACTCGACGCCGAGCGCCTCGGCGCGCGCACGCGTGTAGCTGACCATCAGCGACGCGAGCACCGCGACGACCACGGCGGCGGCCGCCAGGCGGTTGCCGTGCAGCGCGAAGTACCCGGCGACCGCGGCCAGCACGACGCCCTCCTCGACCCGGTCGAGCGTCGAGTCGAGGAACGCCCCGAACGGCGTGCCCTTGCCGGACATGCGCGAGTAGCGTCCGTCGAGCGTGTCCATGATCGAGCCGACGATGAACGCGACGCCGCCGAGGAAGAACAGCCGCTCCCACACGAGCGCCGCCGCCACGAGGTTGAGCACGAAGCCCGTCAGCGAGATCGCGTTCGGGGTCAGGCGCGACTCGATCAGGCGGTTGCGGACGAGCTCGCGGCGTTCGCCCGCGCCGATCGGGGCGCGCGCGCGGCGCGTCGCGGGGCGCAGCGCGGCGCGCCGCGCGCGCCGCGAGGGCGCATGTTGCCTGGGCGGTGCCATCCTCGCCGCCGGCCTACCCGCTCGCGCTCAACTGCGGGCTGGGCGCCGCCGAGAACCGCCACACGTTCGGGCGTGCGCGCGCGAGCCAGCTCGCGGCGTACGCGGAGACGCCCGCGGTCAGCGCGCCGAGGAAAGCGTCCAGCAGGAAGTGGTTGGCGGTCACGATGATCACGAACGTGATCAGCGGGGGGTAGAACAGCCACAGCACGCGCAGCAGGCGCCAGCGCACGAGTCGCGAGAGCGTCCAGCCGATCATCAGCGCGAACGCGACGTGCATCGAGGGCACCGCCGCGTACAGGTTGGTGAGCGCGTTCAGCGAGCCGCTCGCGTGCGAGACGTGCACGCCGGTGATCTCGGCGACGCTGTCGACGAAGCCCCACTCGGGCATGAAGCGCGGCGGCGCCGTCGGGAAGATCACGTAGCCCACCAGCGCGATCGCCATCGCGATCATGAACATGTTGCGCACGAAGTAGAAGTTGCGGTTGTGGCGCAGGTACAGGTACACGAGCGCCGCGACCGTGACGCTGGTCTGCGCGTTGACGTACAGCCAGCTGCAGAGCACCATCACGAAATGGCTGCCCGACGCCCACGCCTGGATCGAGGGCTCGACGAACACGTGCAGCGTGCGCTCCAGCGAAATCACCTCGCGCGCGTGTGCGAACGCCTCGTTGGCGTCGCCCTCCACCATCCCGCGCACGAGCCTGTAGGCGAGATAGGCGGCGGCGAAGAGCGAGACCTGCCTCAGCGCGTCGAGCCAGCCATGCGGCAACAGACGCGCCTGCAGGAGGCGAGCGCGGGCGAGCATCCTGCGAAAGCCTAGACGATGCTCCGGTCTGGCGGCGGTCCTGTCCTGCGGTCTGGGGGCGGTCCCGGCCTCCTGCACGATGCCGGGCTCGTCAAGTGCGCTCGCACGCCAGTTCGCGCCGGCGACCGCGGGGCCACGGATGAAAACGCGCGCGAGGGAGCGGTAGTTCGCGCCGGCGACCGCGGGGCCACGGATGAAAACGCGCGCGAGGGAGCGGGTAGTTCGCGTCAGCGACAGCGGGGTCCGCGGTTGAAAACGCGCGCGAGGGAGAAGCCGATCACGATGTGCAGGTACCCGGCGCGCGGTGTCTGCACCTCGGTCCAGTCGCCGGGGGCGCGGCGCACACAGCCGTCGCCGCTCGCCAGCTCCCAGTACGGGGTGAAGTGCACGCGCACCTCGTAGGAGCCGGCGCGCGGCGCGTACAGCGTGAGCGAGTCGCTGCTCGCCGCGCGCAGCAGCGCGGGCGGCTGCGCGAGGGGCGTGGCGTCGCGCACGGCGAACAGCCGCCAATGGCGCGAGCGCCAGACTTCGTGCAGGTAGCTCGCGCCGCCGGTGCGCACCAGGCGCGCCTCCGAGCGCGCGGAGTAGTCCAGCGGCGCGTCCGGGAGCGCGACGTAGGAGATCGCGTTCTGCGACAGCCACGCCCGGTAGCGCGCCGCCGTCAACGCCGACTGGCTGTAGAACAGCCCGTTGCGATACAGGTCGAGCTGGCGCTCCCAGCCACGGGCGAGCATCACGTGCGGCGCGAGCCAGCGCGCCTCCCAGTGATCGGCGGTCGCGACCACCTCGATGCGCGCCGGGCGCGCGTCGTAGCCGACCCCCAGCGCGCGCAGCTCGCCGAGCAGGGGGGCGTAGTAGGAGGCGTTCACCGACGGGTCCGCGACGGCCGCCGCGAAGTCCGCCACGGGCGCGTTCGCCTGCCAGTACAGCAGCAGCGGCGCCAGCACGACCAGCGCCTGGCGGCGCCGGCGCGAGGCGCACGCGAGCGCGCACGCCGCCACCGGCCCGCCGATCAGCGCCCCGAGCCGGTCGGCGTTGCCGCCGACGGCGCTCGGCACGATGTAGGAGCCGACGAGCGCAAGCGCGTACAGTCCGGCGCCGACGCGCAGCATGCGCAGCACCTGGCCCGAGCCCTCCGCGTGGTTCGGCTGGCTCGCGCGCGCGCCCTCGCTGCCCGCACGCGCGCCCTCGCTGCTCGCGCGCGCGCCCGCCCGCGTCGGTTCGATCAGCGCGCCGATCACGAGCACTCCGGCGAGGTCCGGGAAGAAGGCGGAGGCGACGTACGGCTGCGTGCCGCCTTCGGGGAACGCGAGCGCTAGCACGCCGATCGGCACCAGGGCCGCGAGCGTCAGCGCGGCGGGCCACGCGCGCGCGAAGCCCCCGAACGCGTGCCTCGCGCGGACCTGTGCCCCGAGCGGGCGTACGAGCGTCCAGGTGAGGAACGCGAGCCCGAGGAACGCCCCGGCGACCGGACTGGCGAGCGCGGTCAACGCGCTCAGCGCGAGCGCTCCCCACATGCGTGCACGCCGCGCGAGCAGCAGGGCGGCGAGGCCGACCGCGAGCCCGAGGTCGAAGGGCACGCGGCTCGAGAGCAGCGCGATCGAGGCGCCAACCGCGAACCAGATCGAGGCGACGCGCACCGCGCGCGCGGGCAAGCAACCGTCGATCAGTCGCGCGAACAGCGCGGTCGCGGCGATCATCGAGATCGCGGCCAGCGGCTGCGGCCCGATCAACGCGCCGAGGCCGGGCGCGAGCACCGAGTACGCCGGCAGATGGTGCCCGCCGTACCACGAGTTGTCCCACAGCGTGAAGCCGACGCGCGAGAACAGGTTGCTGCGATAGCTGGCCGCGGCCAGGTCCGGGCTGGGGGGCGAGGTGATCAGGTAGGCGATCGCCGCGAGCGTCGTGATCGCCCACGCGGGCGCCCGCCGCACGAGCGCGCGCGTGCCGTCGCTCATATCGCCCACCGGCCACGAGCATATACGGGCGGCGGCCGGCGGATACCGTGCAGCCGTGCGCAGCCCGAGCAGCGCCTGGACGCCTCCGACCCGCGCGCGCGTCGTGAGGGTCCGCGAACGTCTGCGCGAGGTCTACGGCGTGCCACTGATGCGTCCGCACGGCCAGCCGATCGCCGAGCTCGTGCTCACGGTGCTCTCGCAGTCGACCAACGACCGCAACCGCGACGTCGCGTTCCTGCGCCTGCGCGAACGCTTCGCCAGCTGGGAGCAGGTGCGCCGGGCTCCGCTCGCGGAGGTCGAGGAGGCGATCCGCCCGGGCGGCATCTCCAAGGTCAAGTCCGTTCGCATCCAGGCGATCCTCCGCGCGATCTCAGAGAAGCCCGGCCCTCCGGCCAGCCGCTGCGACGCTCAGCCCGACGGCGGCTCGGCGGCCGAGCCCTCGCTGGCCTGGCTGCCCGACGTCCCGATCGGCCAGGCGCGCGACTACCTGCTGGCGCTGCCGGGCGTCGGACGCAAGACGGCCGCGTGCGTGCTGCTGTTCGCGTTCGGCCTGCGCGAGGTGCCCGTCGACACGCACGTCTCGCGGGTGGGCATGCGCCTGCGGCTGCTGCGCCCGGGCGCGCCGTTCGAGGAGCTCCACGACCAGATGCTCGCACTCACCCCGCCCGGCCAGGAGCTCGAGCTGCACGTAAACCTGCTGCGCCACGGTCGGCGCACGTGCCACGCGCGCGCGCCGGACTGCGAGCAGTGCGCGCTCGCGCGCATGTGCCCGAGCCGCGGCTCCTTCCGCTAGGCAACGGTCCCGTCGGGGGGGCACGACCGCGTCCTCGCGGCGCTCCCCGGTCCGCTCACGCGCGCGGCAGCACCGCAAACGCGATCACCGCATAGTGCATCGCCGCGGCGGCGAGCACGAGCGTGTGGAAGACCTCGTGATAGCCGAACACCTTCGGCCAAGGGTTCGGGCGGCCGCTCGCGTACACGACCGCGCCGATCGCGTACAGCAGCCCGCCGCCCGCAAGGCCGGCCGCGCCGAGCCAGCCGATCGCCGCGGGCAGCTCGCCGACGACCGCCGCGGTCACGAGCCCGAGCGCCACGTACACCGCCGCGAACAGCCACTTGGGCGCGTCGATCCACAGCAGCTTGAAGACCATCCCGCCGAGCGCGCCGAGCCACAGCACGATCAGGATCGTGCTCGCGAGCGGCCCCTTGAGCGCGAGCAGCGCGACGGGCGTGTACGTGCCGGCGATCAGCACGAAGATCATCGAGTGGTCCAGCCGGCGCATCCAGCGGCGCGCGGCCGGGCGCCAGGTGACGCGGTGATACAGCGCGCTCGTGCCCAGCAGCGCCGACACCGCGCCCGCGTAGATGCCCGCCGCGAGCCGCGCGCGCCCGTCCGTCGCGGCGAGCACCAGCGCGACACCGCACGCGAGCGACACGAAGAACGCGTACTCGTGCAGCACGCCGCGCAGCCGAGGCTTGAAACCCCCCTCGCCCGCCGCCACGGCGGGCTCCGCGGGCTCCGCGGGCCCCGTCGGGACCAAGTTCATGGCTTGAAGGTAGCGCTCCCGGCTGCCGCCCGGCGCCGCCGGGCGCGGTGCGCCGGCGACCCTCAGCTCGCTGCTGACACGGTATCCCTCTCGGGGTGCGCGGCCAGCTTCGCGCGGGCGCGCTCGGGCGTCACGGTCACGACATCCCACGCCAGTCCCACCCGCCGCAGCCCGAGGATCAGCCAGCCGGAGGGGTCGAGCTCATACCAGCGCAGGCCGTGGAAGGCCGACTGCGGGAAGGCGTGGTGGTTGTGGTGCCAGGCCTCGCCGAGCGAGGGCAGCGCCAGCCAGAACACGTTCGTGGACTGATCGTCCGTGTCGAAGCGGCGGCTGCCGAAGAAGTGGCAGATCGAGTTGATGCTCCACGTGATGTGATGCACGAGGAAGATCCGCACGAGCCCCGCCCACAAGAGCGCGGACAGGCCGCCCGCGACGAGCGAGCCGCCGCTGAGCGCGACGCCGAGCGCGAACGGCAGCGCGAGGCTCGCGAGCGCGATCAGCGGGAAGCCCTTGTTGATGCGGCGCATCACCGGGTCCTCGACGAGGTCGCGCGCGAAGCGTTTGGAGGACGCCTGGCCGTGCGTCTCGAACAGCCAGCCGACGTGCGCGTGCCACAGGCCCGCGACCATGCCGCGCAGGCCCGCGCCGCGGCCGGCGTGCGGGCTGTGCGGGTCGCCCTCTTCGTCGGTGAACGTGTGGTGCTTGCGGTGGTCGGCCACCCAGTCGATCACCGGCCCCTGCAGCGCCATCGAGCCGAGCACCGCCAGCGTGTAGCGAAGCCACGGGCGCGTGTCGAACGCCCGGTGGGTGAGCAGCCGGTGAAAGCCGACCGTGATGCCGATCGCCGTGAGCGCGTACATGACCGCGAAGATCGCCAGGTCGCGCGCCCCCAGGAAGTGGTTCCACAGCAGCGCCGCCGCCGCGATCACGCCCAGGAACGGAACCACAACGGCGGTGATGTTCACGTTGCGCTCGAGCCGGGTCATCCCTGTCGGCTTACCCGTCCTGCGCGCCCGAGTTACCTCGTTACCCCCGATTGGGGGGTGCGGATGTGCGCGCGTGCGCTGTTCAGGCCGGCACATGTGCCGGCCTGCCGACCGGTGCATGCACCGGTCGGGGACCCCGTACATGTACGGGGTCCCGTGGAGGCCGCATGCGGCCTCCACCAGGGCCGCGCACGCGCGGCCCTGACCTTCTCCGAGCCCACTTGACGCTTCGCAAGAAATCTGACATACTCTGACTTAGATTTGTAAAGGTTTATCAGTCGAGCCGGCGCGCAGCGCCGTCATCGGCGAGTCCTATCAGAAGGAGCACTACCCAATGGCCAAGACCATAGGCATCGACCTGGGCACGACCAACTCGTGCATGGCGGTGCTCGAGGGCGGCGAGCCGACCGTCATCGAGAACGCCGAGGGCGGACGCACGACCCCGTCGGTCGTCGCGTTCACCGCCTCCGGCGAGCGCCTCGTCGGCACCGTCGCCAAGCGCCAGGCGGTCACCAACCCGCAGAACACGGTCTTCTCGATCAAGCGCTTCATGGGCCGCAAGGAGGCCGAAGTCCGCGAGGAGGAGGCGATCGTCCCGTACAAGGTCGTCGCCGGCCCCAACGGCGACGCGCGCGTGGAGGCCGGCGGGGAGCAGCACTCGCCCCCGGAGATCAGCGCGATGATCCTGCAGAAGCTCAAGAGCGACGCGGAAGCGTACCTCGGCGAGAGCGTCGACTCGGCGGTCATCACCGTGCCCGCGTACTTCAACGACGACCAGCGCCAGGCGACCAAGGACGCCGGCACGATCGCCGGGCTGGACGTCAAGCGCATCATCAACGAGCCGACCGCCGCGTCGCTCGCGTACGGCCTGGACAAGGAGTCAGACCAGACGATCCTCGTGTTCGACCTCGGCGGCGGCACCTTCGACGTGTCCGTCCTCGAGATCGGCGACGGCGTGTTCGAGGTCAAGTCCACCGCCGGCGACAACCACCTCGGCGGCGATAACTTCGACAAGGCGATCGTCGACTGGCTGGTCGCCGAATTCCGCAAGTCGCAGGGCATCGACCTGTCGGCCGACCCGATGGCGCTGCAGCGCCTGTACGAGGCCTCCGAGAAGGCCAAGATCGAGCTGTCGACCACGCAGGAGACGCAGATCAACCTGCCGTTCATCACAGCCGACGCCTCCGGGCCCAAGCACCTGGACACGCGCCTCACGCGCGCCAAGCTCTCCGAACTCACGAGCGGCCTGCTCGACCGCGTGGTCGCGCCCGTGCGCCAGGCGCTCGACGACGCCAAAGGCAAGGGCGTCAAGGACATCGACCACGTGGTGCTCGTCGGCGGCATGACGCGCATGCCGGCCGTACAGGAGAAGGTCAAAGAGCTGACCGGCAAGGAGCCCCACCGCGGCGTCAACCCCGATGAGGTCGTCGCCGTCGGCGCGGCCATCCAGGCGGGCGTGCTCGCCGGCGACGTCAAGGACGTGCTGCTGCTCGACGTCACGCCGCTGACCCTCGGCATCGAGACCAAGGGCGGCGTCATGACCAAGCTGATCGAGCGCAACACCACGATCCCCACGCGCAAGGGCGAGGTCTTCTCGACCGCCGAGGACAACCAGCCCTCGGTCGAGATCCACGTCTTGCAGGGCGAGCGCGAGATGGCCCAGTACAACAAGTCGCTCGGCAAGTTCCAGCTGACCGGCATCCCGCCCGCGCCGCGCGGCATCCCGCAGATCGAGGTCGCGTTCGACATCGACGCCAACGGCATCCTCAACGTGTCCGCCAAGGACCTCGGCACCGGCAAGGAGCAGAAGATCGAGATCAAGGCCGGCTCCGGGCTCTCGGACGACGAAATCAAGAACATGGTCGCCGACGCCGAGTCCCACGCCGAGGAGGACCGCCGGGCACGCGAGCTCGCCGAGGCGCGCAACACCGCCGAGAACGCCGCCTACCAGGCCGAGCGCCAGCTCGCCGACCTGGGCGAGCAGGTCGACGCGGACTCCAAGGCGCGGATCGAAGCCGCGATCAAGGAGGTGCGCGAGGTGCTCGAGTCCGAGGACCCGAACGCGATCAACGCCAAGGCCGAGGCCCTGCAGACCGCCTTCCACGCGGTCTCCGAGGCGATGTACCAGCGCGCCCAGGAGCAGGCTGCGGCCTCCGGCAACGGCGCCTCCACGGACGGCGCCGGCGCCGGCGCCGGCTCGTCCGAGGAGGAGGACGTCGTGGACGCCGAAGTAGTCGAAGAGCCGAAGGCGTAGGGCCGGCCGATGACGGAGATCAAGATCATCCGCCACGGGCTGTCCGGGTCAGGCGGCTTCGCCGCTCGCGCTGCGGAGCCCT
>DATJTT010000048.1:0-10511 GCA_035503075.1 Solirubrobacteraceae bacterium
CTCGAACTGCTCCACTCTGCTCACTCCTTCCGACCTTTCGCGTAGCGCTCAACAGAGCGCCCAGCGTCCGGCTCAGATCGGACAGAGGTGGGGCCACTTCAAACGTCGACAGTGGGGCCAGATCAGACGTCGACTCTCAGATGACACCCCGCGCGACACGGAACTCCGCGGCGACCTCGCATTGGACGGTGGATGTCGCTCAAAGCTCCACCCACGACGAGGAGCGGGGCTGCCGACCAGACTTGGCGAGAGTCCTGCTCGTCGCGCATAGGAGAAGTCCCGGTCGCGGTGAGATGTCCGCCACCGCCGAGTCCCGGGACGACGACGCAATGCAGAACTTCGTCACCCAGCTTGCGGATGACCGGCGTTGATCGCCCATTGCGCGGCGAAAGCCCGCTCGTATGCAGGCCGCGCCTCACCGCGGGCAACGTAGCCAGCCAGCATCGGAAACTCCTCCAGGAGGCCCGAAGGTCTAAGCCTGAGCAGCACCGACACCATCATGAGGTCGCCCGCGCTGAAGTCCCCGTCGAGCCAGTCGGCATCGCCCAAGCGGGCAGACAGCTGGACCAGTCGATCACGAATGCGGTCTTTGACCAGCGGCAGGCGCTCTTTGGCCCATGGCTCCTCACCCTCTGCGAACCTGGCGATCACGAGTTCGAGGACCGGCGGCTCCACGGTGTTGAGCGCGGCGAACATCCAGGCGATTGCCCGCGCCCGTGCATTGGCATCGCCCGGGAACAGTCCCGCATGGTGCTCGGCGATGTGCAAGACGATCGCGCCTGTCTCGAACAGGACGAGATCGCCTTCCTCATACGTCGGAATAAGGCCGAAAGGATGAAGGCGCAGATGCGCGGGTTCCTTCTTCGCGCGGAACGAGAGGAGGCGAACCTCGTAGGGCTGGCCCACCTCCTCAAGCGCCCAGCGAACGCGCGTATCGCGCGCCAGGCCTTTGCCGCCATCGGGCGACCGCTCAAACGCGGTGATGACGATGGTCATCGTGAGATGCCCCTCAGGTTCGCCTCCGTGGCGTTCTCCACGTCGATCACGAAACCGCCCGGCTGCCCGGCGGCACCGGCGAGCGACAGGAACAGATAGGCCGCAGCTCTGCCCCACCAGACGATCTCCTCGTCTCGCGGTCAGGGTCAGATACACAGGGACTCAGCCTACTTTGGGGAACTCATCGCCGGCCGCCGAACAGGTTGGCGTGCTGCTCACCGGCGTGATGCGTCGATGGTCGCAAATAAGGCCATAGCGGGGGCGGGTTTGATCCCTAAACCTGCGACCGGCCCTGTGGCCCAGGGAACCCTCGCTGAGGGGCGAATCGTAGCAGCCATCGCGCACCGGATCGAGGAGTTGTGGCCGCTCGGCCGGGAGGTCGGATGGCTGCGAGAGCGTGGTGGTGGCGGCGCCTGAGCCGGCTGCGGGGACGAGCCGCCACGGCAAGAAAAGAACGGTCGCCGGCGCGGGAAAAGAACGGCAACGTCGCAGCGACGCTAGTCCTGCATCCTCCCGTCCTCGTGTTTGCATCCAGGCGCTTATGGCGTCACGTTGTGCCGCGATGAGTGCGCAAACGCAAACAAGGCCGGTGCCGGTGAGCGTCGCTCTCCTGAAAGCTCGGGCGCCGGCCTGGTGCGCGGCGGCGGCGGTGACTCCCGCGGGCACTCGTAGCGCCCAGTTGTGCTAGCGATGAGCACAATTGTTTTGCTAATATAGCTACCGTGCTCATTCAGCCGCTCGCCCAGTCCCGCGCAGACCAGCGCCGGTTCATCGACCGCGCCGACGAAACCAGCTCAATCATCGAGGCGGTCCGGGCATCGCAGCCGGTGCTGGTTCTCGCCGAGCGCGGCAGCGGGCGCACCTCGCAGCTCAACCACGTGGCATGGCTGCTCGCCCGTGAAGAGGAGCCGCGTGACTCGGTGCTGATCAGTGGCGAGCTCGCGCGCGACCCGGCGCAGCTGCTGGGGGTGCTCGTCGCTCGAGTCGGGCGCCTGGCGCAGCCAGACGGCTCGCGCGCGCGCTGGCTCGAGGACCTGCAGGCACTCTCGATGCCCGACGGCCCATTCGGCACAGTCGTTCAGCCGGCGATCCTGATGGAGCTGATCGACCTGCTCGGCGAGCGACTCGCAGAACTAGGGCGTCCGGTGTGCCTGATGATTGACGAGGTCCTCCCGGCCGTCGCGCACGGCGTGTTCGGCACGCTGCGCAACGAGCTGTGGACGCTGCAGGGAGCAAGCTGGATCGTCGCCGGCGATAGCGTCGCGGGAGCGCTCTACCGCGAGCCGCCGGCGGACGCGTTCTTCGCGCACACCGTCGTGCTCGCGCCGCTCTCAGACGCGGATGCGCGCAAGCTGCTGCACGCCCACATCCCCAACCTCCGAGAGCCGGATGTGGAGAAGGCGCTCGCGGCGGGAGACGGCAACGCGCGCCGGCTGCTGCGCGCCGCCGCCGACATCCAAGCCGGCATCTCACCCGACGAAGCCCCCGCCCGCGAGCTGGTAGAGAAGGCCACGAGCCTCGCCGGGCCGCTTGCCGGACGCCTCGTCGAGTACCTCTCAGAGCATGGGGCGGCATCCGCCTCCGATGAGAGCATGCTGCGTCAGATCGGCGCGAGCCGCCAGCGCGCCAGCCAGCTGATGCACCAACTGCATTCCGCCGGACTGCTGCAAACCGTCGAGCAGGCCAAGGAAGCACGACCCGGCCGCCCTGCACGCCGCTTCACGATCAAGACGCCCGCATGAGCAACACGACCCTCAACCAGCTACTCGACAAGCACGCCTTCGACGGCAGCCCGCTGCACGTCGACATGCCCGCCTACCACGTTCCCTTCGACGACGAGCAGCGCACAGGCACCGAGAGCGGCGTCGTCCGCGCCGCAGAGAGCAGCGAGCGGCTCGGCGTCCAGGGCCCGATCGGCTGCGGCAAGACAAGCCTGCTGCGCTACGCCCTGGACGATCCGGGCGGTGCTACCGCCCCGATTTGGGTGTCCGTAGCCTTCGACGAGGATGCAGTCGTGCTCGACGTACGCCGCTTCGCAGCCCACCTAATCCAAGGCATCGTCAGGGACGCTCAGCGCGCGGGCACACTCACATCCAAAGAGCGCGAGGCGATCCTCACCGCCGCCGCCGACCGACGCCCCCTCCCCGGCAAGGAGCGCCAGCGCGGCGCGCGGCTCGCAGCGAAGTTCTGGGTAGCCAGCGCGGAGCTCGCCGGCGAGGTCACCTCAACGCTTGAAGGCGTCGATCTCAAGCGGCCCGCGAGCGAGATGCTCGAGAACGTCAACCGCGCCCTCGAAGCGATAGCCGAGACGGGCCGCCATCCGGTGATCGTCATCGACGACTCCGACAGCTTCACCCGCCGCCAGGGCTCCGGCAGCACCCGCGAACAGCTCATCGAAGCATTCTTCGGACCGGTCCTGCGCGCCCTCACCGCGCTGCACGCCGGCGTGATCGTCGCGGTGCACGAGGAATACCTCGACATGGAGTGCTTCCAGCGGACAAGACAAGAGCACGGCGCGCTCGAGCGGCTGCTCCCAGTGCCGTCCATCGTCAGCGGCCAGCTGGAGCGGATCCTCGACCGGCGCACACAACTCGCCGCCGGCGCCCCGAGCAGCCAGGCTCTCTCCCCCGCGGCGGTGAACTCCCTCGCAAAGCTGAACCGCGCCCGTACAGCACGCAACCTGCGCACCACCCTCGGCATCGCCCACGCCGCCCTCGTAGGCGCCGTCGACCGCGACGCCGAACTGATCGAAGAGCAGGACATCGCCCGCGCCGGCGTCGCGCAACTCGGCACCGAGACGACCGCCTGATATCTCGCGCTCCGGCTGTCGGGAACCTCGCCGCGTAGCGCTGCTCGCAGACTGAATACCGATCGCCCGCTCATCTCACGCAGCCTGCCCGTCTTCGAGGCCGAGGCTTAATAGGGCCTTGACCACGGCGGGAGCCTATTCGGCAGAGCCGACTCGCGCATGCTTGCCTAACGGCGGAGAGCCGTGACGTATGCGACGCAAATCGCCTGTACCCTATCCTCGGGGATCGCGGTTCGCAACGCTCTTGACGCATCTCGATGCCGGGGCATCCGCGTCTGCCGAACAGCTCCTCGATATAGGTGGCCGCGGTCGTCGAAGGCCCGGGATCGCATCCTGGGTGAGGGCGTTGAGCGTGACCGCGATCTCGTCCGGCCTCGTCGTCTGCATGAGTCGGACGACATCGGAGGCGTCCTTGTCCTCGAGCCGGGCCGCGCTACCTCTCGCGACACGATCGTGGAGCTTGTGAGCCTTTGCGACGAGCAGCGCGGCCGGACCGGCGACCCTCGCTTGGAGTGAGCGCTCGTCTGCTGGGCCCAGCGCCGCGATGGTCATCCTGCTGTTGTCGACCAGTGCTGCCGGCGCTGCTTGACCTGATCGGCTGGAGCGAGCCCAAACACTCATCCGCCCTGCGCCTGGACCTCCGCCAGCACGGGCAGGCGATGATCGAGGCGCTCGAGGTGCGCCTGCTCGTCGCCGAGGACGATCTCAAGGAGGCCGACGCGGTCGATGCCGAACGCAAAGAGCGTGGCGAGCCGCCGAAGCGACAGCGGACCGTCGAGCGCGTGGAGGCAGTTCGCGAGTTCGCGGCCGCCGTCAAAGACCTGACTCGTCGCAGTCAAGTGGGAACGGGCGATGACTGATGCTTGCGGAGAGATCCTCGTCGTCGAGCGCGATCCGACCCTGGGACGGGAACTCGTCGAGCAACTACTCGCAGACGGTTATACCGCCGACCTCGCCGAGAACGTCGGGCGCGCAACCGTCACGGCGAGTGCACGAGCGCCACAGCTCGTGGTGCTCGGCGAACTGGACCCGCCGCGCGGCGCGCTCGAGCTCTTGCAGAGGATCCGTGGAAGCACCGATACGCCCACGAGCTATCCCTGGCGGGCTGACCTTCCCGTGATCGTGCTCGGCTCCCACACTCGCCAGGCGGATGTGCTGCGCGCGTTCGACGCGGGCGCCGATGACTTCATCGCCCGTCCCGTGCAGTACATGGAGTTGCGGGCGCGCCTGCACGCCTTGCTGCGCCGGTCCGAGCACACTCGCCAAGCGCGGCTCCTCCAGGTCGGACCGCTGAGGATCGACACCGACAGCCGCGCGGTGAGCCTGCACGACGAGCAGCTGCACCTTCGCCGCCTCGAATACGAGCTGCTGGTGCGCCTTGCGATCAGCCCGCGACGGGTGTTCCGCAAACAGGAGCTACTCAGCACGGTGTGGGGCTACCCGACGGCCACCACGCGGACGCTCGGCGCCTGCTGCACGACGAACTCGCCGGCGCGACCGCCTCCGACTGGCAGCAGCACGCCGCCGATGCCGAGCGTCTCGAGGAGGAGCGGCGCAAGCTCGACCGCTCGCTGCGCATCCAGTCCCTGCGCCTGGAGGAGCACGAGGACCCCAACCACCCGGTCGTCGCGCTCGCCTCAGAACGCATCGTCGAGCTCACCACCCGCAAGGCCGCCGTCACCGACGCGCTTGCGGCGCTCAAGACCAAGCGACCCGCCGGTCACGACCCCGACGAAGTCCTCGCGATGCTCGACGCCGTGCCCGACCTGCGCCCCGCTCTCGCGACCGCCACCGAGGAGAAGCTCGCCGCGATCTTCCAAGCCTTCGACGTCGAGATCACCTACGACCGCGACCAGCAAACCCTCAAGGTCGCCGCCACAATCACGCCCGAGCTGATCCCCGACTTCGACCCCAACGAAAACGACCGCCCCGAGGGACGGTCGCAGGTTAATGACATAGCGGGGGCGGGATTCGAACCCGCGACCTTCGGGTTATGAGACCGGCCGGGCGGTTGCGGCTGTTTGCGGCCGATTGCGTTTGCGCCGCGAATCGGCGGTTTTCGCGAGACCAGGCCTTTCGGCGTTTGCGGTTGTTTTCGGGCCTTCTCTTGGCTTTTCCTTGACCCCGGGAGCAGGCCCGACGCCAGGGAGGCTCATGATGATGCGAGCCTGTCGGCGGCCTCGCGAGCGCTGATCGCAGGCGGCTGCAGGCCGGCGTGGTCGAGGAGATCCTTGTCACCCGTGACGATTGCCTCAGCCTTCCCCGATCGTGCAAGCGCCAGCAGGTAATCGTCGTCGCTGTCGCGTAGCACCGGCTCTGGATCGAGTGGATCTTCGAGCATCACTGCGATGCGCTCAAGCGCCGCGACAGCCAGCTCGGCTTCATTCTGGTCGAGCAGCCTGCGGAAGTACGGCTGTTTGAGATTCTCGCGGACCTCGGCGATCAGCAATGGACAGGCAACCATCTCGACGGCATGATCGTGGACCGCGTCAAGCAGGATCGAGGGCGCAGCGTCCGGCTTGCCGACGAGCGCTGAAAGCAGAACGTTGGGATCGAATACGACGCGTTTCAAGCCGCGGGCTGCCCGCCCGTACGTCGGCGTCGGTGCTCGCGCACTACGCGCACCGCTTCGTCTTCGATCTCCCGCTGGTCGACGCCAGCGTCCCCCGTGCGCTGTCGTGCGCGCTGAATCGTCTCGAACCCAAGCGTCACGGTTGCCAGATCCTCGAGCAACTCGCGGTCGCTCTTCCCCGGCGCGCGCTCGCGCAACCGCACCAACAACTCGTTGTCAATCTCAACGTTAGTGGTCGCCATAACCCAAGGCTACCAGCGGGCGGACAATGGACCGCCATTTGCCCAACCAAGCTACCTCCTGGTTGTGGTTGTGCCGGGTCTTTCGTTGCGTTCATCACCCCCGAAGGGAGCAGCACGCCATGTCGCAGCTCGGCGACCGTTTGAACAGCCGCCCGGTGACGATCGGGGCGTAGAGCTCCGTCAACCGCGACCGCAGGACGAGATCCGCACTGAAGACGTCCGTGCCGATGACGATCGGCCCGCGCGGCTCGCCCGGGCTCACGACTCCACGGCGAGGACGAAGGCTTCGCCCTCCTCCGCGCACAGATCCTCGATCACCATCTCATCGTGCACCGGCAGCGGGCGCGCACGACGCAGGAGCTCCTCGACCGGGAGCTCGAGGTGCTGCTCTTCGGTGATGTTCGCGCGATGTGTCGACATGGCTTCAAAGTGTACGAAGCGCGGCACCACCACAGGCGTACAGAGGGCGACCCACGACCGACCATACCCAGTGCTCGCCGGCTCGTGGCTCATGCAACTGGCGGATCGTCCCGGCCTGGACGACTAGGCATCGGCAGAGAGGTCACTGCCCGAGTGCTCGAAGGAGCGCTCACCCGTTTCTCGCCGTCTGAAGCGGAGCTGATAACCACGTTGCAGCCACTGCCGCATGTCTCGGCTCCAGTCGCCCGATCTGTCGCACGAGCGATCCTCGCGTTCCAAGCCAAGAGGTACGAAGAGGCTACGACCGTCGCGATGCCACGGATCGAGTCATTGGTCCGCGCGCTGTGCCAGGAGAAGGGCGTCCTCCGATTTTGGGTGCAACGTGACCAGCGACAAGGCCCACCGACCCGAGGTCAGTATCCACCGCTGGGAGCTTTGCTGGTTGAGATCAGGCCGTCGATGGACCAATCTTGGGATCGCTTCCTCTGGGCCTTCCTGGTGAGCCCGTTTGGACCGAACTACCGGAACGAGCTTCTCCACGGCTACGTGGACGACGCCACCAGAGTCCCCGCGGCCCTGACGATCCTCGCAGCCCTGAGACTCGCGTTGATTCCGCTCGGCGCGGATCATGCAGGTCCTCCCGACGCACATGGCCCCGGCTGAACCGTCAGCGCGGCGTGACCGCGCTGGCGACTCGGCCACCGCCAGCCAGCAAGCTCAATCCCGATCTGCAAAACTCCCCCGCCTGCCGGCCAACCTGATCGAAGGGGGAGATGCGATGTACACCGCGACGACGTCCCCGTCGGGCTCCGTCAACAACATCAAAGTCAAATGCAGCGCGTGCTCGGCCTCGCTGTACGTGAATCCCAACTACGCGAGCGCGAGCGGTGGATGGGAATGCCCGCACTGCAAGAAGCGGCACTAGTCGTCAGGCCCTGGTAGGCAGCCCAAACGAAAGGACCAAAACGCAATGCAAGCGCTCGGCTTCATCTACGCCGGAGGCTTCGTCGTCGCGATGATCGCGCTCTACGTCCGGGTCGGCTTTCCCGCGGTCAAGCCGGACTGGCGTGAGTTTCTGCTGCCGAACCTCCCGTGGTTCGGACTGATGCTCTTCAAGGCGTGGGCATGGCCCGCCACCCTCGGCATCTGGCTCTACAACGGACGCCAGCCCTCCGCCTGGACGGCGGTCACCAAGCTCGACGGCCGGGAGGTACGGGCGATCAAGCGGACGAGCAGCATGCGCTCGATCCAGGCGCCGTAGGACCACTCATGGGTCTCTTCGGCAAACGCCAGCAGAACACAGGTGCGGTGCGGCTTCCCGCCGACTTCGCGCGCACGCTCGAGCAGTACGGACGCTGGACGTTCGATCCTCCAGGCTCGGGGATTGACCCCAGCCAGATCGGCGGCGGAAACATCGAATACGAGCTCTTCATGCTCGCCCAGGACGACAGCGACGCCTTCGTCCGCGCTGTCGCCGCCGTTGCGCTGCCGGCCGGCGGTTGGGCGCTCTACGGCGGCTCGCGAGCCGTCTTGAATGCCGTCGGCACCGACGTCGATCACCCCGACTATCTCGCGCTGCTCGACGCTTCCATCGACTTCATCGGGCGACAGTACGGGATGGCCCGCCTCGCCCCGTATGAGATCCGGCGCTTGGAACAGACGCGATCGGAAACCGGGGAGCGTGCAGCGACATCGACGATCAACGAGTCGGAGCGCTAGCGCAAACGGCGCGACAGAAGCGTCATGGCGGTCAACCTCACAGACCCCCCTCTCAGGGAAGTCCTCGATCGGACTGGTATGCCTGCGCCGTCGCCGGAGGTGCTCGCGCAGCTGGACGTGGCGTGTCGTGGCGTTGAGGGCCACGCCGATGCTGTGCTGGAGATCAGTCGAGCGACCTGGGCGACGGAGACGCGCAGCGCCGACGTTCTAGTCGTGCTGACACGCAAGTCGCTCGTCCTTGTCGGGATGCAGAAACAGGGTCTGTTCAAGCCCGCTACGCCCGCTGCCATGACGCTGCGGCTCGCTGATTACAACGATCTGGGCGAGATCGAGGTCGAGGAGCTGGCGGGGCCGACCGTGATGTTTCTCGCGCCCGAGGAGAGCCGTCATTTCATGCTCAGCTGGCCCGACCCGGACGAGCGTCACAGGATGTTCATGGCCATGTTCGACGCGCATCGTGGCAATTACGCCCGATGGGGCCTTCAGCTCGACCCGGCGAACTACGTCGCGGACTTCGACCGCTACTACGCGCAACTCGTCGGGGAAGGACCCAGTCAGTCCAGCGACGTGTACGACTGGGTCAAGGCGCGATTCGGTGAGTTCTACCTCAGCAACGCGCTCGGCCTCGCGATGGATTGGCGCATGTGCGAGCTCGACGACGCCGCGAGGGACGCGTCGAGTCGTCGAGTGGGTCGCATCGCGCTTCCACTGCCGTGGGCGGACGAGGGCCCGGAGGCTCAGCGTGTGATTGTGCGCCTCGGCGAGCAGCTGTTCGATGCGGGCTTGCTCGGCCCGCCCTATGACGAGCGCACCTACAAGACGGACGAGCCCCTCACGAACGGCGACACCGGCCCCCAGCGCCTGTTGGCGCTGATGACATTGGCGGGCCACGCCAAGATCCTGGGCAATCCACGAGCAGACGAGTGGATCAGCGCCGCTCGCATCGGCATCCCCGCGGTTCCGCCGTCGATCTTCTCGGAGGCGATGCGCTCGCTCTGGTCCAGCGTCGAGGAGTTGCCGCCGGTCGGTCCGCCCGTCGAGATCCCGATCTGGGAGGACGTGGATGTGCGCACGATCGCCGCGATGGAGGGCGACCCGCCACGCCCTAGCTACTCGACGGATGGCCTCACAGAGGCCGACACCGTCCTGATAGAGCGGTTCTTCAACGCCGATCAGGAGCTCAGCGCGGACGGTCCGCCGAGCGGCGAGGCCGTCACCAATCTGTGTCTGCTGGGCGTGTCGGCGTTCGAGGGGCTCTCGGCCGGCGCTCCCGCCGGCTGGCGCAAGCTCGTCCTCTACGCGGTCTCGGACCTCACCTACAACCTCTGGGAGAAGCACAAGCTCAACGACGCGGCCACGAAGCTCGCGCACTGGGTCATCGCGACGATGGAAGCCAACGGCTGGGCCGCCCAGGGTCACTTCACCCCGCTCGGCCAGCACTACACATACATGTTCGCCGTCGCCGTGGGCACCGGCGCGGGCGTCGTCCAAATCGACCCGGACACCGGCCTCGCGAAAGCGCCGACCGGCGAGGACGCGCGCAGAGCCGCCGCGCTCGGGCAGTTCTGATGCGCGACTCGTGTGTCAGAAGGTCGGCGGATCGCGCGTGAGCCTGGCCTGACCCCCTGAGTTCGGTCCGGCCCTTGTGAGAGTTTCTCGCGTCCACGATGATGGGCGAGGAAGGAACTCCACGATGAAGCGACGCAGGCATACGCCGGAGCAGATCATCCGCAAGTTGCGGGAGGCCGAGCGG
>DATJTT010000049.1:0-8153 GCA_035503075.1 Solirubrobacteraceae bacterium
GCGGTCCCGACCCGCGCATCTCAGAGTGACCAGTTGTCGTTGCCGTCGCGCCGGCCGCCCGACCCCAGCACACCCACCACCATGACCACCAACAACACCAACCACAACCGCCCCCTTGACACCGGCATCCATCTCAGCGCATCTGATGTAGGCTGACGCGCATGGCCAAGACGCCGCAGGTGGGGGAGCAGGCGCCCGACTTCGAGCTGCAGGGGACCGGCGGGCCGTTCAAGCTCTCAGAGCATCGCGGCGAGCGCGTCGTGCTGCTGTTCTACCCGGGCGACAACACGCCGGTGTGCACGAAACAGTTCTGCTCCTACCGCGACCGGGCGGATGACTTCGCCGCCCTGGACGCGACGGTCGTAGGCGTCTCCGCGCAGGACCTCGACTCGCATCGGGGCTTCAGCGAGAGGAACGGGCTGACCGTGCCGCTGCTCGCGGACGTCGACGGGAAGGTGGCGCGCGCATACAGCGCGACCAACCGCCTGGGCACAAAGCGCGCGGTGATCGTCATCGACGAGCAAGGGATCGTGCGCCATCGGCACGACCACCTGCTTGGGCTGGACTACCAGTCGGTGGATGACTTGAAGGCCGCGCTCGACGCGCTGCCCGCCGCCTCCTCACCGGCCTAGAGCGCTACCAGGCAGGGTTGACCTCGACGTCTTCGTCGTTGGTCTGGGTGATCGCAGCGGTCAGGCCCGTCTGTTCATAGCTGGCGCCTTTGTCGAAGGACTCTTCGAGGATCTGCTTCGGCTCTCCTTCGAAGCCTTCTGGTTTCTGGGCGCCTTTGGTCGCTTCGAATTTCAGCGCCTGCTTTAGATAGCCCTTGCCCGCTTTGATCGGCACGAGCACCGCGCCCCGGACCGACACGCTCGTGCCGCCACAGCTGAATTCCGCGAACGGCCCCGTTTTCGAGACCGGATAGAGCGCGAGGGCTATTTTGTCCTTCGCGCTCGTCGCCCCCTTCTTTTGGACGCCCAGCGTGCCTTCGAGCGAACTCGTGAGCACTTCCCCGGCGCTGCGCCCGGCGCTCGAGCATTTTTCGCCGGCTTTGGCGCAGCCGGTGAGCGTGAGCACGACGCCGTCGATCGCGCGCAGGCCGACGTATTCACCGCTGCTGCTCTCTGCGTCACAGGTCACCTTGGAGGACGCGGAGGCCGATTGCAGCGTCACCACGCCCGAGGTCAGGTGGGTCGTGAACTGCGCTTTGGCGAACACTTCCACTTCCCATTCGTACTTGCCCTTCGGGGCTCCCGTCTTGGCCTCGTCGAGCGCGGTGCAGGTGTCGGTTGAGAAGTAGCCTTCATAGACCGTTTTGCCGGCTTCTTTGCGCGATTGCGCCGCCGCGCAGCGCCCGAATTCCGGCCCGCGGACCTGCGCCGCGTCGCCGAAGCGCGTCCCGTTCAGCTGCGAGACCGTCGGCGAGGTGCCGCTGGCTTCCGCTTCGACCTCGATGCAGTCTGGCGAGCCGGCGAGATAGGTCTGCCTGCTGACCTGCTGCCATGCGCCGCCGCCGAGGTTCGCCTGCGGGTCGAACCAGTACAGGACCGTCGCCCCGTTCAGTTCGCAGTCCTTGTAGTCGATCTTCGAGAAGCTGCTTTCGGGGCTCTGGTAGACGTCGGTATAGCCGCCCTTGCTGCCCAACAGCCGCGTGCCGCCGGGGTTGGACCCGTATGTCCCGACGGTGATCGTGCCGGTGCCGCTGCTGGCCTTGACCGACAGCTGCCCGTCGCTGGCTTCGGCTGGTTTTTCCGCTTCTTTGGTCGAGCCCGATTTGCTGCTCTGCAGCGTCGTGAAGGTTTCATCGCCGCCGAGGTGGGTGCCAAGCGCGTTCGTCGCCGAGACGCGGAAGTGGTAGGTCGCGTCTTCGTTGAGGCCCGTGAGCGACGCCGACACCGCGACCGGGCTCGTGCCCGAGCCCGGTGATTTGACGCACGGGGCGGTCGAACCGTAGGAGCTGCTCGTCCCGTATTCGAACTTGCATTCGCTTACTTCCTCGCCGTTCGGGTCGACGGTTGCGTCGAGCGTCGCCGTTTTCGGCGTGACTTCCGTCGCGGCGCCAGTGTCGGCCGCGTCTTCGAACGTCCAGACGGCGCCGCGGCGTTCTTTGTCTTCGGGCGCCCCGACCAGGCCGACGTCGCCTTCTTCGCTGAGCGCCACGGTGAAGCCGAAGAGCCCTTTGCCGCTCTCGCCGCTGCCGGTGATCTTCGCGCCCCGCTGGGTCCAGGCCGAGCCCGTGCGTGTGAACTCCCAGGCGGCGCCCACTTTTTCTTCGTCGCGGCGCCCGCCGACCAGCGCCGTGCCGCCGTTCGCCGAGAGCGCCACGCTGTAGCCGAATTCCGCGAGTTTGGTCTCTTCGCGGCCCGTCAGCCTCGCCTGCTGGCTCCACGCTTCGCCCGCCCCTGTGAACACGTAAGCGGCGCCTTCGCATTCGGGAGCCACCGGTTTGCCTGCGCAGTTGCCCGGGAACGTCGCCGCTTCGTGCGGGGCGCCGATCAGCGCGACGCTTCCTTCGCGGGAGAGCGCCACGCTCCAGCCGAAGAACCCTTCGCCGTCCTCTCCGGAGGCGACGAGTTCGTCGCTGTAGGTCCATTCGGAATGGACGCCGTTGAAGCTGTACACGTAGACCGCGCCGCATTCCCTGCCCGGGCCGCTTTCTTCGGGGAGGCAGTCTCCCCGTTCCTTGAAGGGCACGCTGATCAGTGCGGTTTTGCCTTCGGGCGAGATCGCCACGCTCCAGCCGAGCTCGCCCCCTTCGCGGGTGAGTTTCTGCGTCTCGGTCCATTTTTCCCCGGAGCGCTGGAACGCCCACGTGGCGCCATATTCCGGCCCCTGGAACGGACTGCCGACGAGCGCCTCGGTGCCTTCCCCCGAGAGCGCCACGCTGTAGCCGAACTCGCCCCCTTCGCCGGTCAGCTTCGCGCTCTGCTGCTGCCATTTTTCACCGACGCGCACGAACGCCCACGCGGCGCCCGCGCCGCCGTTGTCCTCGGGTGCGCCGATCAGGGCGTAGTCGCCGTTCGCGGACAGAGCCACGGCCTGGCCGAAGAACCCGGCGCCGGTCTCGCCTTCGGGGAGGAGCGCTTCGCCCTCCTGCGTCCATTTTTCGCCCGCGCGCTTGAACACGAGCGCCTCGCCGTCGCCAGCTTTGGCGACCGGCGCGCCGACGAGGGCGGTGTCGCCGTCGCCCGACAGCGCCACGCTGTCGCCGAATTCGCCTTCGCCGGCGAGCGCTTTGCCGACCTGCACGAACGGGTCGATGCGCAGCGGGTAGCGCGCCCCGGCGGCGTCCACTCGGAGCAGGATCCTGCCGGCTCGCAGCGCGAGCCAGCTGTGCAGCGGGCGGCCGGCGGCGTCGGTCGCCGACAGGCCGGTGTAGCGCAGCACCGTGTGCCCGGCGCGGGAGAACGAGATCGTCTGGGCGCCGTGGCGCAGCGCGGGCCGGGAATTGCCGGCGAGCGCGATGGCCAGCGTCAGCGGTCCGCTCGCGCCACGGCCCGGCGCCCTGGCGACCGTGAAGCCCTGCTCCAGGCCGAGGGGCCCGTTCGAATACCACTCGGTGAGACCGGGAAGCTGGTAGACGACGCGGTCGCGCTCGATGCTCGGTGCCGAGTCGGGCAGCGCGGTCAGCGAGGAGCCGTAGCCGGCGGCCGCCAGGCGCAGGCCAAGCCGCGTCGCTCCCGAGGAGACCGACGCGCCGGTGTCCGTGAACCTGCTGCTCAGGCGCTGGCTCGGGTTGGCCGCGCCGAGCGCGCCTGCGGCGGAGGTCACCCGGTACGCGGGGTCGGACGCCCCAAGTGCCGCCGACACGGGCGCTCTGGCGGACACCGGCAGGCTCAGGAGGCCGGCTCGCGCGAGCGCACGCCGCGGGCGGGCGTGCGTGGCGACCGCGCCGGCGTGCGGCAGCGACGCGCGGTCGTACGCGAGCGAACCGATCGCCAGCGACAGGAGGGCGCCCGCAAGCAGTGCGCGCAACGCCGGCGCCGCGACCCGGCGGGGGACCCGTGCGTCGACTGGCCCGCCCACGCCCGCAGCGATCGTCCCCCCGACGGGCACCGTCCGCGAGCCATCCACCGAGCCACGCATCGCCGCTTCCCCTGATCGCGCTTACGAGTCGCAGAGGGCGACCGGCCATCGACACCGTGACCGAGCGCCGGGCGACCCTCGGGGCGGTACCCTCGCACACGGGCGCCGCGATGTCAACGCGCTGAACCGGTTTGCCTGCTCGGCGCGCCGCCAAGGCCGGCGGCGCGAGCTTCGCGCGCGCGGCGCGGGTCGGTGCTAACTTGATCCTCACCAGATGCCGGGCGCCCGGGTCCGGCGGGGACGGGAGGCGAGATGAAGCGTCTGGCGGTGGTGGGGCTGGCTGCGGTTGCGGGACTGGCGACGAGCGCGGCGCCGGCGAGCGCCGCGGCGGCGCAGCGGACGGTGGTGCTGAAGACCGCCAAGGGCGCGCTTGCGGTGGGCGCGCCGCTGACGCTGTCGAACACTCACCTTCCGTTCAACGGGCCATGGGGGGAATTCATCTGCACGAGCTCGGCGACGGGAGCGCTCGGACAGAACGGGTCGGCGACGGACACGGCCGAACTGACGAGTGCGACGTTCGGCGACCTTGGCGAAGAACCGTGCTACATCGTCGAGGGCAAGTTCAGCACGGCGATCGTGCGTGCGCTGGACCTGCCGTGGAGGTTCGAACTGGCCACGGACAACCTCGGCGCCGTCAAGGGCACGCCGGCGGTGGCCTTCGAAGTGGAACTGATCAGCTCGAACGGCGACGGCGCCGTGACCAGCCGCAAGTGCGTCTATGAAAAGCGGGGCTTGAAAACGATCACCGGCTTTGGCAAACCGATGGAAATCGAGCTGACTCGAACGAGCGTGCGCTTTTTGCTGAACAAGGCGCGCAGCGGCGAAGGCTGCTTGAAACAGATGTTCTGGGGCTCCGAACCCGATGAAGCAGGCAATTGGGAAGTGAGCTCGAACGGCGAACCGGTCGAAGCCGACCTGAGCTAGCGCCCGCCCCCGTGCGCCTGGGACGGGCTGCGCTCGGGCGCGGGCGACGGGCTTGGCTCGGGCGCGGGCGACGGGCTTGGCTCGGCGGCGCCCGTCGGGCTCGGCTGGAGCGCCTCCGAGGGGCCCGGCCGGGGCTCCTTCCACGGGCTGAGCGCGAGGTCGCCGGGCGCCTGCCCGCGCAGGATCGCGATCAGCTGGTCGAGGTCTCGGAAGGCGGCATCGCGCAGGGTGGTGCCGATGTGCTCGTCGCTGTCGTTGTCCGTGGAGGTCCAGAAGTTCACGCGGCGACTGCCGGCGGCCTGGTGATAGATGATGTCCCCGTAGATGCCGCCGATGATGAAGTGGTAGTTGACCTCGTTGCTGCGATGCAGCGGCGCGATCGTGCGTCCGCGGGCGAGCAGCTCGTAGGTGATCTTCTGCCCGACGTCCATGTTGTAGGGGTCGTCTTGCTTCATGTCGCGGCCGAAGGACACGCCCAGCTCGCGCAGGTCCTGCCGGCGCACGCACAGGCCGCTGACGTGCACGAAGGGGTGCAGCGCGGCCGCCATCTCGTTCCTGTAGACGCCGGCGACGGCGGCGCCCCGCTCGCACTCGCCGACGAGCACCTCCAGCCAGTCATCGCGCACGGGAAAGGAGTCGGTGTCGAGCGTGACTATGTACTGAAAGTCGGCGGGCACTTTGCGCGCGAGGTGGTCGAGCGCGAGCGGATGCTTGCGTTCGAGCAGGTATTCGAGGATCCGGCTGACGCGCTGTTGAGGAACATGCCGGGCGGCCCGTCCGGCGGCCGCGAGCAGGGCGCCGGGCGTGACGCTCACGCGCGGATATTCGCGCATTATCGCTCGATGCCGGGCGAGCTGAGAGTTGTCGAACACGAACACCTGGTAGTCCCAGCCCCTGGAGTGCCGCTCGATCTGGCGCAGGCACAGCTCGATCCACGGGTACGCGAGCGCCGTCGCGAGGTCGGGTCGCGCCCAGCGGCCGGCGCGGGCGAAGCCGTTGACGATCAGGATCGCCACGCGCGGGCGCGCGGGCGCGCGGGCGGCGCCCTGGGTGTCGGGCGCGGCGCTCACCGATTGAAGGGACGCGCGAGCGGGTGCGCCGCCTCGCGCTCGCCGGCGGGCCGCTCGGCGCTGGCGCGGGCGGTGTACAGCTCCGCGAGCTCGAGCTGCAGGCTGCGCGGCCGCGGGTTGGCGGGGTCGGAATCCACCGAGCGCCGGTGCCAGACGCCCTCGCCGTCGAGCTCCCACGAGTTCTGGTTGTCGGCGAAGGCGCGCGCGAGCACGTCGAGCAGCTCGGCGCGCAGCTCCTCGGCCTCGATCGGCACGGCGAGCTCGACGCGGTGGTCGAGGTTGCGCGGCATCAGGTCGGCGGAGGCGATGAACACGGTGTGCTCGCCGTGGCGCTCGAAAGCGTAGATGCGCGAGTGCTCGAGCAGCCGCCCGACGATCGAGACGACGCGGATGTTCTCCGAGAGGCCGGGAACGCCGGGGCGCAGGCAGCAGATCCCGCGCACGTTCAGATCGACGCGCACGCCGGCCTGGGAGGCGGCGTACAGCGCGCGGATGCAGCGTCCGTCGACGAGCGCGTTCATCTTCATGGCGATGCGCGCGGGGCGCGCGGGGCTGTGCGCGGCGATCGTCGCGTCGATCTGCTCGATGATGCCGTCGCGCAGGTGCTCGGGTGCGATGAGCACCTTGCGGTAGCCCAGCGGGCGCCCGTAGCCGGTGAGGTAGTTGAACATGTCGGAGACGTCGGCGCCGATCCGCTCGTCGGTCGTGAACAGGCCGAAGTCGGTGTACAGGCGCGCGGTCGCCGAGTGGTAGTTGCCGGTGCCGATGTGCACGTAGTTGCGCACGCCGTCGCCCTCGCGGCGCACGACGAGCACGCACTTGGCGTGGGTCTTGAGCGCAGGCTGGCCGTAGACGACGTGCACGCCGGCCTCCTCGAGCGTTTTCGCCCAGTGGATGTTCAGGCGCTCGTCGAACCGCGCCTGCAGCTCGACGAGCGCGACCGCCTGCTTGCCGCGTTCGGTGGCGTCGATCAGCGCGGGCACGAGCGGCGAGTCATCGCTCGTGCGATACACGGTCTGCTTGATCGCGAGCACGTTCGGGTCGGCTACCGCCTGCTGGACGAAGCGCTCGACGGAGGTCGCGAAGGACTCGTAGGGGTGGTGCACGAGCAGGTCGCCTTCGCGCATCGCGCCGAGCACGTCCGGGCGCTCGCCCTCGTGGCGCAGCAGGCGTGGGTGGGTGACACCGACGATCGGCTCCTCGCGCAGCTCGGCGTGGCCGGGCAGTTTGACGATCTGCCACAGCGCGCCCATGTCGAGCAGCCCGTCTATCGGGTAGACCTCGTCGTCGTGGGCCCCGAGCAGGCCGGCGAGCGCCTCGCGCAGCTGCTCGGAGCAGCCGGCGCCGACCTCGACGCGCACGACCTCGCCGAAGCGCCGCCGGCGCAGCTCGTCCTCTACCGCCTGGAGCAGGTCGGCCGCGTCATCGGAGACCTCGAGGTCGGCGTCGCGGGTGACGCGGAAGACGTCGTAGTCGGCGATCTCCATACCCGGGAACAACGCGTCGAGGTGATTGGCGATCACATCCTCCAGCGGCACCAGCAGCGGCGGTTCGCCTCCTGGCTGCTTGAGCGTCACGAAGCGCGGCAAGATCTCCGTCGGGACCTTCACACGCGCGAACACCGTCTGCTCGTTGGTGGGGTCGCGCACGAGCACCGCAAGGCTCAGCGACAGGTTGGAGATGTAAGGGAACGGGCGTCCCGGCGCGACCGCCAGGGGCGTCAGCGCCGGGAAGATCGCCCGCTGGAAGTGCCGTGCTAGATCCGCGCGAAGCTCGTCGTCGAGCTCGCGCACGCCCACGACGCGGATGTCGTTCGCCGCCAGCGCAGGGCGCAACTGGCCTTCGAAGCAGTCGGTCAGCCGCCGGCCCTGACCGAGCACCCGCTCCCGGATCAACGCGATCGTCTCCGAAGGGGTCCGACCGTCCTGGCCCGGGTTCTCGACGCCGGCGTCGATCTGGTCACGCAGCCCGGCGACGCGGACCATGTAGTACTCGTCCAGGTTGGTGGTGTAGATCGCGCAGAACTTGACCCGCTCGAGCAGCGGCACGCGCACGTCCTCGGCGAGCTGCAGT
>DATJTT010000050.1:0-45180 GCA_035503075.1 Solirubrobacteraceae bacterium
ATCCGGTTGGAGGGCTACACACTCAGGCAACAGCCGCTCGGCGCGCTGCGGGGCCCGTCCCCGTTGCTTCGCTTTGCCGCGGATGAACGCCTGATCGAGCTCACGCGCCGCGGCCAGCATTCCGCGTTCGAGACGCTGGTCGGCCGCTACCAGGCCCGTCTGCTCGCGTTCTGCCGTCACATGCTCGGCTCGCGCGAGGACGCGGAGGACGTCCTCCAGGAGGTCTTCGCCGCCGCCTTCAACGCCGTGCTCGCCGACGAGCGCGAGATCAACGTGCGTCCGTGGCTGTATCGCATCGCCCGCAACCGCTCGCTCAACCACCTGCGCCGCGCGTCCGCCGTCGGCGTCGACTCGATGGACGTCCACTACGCCGAGCACGGCATCTCCACCGGCGACAAGGTCATGCGTCGCGAGAGCTTCCGCGAGCTCATCATCGACGTGCACCAGCTTCCCGAGACCCAGCGCACGGCGCTCCTGCTGCGCGAGATCGACGCGCTCTCCTACGAGCAGATCGCGCACGCCATGGAAACCACCGTTCCGTCGGTCAAGTCGCTGCTCGTGCGCGCCCGGATCTCGCTCGCCGAGGCCGCCGAGGCGCGCAAGCTCAGCTGCGATCAGGTCCGCCTGGAGCTCGGCGAAGTCGCCGAGGGGCTCACCAAGCTCAGCAGCCCCGCGCGCCGCCACGTCCGCAGCTGCGAGCGCTGCACGTTCTTCCGCAAGCAGCTCAAGGACAACAACCACGCGCTCGCCATGATCATGCCCGTGGGGCCGTTGCTGCTCGCCAAGAAGCTGCTGCTCGCCAAGCTCGGCTCCACCGCGTCCGCCGGGGGCGCACACGTCGCCGGCGGCGCCGGGGCGACCGTCGGCACCGGCGCCGGGGTAAGCGCCGGCGCCACCGCCGGAGCCGGAGCTGCCGCCGCCGGCGGCGGCAGCGTCGCCGGCGGGATCATGACCGCCGGAGCCGGAGCGCTCGCCACCAAGGCCGCGATCGTCACCGCCGCCGCCGCAATCGTCACCGCCGGCGCCGTCGCAGCCGACCACGCGGTCGTCACTCCGCATCATCACGCGCTCGTCACGGCCTCCGCGCCCGCCGTCCCCGCCGCCGGCCATTACGTCGGCGAACCCGTCGTCGTCCACCAGGCGCTCCAGCCCGTCACCAGCAGCGTCGCCGCCGTCCCCCGCGCCGCGCTCGTCGTCCCCGCGCGCCGCCCGCACCACCGCGCCGCGCGCACAAAGCCGCTCAAGACCGCCAGCACGACCGCCGCCGCCGCGCCCACCACAACCGCGCCCGCCGCCGCGCTCGCGCCCGCGACCACCACCGCCACGACCACGACCACGACGACCACCCCGTCCACGACCACAACCTCCACCGCGCCCACCACCCCCGCGAGCTCTCAGCCGGTCACCGAAGTCACCACCCAGACCACCGAACTGCCCGCCTCGGCCACGAGCGTGCCCGGCGTCCCCGCTGGCAGCCCCGCGACGAGTACCGGCGCGCCCGCCGCAACCGGGACGACCACAGCCAGCACCCCCGCGACCGCTTCCCCGCCGACCGTGGAAACGAGCCCGACCACGCCCGCCAGCCAGCCCGCAACCGCCGGCGCCTCCACGGTCGGCGCCAAGACCACAGTCGGCGCCAAGACCAAGGTCGGCGCCAAGAAGCACAGCACCGGCGGCACGAAGGCGCTCGGCGCGCCGCGCGCCCGCGCCCGCGCCAAGGCCTACGCCACCCACCGCAGCGGCGCTCCCACCCGTGCAGCTCGCCGACGCAGCGCGCGGCGCTAGCCGAACGTAAACGTCTTCAGCGGGCGCAGCAGCACGCCCGACTCGCCCACTTCCAGGGGCGAGAGCACGGCCGAGCTCGCGTTCGGCGCGCTCAGCATCGCAACGAGCACGCCCGCGCGCGGGTGTTCCCCCGGCGCCATGAACATCAGGTCGCGGCCGTACATCTCCCGACCTTCCACTTGCGCCGTGAACGCCACCTCGTAGCCGATCAGCGTGTTGTTCACTTTCGCCTTGCCCTCGCCGCGCAACGCGAACCGCGGGTAGCGGCGCGCGAGGGTCGCGATCAGGCCGTTTGCGTACAGCGGCAGCTCGCCCTGGACCGCGCCCGCGTACCGAGGCAATAGCAACGGATCGGCGGCGTAAGAGTACTTGAGCGCGCCGTCCGCGTAGCGGCTTTGCACCTTCACATAGCCGCCCGCGTCGGGCGCCACCCGGTACAGATCCCTGTATTCGAAGCTGAACGCCACGCTCCCGCCGTGCGTGTACGACGCGTTCTCGAGCGTCAGCCCGAGCGCGAGCAGCGCGAGCACCAACGCCAGCGCAGCCGCCAGCACCGCCGCGCGCACCAGCAGCGGCGCGGCGCGCCACGGCCCGGCGAGCAGCCGCGCGAGGCTCGGCCCGTACTCGGGCTTCATGCGCGCCGCCGCCACCGCGGTCACGCGCTCATTCGCCGATCGAGAACAGCGCTTCCAGGTCGTGACGCGAGTACGCCGCGAACGCGACCATCGTCTGCGTGCGCAGCACTCCCGACAGGCCGCCGATTTGCCCGGTCACCACGTCCGCCAGCTGCTCGTGGTCGGGCACGCGCACGATCGCCACGAAGTCCCACTCGCCCGTCACCGAGTACGCCTCCGCGACGCCGTCGATGTCCGCCAGCTCGCCCCCCAGGCTCGACAGCGCGTCACGCTCGGCCTCGATCAGCACCACCGCGTTGGTCATCGTCATCGCGCGCGCAATCCTAGGTCTCCACCTGACTCAGGCGGTGCATCCCCAGGCCGAGCAGCAGGCCCAGGGCCGCGCCCGCCAGGCCCGCCAGCCAGCTCGCCTCCGGGCGCGCGAACGGCATCGCCAGCAGCAGCACCGCGAGCGCGCCCGCGCCCAGCAGGTCTCCCTCGCGATACCCGCCCGTGCGCGCGGACTCGAGGTCCGGCGCCGCCCAAGCCGCCAGCAGCGCAAGCGCCGCGCCGTTGCCGCCGCTCACCAGCGGGTACGGGTACACCGCCTCCGCCAGCAACGCGCCGACCGCACCCGCACCGAAGAACAGCGCGAGCACCGCCGCCGGGCCGTGGCGGCGCTCGAACAGCCAGCCGAAGATCGCGATCGTGAGGATCGCCACGAATGCATATACCCCGTCGACGTACGCGAACTCGCTCGTAAACAGCCTCCACCAGTCGCCCTGCAGCGGGCCGATTATCGCCATGTGTATGTACAGCGCCGGTTCTGCGTGCACCACCACCCACAGCACACAGCTCGCTGCCACCAGCGCGATCGTCGCGTACGGGCGCTCCGCCGCCCAGCGACTCGGCGCACGGTGGGCGCGAGCGGGCATCCGCTCGCTCGCCGGGCGCGCCGTGCGCGAGCGGCCCAACAGCGATCGCGCGCGCCCGCGCAGCGAGCGCGTTCGCGCGCGCGGGTTCGCCGGCGGCAGCTTCGGCGCGCGCCTGCGCAGGCGGTTGCCGCAGTACGGGCACTCGGTGATGTACGGGCTCACCTCCGAGCCGCACTGCTTGCACACCACGAACAGATCAGCTCCCGAGGGCATCGTCACCCCATTCTATGGACCTCTCGACCACGCCCCGCGTGCCTCTGGAATACTCACGCTCATGACCACCGGACCCGACAGCAGGCTATACATCCTCGCCTTCGACCACCGCGGCTCCTTCCAGTCGAAGTTCTTCGGTATCCAGGGCGAACCGGACTCCGAGCAGACGGCCATCATCGCCGACGCCAAGCACCTGATCTTCGAGGGCATGCTCCAGGCGATCGGCGCCGGCGCCGACCCGTCCGTCACGGGCGTGCTCGTCGACGAGCAGTTCGGCTCCACGGTGCCCGCCGAGGCGCGCGAGAAGGGGCTCAAGCTCGCGATGCCCGCCGAGCGCTCCGGTCAGAGCCTGTTCGACTTCCAGTACGGCGATGACTTCGGCGAGCACATCGAACGCTTCGACCCCGACTACACCAAGGTCCTCGTCCGCTACAACCCCGACGGCGACGCCGAGGGCAACCGCCAGCAGGTCGCCAAGCTGCGGCGGTTGAGCGACTGGCTCAAGCAGCATCAGCCGAAGTTCCTGTTCGAGCTGCTCGTACCCGCCGAGGCCGCCCAGCTGCAATCGGTCGGCGGCGACAGCGACCGCTATGACGCCGAGCTGCGCCCCGAGCTCATGCGCCGCACGATCGCCGAGATCCAGGAGGCCGGCGTCGAGGTCGACGTCTGGAAGGTCGAGGGTCTCGAGCGTCGCGCGGACTGCGAGATGATCGTCGCCCAGGCCCGCTCCGGCGGGCGCGAGCAGGTGACGTGCGTGGTGCTCGGGCGCGGCGCCGACGACGCCAAGGTCGACCATTGGCTCACCCAGGCGGCCCCCGTCGACGGCTTCGTCGGCTTCGCCATCGGCCGTTCGATCTGGTGGGACCCGCTCAAGGCGTACGTCGACGGCAAGATCGAGCGCTCAGCCGGCGCCCGCAAGATCGCCGAGAACTACCTGCGCTTCGTCGCCGTCTACGAGCGCGCCGAGCGCGCCAAGACGTCCGTCGGCGCATAGGCCGGCTTCGCACCGATGCGCGCGCGGCAAACTGACATCGCTCGGGCGGTGGACCGCCGATGAAGATGCGTCAGAGCCTGGCCGAGTGGGAGGAGGCGTTCGTCGAAGAGATCACGCGCGACCGTCACCTGCGCGCCTCGCTGCGCCGAACCACCGAGCGGCGCGCGCTCAAGCGCACCCTCGACCGGCGCCACAAGCGCGGCTCCGTGCGCTTCGTGCTGCTCGTGCTCGCGCTGATCCTCACCGCGGTCGTAGTCACCGTCGTGATGTTCCGCACGCTGTATCTGCTGCTCGGCTGAAGCCCGCGCGTCGCGCGCGCGTCCCAGCGATTCCGGCTATTGGGCGCCGTCGCCGAGTTCGCGCAGCGACTCCTCGACGTCCTCGCCGCTCGCAGGCGCCGTACCGTCCTTGGCCTGCGCCGCGGCGCCCGCTTCGCGGTGAATCTCCAGGTAGATCTCCTTGCGGAACACCGGCACGCTCTGGGGCGCCTGGATCCCGATGCGCACCTTCTCGCCCATGACCGACAGGACGGACACCTCGATCTCGTCTCCGATCATGATGCTCTGGTTGGACTTGCGCGTCAGAACCAGCATTTGGGTGCACCTTCCTCGTTGCCAACTGGCGACCCGGCGCAGCCCCAAACCGCCGGAGAGCCAAGCATAGTGGCAGGGCCGGTCGAAAGCGATCCCAATTTCTCGACAACCGCCGTCAGGCGATCACCCGCGCAGGCGCATGGCGCGGGCACTGCACGCGGGGCACGCGCGCCCGCGCGCTCGGCGCCCTTGCGGGGTAGCTGCCGGGCGCGCCGCGGCGGCGCTTGCGCTAGTCTCCCGGACCGTCCATGCCCCGCAAATCTCTGCGCCCGCACCTCAATCAGATCCGTGCCTGGGTGCGACAGGGGCGAACCGACGCCTGGGTCGCACACCAGCTCGAGGTCACTGTTCGCGACATCGAGCAGTTCAAGCGCCAGAACGAGCTCGTAAGCGACGAGGAGGCGCCCGAGGGCTCCGGCGGCGAGTACCCGGAGGAGATCGACCTGCGCGCCGAGGACGACGCGCTGATCGCCGCCGAGCTCGAGGCGGCCGAAGCCCAAAGCGCGGAAGCCGAGGCGGAGCGGGAGCGCGAACACGCTCAGCGCGATGAGTCCGACGCCGACGCCGACGCCGGCGAGGTCACCCGCACCCGCCGTCGTAGCCGTCGCGGCGGGCGTGGACGGCGCTCGGGAGCTCGCAACACGGGGCCGCTCGAGGGCACTTTCGACCACGGCGAGGAGGGCTACGGCCTGTGGCTCGACCCCGCCATCCAGGACAACCCCATTTACGCCGAGCACTGGGCCGGGCACCGCCCGGTCGAGGTCGAGGTCGAGGAGGACCGGATAGTCATCCGCCGCATCGGCGAGGAGGACTAGAGCGTCGCATAGCGGCGCGATACTGCGTCCTCGCTCGCTCGCGTGCTCGGCACGCCACGCTCGCTGCGTCCTCGTCTCGCCTGCTCTGCGACGCTGCAGGGCGCGCTGCCCTTGCTGAGACTCTAGGCCTCTGACAGCGTGCGGCGCCCACCGGCGTAGTCGGCGGCCTCGCGCACGTATCTCGCGAAGGCCGCGTCGACGACCAGCCCTGCCTCCCACGCCCACGGGTCCTCCGGGGCGAGCTTCATCGCAAGCTGCAAGCACCACGAGGTGCCGCCTTCGTAGAGCTCCACGAGCTCCTGCGTCGAGAAGCGCCCGCCGAGGCGCCGGCGCAGCTCCGCGACGAGCGCGCCCACCACACGCTCCAGCAGCGCCCGCCGCTCCGCGGGCGCTCCCGCGAGCCGGCGCTCGCCGTGCTGCCACTGGTAGATGGCCGTCTCGAACGGCACCCGCCGAGGCTAGCAGCGCAACCGAGCGCTCAGTTGTCGGGCAGGCCACTGACCACGTACGGCTGCTCGTCGCTCTTCATCATCCCCAGCTGACGAGCCTCTGTTTCGAGCGTCCCCGCCGCGGTGAGCGTTTCCCGCTGATGCGCCAGCGCCTTGTGTTCGCGTTCCAGCGCGGACACCGCCGCAGCATCGCTGCGCGACTGGCGCCAGGTCGAGAGCATGTGCACGCCCGCGCTCGCATACAGGTACACGAGCGCCGCCAGCACGCACAGCATCGCCATGCGCCCCAGCCGGTCCCAGCGAACACGCGCCATCGCCATGACCACCGGGTTTCGGCGCCCGCCACGGACATCCTGCCGCGGGGGCGAGAAGTCGTCGCTCAGCCGCGCGCGAAGGCGTCGCGCCCGGGGAAGCGCGCGTCTGCCGCGAGCTGCTCCTCGATGCGCAGCAGCTGGTTGTACTTCGCGACTCGATCAGAGCGCGAGGGGGCGCCCGTCTTGATCTGGCCGCAGCCGGTGGCGACCGCGAGATCGGCGATCGTCACGTCCTCGGTCTCGCCCGAGCGGTGGCTGATGACCGCCGTGTAGCCGGCGTCGCGCGCCATCGCGATCGCGGCGAGCGTCTCGCTGAGCGTGCCGATCTGGTTGACCTTGATCAGGATCGAGTTGCCGACAGCGCTGTCGATGCCGCGACGCAGGCGCTCGGTGTTGGTCACGAAGATGTCGTCGCCGACGAGCTGCAAGTGTGCGCCGAGGCGCTCGGTGAGCGTCCTCCAGCCGTCCCAGTCCTCCTCGGCCATGCCGTCCTCGAGCGAGATGATCGGGAAGCGCTCGACGAGCTGCGCCCAGTAGTCGGTCAGCTCCGCCGCGCTCAGCGTGCGGCCCTCGTGCTCGAGCACGTACGCGCCGTTCTCGTACAGCTCGCTCGTGGCCGGATCGAGCGCGATCGCGACATCCTCGCCCGGCCGGTAGCCAGCGGCCTCGATCCCGGCCACGAGCATCTCGAGCGCCTGCTCGTTGGAGCTCAGGTCGGGCGCGAAGCCGCCCTCGTCGCCGACGGCCGTCGAGAGCCCGCGCTCGTGCAAAGTGCGTTTCAGCGCGTGGTAGATCTCCGCGCCCATGCGCAGGCACTCCGAAAAGCTCGGCGCACCGTAGGGCACGATCATGAACTCCTGGAAGTCGACGTCGTTGTCGGCGTGCGCGCCGCCGTTGAGCACGTTCATCATCGGCACCGGCAGCACGCCCGCGGCCTCGCCGCCGAGGTAGCGCCACAGCGCCATGCCCTCCTCGACCGCCTGCGCGTGTGCGGCGGCGAGCGAGACGCCGAGGATCGCGTTGGCGCCCAGGCGCGACTTGTTCGGCGTGCCGTCCAGCTCGATCAGCGCCCGGTCGAGCGCCTGCTGGCCCGCCGCGTCCATGCCTTTGACCGCTTGTGCGATCTCGCCGTTGACGTTCGCGACCGCGCGCGTGACGCCCTTGCCTGCCCACGGTTGGCCGCCGTCGCGCAGCTCGGTCGCCTCGAACTCGCCCGTCGAGGCGCCCGAAGGCACGGCCGCGTGGCCGTGGGCCCCGGAGCGCAGGCCGATCTCGACCTCGACCGTCGGGTTGCCGCGGCTGTCGAGTATCTGCCGGGCGTGAGTTCGCTCGATCTGGCTCACGCCGCTCGCGCCTCGGGCCGGATGTCTATTCGGCGGTCGAAGACGTCGATTTGGTCTTGGGGGCTTTGTAGCCCTTGCAGTCGGCCACGACGTAGCCGGAGCGGCATTCCGTTTTTTCCTGCCACTTTTTCTTGAAGCTCTTGACGAATGCGGTCAGCGCTTTCTGCTCGTTGGTGGCGATCAGCTGCTGTTTGATCTGCGATTTCACCTTCGAGAGCGGCTGCTGCGTGCCGGTCTTGATGCTCACGACTTCGTAGATGTAGTAGCCGAAGGGCGTCTTGATCGGGCCGCCGAGCACATTCTTCGAAGCCGTGAAGATAGCTTCGCTGAGCGCCTTCTCCTCCTCGCCTTTGACCACTTCGGTGAGCAGGCCGCCGTTGGCCTTGCTCGTGGGGTCGATCGAGTCCTTCTTGGCGACCGCCGCGAAATCCTTGCTCGATTCGACTTCCGTCTTGGCGCTCTTTGCCTGCGCTTCGGTTTTGGTGAGGATGATCCTCACGTTGCGCTTTTCCGGCGTGCCGTATTTTGACTTGTTGTCTTCGTAGTACTTGGCGACCTGCGCTTCGCTGACTTTGCTCTTGTTCTTGGTCACCTGTTTCTCGATTTTCTGCGGCAGCATGGTGTTGACCTTCACGCGCAGCAGCAGGTCCGAGACGGTCTGTCCCGAGCTGGCCAGGAATTTTTCGAATTCGGAGGCTTTCGGGAACTGCTCGTTCTTGATCCGCGTAAATTCCTTCTTGACTTCCGCGTCCGTCAGCTTGATCCCCAGGGAGCTCGCTTCGGATAGCACCCACTGGGCGGAGATCAGGAAGCCGAGCACCTCGGTCTGAAGCGATTTGTACTCCTGCTCGCACTCGGACTTCAGCTCCGCGTGCGACGGAGCTTTCTGTCCCTTGGCGGGTTTCGGCGAGGTCGCGGCGAGGTGGGCGATGCAGGTGGTGTAGTCCGGCGGTTCGGGCACCGCCGGCTTTTCGCCGGTGCTGGACGCGCTGGAGGCGGCGGCGACCGACATCCAGTGGTCGAACGCCGTCTTGGTGATCGGCGTTCCGTTGACCTGGACCACCGCGTCGCCCGGGATGCCGCCGCACGCGGCGAGGCCGACGAGTGCAAACAAAACGGCGCCTAGCGCCGAGACGGACCGTAGGGGCTTGGACACGACGCGGGCACTCTAGCGGAAAATCCGCGAACTGCGGTTAAGTTGTTGCTAAGCGCACGTGGGCCGCCGGTTGAGCGTGCAATCAACCCGGCGGGGTCCGCGGCGCGCCGCCCATGCGCTTCGCCCGAGCGCGTGCGGGGTGCGCGCCTGCACCGCGCCGGGCGCCCGCGGCCCGCACGGGCTACGCCGCCTCGCGCACGAGCGCGAGCAGTGCGTCGGCCGCGCGCACGACACTGGGGAATCGCTCGGTCCCGTCCTTCGGAACTCGCACGGAGACCTGCGAGCGACCCGATTCGTACAGCGCATCGGGCAGCTGCTCGCGCAGGCGCCGCGCGCGCACCGAGTCGAGCTCGATCGGCACGACCGCCAGGCGATCGCCGCGGAAGCTCACCGTGCGCGCGCCCGCCTGGCCGAACTTGATGCGCGCGCGCTGCAGCGAGAGCAGGTTCTCGACCGGCTCGGGCACCGGCCCGAAGCGGTCCTCGAGCTCCTCGCGCAGCCTTTCGATGTCCGCGACCTCCAGCGCGCCGGCGACGCGCCGGTGCACCTCGATCTTGGCCTGCTCGTAGGGGACGTAGTCGGCGGGCACGTACGCGTCGACGTTCACATCCAGGCGCACGGGCTCCGGCAGCGGCTCGGTCTCGCCGCCCTCGCCGTCGTGCGCGCCCGCCGCGGCGACGGCCTCGTCGAGCATCTGCATGTACAGCTCGAAGCCGAGGGCGGCGACGTGGCCGGACTGCTCGTCCCCGAGCAGGTTGCCGGCGCCGCGGATCTCCAGGTCGCGCATCGCGATCTTGAAGCCGGCGCCCAGCTCGGTGTAGTCCGAGAGCGCGGACAGCCGCTGCGCCGCCTCGGGCGTGAGCGCGGCGGCGGAGTCGTAGAGCAGGTACGCGTACGCGCGCTCGCGGCTGCGTCCCACCCGTCCGCGGATCTGATACAGCTGGGCGAGGCCGAAGGCGTCGGCGTGCTCGACGATCAACGTGTTCGCCTGCGGGATGTCGATCCCCGACTCGATGATCGACGTGCACACGAGCACGTCCGCGCCGCCGCGCAGGTATTCCATCATCACGCCCTCGAGCTCGCCCTCGGCCATCTGCCCGTGGGCCACCGCGAAGCGCACCCCCGGGCACAGCGCGCGCAGGCGTTCGGCGGTCTCGTCGATCGAATCGACGCGGTTGTGCAGGAAGAACGCCTGCCCGCCGCGTGCGTGCTCGCGCAGGGTCGCGCGCTTGACGAGCTCCTCCTCGTACTCGCCGACGTACGTGCGCACCGGGCGCCGGCCCTCGGGAGGCGTCTCGATCACGGAGATGTCGCGCAGCCCCGCGAGCGACATCTGCAGCGTGCGCGGGATCGGCGTGGCGGACATCGCGATCACGTCCACCTTCAGCTTGAGCTGGCGCAGCAGCTCCTTCTGCTTGACGCCGAAGCGCTGCTCCTCATCGACGATCAGCAGCCCAAGGTCCTTGGCGCGCACGTCGCGCGAGAGCACGCGATGGGTGCCGATGAGGATGTCCACGCGACCCTCGGCGAAGCCCTTGATCGCGGCTTTCTGCTCGGCGGGCGTGCGAAAGCGCGAGACGTGCTCGAGCGTGAACGGATAGTCGGCGAGGCGCTCGGCGAACGTGCCGTAGTGCTGCTGGGCGAGGATCGTCGTGGGCACGAGCATCAGCACCTGCTTGCCCTCGGCCGCCGCCTTGAACGCCGCGCGCAGCGCGACCTCGGTCTTGCCGTAGCCGACGTCGCCGCAGATCAGCCTGTCCATCGGACGCGGCGCTTCCATGTCGGCCTTGACAAGCTCGATCGCCTCGCGCTGGTCGGGCGTCTCGGTGAACGGGAAGCGCTCCTCGAACTCCCGCTGCCAGTCGGAGTCCGGGCCGAACGCGTGCCCCATGCGCCGGCGGCGCTCTGCGTACAGGCTCAGCAGCTCGCCCGCGAGCTCCTGCGCGGCGCGCCGCGCGCGCGCCTTCATCGTCTCCCAACGCGTGCCGCCGAGCTTGGACAACGGGGGCCCGTCCGGGTGGCTCGCGTCCGATCCGCCGCCGACGTAGCGCGAGATCTTCGCGAGCTGGTCGGTGGGCACGTACACGCGGTCGTCGCCCTGGTATTCCAGGTACAGGTAGTCGCGTGTGACGTCCGCGACCGTGCGCGTCTCAAAGCCGGCGAAGCGCGCCACGCCGTGGTCCTCGTGCACGACGATGTCGCCCGTGCGCAGTTCGCCGAAGGAGCGCAGCGCGCCGCGGCGCGAGGGCCCGCCGAGGGCGCCGCGGCCGGCGCCGCCGGCGCCCGCGCGGGCGGGACGACGGCGCAGCAGCCGGTGCTCGGGGTACACCGCGAGCTTCAGCTGCGGGGCGATGAAGCCCTCGCGCAGCGACGCCGCGGCGAAGCGCAGCGAGGGCTCGAGCGGCTGGCCGGCGATGGCCGAGCTCGCCGCCGCCGAGCTCGCAGCCGCCGACCGCGGATCGCCGTCGCCGTGCGAGCTCTCGCGAGCGCCGTGCCCGCCGGCCTGCCCGCCGAGCCATGTCGCTTTCAGCCGCGCGAGGTTGTACGCGGCGCGCTCGCCCTCGCCGCGGCGCGGGAACGCGACGACCGTCCGGTAGCCCGAGCGCACGAGCTTCTCCAGCTGCGGCTCGGCTTCGGCGAGCGAGCGCGCGCCCGTGTCAGCGGATTGCGCGCGCAGCTCGATCGCCTGGCCGCTGGACAGCGCCGACAGCCAGATCCGTGCGCGCCGCGCGAGCGTCGCGCGGATGCGCTCGGGGCTGACGTACAGGTGGTGGGCGTCCCCGTCGCCGAACGCCGCGCACACGTCGCTCCAGAGGTCCCCGAGCACCGGCTCGAGGTCCTCCTCGGCGGCGACCACCAGCTCGGTCTCCGGGCCGACCAGGTCGAGCAGCGCGCCGAAACGCTCGACGGGCAACAGCTCGGCGATGTCGGGGCGCTCCGACTCCTCACCGCCGGCCCGGTCCGCGGCCTCCGCCGACGGGCGGGCGGGCAGCTGTTGGGCGGCGATCTCCGCGAGCTCGCGATGCTCGAGCGCGAGCTCCGCCGCGGGCGCGATCTCGACCTCGTTCGCGTCCGCGAGCGAGCGCTGCGTGAAGGTCGAGAACCAGCGCAGCGATTCGATCTCCACGTCGAACATGTCGACCCGCACCGCACGCTCCTCCGTCGCCGGAAAAACATCGAGCAGGCCGCCGCGCAGCGCGAACTGACCACGCTCCTCGACCTGCTCGACGCGTTCGTAGCCGGCGCTCACGAGCTCCTGCGCGCACTCGTCGAGGTCCAGCAGCTCGCCGACGCGCAGCGTGAACGAGCGCGGGCGCAGCTGCGGGTCGGGCACCTTCTCCGAGAGCGCGACCGCGCTCACGACCACCACCGGCGGCTCCGCCGGCCCGCCCGCGCCGAGCAGCGCGTCGAGCGCGGCGACGCGCAGCCCGACGAGGTGCGCCGGCGGCGCGAGGTGCGACTCGTACGCGACGCCGCGCGACGGGTAGTAGCGAACGCGCCGCGGGGCGAGCCACGCGCCGAGATCAGCCGCCAAGTCGCGCGCCGCGCGATCGTCGCCGACGACCACGAGCGTAGGGCGCGCGCCCGCGCCCGCGTCGATCTCGGCGAGCGCGGCGACCGTGTACGGGCGCAACGACGCTGATACGAACGCGTGACCGCCCTCGCGGGCCAGGCGCATCGTCGGCCCATCCTCGGCGACCAGCCCGAGCAGCGGCCGCAGGGCGCCGGCGCTCATC
The DNA here is from genome assembly GCA_035503075.1 of Solirubrobacteraceae bacterium. Lineage (GTDB taxonomy): Bacteria > Actinomycetota > Thermoleophilia > Solirubrobacterales > Solirubrobacteraceae > Palsa-744. The sequence goes on from DATJTT010000050.1 coordinate 12,949, forward strand.
GTGCGGGCTCCTCGCCGAGGACCACCCGTTCGACCTGCTCGCACGCACGCTCTACCAGCTCGCGCACCTCGGCGTCGCTCTCGCGAAAGCGCCCGAGCACGTACGCGGAGACGATCTCCGGGTCGGTCGAGTCCGGGCGTCCGACGCCGACGCGCACGCGCACGAAGTCCGCGCCGCCGAGCTCGCGCTTGAGCGACTTCAGCCCGTTGTGGCCTGCGAGCCCGCCGCCGAGGCGCGAGCGCACCTCGCCGAACGGCAGGTCGATCTCGTCGTGCACGACCAGCAAGCGCTCGAGCGCCAGCTTGAGCGCGCCGCGCGCAGGGCCGACGGAGCGCCCGGCGTCGTTCATGTACGTCTGCGGGCACAGCACTGCCACCCGGGGCGCAACCGCGCGCACGCCGCTCGCCGCGGGTGCGCGGTCGGCCGCGCCCGCCGGTGCAGCGCCGGCGCGCGCGAGCGCCGCGCTCGCACCCGGCACGCGTCCCTCGGCGATTCGGCCCCTGAAGCGATCCTTCGCGCGTCCGAGCCCCCAGCGCTCGACCAGCGCCGCGGCGACCGCGAAGCCGATGTTGTGCGGGGTGCCCGCGTACTCGCGGCCGGGGTTGCCCAGTCCGACGATCAGCCAATCGACGGTTCCGCCGCCGCCACCGCCGCCACCGCCCCCGCCGAACGGGCGTCGCAGCGGCTACTCCTCGCCGGAGCTCTCGGAGGCGTCCTCGGCGCCCTGGGCCTGGGCGCCGTCCTCGCCGACGAGCTCCGTCTCGGCCTCGATCTCCTCGCTCGACTCGGTCTGCAGCCGCGGCGGCGAGAGCGTCGCGATGACCGTCTCCTCGAGGTCGTCGAGCAGCGTCACGCCCTCGGGCGGCGTGAGCGCCGCCAGCGTGATCGTCTCGCCGATCTGCATCTCGCCGACGTCGTGGACGATCGACTCGGGGATCGCGGTCGGCAGCGCTTGCACGCTCAGCTCGCGCGCGATCTGCTCGAGCACGCCGCCCTGCTTGACGCCGGGGGCGTCCTCGACGCCGGCCAGCTCGAGCGGCACCACCGCGCTGATCGCCTCGTCGAGCCTCACCCGCAGCAGGTCGATGTGGATGGTCTCGCCGCGCACCGGATGGCGCTGGGCCTCCTTGAGCACCACCGGAGTCGGGCGCCTGCCGTCGATGCTCAGGTCGAGCACCGCGCCCGAGCCGGCGAGCGCGAGGCGCAGCTCACGCGCGTCCGCGTCGAAGCCCAGCGACTGCTCGCCGCCGCCGTACAGCACCCCCGGCACGCGTCCGCCGCGGCGCAGGCGGCGCGCCGCCCGCGAGCCGGCGGCCTCGCGGCTGTTGACGTTCAGCTTCGTCGTCGTACTGGCCATCGAAAGCGAGACTCTAGCAACCGGCCGCCGCCGGAGCCCCATGCGAGCGGGCGCAAGCCGCGGTTGGCGACCCCCGGCAGTATGGTTCGGCAGAATGTGAGAAGCCCATTGGCGCGAATCGCCGGCGCCCCCGCCGCGGCGCAGCCTCAGAACAGCTGGTTCTCGCCGCCGAACACCTCGCTCACGGAGTCATCGACGAAGATCCGGCGGATGGAGTCGGTGAGCAGCTCGGCGCAGGGGAGCACGCGCACGTTGTCCGGGCGCCCGGGGCCGACCGGGATGGTGTCCGTGACGACGATCTGCTCGAGCGGCGAGCTGCGCAGGTTCTCGAATGCGGCGCCCGAGAACACCGCGTGCGTGGCGGCGGCGAACACGCGCGCGGCGCCCTCCTCCTTGACCGTGCGCGCGGCCGCGGCGAGCGTGCCCGCGGTGTCGATCATGTCATCGACGATCACCGCGTTCTTGCCGCGCACATCGCCGATCACGTAGCCGATCTCGGCGACCTGCTGGGCCGCGCGCTCCTTGTCCAGGATCGCGAGCTCGGCGCCTATCTTCGAGGCGAACTTCTTGTTGAGCTTGACCCTGCCTGCGTCCGGCGCGACGACCACGAGGTCGGACAGCCCGAGGTCGGAGAAGTACTGCGTGAGCATGAACAGCGCGGTCATGTGGTCGACGGGCTTCTGGAAGAAGCCCTGGATCTGGCCGGCGTGGAGGTCCATCGTGAGCACGCGGTCGGCGCCCGCGGCCTCGAGCATGCGCGCGACCAGACGCGCGGAGATCGGCTCGCGCGGCGCGGACTTCTTGTCCTGGCGCGAGTAGCCGAACCACGGCATCACGGCGATCACGCGGTGCGCGGAGGCGCCGACGGCCGCGTCGATCATCAGCAGCAGCTCCATCAGCGAGTCGTTCGCCGTGACATCCATCTGCGGGTTGCCGCACGTCGACTGCACGATGAACACGTCCGCGCCCCGAATCGACTCCTCGTATCGGCAGTACACCTCGCCGTTGGAGAACTTCTTCAGCTCGACCGGGCCGAGGTCCACCTCGAGCTTGTCCGCGATCGAGACCGCCAGCTGCGGGTTCGCGCGCCCGCTGAACAGCATCAGCCGCTTGTTGTAGTCGAACGGCAGGCTCGCACGCGAGGCCTCGGTGCGCGTGTCCGTCGCGCTCATCTCGCCATGGAGTGTAAACGGCCGAGGCCGATCGGTCATGCGCGCGTCCGCTCGGCCTCGCCGGCCGGCTCGTCGCCGCCCTGCGCCTCGGCCCCACGTGCGCGCTCGGCCTCGCCGGCCGGCCCGTCGCCGCCTTGCGCCTCGGGCGCGCTCGCGCGCTCGGCGTAGCCCTCGACGTTGCGCTGGCGCCCGCGCGCGATCCCGAGGGCGCCCGGGGGCACGTCGTCGGTGATGACCGAGCCGGCGCCGGTGTACGCGCGATCGCCGACGCTTACCGGAGCGATGAACGTGGTGTCGACGCCGGTGTGCACGCCGCTGCCGACGCTCGTGCGGTGCTTCGCGCGCCCGTCGTAGTTGGCGGTGATCGTGGCGGCGCCGAGGTTGGTGTCCTGGCCGACGTCCGCGTCGCCGATGTAGGAAAGGTGCGGGACGCGCGCACGGGCGCCGATGTCGGAGTTCTTGACCTCGACGAACGTGCCCACCTTCGAGCCCTCGCGCAACACCGTTCCCGGGCGCAGGTAGCCGAACGGCCCGACGCTGACGCGATCCTCGAGCGTGCAGTCGTGCAGGAAGGAATGGCGGACGGCGCACTCGCGCCCGATCACGCTCGCGCCCTTGATCGTGGTGAACGGCTCGATCACGGTGTCCTGCCCGATTCGGACGTCTACGTCGATGACGGTCGCGCGCGGGTCGACGATCGTGACGCCTGCGAGCATGTGCCGCTCGTGGATCAGCGCCTGGGCGAGCGCCCGCACACGCGCGAGCGACACGCGATCGTTGACGCCCAGCGCCAGCCGTGGATCGTCCATGACGTGTGCGTGCACCGCGCCTGCACGCGCGCGCACGACGTCGAGCGCCTGCGGCAGGTACAGCTCCCCCTGGGCGTTGTCCGCCCTCAGCCGCGGCAGCGCTTCGCGCAGCGCCGCGGGCGAGAACGCGAAGATGCCGGTGTTCACCTCGCGGATCTCGCGCTCGGCCTGCGTGGAGTCGCCCGGCCGCTTGGTCTCGACGACGCGCTGCACCGCGCCGTCCGCGTCGCGCACGACGCGGCCGTAGCCGCTCGGGTCGTCCAGCACTGCCGTGACCATCGTGGCCGCCGCGCCCGCCGCCAGGTGGGCGTCGACCAGCTCGCCGATCGCGTTCGCGTCGATCAGGGGCACGTCGCCGCTGAGCACGACGATCGGCGCGGACTCATCGAGCGGCCGTCCGCCCGGCGCCTGCAGCGCGCCGAACGCGGCACGCGTGGCGCCGCCGGTGCCGTCCGGGAGCTCCTGCACCGCGAGCTCCACGCCCTCGGGCAGCAGCGGTTCGAGGGCGCGCGCGGGCGAGTCGACGACGACGATCCTGCCCGCGCCCGCCCGGCGGGCCGCGCACACCGGCCACAGCGCCATCGGCCGGCCGCACAGCTCGTGCAGGGGCTTGGGCGTGTTCGAGCGCATGCGCGTGCCCTGTCCCGCGGCGAGGATCACGACGGTCGGCGCGCTCACGTCTTTAATCTAGATGGCCGGGCCGCCGGCCGGCGGGCGCCGGCGCGCCGGGTCGCGTGCTCGCGCCGGCGTGCGGGTCGCGTGCTCGCATCCACGTCGGGTGCCGGCCTGCGCGCGACTCGCGTGCTCGCGCCGTTCGCCCGCCACGCCCGCGGGCGACGACGCGGAGAGGCTGGGGAGCCTGGACTCGAACCAGGACTTGAAGAGCCAAAGTCTCCCGGGCTGCCATTACCCCACTCCCCAAGGCCGGCCCACATCCTCGCACGTGGCCGCGTACGCGCCGGCCGGCGCCGGCCGCCGGCCGCCGGCCCCCGGCGCCGTGGCGCCCACACGGCGCGGGTGCCCGCAATTTGCGAGCGTTTTCGCGATCCCTTTCACATCGGCGTAACAGCGTCGCGGTTGTGGTCCTAAAAGATTGCGCGCTTGCAGGTGGTGGGGAGCAGACGCCGCAGCATCCTGGCGGCGACGGTTGCGGCGACGCTGCTCGCATGCGCTGCCGCGCTTACGGCGGGCGCGGTGCGCGCGGCGACGCGCGCCGCGAGCGCGCTGTCGGGGTGCCCGGGCGCGAACGTGCGCCCGAGCACGGTCGACGTCCGGGCGCTGCAGAGGGCGACCCTGTGCCTGGTCAACCGTGCGCGCGCGGCGCACGGGCTGGTCGCGCTGCACGCCAACCGCGAGCTCGAACACGTGGCGTTCGGACGGGCGGCGAGCATGGTGAGCGAGGACTACTTCGCGGACGTCGGACCGTCCGGGCGCACGCTCAAGTCGCTCGTCGCCGCCGCGCGCTACACGCCCCTGGGCGTGGTCGGCGAGAACATCGCCTGGGGCACCGAAGACAGGGCGACCCCCGCGCGTATCGTCGCCGCGTGGCTGGCTTCGGCGGCGCACCGCGAAGTGATGCTCGACGGCCGCTTCCGCGCGGCCGGGGTCGCGGCGACGACCGTCGTCCCCGGCGTCGTGCACCCGCGCGGCGCGGACGGCGCGACCTACGTGATCGAGCTCGGCGCGCGCGCGTCCGCTACGAGCGCCTGCCCGGGCGCCGGGGGACGCGTCCGCCTTCGGCTCCCGCCTCCGACGCCGGGCCGGCGGCGGACGCGATGCCCAGCACGCGCATCGACTTCAGGCCGAGGCTGAGCTTCTCGCGGCCGTCGCTCGAGCTGACGTCCAGGCCGGAGAGCTCGCGCACGCGCTCCAGGCGGTAGTAGATGGTGTGCCGGTGCGTGAACAGCCGCTGGGCCGTGCCCGCGACGTTGCCGTCCGCCGCGAGGAACGTCTCGAGGGTGCGCACCAGGTCCGTCTCGTATTGCTCGTCGTACGCGACCAGCGGCTCGACGGTCTCCGCGTAGAAGCGCTGCAGCTCGCTCGGGTTCTCGCTCATCGCCGACAGCAGCAGCCTGTACGCGCCCGTTTGGTCGAACGCGAGCGCGGCGCCGTCGGAGGAGCCCTCGGCGACGTTCGCCGCGAGCAGCGCCTCGCTCGCCGCGTGCGCCAGCTCCGAGGGGTCGCTCGCGACGCGGCTGCGCCCGAGCGCGAACGTGTAGCCGGAAAGGCTCGCTTCCATCTCGTGCAACACCGCCTCGGCGGCGCGCGCGGCCAGCGCCTCGTCGCCTCCGGGCACGAGCACGAGCACCTCCGCGTCGACCCAGCGCGAGCCCGGCCCGACCCAGCCCTCGGGGCCGTGCGCGCGCTGGGCGGGGCTGCTGTGCACCCTGCCCTCGCCGTCGGACAGCGCCGCGATCGAGCGGCTCACGACCGCGCGCGCGCCGCGCTCGGCGACCGCGCGCACGCGCCCACGCCAGCCCTCCTCGGCCGGAGCCTGGGGGTGGGCGCGCGCGACGAGCATGCTCGCTCCGTCCTCGATCGCGAGCGACAGCTCTCTCGCGCGCGCCAGCAGCGCCTCGCGGTCGGTCAGCTCGCGCCGCAAGATCGCGCGCAGGAAGTCCGCCGAGGCCGTTTCCGTGGCGCGATCGGGGGCGCGCACGCGCTCGACCTCCGAGGCGATGATCGTCAGCAGCAGCCGCCGCATCGACGCGCTCGGCTCGCTCTTCGCGCGGATGTGCAGAGTCCCCACGACCGCGTCCGCGACGCGCAGCGGCGCGCTGCTCACGCCCTCGCCGCCCGACAGCAGCGAGCGCTCCTCGGCGGGCGAGCGCGCGGCGACCGCCAGCGTCGCTCCCCACGCGTCGCTCACCGCCAGGCTCGCCTCGAGCGTGCGCGCGGCCGCGCGCACGACCTCCGGCAGCCCCGCCCCCGACTCGACCGCCTCGGTGATCGCGTCGAGCGCCTCCAGGTCTGACACGCCGGTCAGCCCCAGACGTACACGGCCACGAGCGCGCCGACCACGCCAACGCCCACGAGCACCGCCAGCACGTACAGGGACAGAACCGTCGCCGCCACACGCTCCCACACGCGCGAGTACGAGGACCACGCCGGAACCACGATCAGACCCGCGAACAGCGCCAGGCACATCAGGCCCGCGGCCGCCGCCACAACATCGTTGATCTGCGTCCTGCTCATCGTGTCCTTGCGGGATTGTTACGCACGCACGCGTCGTTCGCCCCGCCCACGGCTCCGCCAGCCGGCCTCACGGCGTGTGCGCTCGCGCTCGCTCGCCGTCCAGCGAGGCCGCCCACAGCGGCGCGGGGGTCCTGCCGGCGAGGCTCGCCGCCGCCGCCCGCGCGCCCGCGGGGTCGTCGAACAGGCCTAGCACCGTCGGCCCCGAGCCGCTCACCAGCGCCGCTCGCGCCCCCGCAGCGCGCGCCTGCTCGAGCGCATCCTCGATCGCCGGGCACAGCGACACGGCCGCGCGCTGCAGGTCGTTGTGCAGGAGCTCGGCCTCATCCGGCAGCCGCGCACCGCGCGCAAACGCTTCGCCCGCGCGCTCGCGCCAGCGCTCGAGCTCCTCCGCCGGGCGCGCCACGCCGAGGCGGTCGGCCTCGCGATACACCGCCGCCGTCGACAGCGCGGCGGGCAGCGCGAGCACGAGCACGCCCAGCGGCGCGCTCGGCGCGGGCAGCGCGTGCAGGCGCTCGCCCGCGCCGCTCGCAAGCCAGCGCCCCGGGCGCAGCTGCGCGGGCACGTCCGCGCCCAGCTCGCGCGCGAGCTCCTGCAGCAGCTGCTCATCGCCCAGCCCGGACGCCTCACTTGCCAGGCGCAGCGTCGCCGCCGCGTCCGCCGAGCCACCCGCCAGGCCGCCCGCCACCGGGATCCGCTTGACGATGCTCAGCCGCAGCCCGCCCGTCCGCCAGCCCGCGCGCTCGCGAAACAGCCCCAGGGCGCGCGCCGCGAGGTTCTCCCCGCGGGCGCCCGGCACGCCGGGGCACGACACCTCGTCGCGCTCCTCCTCGCCCGCCGCCGCAACCAGCGTCAGCTCGTCCGCGAGCGAGATCGACTGCATCACGCTCACCAGCTCGTGCCTGCCGTCGCGCTCGCGCAGCGGCCCCACGAACAGCCCCAGATTGATCTTCGCGGGCGCCAGCGCCCTGTGAACCCCGTGCAGCAGCGCGCGCTGAGCGTTCACCGCGCGACCCCGCTCTCGTAAACGTCACTCATTGGCAAAGTCACTCATAGCCCAGCAGGCGCGCGAGCGCGCGGAAGTCATCCGGCGAGAGGCGCTGCGCGCGCGCATCCGGCGGATGCCCCAGCGCCGTAAGCGCCTCGCGCACCTGCTCGCGCGTGCGCGGCGGCAGCGATCCCTCGCCGCCCGCCCGCGCACGCGAGCCCGCGCCGCCCGCCAGCGCCAGCGAGCCCGCGAGCGTCTTGCGCCTGTGCGCGAACGCGCCCGCCACCAGCGCGCGCAGCGCGCCCGAGACGCGCTCGCCGTCCGCTCGCCTGCGCATGCCCACGAGCACCGAGTCGACGTTCGGGACCGGGTGAAACACCGTGCGCGGAATCGCCCGCAGCACCCGCACCTCGCACGCCAGCTGCGCGAGCACCGACGGCGCGCCGTACGCGCCCTTCTCGCCGCCCGCCCGCTTCGCGCCCGCCGCGCCCGCCGGGCTCGCCGCGCCCGCCGGGCTCGCCGCCAAGCGCGCGCCCACCTCGCGCTGGACCATCGCCACCCACGAGCCCACCCCCGGCAGCTCCTCGATCGTGCGCAGCAGCACGCTCGCCGCCACCCCGTACGGCAGGTTCGCGACAACCTTCCCCGGCGCCGGGTCAAGCGCCGCGAGGTCCAGCGCCATCGCGTCCGCCCAATGCACCGTCACGTTCGCATATCCGCCCGTCGCGTCCAGCAGCGCCTCGCGCAGGCGCACGTCGATCTCCACCACGTGCACGTGCGCCGCGCGCGCCGCCAGGTGCTCGGACAGCACGCCCACGCCCCCGCCCACCTCCAGCACCACGTCGCCCGGCGCCAGCCGCGCCGCGCGCTCGATCACGCCCAGGATGTTCGAGTCGATCAGGAAGTTCTGCCCCAGCGCGCGGTCCGGGCGCACGCCGAACTCGCGCATCCGCCGCACGCTCGGCTGGGTCGGGCCGGCCGCCGCGCGTGCGGCCGCGCGCGCCGCGGCGTGCTCGGCGTGCTCGGCGGGCTCGACCGGGCGCTCGGCCACCGCGCTATGCCCAGCCGAACACACGCGCCGCATTGCGCGTGAGCGTCGCGTCCAGCCGCTCGAGCGCGACGCCGCGCACGCCCGCGACGAACGCCGCCGTGTGCACCACGAACGCCGGCTGGTTGCGCTCCCGGCGCACCGGCTGCGGCGACAGGTACGGCGCGTCCGTCTCCACCAGCAGCAGCTCCTGCGGCACAGCCGCCGCCGCCCGCGCAAGCTCCTCCGCGCCCGTGTACGTCACGTTGCCCGCGAACGAGATCGCATAGCCGCGGCGCACGCACTCCGCCAGCCGCTCGGGCATCGAGAAGCAGTGCATCACCACGCTCACCCCGTCCGCCTGCGCCGCCAGCTGCTCGAGCGTCTCCGCGTCGGCCGCGCGCGTGTGGATCACCAGCGGCTTGCGCGTCTCGCGCGCCAGCTCGATCTGCGCCGCGAACGCGCGCTCCTGGTCCGCGCGCGGGGCGCCCTCGCGGTAGAAGTCAAGGCCCGTCTCGCCGATCGCCACGCAGCGCTCGTGCGCCGCCAGCGCGCGCAGCTCCGCGAGGTCGCCCTCGTCGAAGCCCTTCGCCGCGTTCGGGTGGCGGCCGATCGCCGCGAACACCTGCGGGAAGTCCTCCGCCGCCGCCAGCGCCGCGCGGCACGAAGCGCCGTCGATGCCCACCGTCAGCATCCGCGTCACGCCCACCGCGTCCGCCGCGGCCACCAGCTCCGCGTTCGGCTGCTCGCACAGGTGCAAATGGGTGTGCGAGTCGATCACCGGCGCGCGTCGCTCACGAGGACTTCGGGAACAGCGGCGCCAGCTCGCCCACGCGCGCGCCGGGCGCGTGCGTGGGCTGATCCCACGCCGCCGCCGCCAGCGAGCGGTCCGCGACGCCCAGCGCGTCCAGCAGCCGGCCGGTGCTCGCCGGCAGGTACGGATGCAGCAGCACCGCCAGCACGCGCACGCCCGCCACGAGCGTAGCCAGGACCTCGTCGAGCTGGCCCGCATCGGCATCGTCCTCGGCAAGCCGCCACGGCGCGCGCTCCTCCACGTAGCGGTTCAGGCGACGCACGCGCTGCCAGATCACATCCAGCGCGCCCGTCAGCTCGGCGCGGTCGATCAGCCATTCGACCTCCGCCGCCAGGCCCGAGAAGTCCGCAGCGAGCTCCCGGTCGAGCGCCACCGCCGGCACGCCGCCGTCGCGGTAGCGGCGCACCATCGCAAGCGTGCGGCTCGCCAGGTTGCCCAGCTCGTTCGCCAGCTCGCTCTCGTAGCGCAGCTCGAACGCCGCCGTCGACACCGAGCCGTCCTGGCCGAACGGCACGTCGCGCAGCAGGTAGAAGCGCAGCGCGTCCGCCCCGTAGCGCTCGATCACCGCGAACGGGTCCAGCACGTTGCCCAGCGACTTGCTCATCTTCTCGCCGTCCATCAGCAGGAAGCCGTGCACGAACACGTGCTCCGGCAGCTCCAGCTCCGCCGCCATCAGCAGCGCCGGCCAGTACACCGCGTGGAAGCGCAGGATGTCCTTGCCGATCAGGTGGTACGTCGCCGGCCACAAGCGCTCGGTCAGGCTCCCGCCGGCCGCCGCTCGCGCCGCCGGCGCATACGACAGCGCGCTGTAGTAGTTCAGCAGCGCGTCGAACCACACGTAGAACACGTGCTCGTCGTCCCACGGCACGCGCACGCCCCACGTCAGCCTGTGCCGCGTCAGGGGAACGTCGCGCAGGCCCGAGCGGATGAACGACAGCGCCTCGTTGTAGCGGCTGCGCGGCATCACGAAGTCCTCGCGCTCGGCGTACAGCCGCTCGAGGCGCTCCTGGAAGGCGGACAGCTCGAAGAAGTAGTTGTCCTCGCGCTCGCGCGTCAGCTCGATGTGGTGGATCGGGCAGCGGTTGCCCGGGTCGATCTCGGTCTCCGCCTTGAAGTCCGCGCAGCGCGGGCAGTACCAGCCCTCGTAGGTGCCCTCGTACACATAGCCGTTCTCGCGCACCCGCGAGAGCACCTCCTGGACGACCGCTTCGTGCTCGGCGTCGGTCGTGCGGATGAAGAAATCGTTGCTCGCCTCCAGCTGCGGCGCCAGCGCCCTGAAGCGCTCGGCGTTGCGGTCCGCGAGCTCCTGCGGCTCGATCCCCAGCGCGTGCGCCGCGTCCGCCACCGGCTCGCCGTGCTCGTCCGTGCCCGTCAAGAAGAACACCCGCTCGCCGCGCTGGCGATGGTGGCGGGCCATCACGTCCGCCGCGATCGTCGTGTACGCGTGCCCCAGGTGCGGAGCCGCGTTCACGTAGTAGATCGGCGTCGTCACGTAGAAGGACATCCGCTTCCACGCTACCGGAGGCGCGTGCGCCGGCGCCGGCGCCGGCGACGCGGGGGTTGCGCGCGAGCGCCGCTCAGCGCCGTGCGCGCGTCTGCGCGCGGTAGAGCTCGTTCGCGCGCACGCCCGTCAGCCGCGCCACGACGCCCGCCGCCGCGCGCGGCCGCGCGCCCGCGTCGATCAGCTCGGCGAGCGCCGCCAGCGCCTCACGCACACGCGCCTCGCTCGCCTGCGCGGGCGTGGCCGCGCCGATCACCAGCACGAGCTCCCCGCGCGCGGGGTTCGCGCGGTAGTGCTCGGCGAGCTCCGCCGCGCCGGCGCGGCGAACCTCTTCGTGGCGCTTGCTCAGCTCCCGGCACACCGCGAGCGCCCGCCGCGGGTCGTGCGCCGCGAGCAGCTCGAGCGTCGCCGCCAGGCGCCGGGGAGACTCGAACGCGACGAGCGTCTCGCTCGCGCCCGCCAGCAGCTCGCGCAGCTCGGCGCGCGAGCGCGGCAGGAAGCCGACGAAGCGCCAGCGCTCGGCCGGCAGGCCCGACGCCACGAGCGCGGTCACCACCGCGCTCGGCCCGGGCAGGACCTCGAGCGGCAGGCCCGCCGCGATGCAGCCGCGCACGAGCGCGAAGCCCGGATCGGAGACCAGCGGCGTGCCTGCGTCCGAGACCAGCGCGACGAGCGCGCCCGCGCGGACGCGCCCCAGCACCTCGGCCACGCGCGCGCGTTCGTTGTGCTCGTGCACGCTCAGCAGCGGCGCCGCGATCCCGTGGCGCGCGAGCAGCACCCGCGTGTGGCGGGTGTCCTCGCACGCGACCACGTCCGCGTCCGCGAGCGTCGCGAGCACCCGCAGGGTCACGTCCTTTAGATTGCCGATCGGCGTGGGGCACACCACGAGCCGCCCGACCGACGCCGAATTGGCGCGCATGTCGCGAATATACGGTGCAGACGATGGCCGGCCGATCCGAGGAGCCCCCCCGCTACACGCGCTATCGCGCGCGCCCGCGGCTGGCGCGCCGCGGCGAGCGGCAGGGCGCGCGCGCCAACGGGCGCGCCGCCGGATACCGACTCGCTCAGCCCGACGGCGCGCGCCCCGGGCAGCCGGGCGACTCGGGGCTCGGGCAGCCTCCGCGCTGGCGGCGCGCGCTCGCACGCCGGCTCACGCCCAAGCGCGTCGTGCTCTCGCTGCTCGGGCTGATCGTCGCGTGGGTCGCGCTGTCGCTCGTGCTGTTCCTGATCAGCTCGCACTTCGAGCGCACGCCGCTGCCGGGCAACGTCGCCGGCGTGCTCGACCACTCCGGCTATCCGCTCACCTCGGCCAACAACATCCTCGTGCTCGGCTCCGACCGGCGCGAAAAGGACAGCAAGGAACCGGGCGCGGAAACCACGGGCTTCGGGCGCTCGGACACGATCATGCTGATCCGCACCGGCGGCGGTCACGCGGCGCGCCTGTCGATTCCGCGCGACACCGTCATCGAAATACCCGGTCACGGCCTGCAGAAGGTCAACGCCGCGCACTTCTACGGCGGGCCCGCCGAGTCCGTGTCGGTGATCGAGCACTGGCTGGGCATCCCCATTAACCACGTCGTCGAAGTCAACTTCGAAAACTTCCCGCAGCTGATCGAAGCGATGGGCGGCGTCACCTACACCGGCGGCTGCATCGTCTCCGAACTGTCCGGCGGCTCCCGCGACGGCGGCTACACCCTGCGCCTGAGCGCCGGCACGCATCACCTGGACGGCAAGGAAGCGCTCGCGCTCGCACGCACGCGCGAGAACCTGTGCGCGCCCGACGAGAGCGACATCCAGCGCGAGGAACACCAGCAGGCGCTGTTCACCGACATGAAGAGCCAGCTGCTGAGCGTCGGCAGCTTCTTCCGCCTGCCGTGGATCGCCTGGCACGCGCCGCCCGCGATCATCTCCGACATGAGCGGCGAGGAACTGCTCGGGATGTTCACCGCGCTCGCCGTAACCGGCACGCCGCCCACGCGCGTGCTGCTGCCCACCGGACAGATCACGCTGCCGAGCGGCGAAGAAGGCCTGACGATCTCAGAAGAAGCGCGCCGCGCAGACGTCGCGCAGTTCATGCGCGGGTGAGCCGCGGCCCAACCCGCCCAAGCGCCCCCACGGCCGCGCGTCCGCTCTCGTGCCCGCGCTCAGGTCTTGGTCGAGACCGGCTTTGACCCGCCCGCCCTCTTCGCGGCGCCGTTCTCGCTCTTCGCCTGCGAGGACGCGCCGTCGCCGGCGGACTTCTCAGAAGACGAACCCTCGGAGGAGGACTTCTCGGAGGAGGACTTCTCGCCGGACGCCTTCTCGGAGGCTTTCTCGCCGGAGGCCTTTTCCCCCTCCGGGGACGATGCGGCGGCCGCCGCGGCGGCCGTCTCACGCTGGCGATTGCGCGTGCCGTAGTCGGTGTTGTAAAAGCCCTTGCCCTTGAAGTGAACCGCCGGAGGATGCAGCACGCGCTCGACCGGCACGCCCGTGTCGGGGTCCACGCTCAGCGGCTCGTCGCTGAAGGACTGTTGGATCTCGAAAGTGGTGCCGTCCGGGCGCCTGTACTCATAGATCGGCATCGGGAAGCCGATTATAGGATCGTCAATCGGTCAACAACGCCCGTGCACAGGCGATGCCCGCGCGGATCGTGCCGGTGAAATCCCGCTCGGGCTCCGTCAGCAGACGCAGCGCCAGGCCGTCGCCGAGCGAGAACAGCACCTCGGCGACCGCCTCCGGCTGCGCGTGCAGCCGCACGACGCCCTCGCGCTGGGCCGCCGCGAGCATCCCCGCCACGTGTTCGCGCGTGCTGCGCATCAGCCCCGCGTACTCGATCGCGATGTCCTCGTTGCGGCGCGAGAGCGTGAACAGCTCGAACACGAGCGTCACGAAGTCCGGGTCCTCGCGCACCGTCTGCTGCAGGTTCTCGGCCATCAGGTCGATGAAGTCATCCGCGGTCTTCGCCCTCGACAGCTGACGCTCGAGCCGCTCGAGGCGAAGCTCGCAGTCGCGCCTGACCGCCTCCGCGAGCAGCTGCTCCTTGGTGCCGAAGTAGTAATGCAGCAGGCCGCGCGAGACGCCGGCCTCGCGCGAGACGTAGTCGAACGTCGAAGCCGCCGTGCCGCGCCGGGCGACGCTGCGGCGCATCGCGTCGATTATCCGCCTGGCCTTCTCGCCCGAGAGCGAGCGCCCGCGGCCCTCGCCGGGGCGCTGCCCCGGCTCGAGCTCCTCGGCGGCGCGGGTCTCTACGACGGCGGCATCCATGCTCTGGTGTCCCGGGTGCGCGGCTAGCTGCCGGCGACGCCGGCAGGCGCGGGAGTCGACGGCGCGGTCGTCGAGCTGTAATCGAACTCCTCCTCCGCGCCGAACAGGAGGTCGAGCACCTTCGAGCGCAGGCTCTCGCTGAGCGCGAGCGCGAGCACGGAGCCGACGGCCAGCAGCGCCAGCGAGCGCCCGAAGCCGCCGCGACGGCGCCTCGCCGCCTTCGGCGGCTCGCGCAACGCGCTGCTCGCCTGGCGTAGCGCTTCGACCGCCTCACCGAGCTGCTGCTGGAGCTTGCGGTCCTGCAGCAGCGCCTGCGTGGCGGGCTTGCCGTTGCTCATGCGTCCATAGGCGCTGCGCGCGGCCGTGTACGCCGCGAGCAGGTTGGAGCGCAGCTGCTCGTCTTCAATCAGACGCTGCAGGTAGCGGTTCTGCTGAGCCGCGCGGGCCGCCTCGCCCGCCTTACCCAATCTGTCCTTCGCTGCCATTGTGGCCACCGCCCTCCACCGAAAGCTTGCAGGTCTGCGACCAATATACCCACCTCGGCGCCCGCTAGGCGTGCAGGGCGGCCTGCTCCTGGGCTGACGGGAACGCCCACGCGGCGCGTGTGCGACGCTCCTGGCGGAACACGAAGCGCAGTTGCTGCGGCGGTTTCAGCTGCGCCTCGTGCGGGCGAAAGGTCGCGCAAGGCTCGGACAGCTCGAGCGCGCACAGGAGGTTGACACGGAAGTAGCACTCCTCACAGCTGACCTTGCGCGCCGGCCGCTTGGGCGTCCGCTTGCTCTGCGTTGCTTGAACCACACCCACCTCTGGCTGCGAGTCGGATTGAACGGGACGCGATCAAAGCACGATCGCGCGGGTCGCTCAAGCGGCGGACGGCCGCGACTGCGCAAATCGCAGACAAAAAATCGTGCTACCCGGAAATAGCCTCCGACCAGTCACGTTCCTGTGACGATCGGCGCGATCATCCCGCATTTTGCGAGCGTTCCGGCGACGGTGCTCGCGGGCGCGTCATGATCTGAGCAAGATGCGGATCCTCGTCACCGGCGCAAGCGGCTTCGTCGGCTCACTGCTCATACCCCGGCTGCACGAGCAGGGACATACGCTCACAGCGCTCGCCCGCGACCCCGCGCGCGTGCGCCACGCGCTGCAGCCCGGCGATCAACGCATGCGCGGCGAGCAGGCGGCACACGCGATCGAGGTGGTGCGCGGCGACGTGCTCACCGGCGAGGGGCTGCCGGCGGCGCTCGCAGACGTCGAGGTCGCCTATTACCTGATCCACTCGATGGAGCGCTCGGTCCAGAGCTCCGGCCGGCCCGTGCCGTTTGCCGACCGCGACGCGCTCGCCGCGCACAATTTCGCGCAGGCCGCCGCGCGCGCGGGGCTGCGCCGGATCGTTTACCTCGGCGGCCTGCTGCCGCGCGCGCAGGACGCGGCGGGGGGCGCGGGGCGCACCCCCGGCAACGGCGATCGCGCGTCGCGCGAACGCGCGGGGGCGCCGCTCTCGCGCCACCTCGCAAGTCGCGCGCACGTCGAGCGCACGCTGCTGGCCGCGGTCGCCGACTCGCTCGCGCTGCGCGCCTCGATCGTGATCGGCGCGCGCTCGCGCTCCTTTCGCCTGCTCGTGCACCTCATCGAGCGGCTGCCCGTGCTCACGCTGCCCGCTTGGCATGCGCTGCGCACGCAGCCGATCGACGCCCGCGACGTTGTCCAGATGCTCGCCGCGTGCGCCACGGCACGGCCGCCGCGCCGCTCGCTCGACGTCGGCGGCCCCGACGTGCTCAGCTACGGCCAGATGCTGGAGACGATCGCCGAGCTGATGCTCGTCAACCGCCCGGCGCTGCCCCTGGGGGTGAAGCTGACGGGCATCACCGCGCGGCTCGCCGCGGCGATCGCCGGCGAGGACCCCGAGCTCGTGCTCGCGCTCATGGAGGGACTGGAGGGCGACCTGCTGCCGGCCGAGCATCACGCGGCACAGCTGCTGGGGGTGCGGCTGCACTCCTTCGAGTCCGCCGTCGAGCACTCGCTGGCCGAATGGGTGCAGTCCGAGCCGCTGGCAGCACGATGAGCAAGGTCACCGCCTCGATCCGCGTCGCAGCCCCGCCCGCGACGGTTTGGAAGCTGATCATGGACCCATCCCGTCTGGGCGAATGGGTCACGATTCACCGCAAGCTGGTGCACGCCGACGACGGTCCGCCGCGGGTCGGATACACGATGGACCAGCAGATCCACCTGCGCGGGGTCAGCCTCGAGGTTCACTGGATGCTCGTCGAGTGCCGCCCGGGTGAGCTCGCCGTGTGGGAGGGTCGCGGGCCGGCGCGCTCGCACGCCCGCAGCCAATACAGCCTGCGCCCCGAGGATGGGGGAACCCGCTTTGACTACCAGAATGAGTTCCACCCGCCGCTCGGCCCGGTCGGCGCGCTGGTGAGTCGCGCCCTCGTCGGAGGCATGCCCGAGCGCGAGGCGGGACGCACGCTCGAGCGCCTGCGTGAACAGGTCGAGCACTGATTTTCGGCGTTCAGCAGGCAGTTCCACCGTTAGCGACCTGGAATTAGTATAAGGTGGCAATCAGCGATAGCGATGTGACTAGACACGTCGCGCTAGTGAAGAGGATCCAAATCGTGACCGACTTCCTTGACGAGAAGCGCCAAGAGATCACCAACCGACTGAAGGAGCTGAAGCCGCTGGTGGATGAGTACACCCGGCTCGAGGCGGCCGCATCGGCCCTGGCAGGCGTGGGCGGCTCCACGACCTCCAGTTCCGCCACAGTGACCACACGCCGGCGTGGACCCGGACGTCCGCGCGGCTCGAGCAGCGTCAAAAGGAACGCCACCGCCACCGCGCCCAAACCTGCGGCCAAACCCAGTCCCCCGGCAAAACGCCGCGCAGGACGGCGCAAAGGCAGCGGCACTCGCGCAGCGGAGGCGCGGTCGTTCGTGAAAGGGCAGCCGGGGATCACGATCCCCGAGCTGGCCGCGAAGATGGGCATCAAGCAGAACTACCTGTATCGCGTGCTGCCCGGGCTCGAGCAGGAAAACAAGGTGGAGAAGAAAGGCCGCGGCTGGTACCCCAAGGGCTAGTCTCGGAGCCTCTGGTCTGCGGCGCGATCGTCGTCGAAGTTGACATAAGGGCGGGCGCGAGGGGACTTGACACAAGGGGCGTGCGAGGGGACGCACGCCCCTTAATTATTTGTAAAGCCGGCGTGCCCGATCGCGGGCGGCGCCTCAGATCAGACCCTGCTCTGCGACCGTGTCGCGCTCGCTGATCAGCTCGGCGACAGACGCATCGATCTTCGCGCGCGAGAACTCGTCGATCTCGAGGCCCTGGACGATCGTGTACTCGCCGTTTTCGCAGGTGCACGGAAAACCGCTGATCAGGCCTTCGGGGATCCCGTATGAGCCGTCGGAGGGCACCCCCATGGAGACCCAGCGCCCGGCGCTGCCGGCGACCCAGTCGTGGACATGGTCGATCGCGGCGGACGCGGCGGACGCGGCCGAGGACGCGCCGCGCGCCTCGATGATCGCCGCGCCGCGTTTGCCCACGTCCGGCAGGAACTGATTTTCGATCCATTCCTGGTCATCGACCACGCCCGCGGCGATCCGCCCTTCGACGTGCGCGTGGAACAGGTCCGGATACATCGTCGGCGAGTGGTTGCCCCAGACGCCCATGTTGGAGACGTCGGTCACCGGCACGCCGAGCTTGGCGGCCAGCTGTGCGATCGCGCGGTTGTGGTCGAGTCGCATCATCGAGGTGAAGCGCTCGTCGGGGATGTCGGGCGCGTTGTTCATCGCGATCAAGCAGTTGGTGTTCGCCGGGTTTCCGACCACCAGCACCTTTACGTCCGCGGCCGCCACATCGCCCAGCGCCTTGCCCTGGACCGTGAAGATCTCACCATTGGCGCTGAGCAGCTCGGCGCGCTCCATGCCCTTGGTGCGTGGCCGCGAGCCGACCAACAGCGCGACGTTCGTGCCGTCGAAGGCGTCCGCCGGGCGGTCGTGCAGGTCGAGCCCCGCGAGCAGCGGGAAGGCGCTGTCGATCAGCTCCATCGCGACCCCCTCGAGCGCGCCCATCGCCTGCGGGATCTCCAGCAGGCGCAGGTCGATCGGCTGCTCGGGCCCCAGCAGCTGTCCGCTGGCGATGCGAAACACGATGCTGTAGCCGATCTGCCCGGCGGCGCCGGTGACGGTGACTCGTACGGGTTTGCTCACGAATTCATCTCCTGGTCTCTTTGCGGACTATGGGTCGGGTGTTGGCGGGGCCGGCCTTCAGGCGGTCGCGCCGCGAAGGCTCTCGTCGATCGACGCGAGGAACTCCTGGGTGGTCTGCCACGGCTCATCGGGACCGATCAGCAGGGCCAGATCCTTGGTCATCTTGCCGCTTTCGACCGTCTGCACGCACACGCGCTCGAGCGTTTCGGCGAAACGCGTGACATCCGGCGTGTCGTCCATGCGCCCGCGCGCGGACAGGCCGCGCGTCCACGCGAAGATCGACGCGATCGGGTTCGTCGACGTCGGCTTGCCCTGCTGGTGCAAGCGGTAATGGCGTGTGACCGTGCCGTGCGCCGCCTCCGCCTCGACGGTCTTGCCGTCGGCGCTCATCAGCACGCTGGTCATCAAGCCCAGCGAGCCGAAGCCCTGCGCGACGGTGTCCGACTGCACGTCGCCGTCGTAGTTCTTGCAAGCCCACACATAGCCGCCTTCCCACTTCAGCGCGGACGCGACCATGTCGTCGATCAAGCGGTGTTCATAGGTGATGCCCGCGTTCTCGAAGTCGGTCTCGAACTCGCTCTCGAAGACCTCTTGGAAGATGTCTTTGAAGCGCCCGTCGTAGCGTTTGAGGATCGTGTTCTTGGTCGACAGGTACACCGGGTAGCCGCGCTCCAGCCCATAGCGCAGCGACGCGCGCGCGAAGTCGCGGATCGAGGAGTCGAGGTTGTACATGGCCATCGCCACGCCGGCGCCCGGGAAGTCGTACACGTCCAGCGCGATCGGCCGGCCGCCGGCCGCGGGCGTGAACGTGAGCGTCAGCGTGCCCTCGCCCGGGACGACCATGTCGGTCGCGCGATACTGATCGCCGAACGCGTGGCGGCCGATCACGATCGGCTTGGTCCAGCCCGGCACCAGCCGCGGCACGTTCGCGATCACGATCGGTTCGCGAAAGATCACGCCCCCGAGGATGTTGCGGATCGTGCCGTTCGGCGAGCGGTACATCTCCTTCAGGCCGAACTCCTTCACGCGCGCCTCATCGGGCGTGATCGTCGCGCACTTGACGCCCACGCCGTGGCGCTTGATCGCCTCGGCCGCTTGCACCGTCACGCGATCGCCGGTCGCGTCGCGGTGCTCGATGCCGAGGTCGTAGTAGTCGAGCTCGATGTCCAGGTACGGGACGATCAGCTGCTCCTTGATGAACGACCAGATGATCCGCGTCATCTCATCGCCGTCGAGCTCGACGACCGGGTTCTTCACCTTGATCTTGGCCATGGGCGGGTCCTCGCGTATGTGTGGGCCGGAGGCGCCGCGGGTGGCTTGCGGGGATCGGCCACCGGTCCTCCGTGGGGATGGGGCGGCCGATGCTATCGCCCGTGCGCGGGCGGCCGGGCGCAGGCATGGCGCCGGTGCCCGATTTGCGGATCGCGAGTGCGCGGGCGGCCGGGCGCAGGCATGGCGCCGGTGCCCGATTTGCGGATCGCGCGTGCGCGGGCGACACAGCGCGGACACGGCGCGGCCGGCCGGTCTCTGCTTGACTGTCATGTGATGGCAAGCACTATCTCGAGGGCGGCGGGCGAGGGCGCGCCGTGGCAGACGCACACGGTCTTCAACCAGCCGCCGCCGCTCGAGGGGATCGACGTGTTCTCCAGCAACCTGCCGCTGGTCGAGGCGGTCGCGCGCGAGGGCGCCGGCTGGGTGAGCGAGCGCGCGTCTGCGCTAGGACGCTTCGTCGGCGCGGCCGGCGGGCCGCAGCAGGAATGGGGGCGGCTGGCCAACGAGAACAGGCCGGTGCTGCGCACGTTCGACCGCTACGGGCACCGGATCGACGAGGTCGAGTTCCACCCGGCGTGGCACAAGCTGATGCGGATGGGCGTCGAGCACGAGCTGCACAGCCTGCCGTGGACCAGCGAGGAGCCCTGCCCGCACACCGCGCGCGCGGCTCTGTACATGACCGCGATGCAAGCGGAGGCCGGCTTCTGCTGCCCGATCACGATGACGTTCGCGGTCGTGCCCGCGCTGCGCGCCACGCCCGAGCTGGCGGCCGAGTGGGAGCCGCTGGTCACGGCCAGCACATATGACCCGCGCCTGATCCCCGCGGCCGAGAAGGGCTGCGCGATCTCGGGCATGGCGATGACCGAGAAGCAGGGCGGCTCGGACGTGCGCGCGAACACGACCGTCGCGACGCCCGTGAACGGCGGCGGCGCCGGCGCGGAGTACACGATCGTCGGGCACAAGTGGTTCTGCTCGGCGCCGATGTCCGACCTGTTCCTCGTGCTCGCCCAGACCGACGACGGCCTGTCGTGCTTCATGATGCCGCGGATCCTGGCGGACGGCACGCGCAACGCGTTTCACATCCAGCGCCTGAAGGACAAGCTCGGCAACCACTCCAACGCCTCCTCCGAGGTCGAGTTCCACGGCGCGTGGGCGCGGATGCTCGGCGAGCCCGGACGCGGCGTGCCGACGATCATCGAGATGGTCGGGCACACGCGCCTGGACTGCGTGATCGGCGCGGCCGCCGGGATGCGCACCGGCGTGGTCGGCGCGATTCACCACACCGCCCATCGCAGCGCGTTCGGCAAGCCCCTGATCGAGCAGCCGCTGATGCGCAACGTGCTCGCCGACCTGTGCATCGAGTCCGAGGCCACGACCGCCCTGGCGCTGCGCCTGGCGCGCGCGTACGACGAGGCGAGCGAGGACGCGCTCGCCGGCGAGAACGACACGGACGCGCAGCTGTTCAAGCGCCTGGCGACCGCCGTCGGCAAGTACTGGACCTGCAAGCGCGCGCCCAACCACGCGTTCGAGTCGCTCGAGTGCCTCGGCGGCGCGGGCTACGTGGAGGAGTCGGGCATGCCGCGCCTGTACCGCGAGGCGCCGCTCGCCTCGATCTGGGAGGGCTCGGGCAACGTCATGAGCCTCGATGTGCTGCGCGCGCTCACGCGCTCGCCGCGCTCGCTCGAGGTGTTCACGGACGAGCTCGAGCAGGCCGCCGGCGCAGACGCGCGCCTGGACGCGAGCGTCGCCGCCCTCAAGCAGCAGTTCGCCGACCCCGCCACGCTCGAGCAGCGCGCCCGGCGCGTGGTCGAAAGCATGGCGCTGTGCCTGCAGGGCTCGCTGCTCGTGCGCGGCGCCGCGCCGGCCGTCGCCGACGCGTTCTGCGCCGCGCGCCTGTCCGGTCAGGGGGGCTTGGAGTACGGCACGCTGCCTGCGGGAGTCGACTTCGAGGCGATCATCGAGCGCTCGCGCGCGCAGGCCTGAAGCCGCGCCCACGCGCCCGGCGAGCGACGCCCGCCCGGCGCCCACGAGCTCGCCGCGCCAGCCTCCGACAACCCCACTCGGCCTACCATTGGGACATGCCCACGCGCAGGAACATGCAGCTGGCGCGGATCTTCGGGATCCGCATCGGCGTGAGCGCGAGCTGGTTCATCGTGCTGTTCCTCCTGATCTACTGGCTGTCGAACTACTACTTCCCGGAAGTGATGCGCGGCTCGAGCACGACCGCGTACGTGATCGCCGTCGCGGGCGCGCTCGGCTACTTCGCCTCGCTGATCCTGCACGAGCTCGGGCACGCGCTGGTCGCGCGCCGTCTGGGGATCCCGATCGCCGGCATCGACCTGTGGATCTTCGGCGGACTCTCACAGATGCGCCGCGAACCCGCTAACGCGCGCGAGGAGCTGAAGATCGCGGCCGCCGGACCGGCGGTCACGCTCGCGCTGTTCGGCGTCTGCCTGGCCGCCGTCGCGCTGCTCGCGAGCAGCGGCACCGTCTCGGAGGTCGCGCTCACGCGCCAGGGCTTCAAGACGACCCCCGCGCTCGCGCTGCTCGGCTGGCTCGGCTTCGTCAACGCCGCGCTGTTCCTGTTCAACGTGATCCCCGCATTCCCGCTCGACGGCGGGCGCATCGCGCGCGCGGTGATCTGGGGGGCCAGCGGCGACCGCAACCGCGGCACGCGTGTGACCGGGCGCATGGGGCAGGCCTTTGCGCTGCTGGTCGGCCTGTTCGGGCTGTGGGTATTCGTCAGATCGGGCAGCTTCGCCGGCCTGCTGACGATGCTGCTCGCCTTCTTCCTCTACCAGTCCGCCGGCGCCGCGGTGATGCAGGGCGCGCTCGGCCAGCGCATCCAGAACATCACCGTCGGGGACATCATGGACCGCGAGCCGGTGACCATCTCAGCGGACGTCACGGTGCTCGACGCCCAGGAGCAGTTCTTCCTGCGTTACAGCTGGCCGTGGTTCGCGGTCGTCGATCCCGCGCATCACTTCCTCGGCGTCGTGCGCCAGCAGCGCGTCGAGAGCGAGATCGCCGCCGGACGGCCCGCGCTGCCAGTCGCAGACGTGGTCGAGAACGACTTGCCGATCAGGATCGGCGAAGAGGCGCCGCTGGAATCGCTGCTCGGCGCCGAAGGCCTCGGGCGCCTCGGCGGGATGGTCGCCGTCGACAAAGACGGCGTGCTGCAGGGCGTCGTCACGCTCGCGCAGGTGCGCCAGGCGCTGCGGCCCGCATGATCGCGCAGGCCGGGGTCCGCGCGACCGCGCAGGCCCGGGCGCGCGCGACCGCGCAGGCCCGCCGGCCCTCGTCGAGCTCGGGCCGATAGAGGACATATGGGCGACGGGCGCGCGCGGCCGCGAGCCGCGGCCCGCGCCCGCCCGCGTTATAGAGTCCCGCTCGCACTCCCCGCCGCTCACAGCTTCCCCGCCCCCGCCAGTCCCCCTAGGAGCCATGCCAGCACACGACGTCCTGATCATCGGCGCCGGCCTCGCAGGCCAGCGCGCGGCGCTGGCCGCCGCCCAGGAGGGGGCGAGCGTGGCGATCATGAGCAAGGTCCACCCCGTTCGCTCGCACTCGGTGGCCGCCGCGGGCGGCATCAACGCGGCGATCAGCGTCGATGACGACTGGCGCTCGCACGCCTACGACACGGTCAAGGGCTCTGACTTCCTCGGCGACCAGGACGCGATCGAAGTGATGTGCTCGCAGGCGCCTGCGGAGGTCATGCACTTGGAGCACATCGGCGTGACCTTCCACCGCAACGAGAAGGGGCTGATGGACCTGCGCGCGTTCGGCGGCGCGTCGATGAAGCGCACGGCCTACGTCGCGGACATCACCGGCCAGGCGATGCTGCACGTGCTGTACGAGCAGCTGATGAAGCACCACGAGACGGTCGCGCGCTACGAGGAGTGGTTCACGACGTCGCTGCTGCGCGATGAGCACGGGCGCTGCTGCGGGGCGGTCGCGCGCGAGGTGCGCAGCGGGCGCATGGAGGCGTTCACCGCCAAGAACGTGATCCTTGCGTGCGGCGGCGCAGGACAGGCGTACAAGCCGACGACCAACGGCCTGATAGTGACCGGCGACGGGATCGCGATGGCCTACCGCGCGGGCGCGCCGCTGATGGACATGGAGATGGTCCAGTACCACCCGACGTGCCTGGTCGAGACCGGGATCCTGATCACCGAGGGAGCGCGCGGCGAGGGCGCGCACCTGCTGAACTCGAACGGCGAACGCTTCATGGAGAAATCGGCGCCCAACAAGATGGAGCTCGCCTCGCGGGACGTGGTCTCGCGGGCCGAGCAGATCGAGATCGACGAGGGCCGCGGCGTGGGGCCGGACAAAGCGGGGATCTTCCTAGACGTGACCGTCGTGCCGCGCAAGCGCACGCTCGAGGCGCTGCGCGAGATCGTCAACCTCGGCCGCGACTTCGCGGGCGTCGACATCACGCGCGAACCGATCGTGATCCGCCCCGGCCAGCACTACATCATGGGCGGCGTCAAGACCGACGTCGACGGGCGCACCTCGATCGACGGCCTGTACGCGGCCGGCGAGGTCGCGTGCGTGTCGGTCCACGGCGGCAACCGCCTCGGCGCCAACTCGCTGCTCGACACGCTGATCTTCGGCCGCCGCGCAGGCGAACACGCGGCCGCGCGCGCCGCCAGCATGGGCATGCCGGCGCCCGACGCGAACGCCCAGCTGCGCGAGGACGGCGCGCGCCTGGAAGCGATCCTCTCGCGCGATAAAGACGGAGGACCCGCCGGACCCGCCCACCCCGCCCGCCCGCGGCGGGTGTCGGAGATCAAGAGCGAGCTGGGCGAGACGATGAACCGCCACGCGGCGGTGTTCCGCGACGAGACCGGGCTGCAGAGCGCCCTGGAGACGATCGCGCGCCTGCGTGAGGAAGCCGACAAAGCGTGGGTCGATGACCGCGGGACGGTCTTCAACCAGGACGTGCTGGGGGCGGTCGAGCTCGGCTACATGCTCGACTGCGCCGAGACGACCGTGGTGGCAGCGATCGAGCGCAAGGAGTCACGCGGCGCGCAGTTTCGCACCGACTACCCCGAGCGCAACGACGAGCAGTGGCTGAAGCACATCGACATCACGCTGGGCGAGGATGGCGGCGGACCGCAGGTCTCCTACTCGCCGGTCACGATCACGCAGTGGCAGCCCGAGGAGCGGAAATACTGATGGCGGCGACACAGCCGCCAAGACCCGCCATGGACCCGCGACAGCAGGAGCGCAGCTGATGCCCGAAGCGCACGACCGCCCGCCGGAGAAGTTCACGCTCAAGCTCCGTCGCTATGACCCCGAGTCCGGCGAGGCGCCCTACTGGGAGGAGCACACGGTCGAGCTCGCCCCCCACCGTTCGGTGCTCGAGGCGGTGCTCCAGGCGAAAGACCGCTTCGACGGCTCGATCGCGATCCGCTGCTCGTGCCGGCAGGCGATTTGCGGCTCCTGCGGAGTGCGCGTCAACGGCGAGCCGGCGCTCGCGTGCCACACGCACCTCGACGCCGCCAAGGCGGGCGCGCGCGACGGCGTGATCGAGATCGAGCCGATGGGCAACATGCCGGTGCTCAAGGACCTGATCGTGGACATGGACGCGGTCCACTGGAAGAAGATCCAGCGCGTCACGCCGTGGCTGTTGGCCAAGCAGCCGGTGCCCGAGCGCGAGTACATCGTCTCCAAAGAGTCGATGGTCGACGTCACCCAGACGATGGCCTGCATACAGTGCGGCGCCTGCGTGTCCGACTGCCTGGCGATGGAGGTCGATCCCGGCTTCATCGGCCCGGCGGCGCTCGCCAAGGCGTATCGCTTCGTCGGCGATCCGCGCGACGCCGAGCAGTTCGAGCGGCTGAACGACCTCGCGCAGGACCCGCAGGGCCTGTTCGACTGCACGCACTGCTTCAAGTGCGTGCAGGCGTGCCCCAAGGACGTCAACCCGATGGGTCAGATCATGCGCCTGCGGCGGATCGCGACGAGCGACCATCAGATCGTCGACCAGAACAACGGCGAGCGCCACGAGGCGGCGTTCACGAGACTGATCCGCGACAACGGCATCCTGTGGGAGGCGGAGCTGCTGCCGCGCTCCTATGGCGGCGCCTCGTGGTTTGGCAAATTCGCACCCGCCGCGGGCAAGGAGCTGTTGTCCTCGCTGCCGGTCGCCTTCTACGGGTTGATGCGGCGCAAGATGACGTTGGCCGGGATCCTCAAACCGCACAAGATCCCCAGGCAGGACCTCAAGGCCGTGCAGTCGATCTACGAGCGCGTCGAGAGCCGCCCCGAGCGCTACGAGCTGAACCTATACATCGCAGGGGAGGACGAATGAAGGTCGCCTACTGGCCGGGCTGCGTCAGCCGCGGCTTCACGCCCGAGCTGCACGGCTCGATGGCGAAGGTAGCGCCGCTGCTGGACATCGAGCTGGTCGAGCTCGACCGCGCCTGCTGCACCGGCGCGGGCGTGATCGCCGAGCACAACCAGGAGCTCGCCGACACGCTCAACGCGCGCACGTTCGCGCTCGCGCAGCAGGTCGACGGCGCGGAGCTGATGATGAACATCTGCTCGACCTGCCAGGGCGCGCAGAGCGAGTGCCAGGAACGCCTGGACGCGAGCGCGGAGTACCGCGCGCACGTCAACTCGACGCTGGCCGGCGAGGGCCTTTCGTACGAGCGCGGACTTCTGACGAACAAGAATTTCCTGTGGCTGCTGGTCGAGGAGATCGGCCTCGAGCGCCTGCGCTCGCTCGTCAAGCGCCCGCTCACGAACCTCAAGGTCGGCCCCTTCTACGGCTGCTACATCGTGCGCCCGCGCGAGCGCCTCGGGATCGACTCGGAGCACCCGCGCGACCACTACCTCGACCACGTGATCGACGCGCTCGGCGGGACCGTGATCGAGTACGCGGGCATGCGCAAGTGCTGCGGCTTTCCGATCATTACGATGAACAAGGAGGCCTCGCTCAAGCAGGCCGGCCGCCACCTGGGCGACGCGGTCGACGCGGCGGCCGACTGCCTGGTCACGCCCTGCCCGCTGTGCCACCTGAACCTCGACCTGCAGCAGCCGCTCGCCGAAGGCATCGTCGGGCGCGAGCTGCGGATGCCGGTGCTGCACCTGCCGCAGCTCGTCGGCCTCGCGCTCGGCCTGGAGCCCGGCGAGCTCGGCCTCGGCCGCCACGTCGTGCGCCCGACGTCCGTGATCGACTGGTCGGCGTCGGTCGTGGCCGCCGCGGCGTGAGTGACGCAGCCTTCCGGCGCAGGCCGTAGCCTGCGTGACGCAGCCTTCCAGCGCAGCCTGCAGCTGGCTGTCCTCGGCAGCCGCGCCCGAGAGCGACGCCCGTCTGATCGAGCGCTGCGCGGTCGTCACCGGCGCCACGCGCGCTCCCAGCCGAGCGAGCGGATCGTCTGCAGGACGAGCGAGAGCGCTGTCGCTGCCCTCCAATATGGTGGTCCGATCAAACGATCGATTTCGTTTCTAGGCGAGTATTTCGACCTGCTCCTCGCGACGTCCGGAGCGATCGTCGTGGCGATCCTCGGCCTCGCCGATCAGGTATCGGCCAGACACCTGGCGGAGGCGACACTCGTCGTCCTGGCGGCTCTATGCGCAGGGCTGATACGGGAACGATGGCGACGCGATCGGCTCGGAGACTCGGTGCGCGATGTCCTGGCGATCACCGGCACCCAGGCACCCTGGGAGACCTTGGAGGCCGAGCACAAGTGGGAGATCCTCGATGACAAGGGCACCAGGGCGGCCGCCTCCTCTCGCAAGGTGCTCCACTTTCTGCAGACCCAAACGCTTACGATCCACGAGTTCTCAGGCGTCCCCGGGTCAGTGAGCGCCCACCGCTGCGAAGGCAGGTGGCCGCGGTCGGCCGAATGGCGCAACCTCCCGGTGATGCGCGACGACTATCCCGGGCGACAAGGCAAGCGATACACGATCGTGTCGCTCGAGGGCGCGATGGGACGCGGGCAGATGCTCGAGGTGCGCTCGACGCGCGAGCTCGCAAACACCTTCTGCGAAGAGCACGAGTACGTAAAGGTATCCGTGGAGGTGCCGATCGGCGAGCTCGAAATGTCGGTGATCTGGCCGGCTGGCCGAAGCCCGAAGAACGTTCGCGTCGAGCACGGCTCCCAAGATCCATTCGAGCTGCCGAAGTCGGCCATCGACACGCTAGCGGACGGCCGCACGAGCGTCACGCACAAGGTGTCTCGCCCGACGGTGGGCGACACGATCACCCTGAGCTGGGACTGGTAGAGTCCGAAAGGGTGGTTGCGGCTCAAGCATCTGTGCGTTATGGCCGACCAATATATGCTGAGGGCTCCGCTATCATGGAGTCGTCGCAACAGCAGAATCCGCGATACAGAGGGAATAAATGAGCTTCGGCGAGATCATTGGACCGTAATCGCCTGTCCCTGGCGGACGGGCCGTGCGGGAGCTATCTCTAGACTCCTCGCGTGAAGCTCCTCACCGTCGTCGGCAACCGCCCCCAGTTCATCAAGGCGGCGGCCGTCTCGGGGCCGCTGCGCGAGCATCACGAGGAGCTGCTGGTGCACACGGGCCAGCACCACGACGACTCGCTCTCGCGCGTGTTCTTCAGCGAGCTCGGGCTGGCGCGCCCCGAGCACGAGCTGGGCATCGCGGGCGGCTCGAACGCGTCGCAGACCGCGCGCATGCTCGCCGCGCTGGAGCCGCTGCTGGCGGACTTGGGCCCGGATGCGACGCTGGTGTACGGCGACACCAACTCGACGCTCGCCGGCGCCCTTGCGGCGGCGCAGGCGGGGATCCCGCTCGTGCACGTCGAGGCGGGGATGCGCTCGTTCGACCGCACGATGCCCGAGGAGCTCAACCGCGTGATCAGCGACCACGCGAGCGACCTGCTGCTGTGCTCTTCGCCCGCGGCCGCGGCCAATCTCGCCAGAGAGTCGGTCGCGGGACGCGTCGAGGTCGTGGGCGACGTGATGGTCGACGTCGCCCTGCGCTGGCAGCCGGCCGCGCGTGCCGACGCGCGGGCGCCGGGCGCGTATGGCCTTGAGCCTGGCGGCTACCTGCTGCTGACGGCCCACCGCGCGGGCAACGTCGATGACCCGCGGCGCCTGCGCGCG
Organism: Solirubrobacteraceae bacterium; assembly: GCA_035503075.1. Classification (GTDB taxonomy): domain Bacteria; phylum Actinomycetota; class Thermoleophilia; order Solirubrobacterales; family Solirubrobacteraceae; genus Palsa-744. The sequence continues at coordinate 41,612 of DATJTT010000050.1, forward strand.
CTCGTAGAGCTGGTGTGCGCGCTGCCGCCGCCGGTGCTGTTTGCGGTGCACCCGCGCACCCGCGCTCGGCTCGAGCGGGCGCGCCTGCTCGAGCGGCTCGCCGCTGCGGAGGGCGTGCGGCTGACCGAGCCGCTCGGCTACGTTGAGTTCGCCGCGCTCGTCTGCCAGGCGCGCGCCGTGCTGACCGACTCGGGCGGCGTTCAGAAGGAGGCGTACCTCGCCGGCGTGCCGTGCGTGACGCTGCGCGCAAACACCGAGTGGAGCGAGACGGTCGATGCCGGATGGAACACGCTCGTGGACCTCGACGCGGGCGCGGCGCTGGCGGCGCTCGAGCGCAGGCCGCCGGCCGAGCGCCCCGGGCTATACGGCGACGGGCACGCGGCCGAGCGCTGCGTGGCGGCGATCGGCGGGCTTTGAGCCCGCCACCGTCGCGCTGCTCGGTCTGGTCCGCCGTGGCCTGCAGGCGGCCGTGCCGGCGCACGGACACGAGCGGCCGTCATCCGGCCGGCCGGGACGCGACACTGTGAGATCGTGAGCCTCCCACCGAGACGCCCCGCGTGAGCGAGCCCGGTCAGGCGCCCGTGCGCGTGGGCGTGGTCGGGCTCGGCTACTGGGGCCCGAACCTCGCGCGCAACCTGGCGGCGATCCCGGGCTGCGAGCTCGCGTGGCTGTGCGACGCGGACGAGAGCGCCCGCCGCAGGCTGGCGCCGTCGTTCCCGAACGCGCGGGCGACGGGCGCGTTGGAGGAGCTGCTGGGGGACGATCGCCTGGACGCGGTGGTGCTCGCGACGCCCGTGCCCTCGCACGCCGAGCTCGCGATCGCGGTTGCGCGCGCGGGCAAGCACTGCTTCGTAGAGAAGCCGCTCGCGACGAGCGCGGTCGAGGCCGAGGCGGCGGTCGAAGCGGCCGAGCGCGCGGGGCGCGTGTTGATGGTCGGCCACCTGCTCGAGTACCACCCGGCGGTCGCGCGGCTGAAGGAGTTGATCGCGTCGAACGAGCTGGGCGAGCTGTACTACATGTATGGAAACCGCCTGAACCTGGGCAAGCTCCGGGCGGACGAGAACGCGCTGTGGAGCCTCGGCGCGCACGACGTGTCGGTGGCGCTGCACCTGATCGACGAAGAGCCCAGCCACTGCGTCGCTCAGGGCGAGTCGTTCGTGCGCGAGGGCGTGCAGGACGTCGTGTTCTGCTACCTGCGCTTTCCCTCCGGAGTGCTCGCGCACCTGCACCTGTCGTGGCTCGACCCGCACAAGGAGCGGCGCATCACGGTCGTGGGCGCGCGGCGCATGGCGACGTTCGACGACATGCTGATCGAGGGCAAGCTGACGATCTACGACAAGGGCTTCGACGAGGACACGCGCTCGTGGGGCGAGTACATCGCGCGCTCCGGCGACATCTTCTCGCCGCGCATACCGAGCGTCGAGCCGCTGCGGATCGAGTGCGAGCACTTCATCGAGTGCGTGCGCACGGGCGCGAGACCGCGCTCGGACGGCCTCAGCGGGCTGCGCGTGGTGCGGGTGCTCGAGGCGCTGCAGCGCTCGCTCGACCAGGCCGCGGCGGTGGCCTGCGACGCCGCACCGGGCTGAGCTAGCGGGGCTCGAGCTAGGCGGCGCTCACGCGGCGGCGCTCGATGCCGTCGAAGCGACCGGGACGGCGCGCCTGGCGGCGACGGTCGGGGCGCAGGACGGGGCCGATGTGGCGCCCGACCCCGCGCAGGACGTACGCGTCGCGCGCGAGGCTGTAGCGAAGCCAGGGTCTCATGAGCAGCAGCCAGCGACGGGCTACGTATCGGCGTGGTCTCTTGACTGTGCGCATGTCCCGACCTCCCCATCCGTGAGGAATACGTGCGCGCAAATTGTTGCATATTGCGGCAATCTTTGTGCTGATTCGGACCCGTCGCAGGCGTGCGGCGCGTGCGGCGGACTCACTCGACGCTGATGGTGCCCTCGCCGGAGAGCTCGAACGCGCTGTGCAGGGCCTGGACGGCCTGCTCGACGCGATCGCGGTCGATGACGCACGAGATCTTGATCGGCGAGGTCGAGATCATGTCGATGTTGACGCCCTCCTCGGCGAGCACCGAGAAGACCTTGGCGGCGACGCCAGGGTGCGAGCGCATGCCGGCGCCGACGATCGAGACCTTGCCCATCTCCTCGGCGGCGAGCAGCTCGGCGTAGGCGTCGCCGGCGAGCGGCTCGATCGCGGCGCGCGCGATGCGCAGGTCTTCGCGCGAGACCGTGAAGGAGATCTCCGCGAGCCCGCCCGCGGAGGTGGGCACGTTCTGGTCGATCATGTCGACGTTGACGTTCGCGTGCGCGAGCGCCTGGAAGATGCGCGCGGCGGCGCCCGGCGCGTCGGGCACGCCGACGAGCGTGACGCGCGCCTCGGCGGTCGAGTGGGTGACGGCTGTGATCAGGGGCTGCTCCACGGTGTCTTCTTCTGAGACGACAACGGTACCGGGACGCTCGTCGAAGGCCGAGCGGCAGTGGATGCGCACGCCGTGGTTGCGCGCGTACTCGACCGAGCGCAGCTGCAGCACGCCCGCGCCGGAGGCGGCCATCTCGAGCATCTCCTCGAAGGAGACCGTCTCGAGCTTGCGCGCGTCGGGGACGATGCGGGGGTCGGCGGAGTACACGCCGGCTACGTCGGTGTAGATTTCGCACACGTCGGCACCGAGCGCGGCGGCGACAGCGACGGCACTGGTGTCAGAGCCGCCGCGGCCGAGCGTCGTGACGTCCCTGGCGTTGACGGACACGCCCTGGAAGCCGGCGACGAGCACGATGTTGTCCTGCGCGAGCGCCGCGCGGATGCGCTCGGCGCGGACGTCGAGGATCAGCGCCTTGGTGTGCGACTCGTCGGTGACGATCCCGGCCTGCGAGCCCGTGAGCGAGATCGCGCGGTGGCCGAGGTCGTGGATCGCCATCGCGCACAGCGCGCACGAGATGCGCTCGCCGGTCGACAGCAGCATGTCGAGCTCGCGCGGGTCGGGGGCGGGCGAGACCTCCTCGGCCATCGCGATCAGCTCGTCGGTGGTCTTGCCCCGGGCCGAGAGCACCGCGACCACGCGCTTGCCCGACTCGCGCTGGGCCACGATCCGCCGAGCGGCGGCCTTGATCCGCTCCGCGTCGGCGACCGAGGTCCCGCCGAACTTCATGACGACTGTCTCGACCACGCTGTGAATGTAGGCGGTCGCGGCCTAGACGGACCGGCGGCCGGCGAACGCTCGCCCGAGGGTCAACTCGTCGGCGTACTCGAGGTCGGCGCCCACCGGCAGGCCGCTGGCCAGCCGCGTGACCGTCAGCTCCGGGTGACGGGCGCGCAGCTCGCCCGCGATGTGCAGCGCGGTCGCCTCGCCGGTGGTCGTCGGATTGGTCGCGATCACGACCTCACGGACCGGCGAGTCGTCGCCCGCACGGGCATACAGCTCAGCGATCTTCAGGTCCTCGGGGTCGATCCCGTCGATCGGCGACAGCGCCCCGCCCAGCACGTGGTAGCGGCCGCGGAACTCGTGGGTGCGCTCGATCGAGATCACGTCCGAGGGCTCCTCGACGACGCAGATCACCTCGGTCTCC
>DATJTT010000051.1:0-101202 GCA_035503075.1 Solirubrobacteraceae bacterium
AATGACCCCCACACCGCGAAACCGCCGCCGGCAGCGCGCTCCGCTCGGCGCTACGCGCCTCGCTCCACGCGCAGCCGGCGAACCCAAGGGGGGTCAGTTTTCAACCGGCGCTACAGGGTCAACTTTCAAGCGGCCTTGACACCCGCCCCAGCAGGGCGCAGAGCGATTCGACTTGACGTCGGTTCGCTTGGCTTTGCTCCTGCGGCACCGGAGTCTCCGGCTTGTGGGAAGAATGTGGGAAAATGGCCGTTCTCAGGCCCCCTGCGCTCCTGCCCACCTACGAAAGAACCCCGCAAATGCGCAAATGCGGGGCCTTTCTGCAGTGGGCGATACTGGGCTCGAACCAGTGACCTCCGCCTTGTCGAGGCGGCGCTCTCCCAGCTGAGCTAATCGCCCTGGGTGCTCGCCAAAGCGTATCAACGCCCGATCGGCATGCTCTCAGCGTCGCGCTCGCGGGCGAGGGCTGATCGGCGACGCGCGGGAGACGCAGTCGGACTCGGAGAAGCTCGGACGCCGCGGCGGGAGGCAAGGCGTTGCGCGGCGTCCGGGCTTCTCGTTGACTGCTCAGCGGACGATCACTGCCGGCAGTTCGGCTTCGACCGCTCCTTCGGTGCCGGATCCGCTGGCGCGTTCGCGGCTCGATTCGGCGCCGCCGGCTTCGCTTTCGCCGTAGCCACGGCCGTAGGAGAACTCGCGGCCACCTTCTGATTCGAGTCGGCTTTTGATCGCGGACGCGTACGTCACGCCCTCGCCGGACTCGATCGTCTTGACCGCTTCGGCGACCGTGTTCGATGCGATCGCGAAGCCGACGCCCGTGTTGCCCGGCTGTGCGCCGTCGGCCGTGGATGCGTCGGACGCGATCTGCGAGTTCACACCGATGACCTCGCCTTCTTCGTCCAGCAGCGGCCCACCCGAGTTGCCGGGGTTGAGGGCCGCGTCGGTCTGGATCGCACCCTTGATCGTGGCGCCGTCCGGCGCCTCGATTTCGCGGCCGAGCGCCGAGACGATGCCGCGCGTGAGAGTCTCTTCGAGACCGTAGGGATTGCCGATCGCGTACACGGCGTCGCCGACCTGGACGGAGCTCGAGCTCGCGACCGTCAGCGCCTTCAGGCCGAGACCCGACGGGTTGACCTTGATCAGGGCCAGGTCCTCGTTGGCTTCTTCGCCCACGACGCTCGCGCTGCGCGTCTGCTTCGAGGATCCGCTCGCGTCGACGGTAATGCTCGTCGCGCCCTTGATCACGTGGTCGTTGGTGAGAATCAGGCCGTGTTCGTTCAGCACGATGCCTGTGCCCTCGTCCTCGCCTTCTGCGCTGACGGCCTTGATCGCCACGACTCCCTTTGAGTCGCGTTCGTAGACCTGCGTCGCCGATGGGGTGGTCGAGGCCACATCGCGCCTGCTGGCGCTCGAGCTGCCGTCGCTGGAAGTGGACGTCGCGGGTGTCGGCGAGCGCGATGCCGAGCTCTTCGCGCCGACTCCGACGAGGAGCATCGCCGCGCTAGCCACGCCGCCGCCGACGAGCGCCGCCACGACTATGGGTATGAGTACGCGTTTCACGGGAGACCTCCGGTCGGTTTGGGGCCTCCATCGTGCGTGCGCTCGCTGTGCCCGGCCTAACAATGTCCACAAGCGGCCCTAACGCATCCGCAAAAACTCGATAACGAAAACCGAAGCACTGCGTAATCCGGAGAGAGAGGCGACGACCGGAATCGAACCGGTGTAGACGGCTTTGCAGGCCGCTGCGTAGCCACTCCGCCACGTCGCCAGGATGCCCGAGTAGCGTATCGAGCCCGCCGCACGCCGATTGGTCACCGAGCTGTAGAGGCGACTGACGGCGTGCCGTCCACGCGAAGCCCGTCGGTAATGTCGCTGCGTACGCGGTCTCGTCCTCGCGCATGGACACGCCCGGCGCCTCAAGCGCGCACGCGACTCTCGCGCAAGCCCCGACGGCAGCCGGATGCGCCGCGAAGCCGCAGCGCGAGGCGAAGCGCTCGCGACGGGCGATCCCTGGGCGCAACCGTCTCTCGCGGCTCTGGTGCCACGCGCGCCCGGGCGGCTGTCGTTCGTAGGTCCGAGATGCGCTGCTCGGCGATCATGCGTTGGATCTGGGGGCTCATGGTCTCCTCCAAGTCGTGGGCTCGGTCGACGCGCCGATGAGCGCATCGCTCGATGTTTAGGACCCCGGGCTCGCTCGAAACTCATCGCTCAGTCGCTCGCAAAGCGCGAGCGACGTGGATCTCGGGGATGCGGCTCGCGTACGCTGCGCGTGCTCTCCGGCGCCGCCGGGCCGGCTCGATATAAAGGCGAGCCGCCGCGACCGTGGCCGGCCGCGGCGGCGCGCGTTCCGCCGCTCAGCCCTGCTCGACGATCAGGAGCGAGTTGCCATCCTGGTCGCGGAAGAAGAACATCGGCGGCACCGGATCACCCATGCGCATGACGCTCTCGTCGACGTCGACCCCGTGCGCCTTCAGGGCGGCGTGGTCGGCGTCGGCGTCCCGCGTGCTGAACGCGGTGCGAGTCTGGACGCCGACGGGTTCGCCCTCGCGCGGCGGACACAGCGCGAGCGTCGTCGCCGCGCCCGGCGGGGCGACTTCGACCCAGCGGTTGCCATCGCCAAACGGCGTGTCCGAACGCTTCTCGAAGCCGAGCTTCTCGACGTAGAAGTCGATCGCGCGGTCCTGGTCTGTGACGGGGACGATCACTGTCCCGAGCTGGGTGATGCGGGTCGCTGTGCTGGTGTCGCTCAACGTGTCCTCCTGTGTTCGTGGGTTCTCGAGCTAAGGACCGCCGGGCGCAGGGAAACTCATCGGGCGGGCAGCGATCGACGCCTCAGCGCTTGGACTGCCAGAACGCTAGCTCGCCGCTTGAACGTGTGGCCACCACGCTGCGCCAGCCGGCCGGGCCCTCGCGCGGCTCGAGCAGCACGACCGCGCCCAACAGCCGCGCGCGCTCGACCGCTTGGGCGATGTCGTCGACCTCGACGTACGGCAGCCACAGCGCGCGCTGGGCCGGACACTCGACGATTCCGCCGCCGACCCGCTCGCCGAGCTCGAGCGCGAGATACGAGCCGTGGCGCGTGTCGATTCGCTGGGCGCGCCAACCGCACAGCTCGGAGTAGAACGCGCGCGCGTCCGCCAGATCGCCGGTGTGCAGCTCCAGGTGCACGAGGCGGTTGAAAACGGCCTGCTTCATCTGTTGACTGTTTGACCGGCGCGCGCGCCCGAACTAATCGCAGCGATGAGTTCGGCGCTCACGGGCCGTCTACCCTTTGAGCGGATGACGGCAGCGACGACACACCAGCCCGCCCACGATCTGGCCCTGCTCGAGCGTGCCCGCACGGGCGAGCACGCCGCATTCGGCCGGCTCGTCGAGCCCCATCGCCGCGAGCTGCACGCGCACTGCTACCGCATGCTCGGCTCGGTGCACGACGCCGAGGACGCGCACCAGGACGCGCTGCTGCGCGCCTGGCGCGCGATCGCGCGCTTTGAGGGGCGCAGCTCGTTGCGCTCGTGGCTTTACACGATCGCGACCAACACCTGCCTCGACCAGATCGCGCGCCGGCCCAAACGCGTGCTGCCGATCGACTACGGCCCGCCCGCCGACCCGCATCTCGGCCCCGGCGAGCCGGTCGTCGAGTCGGTGTGGATCGAGCCCTACCCCGATCAGGTCCTCGGCATCGAGGACGGCTTCGCGGCCCCGGAGGCGAGCTATGAACGGCGCGAGAGCGTGGAGCTCGCGTTCATCGCCGCGCTCCAGCACCTGCCTGGCACCCAGCGCGCGGTGCTGATCCTGCGCGAGGTGCTCGGCTTCTCCGCCAAGGAGGTCGCCGGCTGCCTGGACACGACCGTCGCGTCGGTCAACAGCGCCCTGCAGCGCGCACGCGCGGGCGTCGAGCAGCGGGTGGGCGAGCAGAGCCAGCAGGCGACGTTGCGCGCCCTCGGCGCGGACCCGCTGCGCGAGCTCGTCGACCGCTACGTCGACGCGTGGGAGCGCAACGACCTGGACGCGTTCGTCGCGATGCTCACCGAGGACGCCAGCTTCGCGATGCCGCCCCTCGCCAGCTGGTACCGAGGCAAGCAGGCGATCGCCGCGTGGGCTCGCGGCGCGCCGCTGTCCGGCGACTGGCGCTGGCGGACGGTGCGCGCGAGCGCCAACGGCCAGCCGGCGCTCGGCTTCTATGCGTGGAACGCGCAGGAGCAGCGCTACCGCGCGTTCGCGCTCAACGTCCTCAGCCTGCGCGGCACGCTCGTCAGCGACGTCACCGCGTTCATCGCGCGCTCGGCCGAGCAGCGCGAGCGCGAGCTGTTCATGCGCTACCCCGACGAGCCGCTCGATCCCGCGAAGGTCGCCGACGTGTTCGAGCGCTTCGGCCTGCCGACGCGGCTCGACTAGAAGCGCCACCGTGTCGCGCCGTGCGGCTCGACGGTCGCGACCCCGAAGGCGGTGTGGAAGCGCAAGCGGTACAGGTGCCACGGAGGCGGCCCTGCGCTCGGCGCGCTGTACGGAGCGGTGAACGCATCGTCCTGCACGGTCGCCGGCCAGCCGGCTTGGCGGTAGAGCGCCGCGACGCGCTCGAGCGTCTGCGCCTCGCCCACCCTCGCCGCCTCGCCCTCGAGCACGAGGTCGATGCCCTCGAGCCTGACCGACAGCGTGCCCGCCGGGTTTGCCGCGAGGTTGCGCGCCTTGCGCGCGTGCGGGCCGCTGGTGAAGTACATATCGCCGTCGAACCACACCGCGCCCACCCCGGCCGCGTGCGGGCGCCCGTCCGCTCCGCAGGTGCCGAGGAAGAACGTCGTCCCCGGACCCAGCGGGCCGGCGGCGAGCAGGTCGTGCGGTCGACTCCACGGCAGCGCGGCGCAGCCGTAACGGTCGAGGTTCGTGCTCTCGGCCGGCTCTCGATCGCTCATCTGCTCGCTTCCTTTCTCGTGTTTGCGCTTGATGAAAGTGACTGGCGCCGGTCGCAGAACTCATCGCCACCGCAACTGCACTGCGCCAGAACCGCAGCGATCGCACGCGGCAGGCGCACTGCGTCGCGTCGCGCACACACCTCGCGGATAGCGTATGCGCGTTGACAGCGCACACGTCCGGCAGCCCCTCCTACGCGCGCGCCTGCTCCCCGGTGTGGGTCCCCTCCCCCAGACGCGCGCTCGCGCGCGTGCGCGCGCTCCACGGCGGTGCCCGCGTGACGGCCGCCTCGCTGGCGGTGCTGCTCGCGGGGGCGATCGCCCTGCGCGTATGGCTGATGCTCGACTACGGCCCGGCGTTCGTCGGTTTCGGAGACTCCCACGAGTACGTCACGGCGGCGATGCTGGGCGTCTTTCACGACGTGCAGAAACCCGCCGGCTACCCGATCTTCCTGTCACTGCTGCACGCGCTCAGCGACAGCCTGTCTTTCACGATCCTGATCCAGCACGCCCTCGGAGTGGCCACCGGCGTGCTGCTCTTCGGGGCGCTCCGGCACAGTGGCGCGCCCGCGTGGCTGGGGCTGTTCCCGGCGGCGGTCGCGTTCTTCGGCGGCACGGGCCTGCTGCTCGAGCACTCGCTCCTCGGTGACCCGCTGTTCGCGTTCCTGCAGGCGCTCGGCCTGTACGCGACGGTCAGGGCACTTGGCGAGCACGGCGTACGCTGGGCAGTGCTCGCGGGCCTTGCGATCGGCGCCTCGTTCTGGGTGAAGACCGTCGGGCTCTCGAGCGCCGCGCTCGTCCCCTGCGTGCTGGCGCTCGCCGGCCGTGGCGCGCGTCGCCGGGCGCCCGCGACGGCCGCGTTCGTCGCCGCGCTCGCGCTGATCCTCGGTTACGTGCCCGTGCAGGGGCTCGTGTCCGGCTACTCGGGATACGAGCGCCAGGACGCGTGGAACCTGTACGGGCGCGTGGCCACGTTCGTGAACTGCTCGCACCTGCGCGCACCGGCGGGCACCCGCTTTCTGTGCCCGAGCGAACCGCCCGCGCAGCGCCAGTCCGAGAGCTACTACCAGTACGCGAGCACGGCGCCCGCGGTCAGGCGCTTCGGCGGCCCCGCGCGCGCCCCTGCCCGGGCGAACACGGCGCTCGAGCGCTTCAGCCTCGCCGCGATCGCGCAGCAGCCGCTGGCGTACGTAGGCGCGATCGCGCGCTCGCTCGGCTTTTACATCGACCCGCGCGCCGGCGAAGGCTATACACCGCAGAGCATCCGCGAAGCGCTGCTCGAAGCCAAGGGCGTGCGCTCGATCGAGCCGTCGCTGTCGGCCTACTACCCCGATGCTCGCGGATACCTCGGCTCTGCGAGCGCGACCGCGCCGCTGGACTTCTACGAGCGCAACACGCGGATCCAGGGGGCGTTGCTCGTGGCGATGCTGATAGCGGCGCTCGCAGGCGCGCCGCTGCTGCGCGCGCGCACGCGCGCCGCCTGCCTGCTGTTCACGCTCACGGCCCTCTGCTCGGTGGCGCTCGCGGCGGCCGGCAACAGCTATGACGCGCGCTACGGCTATCCGGCGTTCGCGCCGCTCGCCGCCGGCGCCGCGCTCGGCGCGTGGGCGATCGCGCGGGCGCTCAGGCGGGCGGGTGGTCCTCGATGTACTGCCGTGCGAGGCGCCTGGGCGCACGGCACAGCCAGGCTTCGATGATCAGCTCGCGCAGCTCCCGCGCGCCGATCTGATCCAGGCGCACGAGCACGGCCGGGTAGCCGTCGAAGTGCGACGTGGTGAAGTACAGCCCGCAGGCGTCGGCGACCAGCGCCTGCTTGGCGCCGAGGTGCTCCACGCGGGCGGCCAGGATCGGGCCGTGCGGGGCACCGCCGCTGAGCTCCTGCGCTTCCCTGGGGCGCAGCGGGCGCTCCCACACGAACAGCTTCTCGCGCACGCGCCATTGTGCGCTGCCGCGCGCGGAGCGCTCGCTCGACTCGGGCAGCGCGAGCGCGAGGCGGCGCACCTGATCCCAACCGGCCACCGCCTCAGCGTTCCACCGCGGCGAGCGCGCTGCGCAGCGACGCGGTGCTCTGCGGGCCGCGCAGCACGCGCCGGATGCGTCCGTGCGCGTCGATCACGAACGTGTTCGGCAGCCCGTCCAGGCCGTACTCGTCGCCGACGGTCCCTTCGGGGTCGCGCAGGACCGGGAACGTCCAGCGGTAGCGACGGATGAACGCGCGCGCTTCGCCCGTGTCCGGGTCGCTCCAGTCGACGCCCACCAGCCGCCCGGCGCCGGCGGCGCTGCGGTAGAAGCGCTCGAACGCGGGCGCCTCCTGCTTGCACGGACCGCACCAGCTCGCCCAGAAGACGACCAGCGCGGGGCGCCCGCGGGCGCCGGCGAGCAGGCTCGCGAGCGTCGCCGGCGGCCCGCTCAGGCGTTCGCGCGGGAGCGCCGGCGCGAGGCGCGCGCCCGCGGAGGAGCCGCTGGAGGCCAGGCCGAAGACGGCGAGCGCGGCGAGCGCGGCGCACGCGAGCAGCGCCGCCCCGAGCACTCGCATCCGCCGGGCGTCCATCGCGGCGGCGCTCAGCGCGCGCCGGGCAGCGGCACGTCGTGGGCGATTTCTGCGGGCCCGTGCTTGCGCATCCGCACGCGAAGTTAGCAGCGCGCGCCCGCGCGCGGAGCGCTTTTCGCCGGGCTTTCGGGCGCGGCTTGCGCCGCCGCCGGGACGGCGTCCGTCGGCAAGCGCGCTTGCAGTCCTTCCGCTGTAATGCAAATTGCAGGCGGATCTGTTAGTTTGCCCGCCGTTCGTGCCGAGTCCTCGTCCCCCCAGGGGGTCGGGGAGCGGGGGACCCAATGCAGTCCCCGAGGCTGCTGGGGCGAATCGCCACCGAGTGTGGCGTAGCGTAGACGTTTACGCGAGCCCGTCAGCTAACCCCGTAGGCGCCATGCAACGGAGAATGAAAGGACGCCTCGGATGCCGGGTTCCCCGCGTGATCTTGCTGTCGTGGACCACTGGAATGCCTCTCTCGAACGCTCGCTCGCGCGCCGCGAGCGCGCGCGCAACGGGCGTGCGCGCAATGGCCGCGCGAGCCGCGCGGGCGGCCACTCGAGCCCTTCCGCGCAGCTGACGACGCTGCTCGACGCGCGCGGCGCCCGCCGCGTGCGCGACCTCGCCGAGCTCGAGCCGTGGCAGCTCTCGCTCGGGCGCTCGCGAGCGCGCAGGCGCGCCTCCCAGCTACGTTTCGTGCCGGCGAGCTCGCGCGCCAAGCGCGCCTCGCTGGGCGCGCTTGTCGCGTTGTCGGTCGGCCCGAGCGTCGCGGTGCTGTCCGGCGGCTCGGTGGCCGCGAGCGCCGCCGCCGGCCCGGAGCCGCCGACGACGACCGAGCACACGATCACGCTCAGCTATGGCAGCGAAGGCCGCCAGGTCAAGCTGCTCCAACAGGCGCTCGGCGGCGTCAAAGTCGACGGCATCTTCGGCCCCGAAACCGAAGCCGCGGTGCGCCGCTTCCAGGCGAGCAAGGGCCTGGCGGTGGACGGCATCGTCGGGCCGCTGACGAACGCGGCGCTGCGCGGCGAGGTGGCGCGCAAGGCGATCATGAGCGACTTCAAGGCCCCGGTCCCGGGCGAAAGCGAACGCGAAGAAGAAGCGTCCGGCGGCTCGAGCGCGACCGCCACGAGCGCGCAGGGCGCGAGCGCCGGCGCCACGGGCGCCGGCGCCACGAGCGCGGCCGCCGGCGCGAGCGAGACCGCCGCGGACGCGACCGGCGGCAGCGCCGCGGGCACGCTGCAGGCGGGCTCCGGCGGGACCTCCGCCGAAGCGCTGCACGTGGAAGCGGTCGAGCAGCTGCAGGCCGCGCTGCACCTGCCCGTCGACGGCGACTTCGGCCCGGAAACCGAGGCGGCGGTCCGCCGCCTGCAGGCGCGCAACGGCCTGGCCGCCGACGGTGTCGTCGGGCCGCAGACGTGGGCGGCGATCGGCGTCCACGGGCGGGAAACGCTGACGCCCCCGGCGGCGGCGAAGGCCGTCGCGGAAGGCGCCCCGCAGACGAACAGCACGACGCGCGCGGTCGAGCAGCTGCAGGCCGCGCTGCACCTGCCCGTCGACGGCGAATTCGGCCCCGAAACCGAGGCGGCGGTCCGCCGCCTGCAGGCCCGCAACGGCCTGACTGTCGACGGCGTCGTCGGGCCGCAGACGTGGGGCGCGATCGGCGTGAGCGGCGAGCCGACGCTGGCGCCGGCGCCCTCGGCGCTGTCCAAGCCGCCCGCCCCCCGGCAGGAACCGGCGGCGGTGAGCAGCGACGCGGGTCTGACGCCGGGCAGCGGCGGCACGAGCGGCGCGCCCGTGCCCGCGCCGCCGAGCACGACCAGCGCGATCGAGTGGCTGCAGGCCGCGCTGCACCTGCCGGTCGACGGTGAATTCGGCCCCGAAACCGAGGCGGCGGTCCGCCGCCTGCAGGCGCGTCACGGCCTGGCTGTGGACGGCGTCGTGGGGCCGCAGACGTGGGCGGTGATCGGCGTGCAGGACGCGCCCACGCTCACCCCCCCGCCGTCCGCGCTCGTGAGCGCGCCGGCTGCGCAGGGCGCCGGCGAAGCGACGCCCGGCGCGGGCGAAGCGACACCGGGCGCGACCGGCGGCGCGGGCGCCGGCGGCGTGGAAGCGGAAAGCATCGTCGCGCGCGTGATCGAGGCGGCCGATGAAATCGCGACCCGCCCGTACGTGTACGGCGGCGGGCACGGCTCGTTCGAGTCCTACGGCTATGACTGCTCGGGCTCGGTGTCCTACGCGCTGCACGGCGGCGGCCTGTTGAGCTCGCCGGAGGACTCGACCGAACTGGAGTCATACGGCGAACCCGGCCCCGGGCGCTTCATCACGATCTACGCGAACGCCGAACACGCGTACATGGTGATCGAGGGCAAACGCTTCGACACGGTCGCGCTCGCGGAAGACGGCTCGCGCTGGTCTGACTCGCCGGGCGACGACGGCGGCGAGTTCGTCGAACGCCACCCCGACGGCCTGTAGGCGCAAGGCCTCGAGCGGGAGCGCGCGCGAGCGTCCCATCCCAGGCGCGGCCTAGCCTTCCTCTCACATCCTGATCGCTCCGGTCGGCACATGTGCCGACCGGCCGGCCGCACATGTGCGGCCGGGACCGTGCCGCATGCGGCACGGTCTTGCCCGAAGAAGAAAGACACGAGAGGAGACGCGGCGATGCTCGCGCGAGCGCACACGTTCACGATCGACGGCCTGCTCACGCGCCACGTGAGCGTCGAGGTCGACGTACGGGCGGGGCTGCCCGGATTTGCGATCGTGGGGCTCGCGGACGCGGCCGTGCGCGAGGCGCGCGAGCGGATCGGCGCCGCGATCCGCAACTCGGGCTACAGCTTTCCCGCGCAGCGGATCACCGCGAACCTCGCCCCCGGCGACGTGCCCAAGGCGGGCCCCGGTCTGGACCTGGCGCTCGCGTGCGCGCTGCTGGCGGCCAGCGGCCAGCTGCCGCACGAGCGCCTGGCGAGCACCGCGCTGTTCGGCGAGCTCGCGCTCGACGGCACGGTCCGCGCCTCGCGCGGCGCGCTGGCGATCGCGCAGGCGAGCGGTCGGGCGGGGATGGGCGCGCTCGCGCTCGCGCCGGCGGGCGCGCGCGAGGCGCTGCTGGTCGAGGGCCTGCGGGTGGCGCCCGTCGCGCACCTGCGCAGCGCCGCGCGCGTGCTCGAAGGCGGCGCCGGGGACGCGCCCGCCGACCCGCTCGAGCCGGACGCGGGCGCGGCGCACGCGCAGGCGGCCCTCTCCACCGCTCCGGCCGGCCTGGATCTGAGCGACGTGCGCGGCCAGCGCCATGCGGTGCGCACGCTCGTGATCGCCGCCGCCGGCGCCCACAACGCGCTCTTCAGCGGCCCGCCGGGGACCGGCAAGACGATGCTCGCGCAGCGGATCTGCTCGATCCTGCCGCCGCTGAGCGCGGCGCAGGCGCTGGAGGTCGCGCGGATCCACAGCGCGAGCGGCGAGCGGGTGCGCTCGCTGATGCGCCAGCGGCCGTTTCGCGCGCCGCACCATTCGGTCACCGCGGCGGGGCTGGTGGGCGGCGCGAGCCGCGCGCGCGTCGGCGAGGTGGTGCTCGCGCACAACGGCGTGCTGTTCCTGGATGAGCTGTCGGAGTTCTCGCGCGCGGCGCTCGAGGCGCTGCGCCAGCCGCTGGAGGAGGGGCGCGTGGCGATCGCGCGGGCAAGCCTCGCCGCGGTGTACCCCGCGCGCTTCATGCTGCTCGCAGCTACCAACCCGTGCCCGTGCGGGTATGCGGGCGCGGGCGAGAGCTGCCGCTGCAGCGAAGCGGACCTCGCGCGCCACCGCCGGCGCCTGAGCGGGCCGCTGCTCGACCGCATCGACCTGCTCGCGAGCCTCGGGCGCGAGCGCGCGCTCGGGTCAGGCGCGGGGGCGCGGATGAGCTCGGCGCGGGCACGCGAGCAGGTGGCGCTCGCGCGCGAGCGCCAGGCGGCGCGCCTGCGCGACGAGGGGGTGAGCGTGAACGCGCACATGGACGTGCGCATGCTCTCCCGCCACGCGCGCCTGGACGAGCACGGCGAGCGGCTGCTGCGCGGCGCGTGCGCGGGCGGGCTGTTGAGCGGGCGGGGCGAGCACCGCGTGCTGCGCGTCGCGCGCACGATCGCGGACCTGCGCGCGAGCGAGCGCGTGCGCGCGAGCGACGTGGGCGCGGCGCTCGCGCTGCGCCCGGACGTGGTGCTCGCGAGCAACCGCGCGGCATGAGCGAGGGGATCGCGAGCGCGGGCAGCGCCCACGCGGCGCTCGCCGAGGCGAGCGCCGGCGAGCCCGCCGGCACGCGCCCGGCTGCGAGCGCGTGCCCGGAGTGCGCGCGCCGCAGCTGGCTGCTCGCGCAGCTGAGCGGCGTGCTCGAGCGCTGCGCGCGCGACCCCGCGCGACTGCTCGAGCTGCTGGCGCTCGAGGACGGGCAGCTGCTGGCGGCGCTCGCGGGCAGGCGGGCAGACTCGCTGAGGGCGAGCTACGCGCAGTTCCCCCTGCGGCGAGGATCCGAGACGGGCGAGGAGGGCGAGGCCGGGCGCGGCGCGAGCGTGCAGAGCACCTGCCGCCACCGCCCCGGCTACCCGCGCGCGCTCGCCGGGCAGGCGGCGCCGCGGATGCTCGAGGTCGCGGGCGGCGTGCGGCGCCTCGAGGAGCTGACGCGCGCCCCGGCGGTCGCGATCCTCGGCAGTGGCGCGCCGAGCGACTATGGGATCGAGACCGCGCGCAGCCTCGCGCGCGGGCTGTGTGCGAGCGGGCTGAGCGTGGTCGCTGGCCTGCGCGACGGGATCGCGGCGGCGGCGCACGCGGGCGCCGTGGAAGCCGGCGGCGCGAGCGTGGCGGTGATGGCGGGCGGCCTGCGGGCGTCCTGTCCTGCGCGCGGGCGCTCGCTGTACGAGCGCGTGCTGCGGGCGGGCTGCGCCGTCTCGGAGCTCCCGCCGGACTGCAACGGACGACGCTGGGGGCAGCTCGCGAGCGAGCGGATCGTCGTCGAGCTCGCGCAGGTGACGGTGCTCGTGGAGGCGGGCGACAGCCCGGGCGAGCTGGCGGCGGCGCGTCACGCGCGGGCGCTCGGGCGCGCGCTCGCGGCGATCCCCGGTCGTGTCACATCTCCCCTCTCGCGCGGCCCGCACGCCCTGCTGGCGGGCGGCGCGAGCCTCGTTCGGGGCGCGCGCGACGTGCTCGAGCTCGCGTATCCCCCGGACGCATCCGCGGCGGCGCCCGGCGACGGCGAGCCCGACGCGCGCGTGCGGGCGGACCTGCGAGCGGACCTGCGCGAGACGCTCGAACGCGTGGGCGCGGGGGCGGACACCCCGGACATGCTCGCGCGCTCGCGCGAGGACTCGTGGGAGCTGCTTAGCGAGCTGAGCGAGCTCGAGCTGATGGGGCTGCTCGTGCGCGGCGACGGCGGACGCTACGTGCCGCGCCAAGCGTTGCCGTAAAGCCCCCGCAAAATCGGTCTATCTGGTGAGCGGATGCTCAAGAATGGGCCTGGCTTTGCCGACCGCAAAGGCTGAGATGACGGGTGAGCTCACAGCCTGGGAGCGCTGATGCGCTCACCGCGCGAAGCGCCGTCTGCGAGCGAGCAGCCGGAGCAGGAAGTCCGCCGCCTGGGCGAGGAGCTCGAGGCGCGCGTCGATCAGGTGCTCGCCCTGACGGCAGCGCGCGGGCCGAAGAGCGGCCGCGGCTCGCGCGCGAGCCTTGACCCGGCGGTGATCCACAGCTTCGAGCGTATCGGCAGGCGCTCGACGATCGCGCTCGCGAGATGGATGGCGGGCGGCAACCCGCAGGACGGGCGTCAGACGGGACGCCACGCGTGGGACACCTACGGCCAGCTCGCCGCCCAGAGCGCGGCGCCGCTGAACGAGGTGACCAAGCGCTGCCTGCGCTGGCGCGACGCGGTGATCGACACCCTGCGCGCGAGCGCGGCCGAGCTGGGCGTGTGCGAGGCGGCGCTCGCACAGGCGACGGCGATGACCCAGCGGGTGCTCGACGTGACCCTCGTGCGCATCTGCGAGGCCTTCGAGCGCGAGCGCGAGCGCATCGAGCGGGAGCTCGTGCGCCGCGACGAGGAGCTCACGTTCATCGCCACCCACGACCGGCTCACCGGGCTGCCCAACCGCACCCTGATCCTCGACCGCGGCACGCAGATGCTCGGCCGCGCGCGCAGGCGCCAAGCGCCGGTCGCGGCGCTCGTGATCGACATGGACAACTTCACGAGCATCAACGACACGCTCGGCCACTCGCTCGGCGACGAGCTGCTGCGCGCGATCGCCGCGCGGCTCGACGAGGCGGTGCGCGACATCGACGGGCTCGCGCGCCTCGGCGGCGACCTGTTCGCGGTGCTCGCCGAGGATCTGTGCACGAAGGCAGACGCCGAACTGGTCGCCGGGCGCCTGAAAGACGCGCTGAAGGCGCCGTTCATGCTCGACGAGCACGACCACACCGGGCTGACGGTGAGCGCGAGCATCGGCGTGGCGATCGGCGAGCACGCAACGGTCGAGGACCTGCTGCGCGACGCGGACATCGCGATGCATCGCGCGAAGCACGACGGCAAGAACCGCCTGGTGGTGTTCGAGTCGGGCATGCAGGACGTCTTGCAGAGCCGCATGAAACTGGAGATGAACCTGCGCGGCGCGCTCTCGCACGATCAGTTCTTCCTGGTCTACCAGCCGACGTTCGACCTGCTGCGGATGGTCCCCACGGGCGTCGAGGCGCTGATCCGCTGGCGCAGCGACACGCGCGGCGTGGTCGCGCCCAACGACTTCATCCCACTGCTCGAGGAGACCGGCCTGATAGTCGACGTCGGCAGGTGGGTGCTCCAGGAGGCCTGCCGCCAGGGCGCGCGCTGGCGCGCGTGCGGCCACGAGCTGGGCGTCGCGGTCAACGTCTCTCCGCGCCAGCTGGAGACCGACGAGTTCATCGCCGACGTGCGAAACGCGCTCGAGCGCAACGGCCTTCAAGCGCACGCGCTGACCCTCGAGATCACCGAGACGACGCTCATGCGCAACCCCGACCAAACCGCGCGCCGGCTGCGCGCGATCAAGGACCTGGGCGTGCGCATCGCGGTCGACGACTTCGGCACCGGCTACTCCTCGCTCTCGCACCTGCAGCGCTTCCCCGTCGACTCGCTGAAGATCGACCGCTCGTTCATCTCCCAGATGAGCGAGAGCTCCGAAGCCGAGACGTTGCTGCGCACGCTCGTCAAGCTCGGCAAGGCGCTGGCGATCGAGACGCTCGCCGAGGGCATCGAGCGCGAGCCCCAGCTGTCGCTGTTGCAGGAGGAGCTGTGCGACGCCGGCCAGGGCTACCTGTTCGCACGCCCGCTGGAAGCGCACGCCGCCGAGGCGTTCCTGCAGAGCTGGCGCACGGGCGAGCCGCCGCTCACGCCCGCCGCACAGCCGACCGCGGCGGCACAGCCGCCCGCCGCAGACACCCCAGCCGCACAGCGCGGCGCCCCCGCGCTCGCCGCCGCGACCGCCGCCTCGCCGCTGCCCGCACCGCGCTTGCTCGCGGTCGCCAAAAAGAGCGGATGAAGGGATTCGAACCCTCGACCTTCGCCATGGCAAGGCGACGCTCTAGCCAACTGAGCTACATCCGCGAACTGCGGCCATTCTAGCCCGCGACGGGCCCCCGCGCACGCGCGCACGCTGGCCTGCCCGCGGCCGTCGCGGCGGGCGACGCGCGCCCAGTGCGCATGCACACGGCCGGCGCGCCGGCCCTCGCGCTAGGCGGCGCTGGGACGGCGCGCGCGCACCTGATAGACCGCCAGGTCGCCCGCTTCGAAGCCGCGCCCGGCGGAGCGCAGATACAGACGCCACACGCGCGTGCGCTCGGCGCCCGCGAGCGCCTGTGCCTGCTCGAGGTGCTCGTCCAGGCGCTGCGCCCAGTGGCGCAAGGTCATCGCGTAGTCCTCGCGGAAGCCCTCCACGTGCCCTGTCCAAAAGCCGGCGCGCTCGAGCGCGAGCTGCACGCGCGAGAGCGGCAACGGCTCGCCGTCGGGGAACACGTAGCGGGTCGAGAACAGGTCCTCGAGGGGGGTCGCCTGCGGGTCCAGCTGCGCGATCGCGTGATTGAGCAGTTTGCCGTCCGGGCGCAGCAGTGAGAACAGCGTGCGCGCGTACACGTCGATCTGGTTCTCCCCGACGTGCTCGGACATGCCGATGCTCGCGATCGCGTCGAATGAGCCCGCCGGCAGCTGACGGTAGTCCTGCACGCGGATCTCCACCTGCTCGCTCATCCCGGCGTCCGCGACGCGCTCGCGCGCGCGCTCGGCCTGCGGCTCGGACAGCGTGATGCCGAGCACCCGGGCGCCGTGCTCGCGGGCGGCGTGGATCGCGAAGCTGCCCCAGCCACAGCCGACGTCCAGTACGCGCATGCCCGGCTGCAGGTCGAGCTTGCCCGCGACCAGCTCCAGTTTGGTGCGCTGCGCCTGCTCGAGCGTCTGCGCGCCTTTCGAGAAGACCCCGCAGCTGTACGTCATCGAATCGTCGAGGAACAGCGCAAAGAACTCGTTGCCGACGTCGTAGTGGTAGCGCACCGCCTGCGCGTCGCGCTCGGCGCTGTGCAGACGCCCGCGCAGCAGCAGCTCGATCCGGGGACGCTGCGGCAGCCCGCCCGGCAGCGCCGCCGCGGCGGCCGCCGCGGCCAGGCGCGCGCGGTCGGCGAGGCTCAGCGGCGGCGGCTCGAACTCGTCGACTACCGCCAGCGCGCGATCGAGGTCGTCGACGACCAACGAGCCGTCGACGTACGCGCGCCCGAGGCCGAGCGTGCTCGGCGCCGACAGGATGTGCGCGAGCGCCTCCGGGCGGCGCACGAAGAACGTCGGCGCCGGCTCGATCGTCGCCGCCACCGCGCCGCCGTCCCAGAAGCGCACGTTGAACGGTCGCGACGGGAACACCCGCTGCAGCTCGCGCCCGAGGGGCCTGCTGATGCGTACGATCGCCACTTGCGCGTACGATCGCATATGCGCACCAGCGCCGCCGCGCAAGCGGCCGCCGGATGCAGGAGGACGCCGGCGCAAGGCTGACGCTGGAATACTGAGCAGCATGATCAGCGACCA
This sequence comes from Solirubrobacteraceae bacterium, assembly GCA_035503075.1. Classification (GTDB taxonomy): domain Bacteria; phylum Actinomycetota; class Thermoleophilia; order Solirubrobacterales; family Solirubrobacteraceae; genus Palsa-744. Next base: position 16,475 of record DATJTT010000051.1, read on the forward strand.
CGCCTACGCGCGCCTTTCGATCCTTTTGCCGGCCAGGACGCTGCGGGCGCTCGGCAGGCTCAACGTGCCGGTCTACCGGATCACGCGCGGGCGGCTGATGAACAAGGTCGGGCGGGCGCCCGTGATGCTGTTGACAACCACGGGCAGGCATTCCGGACAGCCGCGGACCGCGCCCGTCGTGTACGGCAGCGACGGCGAGCGCCTGATCGTGATCAGCTCCAACGGCGGCAACCGCAACGCGCCCGGGTGGTCCTACAACCTCAAGGCCAACCCGGACGCCGAGGTCGAGATCGCCGGCGAGCGCCGGCAGGTGCGCGCGCGCGTGCTCGAGGGCGATGAACGCGCCCGGGTATGGCGCACGATGAACGAGCTGTACCGCGGATTTGACGACTACGACGCGAACGTCGCGCGCGAGATCGCAGTGTTCGCGCTCGAGCCAGCCGGGGCGTGAGCGTCCGCTAGCCTGCAGCTATGCGACTGCTCTTCGGCAACGACAAGACCGCGACTCTCGACCCGGCGAGCGCGCTGCCCGGGCGCGCGCAGGAGATGCCCGTCCCCGAGCGCCACTACGTGCTCGGCACGCCGCTGAAGGGGCCCTTCCCCGACGGCGTGCACACCGCGATCTTCGGCATGGGCTGCTTCTGGGGGGCCGAGCGGATCTTCTGGGAAGCGCCCGGCGTGTACACCACCGCGGTCGGCTACGCCGCTGGCTTGACCCCCAACCCCACCTACGAGGAGGTTTGCAGCGGGCGCACCGGGCACGCCGAGGCCGTGCTCGTCGCGTTCGATGCCGCCAACACCAGCTACCAGGAGATGCTGCGGCTGTTCTGGGAGGGACACGACCCGACCCAGGGCATGCGCCAGGGAAACGACATGGGCACCCAGTACCGGTCGCTGATCATGTGGCACGGCGAGGAGCAGCGAGCAGCGGCCGCGGCCTCGCTCGACGCCTACCAGCAGATGCTCGCGGCGGCCGGGCACGGGACGATCACCACCGAGCTCGCCGAGGCGGACGACGCTCACCCGTTCTACTACGCCGAGAGCTACCACCAGCAGTACCTCGCCAAGAACCCCGGCGGCTACTGCGGACTCGGCGGCACCGGCATCGCCTGCCCGGTCGGCGTCGCCGGCTGAGCGGGCACCGGACAGACTGAGCGGGGCCCCGGGCAGACTGAGCGGGGCCCCGGGCAAACTGAGCGCCGGGCCCCGGGCAAACTGAGCGCCGGGCCCCGGACAGACGAACGGCGGCTCCGCCTGAGCGAAGCCGCCGGTCCGTCCTCAACCCCGAGGCGGGCGCATCCGTGGGGAGACGCGCCCGCCGCCGGAAGAAGAGCCTTTGTTACGTCCCGGCACCCGCGGGAACGCTGCCGCCGCCGGGCTGCCACGCCGGAGCGTGGGGTCCGCCGAGGGTGGGCACGTCCGAGGGGTACACCTCGTTGCCGTGGATCGCGTGGTCGCCGATCTCCATTTCTTCATCGGTGATCCGCAACGGGATGAAGATGCCCACCACCTTGAGGATGATGAACGTCACCACGCCGGTGTACGCGATCACCCACGCGCCAGCCTCGGCCTGCCAGCGCAGCAGCGTCCAGCTGCCGCTGATGATCAGCCCGGACTCGCCAGGCAGGTTGGCCGCGCCGTGCACGCCGATGTACTCGACCACCGCCGGATCGGCCAACAGCCCGACGAGCAAGCCTCCTACAAGACCCGCGATCCCGTGGGTGTAGATCACCCCGAGCGTGTCGTCCACGCTCCTGAACGGCCGCACCCGGCTGAGGTAGCGGATCGACATCCACACGATCGTCGAGTCGACGACCCCGATGATGATCGCGCCCCAGCCGTTGACGAACCCGGCCGCCGGCGTGATCCCCACGAGGCCCGTGATCATGCCGTTGACCGCGCCGATCATCGATGGCTTGTCGCGGTAGATGTAGTCCCACGCGATCCACACCATCATCGCGACGGCCGTGCACAGGTTGGTGTTGAGCACCGCCGCCGAGGCGTCCGCGCCGGCGTAGTAGGAGTCCCCGCCGTTGAACCCGTTCCATCCGAGCCACAGCAGCCCTGCCCCGACCGCGAGCATCAGCAGGTTGTTCGGGGCGTCGATCTCTCGATCTCGTTGCAGGCGCGGTCCGATCACCGCCGCGAACACGAACCCTGAGATCCCGGCCGAGAGGTGGATCACGTAGCCACCGGAGTAATCCAGCGCGCCGTGCGCCGCGAAGTAGCCGCCGCCCCACAACAGGAAGGCGTTGACCGCGTAAACCGCCGTGATCCACGCAGCCACGTACGGGATCCAGGCCTTCAGGTTGACGCGCCCGAGCACCGAGCCGAGCGCCAGGATCGGTGTGATCGCGGCGAACACGAACTGGAAGTAGACGAGCGAGGCCAGCGGGAAGTGGAACGGCGGGCCGGTCGTCGTCGACGGGATTTCCGCCTGACCCTCGAGGCCCGTGTGGCTGAGCACGCTGCCCGGTTCACCCAGGAACGTGCCGAGGAATCCTTTCGTGCCGAACTCGCCCGAGCCGCTGTGCGCGATCGCGTGGCCGAAGCCCATCTTGAACGCCCACAAACACCAGACGATCAGCGTCACGCAGAACGCAACGAATGTCAGCATCATGCTGTTCACCGACCAGCGCTTCTGCATGACGCCGCCATACAGGACTGCCAGGCCGGGTAGGCTCATCAGTCCGACGAACGTCGCCGCAGTCATCTGCCACGCGTTGTCCCCCGCATTCAGCCAACTTGGGTATGCCAGCCAGGTCATGTGCCTCCATTCCTTCAGGTTGTTTGGTGAGCACCTGTCCCACAGCAGGCGGGGGTCGCGCACCAAATTGACGGTTCGCGCTATGAAACTCGGCTGATGTAAGCGTCGCTAGGGCCATCCGGGGCAACACGACCGCGTGCCTTTCGACATTTGTCTAGACGGCCTTTGACTGCCGCGTGGCGCCCGTCCAGGTGCTCTGCGGCCGGCCCGCTCGGCCGTCTGGAAACCGCCGACAGCGGCACCCGACGCGCCTGCGCATCAGCTCGGGCAGGGGCGTTGCCCGCCCGGTCGCGAGCGCGCGCAAGGGCTCCTGCGAGGGCGCCAAACCACCCGGCGCGCCCGTCGCAAGGCTAAAGCGCGCCTACCGGCCGCCGGCAAACCGGTAGCCGACGCGCCTGCACGCTGCCCGCAGCTCCTGTCCGGCCACGCCGCGAAAGCCTTCCGGCGTCGCGCACGTGTCTCTGGCTCTCGCGCCGCACTCGTGCACGTTGGCCGCGCCGAGCGTGCTCGCGAAGGTGATGTCGATGCAGCCCGCACGCGCGGGCGCGCCCGTGGTCAGCCCGAATGCGACCAAGCCGACGATCGCGAGCACGACGCAGCTGAGCAGCACGGCCGCGATCGTCTTCTCACGACGCCCCCAGCGCAGCGGCTCTGAGAGCCGCCGCGACTGCTCGAACATGATCATCGCCGATGTAAGGCTACTCGGCCGGCTGGAAGGAGAGCGCGGCTGAGTTGATGCAGTAGCGCTGGCCGCTCGGTCCGGGCCCGTCGTCGAAGACATGCCCGAGGTGCCCGCCGCAGCTGCGGCACACAACCTCGGTGCGGCGCATCAGCAGGCTGTTGTCCGGGCGCAGCTCGACGGCCTCCGCGACCGTCGGCTCGGTGAAGCTCGGCCAGCCGGTGCCCGAGTCGAACTTCGTGTCCGCGCCGAACAGCACGGCGTCGCAGGCCGCGCAGCGATAGTCCCCGGCCTGCTTGTTGTACACGTACTCGCCGGTGAAGGGAGGCTCGGTGCCCGCGCGCCGCAACACGTCGTACTGCGCCGGCGTCAGCTGCGCCCGCCACTCCTCCTCTGACTTGACGACCTTCGGATCGCTCGCGGACATGCTCATGTTCTAGCACCGCCCCCGCGTTCGCGCCGCCACGCCCGCGACGCGCCTGGCGGAAGCTACGCTCGTGTTATCCTAATGTTTACGTTCACGTCAGATTCCTCAACCGCAGGCAGGCGAGCTTGACGATCACCGCACGCAAACCCACGGCACCCGGGCAGCGACGCAGGCGTGTCGGCGTCGCCTCCGGCCACGAGCAGTACAAGTGGTGGGCGTTGTCGTGCACGAGCCTCGGGATGCTGCTCGCGGCGACCAACTCGGGCACGCTGATCATCGCGCTGCCCGACCTCGAGCGCTCGCTGCACACGAGCCTGCTGGCGCTCGTGTGGGTGATCCTCGCCTACCTGATCGCCGCGACCGTGCTCGTCCTGATGGCCGGGCGCCTGAGCGACCTGTTCGGACGCAAGCGCGCGTACGTGGGCGGCTTTCTCGTGTTCGCGCTCGCCTCGCTCGGCGCCGGCTTCTCGCCGGACGCGACCGTGCTGATCCTGTGGCGCGTGCTCCAGGGCATCGGCTCCTCGTTCCTGTTCGCGAACGCCGCCGCGCTCGTCACCGACGCGTTCCCCAAGGAGGAGCTCGGCCTGGCGATGGGCGCCAACACGATGGTCGCCGCGATCGGGCTCGTGCTCGGGCCGGTGCTCGGCGGCGCGCTGGTCGCGATCTCCTGGCACTGGGTGTTCTGGTTCAACGTGCCGTTCGCGCTCGCCGGCGCCGTCTGGGGCTCGCTGGTCCTGCGCGAGCTCGCCAAACCCGACTCGGTGCGGGGCTTCGACGTGCTCGGCACGAGCGCGTTCGTGATCGGCCTCACCGGGCTCGTGCTCGGCGTCTCGCGCGGCGGGCTGAGCGGCTGGAACGATCCGATCGTGATCGCCGGCCTGGGCGCCGCGGCGACCTTGCTGCCGGCGTGGGTCGCGATCGAGCGCCGCTCGCGCGCGCCGATGCTCGACCTGCAGATCTTTCGCAGCCGCCTGTTCGCGGCCGCCAGCGGCGCGGCGTTCATCAACGGGCTGGCGCGCTTCGCGCTGATGTTCCTGTTCGTCTTCTACTACCAGGGCGCGCAGGGCGACACCCCGATCACCGCCGGCATCAAGCTGATCCCGCTCGCGCTCGGGATGCTCATCGCCTCGCCGCTCGCCGGCGCCTACGCCGACCGCCACGGCTCGCGCGCGCTCGCGGCGATCGGCATGCTCGTGAGCGCCGCGGGCCTCGCGGCGATGACCACCCTGCAGGTCCACAGCGCCTACTGGCAGAGCGCGCTGTGGCTGGCGCTGGTCGGCGTCGGCTCGGGCATGTTCAACAGCCCGAACACCGCCGCGATGATGGGCGTCGTGCCCGCGCACCGCCGCGGCGTGGCCGCGGGCGCGCGCACGCTCCTGCAGAACACCGGGGCGGTGCTGTCGATCGCCTTCGTGCTCGCGATCGTCACCTCCGCGGTGCCCAAAGCTACCCTGTTCGCGGTCTTCTCCGGCCTTGCCAAAGGGCTCTCGGCGCAGAAGCTCGCGCCGTTCATCGCCAACATGCACACCGCCCTGTGGGTGCTCGCGAGCGTCTCGCTGGTCGGCGCGTTCGTCTGCCTGCTGCGCCCGGCGCACGTGCGCGCGGGCGCCGCGCTCGACCCCGAGCCCGGGAGCCGGACGACGGCCGCGCCCGAGTCCCAGCCGCCGGAGGCGCTGCCCGTCGCGGGAGAGGTCGCCGCATGAGCCTGCGCATCGGCGACGTCGCCCGCCTGGTCGGCACCACGCCGCGGACGATCCGCTACTACGAGGAGATCGGGCTGCTGCCCGAGGCGCCGGCGCGCCCTTCCGGCCAGCACCGCATCTACAGCGACGAGGAGGTCGAGCGCCTGCGCGAGGTGATGCGCCTGAAGCACCTGCTCGGCGTCTCGCTCGACGAGCTCAGGACGCTGCTCACGGCCGAGGAGGCGCGCGCGGAGGTGCGCGCCCAGCTGCGGCGCGGTGACGTCGACGCCGAGCGCCGCCGCGAGTTGCTGGGCGAGGCGCTCGGCCACATCGAGCGCCAGCTCGAGCTGGTGCGTCACCGCGCGCGCGAGCTTGGCAAGCTCGAGGACGAGCTGTGCCGCACGCGCAAGCGCGTCAAGAGCAGGATCCGCGAGCTCGAGTCCGAGCGCGCGCTCGCGGGAGCGCCACCCGGGTAGGGGCAGCGGGAGCGCCCGGGCGGCCCGCGCGCGACGCTCGCGAGCGCGCCAACCGGGGTAACACGGGAGCACGCGCCGGCCCAACCGTCACGGCAACCGAGACAGGAGGCAACCGAGATGACAGCCACGCAGGTCAAGCCGAGTCCCGAGGGCGTACCCGGAGCGGTCACCGACCCGGCGCGCGTCGCCGGCGAGGACCTCGCCTTCGCGGGCGCCGGCGGGGTCATGATCAACGGCTACCTCGCCAGGCCCGCGCCGCTCGGGGCGGCGGTCGAGCGCAGGAGCGCGCGCCCGGGAATGATCGTGATCCACGAGGCGGGCGGGCTCGGGGAGCACATCCGCGACGTGACGAACCGCTTCGCCAACCTCGACTATGTGGCGCTCGGCGTCGATCTGTACACGCGCGAAGGCGGTCCGCCGCCCGCCGGCGACGTGCAGGCGCTGATGGCGCGGCTGTTCTCGATGTCGGATGAGACCGTGCTCGGCGACCTGCAGGGCGCCGCCGACTACCTGCTCGCGCGCGATGACGTCGGCGAGCGGATCGGCTGCATCGGCTTCTGCATGGGCGGTCGCTACGCGCTGCTGTTCGCGACCTCGAGCGAACGGCTGAGCGCCGCGATCGACTGCTGGGGCGGGTTCATCGACAGGGCCACGCCCGAGCAGCGCTCCACTGCGCAGCGCCCGACGCCGCCGCTGGAGCTCGCGGGCGAGCTCTCCTGCCCGCTGCTCGCCGCGGTCGGCGCCGAAGACCAGAATCCCTCGCCCGCGCTCGGCGCGCAGCTTCGCGAACGGGCCGCCGCCAGCGGACAGGAGGTCAAAGTCGATATCTATGAGGGCGCGGGCCACGCGTTCTTTGCCGACTACCGCCCCAGCTACAGGCCGGGGCCCGCGGCCGAGCTGTGGGAGCAGATCGTGCCGTTCCTGCGGCGACATCTGGATGGAGGTGAGTGAGCAGTGGAGCGCAAGTGGTGGACGCTGATCGCGGTTTGCGTCGCGATCTTCATGCTGCTGTTGGATATCACGGTCGTCAACGTCGCGCTGCCGGACATCCAGCGCTCGCTGCACTCGTCCTTCGCCGACCTGCAGTGGGTGGTCAACGCCTACGCGCTGACGCTCGCCGCGTTTCTGCTCACCGCGGGCGCGGTCGCCGATCTGATCGGGCGCAAGCGCGTGTTCCTCGCCGGCCTGGTCGTGTTCACGTGCGCCTCGGCCGTCTGCGGGCTGTCGAGCTCGCCGCTGATGCTGAACCTCGCGCGCGCCGTGCAGGGCACCGGCGGCGCGATGATGTTCGCGACCTCGCTCGCACTGATCGCGCAGGCCTTCCAAGGCAGGGAGCGTGGCGTGGCGTTCGGCGCCTTCGGCGCGGTCACCGGCGCGGCGGTCGCCGTCGGGCCCGTGCTCGGCGGTGTGATCACCTCGGGAATCGGCTGGGAGTGGATCTTCTTCGTGAACGTCCCGATCGGCGTCGTCGCGGTGCTCGTCACGCTCGCCCAGGTGGCCGACTCGCGCGACCCGGGCGCCACGGGCGTCGACTGGGCCGGCCTGATCACCTTCTCGGCCTCGTTGTTCCTGCTCGTGTTCGCGCTCGTGCAGGGCAACGAAAAGGGCTGGGGGTCGACCGAGATCGTCGCGTTCCTGATCGGCGCGGGCGCGCTGCTGGCCGCGTTCGTGCTCGTCGAGCACCTGCAGAGCCGCCCGATGCTCGACCTGTCGCTATTTCGATGCCCCGCGTTCGCGGGCGCGAGCATCGTCGCGTTCGCGATCTCAGGCTCGTTCTTCGCGATGTTCCTGTACCTCACGCTCTACATCCAGGACGTGCTCGGCTACAGCCCGCTGCAGGCGGGCCTGCGCTTCCTGCCGGTGACGCTGCTGTCGTTCTTCGTCGCGCCCGTCGCCGGCAGGCTGACCGTGCGCGTGCCCGTGCGGCTGCTGCTCGGCAGCGGCCTGGTGCTCGCCGGCGGCGGGCTGCTGGCGATGACCGGCATCGACGCGCGCTCCGGCTGGACGGTCCTGATCCCCGGCTTCCTGCTCGGCGGGGCGGGCATCGGGCTGATCAACCCGCCGCTCGCCTCGACCGCGATCGGGGTCGTGCCGCCCGAGCGCAGCGGCATGGCCTCCGGGATCAACTCGACCTTCCGCCAGGTCGGGATCGCGACCGGGATCGCGGGACTCGGCGCCGTCTTCCAGCACAACGTCACCAAGAACACCACCGCCGCGCTCGCCGCCAGCGGGCACGCCCGCGAAGTCCTCAGCTCGGCCCACGGCAAGCTCGCGACGCTGCTCGAGTCGGGCGAAGTCACGAAGATCGCGCGGTCGCTGCGCCCCGCGGCGCGCGCGGCGCTCGTGCACTCCTACCGCGTCGGCTTCACCGACGCGTTCACCTCGATCGCGCTGATCGCCGCCGCGCTGGCGCTCCTCGGCGGCGGGCTCGCGTTCGCGCTGATCCGCGGACGCGACTTCGTCACCTCGGCGCCCGTGGCGGTGCCCGGTGCGCCCGACGCCCAGCCGGCGGGCGCGCCCGCGGGCTAGACGCCGGATGACGCTGCTCAAGGACGCTCGGGCGAAGGTGGGCCGGCGCGCGCCTGGAAGCCCCGACACGAGCGCACGGGCAGGCGCGGATAACGCGGGTATGAGGGGTCCTCGCGCGAGCGCCGGCACAGCGAGAAGCGCGAGCCGCGCGTGTTGCGCACCACCTGCTGGTGCACGCACCGCTCGCACAGGCCGGCGCCCCCGGGCGGTCGCTGAGCGCTGTCGTCGGGAGCGGGCATGAGCGGAGCTTACGAACGCGGGCGCGGGCGCTCTCACGCCGCCCGAAACCCGCTGCAATAAAGTTGCTCGTACAACTATGACGACCTTCAAGCGACTGCTCGGATTTCTGCGGCCCTACAGGCGGGGGTTGGCCATCTCCTGGGGCCTTGCGAGCCTCGCGATGGTCATGACCGTCGCGCTGCCGCGCCTGACCGGGCAGGTCGTGGAAACGATCGACAAAGGCGCCTCGCACGCGCACGCCTCGGCGGCGGCGCGCGCCCACGACCGTCACACGCTGCTGGTGCTCGCGCTCGTGATCCTCGGCGTGGTGCTCGCGCGCTGGGGCTTTACCTACTGGCGTCGGATGGTCGCCGGACGCGTCTCGCTGGCCGTCGAATACGACCTGCGCGAGCGCATCTACGGGCACATGCAGCGTCTGGAGCTCGGCTTCTTCGACCACCAGCAGACCGGCCAGCTGATGTCGCGGGCGACCGTCGATCTCGCCGCCGTGCGCTTCTTCCTGGGATACGGACTGGTGTTCATCCTGCAGTCGATCCTCTCGATCACGCTCGCCGGCGCCGTGATGCTCGTGATCAACCCCCGCCTCGCCGTCATCTCGCTGGTGCCGGTGCCGTTCGTGGTGCTCATCTCCTACAGCTACGGCCGGCGCGCGCGCCCGGCGATCCAGGAGACCCAGCAACGGATCGCCGAACTTACCGCAGACGCCGAGGAGAACATCTCGGGCGTGCGCGTCGTCAAGGCGTTCGCCCGCGAGGAACGCCAGCTCGCGCGCTTCCGCGAGACGATCGGCCGCGTGTTCGAGCAGGCGATGGTCGCCACGCGCCTGGAAGCCGGCTACAACCCGGTTATCGGCTTCTTGCCGCAACTGGGCCTCGCGGCGGTGCTGCTGCTAGGCGGCGAGTCGGTGATCCACGCGCACCTGTCGCTCGGCCAGTTCACCGCCTTCTACCTGTACCTGAACATGCTGATCACGCCGATGCGCTCGCTCGGCGTCACGCTCAACCTCGCCCAGCGCGCGACCGCGTCAGGCGCGCGGATCTTCCAGCTGCTCGACCGCGAACCGCACCTGACAGACGTGCCGAACGCCCCGGAGCTGCCCGCGGGCAACGGACACGTGCGGTTCGAGGACGTGACCTTGCGCTACGAGGACCCCCACGACGAGCTCGGCGCGAGCGCGCTCGGCGCGCCTGCGCGCACGGCCCCGAGCAGCGGGCGCGCGGTGCTGCGCGACATCGACCTGGACGTGGCCGCCGGGCGCACCGTCGCGCTGGTCGGGCCCACGGGCTCGGGCAAGACGAGCCTCGTGGCGCTGATCTCGCGCCTGTATGACCCGACCGCCGGCGCCGTGCTGCTCGACGGCGCCGACGTGCGCAAGCTCAGCATGCGCTCCGTGCGCGCGGCTGTGGCGGTCGTCAGCGACGACCCGTTCCTGTTCTCGGCGAGCATCGCCGAGAACATCGCCTACGCACGGCCGCAGACGCCGATCGAGCAGATCGAAGCAGCCGCCCGCCGAGCCCAGGCGCACGAGTTCATCGTGCGCCTGCCGCAGGGCTATGAAACGCAGGTGGGCGAGCGCGGGCTGTCGCTCTCCGGCGGGCAGCGACAGCGCCTGGCGATCGCGCGGGCGCTCGTCGCCAATCCGCGCGTGCTGATCCTCGACGACGCCACCTCCTCGGTCGACGCGTCCACCGAGCAGTCGATCAAGCTCGCCCTCGCGCAGGCGATGGCCGGGCGCACCACCTTCGTGATCGCCCACCGCCTGTCCACGATCGCGCTCGCCGACCGGATCGTCGTGCTCGAGCACGGGCGGATCCTCGCCGAGGGCGCGCACGAGGAGCTGCTCGAGCGCTCTGAGCTCTACCGCGAGATCGTCGCAGGCGCGGCCTCCTCGGCGAGCGTCGAGGCATTGATCGCCGGCGACGGCGCGCCCGGCGCGCTCGCGCCCGGCGGGGTCCTGACGGGCGAGCTCGCGCCCGCCGAGCGCGGCACGGGAGGGCGCCGGTGAGCCCGCCCGGCGGCGTCGGCGGCATGGGCGGCGGCTTCGGCGGCGGGCGCGGAGGCGGGCGCGCGGGGCTCGGTCCGGGGACCCAGCGCGGCGGGCAGCGCTGGGACGGCGAGCGCCCGAGCCCCGCCAGCCGCGGGCGCAACCTGCGCGGGCTGCTCCAGCTGCTGCTCCCCTACCGCGTGCGCGTCGCCGGCATGCTGATCGCGCTGCTGCTCGGCACGGCCGCCTCGCTGGCGCCGCCGCTGCTCGCGAAGCTCGCGATCGACAAGGGGATCGAACGCCGCGACGTCCACACGCTGGTCGTGGTGGTGATCGCGTTCCTGGTCTCCGCGCTGCTCGTGTGGGTCGCCACGTACGCGCAGACGTACCTCGTGGGCTGGGTCGGCCAGCGCGCGCTCGCGGACCTGCGCATTCGGATCTTCACGCACCTGCAGCGCCAGCCGATCGGCTTCTACGAGAGCCGCCCGGCGGGGGTGCTGATCTCACGCATGACCAACGACGTGGAGGCGCTCGAAAGCCTCGTGACCGATTCCGTGGTCACGCTGTTCCAGTCCGGGCTGACGCTCATCGGGGCGGTAGGCGTGCTCGTGTACCTCGACCTGAAGCTCGCGCTGCTGACCTTCTGCATGGTCCCGTTCGTGGCCGGCGCGAGCATCTGGTTCAGGCTGGTCTCCGCGGGCGCGTTCAGGCGCACGCGCGAGACGATCGGCGCGGTCACCGCGTACCTGCAGGAGACCCTCTCGGGCATCCGCGTGGTGCGCAGCTTCGGCCAGGAGCCCGTCCACGAGGCACAGTTCGCGGGCCTGAACGAGGACAACCTGGAGGCGAACATGGTGACCGTGCGCCTGAACGCCATGTACTTCCCGGGGGTGGAAATGCTCTCGGGGCTGGCGCTCGCGCTGATCGTGCTGTACGGCGGCTACCAGGCGATCGACGGCCACATCACCGTCGGCACGGTCGTCGCGTTCGTGGCGACGCTCTCATTCCTGTTCGAACCGATCCAGCAGCTCTCACAGCTGTACACCACGTATCAGTCCGGCATGGCCGCCCTCGAGAAGATCTTCCAGCTGCTCGACACCGAGCCCACGCTCGAGGACCGCCCGAACGCTCCTGCGCTCGGCCCGATTCGCGGCGAGATCGACTTCGAGGACGTCTCCTTCGCCTACCGCCCGCGCTCGCAACGGCGCCCGCATGCCGCCGGCGACGGGCACGACGGCGCGGGCGCCGCCGCCAACGGCGGCGGCGACGGCGACGGCGCAGCCCCGAACGGCGCCGGCGCGCGCTCATCCCCGGAGGAGCCGGAGGTGCTCGCGCTGGAGCACATCGACCTACACATTCCCGCCGGGCAGACGGTCGCGCTGGTGGGAGCGACCGGCGCGGGCAAGTCTACGATGGCAAAGCTCGCGGCGCGCTTCTATGACCCAACGCGCGGGCGGGTGCTCGTCGACGGGCGCGACCTGCGCGAGGTCGCAAGCGTTTCGTTGCGCTCGCAGATGGGGATCGTGCCGCAGGAGGCGTTCCTGTTCTCGGGCAGCGTGCGCGAGAACATCGCCTTCGGGCGCCCCGACGCCGACGACGCCCAGGTCCGGGCCGCCGCCGCGGCGGTCGGCGCCGAGGAGTTCATCGCGGAGCTGCCGCGCGGCTTCGAGACCGAGGTCGGCGAGCGCGGTGCGCAGCTCTCGGCCGGCCAGCGCCAGCTGCTCGCGTTCGCGCGCGCGCTGATCGCCGACCCGCGCATCCTGATCCTCGACGAGGCGACCTCCAACGTCGACCTGCACACCGAGGCGCGCATCGAAGCCGCGATGCGCCGCCTGCTCGCCGGGCGCACCTCGATCGTGATCGCCCACCGCCTCTCGACGATCCGCCAGGCCGGGCGCATCGTCGTGCTCGAGCACGGGCACATCGTCGAACAGGGCACCCACGAGGAGCTGATCGACGCCGGCGGGCGCTACTACGAGCTGTATCGAGACTGGGCCGCGCAGGTCGCGGCCTGAGCACGCACGCTTCCGGAGCGCGCGACAGCGATGAACCTCACCCGAGCTGCGATCGATTGCATAGGGGACAGAAATGGCAGATGACGAGACCGATGCTTCCAGGTTGATAGACGATCGAATCGGCGAGCTCGGCGACTGGCGCGGGCAGACGCTCAGCGAGGTGCGAGCAATCATCAAGGAAGCGGACCCCGATATCGTCGAGGAGTGGAAATGGGTGAAGCGGACGAACCCGGGAACGCCCGTGTGGTCGCACAACGGCGGCATCTGCACTGGCGAGTCCTACAAGAACGTGGTCAAGCTGACGTTCTTCAACGGTGCCGCTTTGAACGATCCTTCCGGTCTGTTCAACTCAAGCCTTGACGGGAAAGTCAGGCGCGCGATTGACATCGCAGAGAATGACGAGATCAACGCAGCCGCACTGAGGAAGCTCGTCGGTGAAGCCGTGGCGTTGAATCTGAAGAGCAAATAGCATTGCCTGCGGATCGCGACTAGCTCTCGTGTGGGTGGGCGTCGAACCCGCGCGCGAGTCCAACGTCCAGGCGCCAAACACCAGACGCCAACGGCGAGACGCGAAACGCCCCTGTGCACGGGGCCGCCAGCGTACTCCGGGACAGGGACTCGAAGTCTGGGCAGCGGATCGCGCAATCCCTGTGCTAGAGCCAAATATGGCTCAGTGCAGGCGAAACGCCCGATCGCTCATCCGGCCGAGTCCGCTGGAATCCGGCCGAATCAGTACACGACTGGCCCGAGATTGGCCCGAGCTTTCACCCCACGAGCCTGAGCGTCGGACGCCTCCCATCGCCTGCCAGATAGGCGTTCGCGGCCGCCGCCGCCTCATCCAGCCCGCCCGGCATCAGCTTGCCATACACGTCGAACGTCATGGCGATGGTCGCTTGGCCCGCGATGACGCTCAGCGCCTTCGCGTTCACGCCCGCGGCGATCAGCAGCGACGCGCAGGTGTGCCGCGCCTCACGCGGCGTGATTGGCTGCTGCGCGTCGTCTCGTTTCTTGGCGAGGATCGTGCTCGGACCGTCCGCCTCCTCGCTCGGGACTTCCTGCCAGCCCCACGCCGCGAGCGCGTTCCGCCGGATGGTTTCCGGGTTGAAAGGCTCGGCGGCGGTCCTCCCGAACACCAGCGCGTCGTTAGAGCCTTCGGTCCGGAGCATATGCGCGGCCAGCTCTCCAGCGAGCGGCTCGAGGATCGGCACCCGCCGGTTGCCCGCAGCACTCTTCACCGCCTGCTCGCGCTCGATCGCATCCCAGCCCCGCGAGACGTGGATCACGCGGGCCGACAGGTCGACGTCGCCCCAACGCAGCGCACGCAGCTCCCCACGCCGCAAGCCGGCGTAGAACGCGCACGCCCACAGTGCTCGCTCGCCCTCGGGGATCGCGGCGATGAGCGCCGCCGCCTCGGCGGGGTCGGCGATCCGCTCGCGCCGACCGTCGGGCCGGCGTAGCTCAAGCCGCTCGGTCGGTCGGCCGTGACTTCTTCGTCGCGGATCGCACGCCGATAGATGACGCGCAGCGGATCGAGCGTGTTCTGCACGGTGCTCGCGCTCAACCCTTCGCTCGTCAGCCGGTTGGCGAACTCCTGCACGTCGCGGCGCTCGACATCCGACAAGCGCATGCCGCCAAGCGTCGGCAGTAGACGTTTGTCGAGCCCGACCTGTAGCCCCGGAGCGTCGCGGGCTTGTAGCGGGTGCCCGATGCCGTCGGGATAGAGCCGTCGCGGGCGCCGGCCATGAACGCCTCGGCGGCCTGCCGCACGGTCATGGACGTGGGCGCACGGAGCTTGCCCTTGTTCGCCGCTGAGAGCTTGTCCGCCCGTCACGCCTTTGCCGCCGCCTGCGTCGGGAGCGTCTTGCGCAGCTTGCGGCCGTCGCGCTTGCTGTAGACCTCGGCTCGCCACGGGCAGTCGCAGCGGCCCTTGCCGTTGCAGCCGTTGCCGTGGCGTTGGCGCACTCCGGTGGCCATCAGCAATCACCTCCAGACGATGACGCGGTGTACGGTGCCGATTGCATGGGAGCTTAACCTCCGGTGCCATGCCCCGGCCGCGACAACGGTGCGGGGGCGCTTTGCAGATGCTCGGCACCCTACTCCCCCACTCCCCCACTCCGACGCTTTCGGCGTGCCGGTCAAGCCAAGCCTGCAGCTCGCTGACCGGGATCAGCTTGCGGCGCCCGAGGCGCACAAGGCGCACATCGGGCTCGATATGCGCGCGCCAGGTGTCCCACGACACGCGCAGCGCTTCGCACGCCTGCTCGACGCTGAGGGCGAGGGTGGGCGCGCTCTGCTTCTGGGCCGCAAAGGTGACTGCCGTACGTTGGGATATTGGGGCCATCGCGGTTACAGACCCCAACCCGCACGGACCGGCCAACAGATTTCCCGAAGAAGCGGTGCGAGCGCGACATTGGGGCGCGCATCTCAAAGGCCCTCGAAGGGCAAAGCCGCGCGGCAGGCCACAAGCCCCTGACACCAACAGCAGCTCGAACTCATCCACGCGTTGCTGGACATCTTTTCAGCCGGTTGATGGCGCGCAGTTCGGTGACGAAGCCTTTGTTGTACATTGGACGTTGCCGCCACGCACTTGCGGCAAACCTAGCGCTCTCCGCACTAGCGCTGGCACGTTCCCGAGGCCGGTGCCCAACCGGCGAAACCAGCGTTGAAGGAATCCCCGACCCGAGCCAAATGGGACACTTTCTTGTGCCAGGAGTCGCCGGTTGACGGTGACAAGCCTACGGATTGAGGCTGCCGCATTGGCGGGCCAGTTGTAGTGTTCGAGGTCATCAATGAAGTGTGCCGTTGCAGTTACGCCTGCACGGCGTGCGTTTTCCATTGCGGAGGTCGGCTCTCGCGGGTTTTCCCGCCCCCATTTGTCGAACTCTGATTCCTGCCGTTCGGAGGCGAGGTCCTGGATGTCTGCGAGCCGCAGGTAGTGAGCTCCCGCGCTGCTGATCCGCCTGGGCGTCACTTCGAATTCGTCATTGATCAAGGGAGTCGGGCCGAAATTCGAGTCGGCCGCAGTCATCCATTGTGATGCGAGCCGGGTATAGCTGGGAAGAGCACCATCCACCAAAAGGTGCGCAAAGCGAACGGGGCCTACGTCTGGATAAGGGCCTGGCTTGGAAGCTTCGTCGATTCGGCGGGGTATCGGACCACGATCCTCCTGTAGCCACAGGGCGAGCGTGAACCTCGCATGGGCTTCTTGAGGGGTCGTGAATTCGGCGCTGTCTTCGCCATCCCGAATCGACACCGACCACTTACCGCGAGACAAGCGTAGGGTCGCGCGCACTTCGGTAAGCGGCGTCACTTCGAACAGATCGACGGGCGCGAAGTGGTGGGCATCATCGCTCCAGAAGGCATAGTACTTCGTGCTTTCAGGCAGCCGCCACGACGCTAGCTGATCCTCGTTGACTCCGACTTGGATGAACGGCGCAGAGTGACTGAACTTTTCCTGGGCACCGATCCAGGTACCTGCTAGTCCCTTCTGGGATCGTTCGCGCACCGCCGGGACCTCCCAAGACGCGGCAACGGAGGTTACGTGGCCTTCCCAGACATAGCCCGCGAGAGAGCCGAAATCCCATCGGGTTGCCGTTGACCCCCGGTCGGAAACGGAACCGCAGGCGGTCGCCACCGAAGCGACGGCACATGCCAAGAGAGCGGCGATTCGTCGCCTCGGGCGCAGCGCCTTGCTTTCGGGAGCCTCCACCTATTGGACTATGCCTCACGGGGCGGCAGCCTCGGCAGGAGGGTGGGGATGCGTTGATGGTGATGATGCAGCTGGCGCTCGGAGCCCGTCGCAGGTGCCCTACGACGCACCCTCGAACACTTCAGCGACGGCCTCCGCCCCTCAGCCACCATCGACGGCTTCGGGCTCGGTTGAGGGCTTCTGTTCACCCCCAGCCTCCTCAACCAGGACCCGCGCCCACTGGACCGCTGCGGTCGCCCACCTTGACGCCGCCTCACGCTCGACGGCGTGCACCGTGTCATCGTCATAGCGCAGACCAGCCGCGTAGGGCGTCAGCAGGTCTGCACCATCCAGATCGCCCGGTAGCGGTGCGCCCGCTTCCCTGCACAGCTTGGCCAGACCACTGATGTCATGAATGAATGGAAAATCAACGCCGCGGGCAGCAAGCACGGCCTTGAGCGCCTTCTCGACTGCCTGCTGGGCGTGAAAGCAGACCAGCACATCCGCCACTTCGTTGATCGGCAGCATCGCCCTGGCCCCGGCCGCGTCCGTGTCAGCGCGACGAAGAAGCTGCTCTGCGAGATCCTGCTTGCTGGCCATTAAGCCGCCAGCTCCCTGCCCTCGGCCAGCGCCGCGTGGATCAGGCTCCCTCGCACATCACGCCACTCCTGCACCCGGTGCTCGCTCGCGACGATCACGTCCGCGGCCAGCACCAGATCCCCCAGCACCCTACGCAGCCGCACCGACTCCGAGGCGGGATTCTCGACCTCCGGCTCGATCACCAAGAAGTCCAGATCGCTGTCCCGCGTCAGCTCCCCACGCGCAGCCGAGCCAAACAGGATCACCCGCGAGCTCGGTGGCGCCGCCTCTGACAACCGGCGGCCAGCCTCAGCTATCAACGCATCATCAAGCACGCGCTCACGATACCCCGCTCCGGGGCACCCGCCCAGGCTGCGATCGCACGACTGGCCCAAATCCTGGCCCGAGCACCCCCCAGGAACGCGAAACGCCCCGTGTTCAGGGGCGCAAGCGTACTCCGGGACAGGGACTCGAACCCCAAATTCGACATCCAGAGTGTCGCGTGTTGCCAATTACACCATCCCGGATCGAGCGTCCAAGGATACCCGCCGGGCCAACGCGTCCGGGGCTCGGCGCCCGCCCGGCGCCGCGTTTCCCGCATCCAGCGCCCCCGGCCAGGGCAGCTGCCACGTGAGGGCCGACCGATGCTCGGCGGGCCCGGCTGCGAGCGCCCCTAGAAAGTCACGTGCTGCCCGTTGGGCGCGAAGAACGCGGTGATCGAGTCCTCGAGGCCGGGGTCGAGCACGAGCAGCACCTCGTCGCCCGCCTCGATCACGGTGTCGGGCTTGGGCACGAAGCCCGTGCCCGCGCGCAGCACGGAGATGATCAGGCTGCCCTCCGGGAGGTTGATGTCGGTGATGCGCTCGCCGACCGTGGGCGCCTCGGCCGCGACCTCGAGCTCGATGATCTCAAGGCGCTCCTCTTCGAGCGCGAGCAGGTGCACGAGCCCGTAGCGGGGCACCTCGTGCTCGATCAGGCGCAGGATCAGGTCGGTGGCGGAGACCGCCGGCTGGATGCCGAGCAGCCTGAAGTGGTCGTGGTTGCGGGGGTTGTTGACGCGCGCGATCACGCGTTCGCACAGGTACTTCTCCTTGGCGACCTGGCAGACGAGGATGTTGTCCTCGTCATCGCCGGTGACCGCGATCACGAGGTCGGCGCGCTGGATGCCGGCGCGCTCGAGCACCCACAGCTCGGTCGCGTCGCCGTAGGAGATCGCGTGCTCGAACTCCTCCTCGTTGGCCAGGTAGCACGCGCGCGAGGACTCGATCAGCGTGACTTCGTGTTCCTTTGAGATCAGCTCGCGGGCGAGGTTGCGCCCGACCTTGCCGGCGCCGGCGATGATCGCGTACACGCTAGGCCGCCTGCGGCTCGAGCGCGCGCTCGAACATCTGGATCGCGTGCTTGGTCGGCGAGATCGTCTCCAGGCCCTGCTCGCCGTACCAGTCGGCGCGCGCGGGGTCCATCACGCGCACGATCGCCTTCTCGACGCCGAAGCGCCGCTGGGCGATCTGCGCGATCACGAGGTTGGTGTTATCGCCGGCGGTCGACGCGATGAACGCGTCCGCGCGCTCGATCCCCGCCTGGACCAGGGCGTCGACCTCCAGCGCGGTGCCGACCGTGAACCGACCGCCGGAGTCCTCCCAGCTGCGGCTTTGGCCCGCGTCCAGGCGCTCGTGCGAGAGCGGGTCCTCGTCGAGCACCGAGACTTCGTGGCCGGCCGCGAGCGCCGACTTGGCGACCGCCGAGCCGACGCGCCCGGCGCCGACGATCAGGACGAACACGGCCCGGGGCGGGAGGGGGCGCGAGACATATGGCGCAGGTTAGACGATCGCGGCGCAGCTGCCGCATGCAAGGAGCCCGGCCCGGCGGCGCGCCCGGGACGCTCGTGCGGGACGCGCAAGCGCCGGCCGGCGCCCCGGGCGTGGGGGCCTGACACGCGCGTCAAACGCTGGTCGTCGACGGCCGCTTGGCGCGGCGGGCGAGCTCGATCGGGGAGTCGCGGGCGGCGGGCGCGGTCACGATCACGCGGCAGCCGGCCTTGCGCACGACGTACTTGGTGATGTCTCCCACGTAGCCCTCGAGCGGCCCGCCGCGGCCGCCCAGGCGCGCGCCGCCGCGGATCGCCGACGGTTCCTCGGCGCCGAGCACGATCGCCTCGACGCCGCGCCTGCGAGCCTCATCGACGATCGCGTAGCCGGCGCGGCGGGTGCGCACGGTGGCGGTCGCGACGTTCACGCCCGCGTACTCCTCGCCGACCGCCTTCGCACGCGCGAGCACCTGGCGCGCGTGCTTGATCTGCGCCTCCGGCAGGCGTGCGTCGAGCGGCAGCGACATCGGGATCACGAACATCCACACTGCCTCGATCGTCGCGGCGTCGATCGCCGCGTCGTCGGTCGGCTCGCCGGAGACGAGCAGCGCGGCGGTCTGCACGATGTCGTCGTCGAGCTCGGTCCCGAACAGCGGCACGAGCACCGAGCCGTAGTCGCGCTCGCGCGCGGGCTCGGCGCGCAGCACCTGCGGCGCGACGGTCACGCGGCGCAGCAGCGAGGTCTCATCCGCGCGCCGGTAGATCACGTACAGGGCGATCCCGACCGCCATCCAGCCGAGCCCGACGTAGCGGGCGGTTTCGTGCACGACGAGCACTGCGATCAGCCCGGCGGCGGACACGAGCGCGCCGAACGCCGCCGGCAGCGGCAGCTGCCCGCCGCGTACGCGCACCGACAGCGGCACGCGGTAGGGCCGGTCGCGATCGGGCTCGGTGTAGCGCAGGCGGCAGATCGACAGGTGCGCGATCGTGAACGCGAGCGTCGCGCCCACCGCGTAGATCCCAACGAGGAAGTCGAGGTCCTCGGGCGCCGCCAGCGCGGCCGCGATCAGCCCGGCGAAGCAGATCAGCACGTACGGCGTCGAGCGCTGCGGGTGCAGGCGCCCGAGCCCGCTCGGGATCTGGCGGTTGGTCGACAGCGAGTACGCCAGCCGCGAGAGCCCGAGCATCGCCGAGTTGGCGGCCGCGACGAGCGTCACCGCGGCGGTCGCCGCGACCAGGTACATCAGCGCCTTGCCCAGCCAGTGCGGGTGCACCTGGCTGACGATCCCGATCACCGGCGCGTTCAGGTAGCGCGAGGCCAGTTCGGTGTGCCCGTCGTGCACGGGCAGCGCGGTGACCGCCACGAGCGCGATCCCGACGTACAGGAAGGCGACGGTCGCGGTCGTGCTCGCGACCAGGCGCTTGAGCCCCGCGCGGCTGATGCGCACCTCGCCGGCGAGGCCCGAGGCGGACTCGAGGCTCGTGAACGAGATCACCGCGACGGTCGCCGCGTAGATCAGCCGCGGCCACGTCGGCGCGCTGCCCAGGTGGATCGGCGCGGTGAGCTTGTGCGGGCTGAAGAACACGATCAGCCCGAGCACCACGATGAACGCCTGCAGCGCGAGGTCCCCGGCGAGCAGGATCCCCACCCGCCGCGCGCGCCGCGCGCCGAAGCCGCGGATGTTGCTGAGCACGACCAGCGCGATGAACGCGAGCGTCAGCGCGAGCGCCTCGCTGCGATGCCCGAGCGGGCTCCAGAACGTCTTCAGGTACTGGCTCGCGGAGAAGCACGTGACCGCGATCAGGATCGTGTAGTCGAGCAGGATCGCCCAGCCGGCGATGAAGCTCACGAGCTCGTTGAACGCGTAGCGCGCGAACACGGTCGAGCCGCCCCGCTCCTGGTGCAGCGAGGCGCCCTCGACGTAGGTCATCGCGGTGAGCGCGTACAGCACCGCCGCAATGAGGAACACGAGCGGCGTCAGCCCGAGCGCGTGCCCGGCGATCACCCCGAGCGAGAAGTAGATCGCGCTCGCGAGCGACGAGTACACGATCGTGAACAGGATCGGCGAGCCGATGCTGCGCCGCGCGATCACACGCGAGCGCGTCGCGAGCTCCGAGGGCTGCCCGTCGTGCTCGCCCGCGCGCGCCCGTGAGGGTCTGCCCTCCGGGGTGCTCACGCGCCGCCGCTCTTGCGCATCTGCACATACAAACGCGCACCGCCGCCCGCGACGAACAGCACGCCCAGGAGCATGCGCGGCGAGAGCCCGCCGCCGTCACCGCCGAGCGCCTGCGCGATCAGCGCCACGCCGATCGCGACCATCACCAGCGACAGCACGTACGTGCCCATCCTGTGCGCGCGTCTGCCGTTCATCTCATCTGAGGGTAATCCTGTGCCCGCGATGCTGTTGCGGCCGGCGCGCGTGCCGGTGAGCCGGGCAGTGCATGCACCGCCCGGAGGGCCGCACATGTGCGGCCCCTGGACACGGCGCATGCGCCGTGTCCGCGGACGGCGCATGCGCCGTCCGGGCAGGGCCGCATGCGGCCCTGCCGGGCATGCCGCGTGCGGCATGCCCCCCAAGATCAGGACTGACCGGGCTGGAGCGCGCGCGGCTGCCCGCTCGCGTCGCTCACGTGATCAACGGGATGATCAGGATGGCGACGATGTTCGCGACCTTGATCATCGGGTTGATCGCCGGCCCGGAGGTGTCCTTGAAGGGGTCGCCGACCGTGTCGCCGGTCACCGACGCGGCGTGCGCATCGGAGCCCTTGCCGCCGAACGCGCCGTCCTCGATCAGCTTCTTCGCGTTGTCCCACGCGCCCCCGCCCGCGGTCATAAGCACGGCGAAGAAGAAGCCCACGACGATCACCCCGATCAACATGCCGCCGAGCGCCTGCGTGTCGATCAGCCCGACGATCACGGTCAGCCCGATCGGCAGCAGCGAGGGCACGATCATCTCGCGCTGGGCGGTCTTGGTGACGATGTCCACGCACGTCGCGTAGTCGGGCTCTTCGCTGTGGTCCATGATCCCCGGGTGCTCGCGGAACTGGCGGCGCACCTCCTCGACGACCGCGCCGCCCGCGCGCCCGACGGCCTCCATCGACAGCGACGCGAACAGGCACACCATCATCCCGCCCAGCAGCAGGCCGATCAGCACGGGCGGTTCGTTGATCCCGAACAGCGTTTCGTGCCCCACCTTTTCGGCGAGCTCCTGGCGGAAGCCCGCGAACAGCACCACCGCTGCCATCACCGCCGAGCCGATCGCGTAGCCCTTGGTGACCGCCTTGGTCGTGTTGCCGACCGCGTCCAGCGGGTCGGTCACGTTGCGCACGTCCTCCGGCAGGTCCGCCATCTCGGCGATCCCGCCGGCGTTGTCGGTGATCGGGCCGAACGCGTCGAGCGCCACGATCAGGCCGGTCAGCGACAGCTGGCCCATGACCGCCACGCCCACGCCGTAGATCCCGGTCGTGCCGCCGCCCGCGAGCTTCCACGCGCCGAGGATCCCGAGCACGAGCACGATCGCCGGCGCGGCCGTCGCCTGCAGCCCCGAGCCGAAGCCCTGGATGATGTTCGTCGCGTGCCCCGTCACCGATGCTCGCGCGGTCTTCTTCACCGGAGAGAAGCGCGTCGAGGTGTAGTAGTCGGTGATCACGAACAGGCACGCCGTGACCGCGATCCCGATCAGCGCGCACAGGTAGAACTTGCCCCACGCCGGCGCGTTCACGTTCAGCCCGACTTCCTTGAAGTTCAGGTCGCGCATCATCCAGTAGGTGATCGGCGCGAACGCCGCCGCCGCGATCACGCCCGAGGTGACCAGGCCCTGGTAGAGGGCGCGCTCGACGTTGCCCGCGCGCGAGCGCACCGCGAAGGTGCCGATGATCGACGCGATGATCGCCACGCCCCCGAGCACCAGCGGGTAGAGCACGACGCGCGTGGCGTCGTAGCTTTTGAACGTCAGCACGCCCAGCAGCATCACCGCGACGGCCGTCACCGCGTAGGTCTCGAACAGGTCCGCCGCCATGCCCGCGCAGTCGCCGACGTTGTCGCCGACGTTGTCCGCGATCGTCGCCGGGTTGCGCGGGTCGTCCTCCGGGATGCCCGCCTCGACCTTCCCCACGAGGTCCGCGCCGACGTCCGCGGCCTTCGTGAAGATGCCGCCGCCCAGTCGCGCGAACACCGAGATCAGCGAGCCGCCGAAGCCGAGTCCGATGAGCGCGTCCACGGCCGTCTTCTGGCTGTCGTTGAAGAACGCCGTCAGCGCTCCGTAGTAGCCGGACACGCCGAGCAGCGCGAGGCCGACGACGAGCAGGCCCGTGATCGCGCCGCCGCGGAAGGCCGCGGTCAGCGCCGGCGAGACGCCGCCGCGCGCCGCCTCCGCGACGCGCGCGTTCGCGCGCACCGACACGTTCATGCCGATGTAGCCGGCCGAGCCCGACAGCATCCCGCCGATCGCAAAGCCGCACGCGACCGCGATGTTCTGCACGAAGATCAGCGCCACGAACAGGATCACGCCGACGCCCGCGATCGTCGTGTACTGCCGGTTCAGGTACGCGCGAGCGCCCTGCTGGACCGCGAGCGAGATCGACTGCATGCGCTCGTTGCCCGGCGAGAGCGCAAGTAGGCTCCTGGCCGTCGTGAGCCCGTAGATCACTGCACAGGCGGCACAGACGAGGCCGACGACGACCCCATGGTTGGTCAGAAAGCTGCTCAACAGAAATCCTCCGCGGTCTGATTTGCGTGCCGCGCGAGGATGTTCGCGCGCACGTTCGGTCCCCGGGTCGCTCGGCGTGAGCGTTCGGCGGGTCGCAAACGCGGCGGGAGTCTATCGTGCCGGGCAGCGGAAGGCCGGCCGGCGGCGGATCAGCGGGCGCTCACCTGCCCGGCACCCACAACCTGCCGCTCGTCTCCGCCGGCCCGGGCGTCTTGGGAGCCTCGGCGCCGCCCCGCCCCTCCGCGCCGGGGCCGGGCGCCTGGCCGGGGGCGCCGGGCTGGCCGGGCGCGCCGGGCTGGCCCTGCCCCGCCTGCGCCCGCTGGCCGGCGGCCCCCTCCCCGGCGCCGGCGGCGCGCGCGTAGGCCATCTGCAGCTGCGAGAGCGCCTCGCGCAGGCCGCCGAGCTCCTGCGGAATCCTGCGTTCGAGGATCTCGAGCAGCGCGCGCACGGCGTCGATCGCGTCGCGCGCCTGCTCGAGGTCGCGTTCGGGCGGCTGGCCGCCGGCGGGCGCCTGCGCGCCGGCCTGGGTGGCGTGGCCCGGCGCGCCGCCGGGCGGCGCCTCGCCCGGCGCGCCCGCCGCCGGGACCAGGCGCCGGGCGCCGATGTTCAGCAGCGAGACGGTCGCCTGGGCGATCATGTCGGTCGCGCTGATGCGGCTGAGTTCCTCTTCGTAGGCGGCGCGCAGCTGCTCCTCGCTCGGCCCGCCGTGGGGCGGGCGCCCGCCCGGGTCCTGCGCGCCGGCGCCTGCCGGCGGCACGCTGTGTGCGCTCACACGGTCACCTCCTCGGTGTAGCTCTCCTTGGTCTCGGCCACGCTGGCCGCGAAAACCTCCTCGCGCGCGGCCCCCGTCTCGATCAGCTGGCGCTGGCGCTGCGCGCCGTTGCGTTCGGGGAAGACCGGCTCGATCGCGAGCTCCGCGCGCACGGGCGCGCTCCACGCGAGCAGCCGCTCGAGCGCCTCGCGCGCGGGCTGCTCCTCGCCGCGGGCGAGGTCGATCAGCCGCCCGTCCATGCCGAAGCGGATCGCGCGCCACATGTTCTCCTCGACCAGGCGCGGCGCCGGGTCGACGAACGGGACGCCCTCGTCGACGTCGCGCAGCGCCTGCGCGACGCACGCGACCATCAGGCTCGCGAGCGCCTCGGACTCCTGGGCGCTGGCCTGCGCGTCGCAGATCCGCACCTCGACCGTGCCGAAGCTGAAGTGCGGCCTGATCGACCACCACACCTGGGTGAACTCGACGATCGAGTTGGTCGCGAGCAGGAACTCGATGTACTCGCGATACGCACGCCAGCCGCCGAACGCGTCCGGAACACCGCAGCGCGGGAAGCTCTTGGTGAAGCTTTGCGTGCGCGCCGAGTGCAGGCCGCTGTCGCGACCGTCCAGGAAGGGCGAGTTGGCGGAGATCGCGAGCAGCGCGGGGAGCACCGGACGCAGGCGGTCGCAGGCGCGGACC
This sequence comes from Solirubrobacteraceae bacterium, assembly GCA_035503075.1. Classification (GTDB taxonomy): domain Bacteria; phylum Actinomycetota; class Thermoleophilia; order Solirubrobacterales; family Solirubrobacteraceae; genus Palsa-744. The sequence continues at coordinate 41,510 of DATJTT010000051.1, forward strand.
GCGCGCTCGATGTCGTTGACGCCGACGTGCACGTGCAGGCTGAAGGTGTTGTTGCGCCAGGCGACGTATTTGAGGCCTTGCTCGACGCGCCGGTAGTGCTCGGTGTCGATGATCGACTGCTCGCGGTAGTCCGCCCACGGGTGCGTCCCGGTCGCGCCCAGCGTGAGTCCCTGGCGCTCGGCCAGGGCGAACAGGCGCCGGCGGCGCTCGCGCTGGCGCGCGAGCGCGTCGTGCAGGTCGCTGCCGGCGCCGGAGATGATCTCGATCTCGGCGGAGATCAGCTCGCCGGCGATGCTCTCGTACAGCAGCCGGTCCCCCTCGGCGCCCGCGAGCATGCGCTCGAACGCGGGCACCAGTTCGAGCGTGCGCGGGTCCAGCAGCGAGAACTCCTCCTCGACGCCCACCGTCAGGTCGCTCGTCGCCGCGAAGGTCTCGACGGCTCGATCTAGATCCAGGCTGTTCATCGCTCGGTCTGCTGTCGGTGTCGTGCTCGGAGCGCTCGGGCGTTCAGTGTGACGCACCCGCAAGACTCTCCGGTGCGCCGGCGGATCAGGTCAGGTAGAAGTACAGCGCGTACAGGAGGTCGACCGCGGGGCTGGAGGTGTGGACGGTGACCTCCGGCGGGACGTCGAGCAGCGACTCCGAGTAGTTGAAGATGATCCGCACGCCCGCCTCGACGAGCTCGTCCGCGAGCCCTTGGGCGGCGTTCGTGGGCACGGCGAGCACGCCCACGACGATGTCCTCCTCCTCGACCACCTGGCGCAGCTCGGCGATGTCGCGCACGAGCTGACTGCCGACCTTGCTGCCGACCTTCGCGTGATCGCTGTCGAAGATCGCGACCACGCGAAAGCCGTGATCGGCGAAGATTTCCGAGGACGCGATCGCCTGGCCGAGGTGGCCGGCCCCGATCAGCCCGATGTTGTGCTGACCGGCGGTCCGCAGGATCTTGCGGATCTGCGAGACGAGCGCCTCGACGTTGTAGCCCACGCCCCGCTTGCCGAACTTGCCGAAGCCCGACAGGTCGCGGCGGATCTGCGTGGAGTTCACGTGTGTGTAGTCGGACAGCTCCTGCGAGGAGATCGTCTCCTTGCCCATCTTCTTGGCCTGCGTGAGCACCTGCAGGTAGCGCGACAGGCGCGCGGCGACGCCCAGCGACAGGCGCTCGCCGGGCGCCCCGATCAGATCGCGCGCGGAGGCGAGGGTGCGTGAGGGGGGCGACGGCGGCGGGGCGGGCGGGCGGTTGGGCGGCTCGGCGGACGGGTGTGCTGACGGCTCTCCATAGCTCATCGCCGGGACTCTAGACGCTCGCGCATGAGCTCCTCGGAGACGTGGTGTTCGAACAGCTCCTCGCCGTCGAGCTCGACGACCGGGATACGCTCGAAATAGGCCCTGTGCAATGCGTCCTCGGCGGTGATGTCGCATTCGCGCAGCGTGAACGTCAGCTCCAGCTGCAGGCGCCGCAGGACCTCGATCGCCTGCTCGCACAGGTGGCAGTCGGGCTTGCAGTACACGGTCACCGTCGGCATCGGCTCGGCGCTGGGCATCGACGTCCGACAGTAGCGGCCCGCCGCGTCCGTCGCGACCGAAGAGATTTGCGTCATTCGGGCACGTGTGTCTAAGATTGGTCGCGGCGGGCGCCGCGCAGAGCGCCCTTGGCCGGCTCTCGAGCTGCAAGCGCGACGGACCGCCTGGCGCGCTCGAGAACCGGGCCCGGGGCCTCCGAAGGCACGCTTGTGTCCCCATTCGCGGGCCGACGCAGCGCAAGGAGCCCCGGCCCGGCCGGCCCTCCCGTCGGGTCGGGGACCCGCCGCCCGGGACGATCGCCGCCCGGGCGAGCGCGCCGCCCGGCTCAAGGCGGCGCTTCGCCGCTTGCGTACGCGTCGAGCGCCAGGTACTCGGGGTAGGGCAGCGGCTCGCGAAAGCGCGCGGCGCTCGCGATCATCGCCGCGTTGTCCGTGCACAGCGAGCGCTCGGGCACGTGCAACTGCGTGTCCAGCTGCTGCAGGCGCGCGCGCAACGCGCCGTTCGCCGCCACCCCGCCGCCGACCGCCAGGCGGGTGAGCCCGGTCCGCGCGAGCGCCTGCTCGGCGCGCGCCGCGAGGCTCTCGACGATCGCCGCCTGGTAGGAGGCCGCCAGATCCGCGGCCCGCTCGCGCGCTCGCTCCTGCCCGAGCTCGCGCAGGGTGTACAGCAGCGCCGTCTTGACGCCCGCGAAGGAGAAGTCGAGGCCGTCCGCGAACCGCCGGTGTCGCGCGCCGCGGCCGCCGCGCGCGCGCTCGGCCGGGGAGCCTGGGAACGAGAACGCGCTCGCGTCCCCGGCGGCAGCCAGCCGCTCGAGCGCCGCCCCGCCGGGATAGCCCAGACCGAGCATCCGCGCCCCCTTGTCGAACGCCTCGCCGGCCGCGTCGTCGAGCGTGCGGCCGATGACCTCATAGCCGTCGTGCTCGCGCACGAGCGCCGACAGCGTGTGCCCGCCGCTGGCGATCAGGCACACGAACGGCGGCTCGAACGGCTCGCGCTCGGTCAGCAGGAAGTTGGCCGCGACGTGGCCCTGCAGGTGATCGACGGGCACGAACGGCAGCTCCCTGGCGGCCGCGAGGGACTTTGCGGTCGAGAGCCCGACGAGCAGCGCGCCGACCAGCCCGGGCCCCTGCGTGGCCGCGATCAGCTCCAGCTCCTCGAGGCGCGCATCCGCGCGCTCGAGCGCCCGCGCGACGACCAGGTTGATCAGCTCCAGGTGATGGCGGGAGGCGATCTCGGGGACAACGCCGCCGAAGCGCGAGTGCGCCTCCTGCGAGGAGATCACGTTCGAACGCACGCGCCCGTGCCCGTCGAGGACCGCCGCGCACGTGTCGTCGCAGCTCGTCTCGATCGCCAAGATGCTCACGCGATCACGCGGCTCGCGGGTGCGCCCGACGCGGTCATCCCGGGGCGGGGTTGGGCACGTCGCCGAGCGACCCCCGGAGCGTGGCCGGCGTGCGCCACATCACGAGCGCGTCCTCGCCGTTGTCCTGGTAGTAGCGCCGGCGCATGCCCGCCGCGCGGAAGCCCTCTCGCTCGTACAGGTGGATCGCCACCGCGTTGGAGCGCCGCACCTCGAGCGTGAAGCGCGCGCTCGCGTCGCCGACCCGCTCGTACAGGTGCCCGAGCATCGCCGAGGCCAGTCCGCGGCGCTGGTAGGCGCCGTCGACGGCGACGTTCATCACGTGCCAGACCGTGTCGTAGCGCGAGCAGATCAGATAGCCGACCAGGCGCCGCTCGCCCTCCTCGGCGCCCACGGTCGCGGCCAGGCAGATCCCCGACTGCTTGGAGAGCTCGAGCACGAACATCGCCAGCGACCACGGCGTCGGGAACACGCGCCGCTCGATCGCGATCACGTTGGGCAGGTCCTGATAGCTCAGGCGCCGGATCTGGACGGCAGGCGCCGCGTCGGCCGCATGCGCGGCGGTCGTTTGCTCGCTCATCTCAGCACGCTCTTGGCGCTCCGTGCACCCTGCAAGGCTAGCTCCGCGTCGGGCCGGCGACGGTAGTCGGGCACGATCTCCTGAAGCCGCGCGGGCGCGGCGCGCGCGCCGAGCTCGCAGATCGCGACCGCGCTGGCCAGGTGCAGCGGCGAGCCCGGCGGCGCGCTGGGAACGCCGGCCGCGTCCAGCTGCTCGCGAAAGCGCAGCGCGCCGTCGCCGACGGCCAGCCAGCGCGAGCCGCCCTCCGGCATGCCGTCAGCGTCCTGGGCCTCGGCCAGCACGCTTGCGAGCCGCCCGGGCGCGAGCGCGCGGGGCGCTGCGAGCTCGCGCGGCGCGAACCGCTCGCCTTGCGCGTAGGCGGCCGCGAACGCCTCGCCGCGGCGCGCGTCGGTCACCGCGAGGACAGCGTCTGCCCGCTCGGCGGCGAGCGCGCCCATGGCGAGCGCCCGCGGGCTCGAGACGCCGACGATCTCCGCGGACAGCGACTGCGCGAGGGCGCGCGCGCTCGCCAGGCCGACGCGCAGGCCCGTGAACGTCCCCGGGCCCAGCCCGACGGCGATCCGATCGACCTGCCGCCAGGCGAGACCTTCGCGGGCGAGCAGCTCGCCGGCCATCTGCAACAGCCGGGTCGCGTGACCCGGATGCGCGCCCGCGGCTGGATCGTCGCGGATCTCCGCCGTGCTCGCGTCCGCCAGGCGCAACGCCACGGCGGTCGCGGCGGTGGAGGTGTCGATGCCGAGCACGATCATCGCGGCTGCGCCCCGGGCGAGGGGCCGGGCTCGGCCGGCTCGGTTCGGCGGCGATCGCCGCCCGAGCGGCTGATTTCGATTCGACGGCGATCGCCGCCGCCGTGGCTGACGGTCACGTCCACGCGCGCGCCCGCGAGCTCCCCCTCCGGGGACGATCCTGCGTGCGCCTGCGGCGGCCACTCGACGAACGCGATCCGCCCGGGTCCGAGATAGTCGGCGAGCAGCTCGGGCTCCTCGCGCTCGAGTCCCGCGAGGCGGTAGAGGTCCAGGTGCGAGACCGTCAGCCCGCGCCCGGCGTAGCGGTGGCCGATGCTGAACGTCGGGCTGGTCACGGGGTCGCTGACGCCCAGCGCGCGCGCCGCTCCGCGCACGAGCGTCGTCTTGCCCGCGCCCAGCTCGCCGCGCACGAGCACCACGTCGCCGTCGCCGAGACCCGCGGCGAGCTCGGCGCCGAGCGATTCGGTCTCGGCCGGACCGGTGGTTTCCACGCTTCGCACGGCCACCCCGAGACTGTAATGCCGCGCGCGGGAGCGACCCAATGCCGCGCGCGGGAGCGACCCCGGCGGCCACAAAAAGACCGGCCCGCGGGAGAATGATGCGCGGGCCGGTCGTTTACTCCTGGAGGGATGGAGACAGGACTATCATCGGCCGCCGTGCCGAGTGACTTTAGGTCCTGAGCCTATTATTTCGACGGATCCGCCGGAAACCCTCTCTTTGCAGGGAAAATCCCACCGCAGCGGCGTCCAGGAAACGTCCAGGGGCACTAGAACAGGCCGAGCTGATCGACCCGCTCGCGCGTCTCGGCGCCGGTCGCGCCGGCGCCGGGCGCGCCGGCGTCCTGGCGGCTCGCGGGCTCCGGGGCGAGCTCGGGAAGCTCCTGCGGCGCGGGCTGCTCGGGCGCCCCGAGCGCGAGCAGCTGCGGCAGTCTCAGGAAATCCTCGCGCAAGGTCTCGAGCATGCGCGGCGTGTACAGCGCGGCGGCCGGATGGTAGATCGGGTACAGGCGCACGGCGCGCGTGCCCAGCACGATCACCTCCGGCTCGCCGTGCAGCCGCGTTATCCCGGTCGGGTCGCCGCGCAGCAGCTTGGTCGAGAAGTTGCCGAGCGTGCAGATCACGGTCGGCTGGATCAGCTCCACCTTGCGCAGCAGATACTCGTGACAGTTGTCGATCTCGACCGGCTGCGGGTCGCGGTTGCCGGGCGGCCGGCACATGAGCGTGTTGGCGATGAACACCTGCGAGCGCTCCAGCCCGATCTCGGCGAGCAGCGTGTTCAACAGCTTGCCCGCGCGCCCGACGAACGGCAGCCCCTGCTCGTCCTCGCTGGCGCCCGGCGCCTCGCCGACGAACATCAGCTCGGCGTCCGCGTTGCCAGCCCCGAAAACGACCGTCTTGCGGGTCGACGCCAGCCCGGGACAGCGCACGCACTGACGCGCCTGGCCGAGCAGCTGCTTCAGCGCCTCGCGCCGCTGTGACGGCGATCGCACACGCTCATCGACGGGCACCCGCCGGATGGTAGTCGCTGGCAGGCGGCCGGCGCCGGGCGCTGTCAGCGATGATCTGTGGATGCCCAGCACCGCCGAGCACCCCGTGACGGCGCCGTTCGCGGGCGTCGTCGTCGCGATCCCGCACGCCCGCGACGAGCGTGTCGGCGCGGGCAGCGCGCTGGTCGTGCTCGAGGCGATGAAGATGGAGCACGAGGTGCTCGCGGAGATCGACGGGGTGCTGCGCAGCGTCGCGGTCGCCGTCGGCGACGCGGTCCACGCGGGCCAGCTGCTCGCCGTGCTCGAGCCCGGAGCGTGCGCCAGCGCGAGCGCGAGCGCACCGCCGCCGAGCGCGCGCGCCGACGGCGAGCGCGCGGACATGCGCGCCGTGCGCGAGCGTCACGAGCTCGGGCTGGACGGCGCGCGCCCGGACGCGGTCGCGCAGCGGCGCGAGCGCGGACGGCGCACCGCGCGCGAGAACCTCGCCGACCTGCTCGATCCGGGCAGCTTCGTCGAGTACGGCCCGCTGCTGTTCGCCGCCCAGGAGCGCCGGCGCGCGCGCGAGGAGCTGATTGCGCGGACCCCCGCCGACGGGCTCGTCGGCGGCGTGGGCGCCGTCGACGGACGCCCGTGCGTGGCGCTCTCATACGACTACACCGTCGTCGCGGGCACGCAGGGCATGCGCAACCACGCCAAGAAGGACCGGCTGTTCGAGCTCGCCGAGCGCCGGCGCCTGCCGGTCGTGCTGTTCGCCGAGGGCGGCGGCGGGCGTCCGGGGGACGTCGACATGCCGATCGTCGCCGGCCTGGACTGCCGGGCGTTTGAGCTGTTCGCCCGCCTGAGCGGGCTCGTGCCGCTGGTGGGCATCGCCTCCGGGTACTGCTTCGCGGGCAACGCCGCGCTGCTCGGCTGCTGCGACGTGGTGATCGCGACCGAGGACTCGAGCATCGGCATGGGCGGCCCGGCGATGATCGAGGGCGGCGGGCTGGGGGTGCACGCGCCGGGGGACGTCGGCCCGATCGACGTGCAGCACGCAAACGGGGTCGTCGACCTGCGCGCAAGCGACGACGCCGAGGCCGTGGCGCTCGCGCGCCGCTACCTCTCCTACTTCCGTGGCCGCCGGCCGGCGGGGGCGGTGCCCGAGCAGGAGCTCTTGCGCGAGCTGATCCCCGAGCAGCGCAAGCGCGTTTACGAGGTGCGGCGCGTCGTGGAGACGCTGTTCGACGAGAGCTCGGTGCTGGAGCTGCGCGACGGCTTCGCTGCGGGGATGCTCACCGCGCTCGCGCGCGTCGACGGGCGCCCGCTTGGGGTGCTCGCCAACGACTCGCGCCATCTCGGCGGCGCGATCGACGCCGACGGCGCCGACAAGGCCGCGCGCTTCCTGCAGCTGTGCGATGCGTTCGAGCTGCCGGTGCTGTTCCTGTGCGACACGCCCGGGTTCATGGTCGGCCCGGACGCCGAGCGCACGGCGACCGTGCGCCACTTCGCGCGCATGTTCCTCGCCGGCGCCAACCTGAGCGTGCCGACGGGCACGATCGTGCTGCGCAAGGGCTACGGCCTGGGCGCCCAGGCGATGGCCGGCGGCGGCTTCAAGGCGCCGCTGTTCACGATCGCGTGGCCGACCTCGGAGTTCGGCGGGATGGGCCTCGAGGGCGCGGTGCGCCTCGGCATGCGCCGGGAGCTCGACGCGATCGATGACGAGCACGAGCGCGAGCGCGCGTTCGCGCAGATGGTCGCGGCGGCCTACGAGCGCGGGCGCGGGCTGAACATGGCCGCCTACGGCGAGATCGACGACGTGATCGACCCGGCCGACTCGCGCCGCTGGATCGCGACGCTGTTCGACGAGCATTCGGCTGACCGGCGGGCGCGCGCCGGCAAGAAGCGCCCGCACGTGGACGCCTGGTGAGCTTGCGAGGGCGGCGGCGCACAGCCGCGCCGGGGGCGGGGCTGGGCGGGGCGGGGGTCCCGCGATCGGAGAGAGGGGGAGAAGGCGGCCTCCCGCTCCCCCTCCACACGCCTGAACACCCGAGCGCGCCGCGGGTAGCGGATGCGCGCCGATCTGTGAGAAGCGACACACACGTCCCGCGCCCGCCGGCGGCCGTCTCCCGCGTCTGTATCATTTCTCACAGGCCGTCAACGAGCCCGCTCGAAACGGACCCCGCGCAGCGCCGCAGTCCCCGCCAGCAGGCAAGCAACTCTGAAGTCGCGACCGGTATCCGCAGGGAACTGGACCGAAGCCGATGAGCCCCCACCACCCGATCCGCAGCTGCGCATGAGCGTCGTGCGCACGGTCGCAGGGCTGCGCGACGCGCTCGCGCCGGCGCGCCGTGCCGGTCGGCGGATCGGGCTAGTGCCGACGATGGGCGCCCTTCACGAGGGCCACCTCTCGCTGATCCGGCGCGCGCGCGCGCAGTGCGAGGTGGTCGTCGTCTCGCTGTTCGTCAACCCCTCCCAGTTCAACGAGCCGGTCGACCTCGAGCGCTACCCGCGCCGCGAGCACGATGACGCGTCGCTCGCCGCCGGCGCCGGCGCCGACCTGCTGTTCGCGCCGTCCGACGAGGAGGTCTACCCCCCGGGCTTCGCGACCAGCGTCGCGGTGGGCGGCGTGAGCGAGAGCTTCGAGGGCGCCGTCCGCGGGCCGGCCCATTTTCGCGGCGTGGCGACGGTCGTGACGAAGCTGCTGTGCATGGCCCAGCCCGACGTCGCCTACTTCGGCCAGAAGGACGCCCAGCAGCTGGTGCTCATCCGGCGGCTGGTGCGCGACCTGAACCTGCCGGTGCGGATCGAGGCGCTGCCGACGGTGCGCGAGCCGGACGGGCTTGCGCTGTCGAGCCGCAACGCGCTGCTCAGCGCCGGGGAGCGCGCCCGCGCGCTCGCTCTGCCCGCGGCGCTCGCCGCGGCTCGCGCCCTGGCCGCGAGCGGCGAGCGCTCGGCGCCGGCGCTGCTCGAGGCCGCGCGCGCGGCGATGCTCCCCTACGGCGTGCAGCCGGAGTACCTCGCGCTCGTGCAGCCCGACACGTTCGAGCCGCTGGACGAGCTCGCCGGCGAGGCGCTGCTGGCGCTCGCCGCGCGCGTCGGCGAGGTGCGCCTGATCGACAACGCGGTGCTTGCGCCCGGCGCGGCAACCAAGACAACCGAGCGAGGACTCCAAGGAGAGGCGATGGCGACATGCAGCGCGTGATGCTCAAGTCAAAGATCCACCGGGCGACGGTGACCGATTGCGACCTGCACTACGTCGGCTCGATCACGATCGACCCCGAGCTGCTCGAGGCGGCCGACATCCTCGAGTACGAGCAGGTGCACGTCGTCGACGTCGACAACGGCGCCCGCTTCGAGACGTACACGATCCCCGGCGAGCGCGGCTCGGGCGAGATCCGCGTCAACGGCGCGGCCGCGCGCCTGGTGCATCGCGGCGACACGATCATCGTGATCTCCTACGGCTCCTACGAGCGCGAGGACCTCGAGCGCTACGAGCCGCGCGTGGTGCACGTCGCGGCAAACACAAATCGGATCATCACGATCGACGAGCGGGTGGCGACCCTGCGCTCCTAGCGAGCGCGAGCGTCAAGCTGCCGTCAGAGAGGAACCACATGTCAAGCCGTCCGCTCATCCAGGCCCCAAGCGACCCCGGTCAGCTGCCGATGACCCTGCCCCTGCTGTACGAGAAGAAGCGCCTGGCGGAACCGATCGTGATGGTCACCGCGTATGACTATCCGAGCGCGCGCGCCGCCGAGGCGGCGGGCGTCGACCTGGTGCTCGTCGGCGACTCGGCCGCGACGACCGTGCTCGGCTACGGCGCCACCACGCCGGTCGAGCTCGCCGACATGCTCGTGCTCGCGCGCGCCGTGCGCCGCGGCCTGAGCACGCCGCTGCTGGTCGGCGATTTGCCGTTCGGCTCCTATGAGATCTCCGACGAGCAGGCGATCGCGACGGCGATGCGGATGGTCAAGGAGGCCGGCTGTGACGTCGTCAAGCTCGAGGGCGGCGGCGAGAGCCCCGTTCGGCGCGCGCGTGCGATCGTCGGCGCGGGCATCCCCGTGATGGGCCACGTCGGCCTGACGCCGCAGACCGCCACCGCGCTCGGTGGCTGGAAGGCGCAGGGGCGCACCGCGGCCGCGGCCGCGCGGATCGCCGCGGAGGCGCGCGCGCTCGAGGACGCCGGCTGCTTCGCGCTCGTCTTCGAGGCGATTCCCGCGGCCGTCACCGAGGAGCTGATGGCGCTGCTCGAGGTGCCCGTGATCGGCATCGGCGCCGGCCCGGCGACCGACGGGCAGGTGCTCGTGTTCCACGACCTGCTCGGCATCCGCGACGGCCTCGGCGCGCGCTTTGTCAAGCGCTACGCCAACATCCAGCAGGAAATGAACGACGGCGTCGGCGCGTACGCGCAGGACGTGCGCGCGCGCCGCTACCCCGGGCCCGAGCACACCTACTCGATCGACTCCGCCGAGCTCGCCGAGCTGCGCCGGCGACTCGCCTGAGCCCTCGGCGGGCGCCGCACGACGCCGGGCGCAGGCGCCGCACGACGCCGGGCGCGGGCGCCGCACGACGCCGGGCGCGGGCGCCGCACGCCAGGCAACGAGCGGGCTGACCGGGTCGGCTGCACCTATCCGAGCGGCGTCCCGAAGCGCTCGGAGAAGGCGAACTCCTCCACCGGCCTGCGTGCGAGCCGCTGTGGCCAGGGATCGGCGCGGTAGCCCACGCCGACGTGCGCGGCGATCGCGATCTCCTCGGGCATCTCGAGCAGGCGCTTGACCTGCGCCTCGGCGGGAACGAGCAAAGTGGTCAGCGCCGCGCCGAGACCCTCCGCGCGCAGGCCCAACAGCAGGTTCTGGACGAACGGGTACACCGACGCCCCGCCGACGATGCTCTGGCGCGGCAGCGCCGCGTCGGTGACGGCGAGATCGGGCAGGCGCACGCCCACCACCAGATGTACGGGCACCTCGTTCAGGCGCTCGGCATATTCGTCTGCGCCCTGCACGCGGCGGACGATCGCCTGGTCGAACGCCTGCGGGTCGGCGAGCACCGCGGCGCCGCCCGTGTGCTCCATGTACGTGCGCCAGCCGGGTAGATACAGCTCGCGCAGGGCGGCCCGCCGCGCGGGGTCCCGCACGACGACCACGCGCCAGCCCTGACGGTTGCCGCCGCTTGGCGCGAAGCGGGCGTTGTCGAGGACGCGCGAGAGCACTTCAGCCGGCACCGGGTCGGCTTTGAAGCGTCGCGTGGTCGGCGCGCAGCGCATCGCCTCGTAGAGATCCACGAGCCGCACCCTAGCCGCTCGGCCTGGAAGGCAAGCATGCGCTCGGCGTCAGGGACCGGGCCTGCCGAGGGCCGCCCTGACGGCCGCGGCGGTCGGTGCGATCTCAGCGGAGAGACGATCGAGCAGCGTCAGCCACTCGGGCTTCAGCGTCGCCGCGCGTCCGACCATCTCGACGCCGGCGTCCAGGTCCTGCGCGGCCACGCCCAGACCCGCCCAGAAGGTCAGCTCGGAGGCCTCGGGCGCGAGCTCCGCGCCATCGCGGTACAGCCCCGCCGCCTCGATGTGCTTGCCCGCCGCAGCGAGCTCGTCCGCGCGTCCTGCCAGCTCGTAGGCGCGGGCGAGGCGCACCAGCCGGCCCAGCTCCGCCAGCGGCCGCGGATGATCCTCGACACGTACGTCGAAGCGCGTCCGCCACGGCTCGCCGGTCGCGGGCACGACCAGCAGCGCCGCGGACTGGCGACCGCGCACGTCGCCACCCGCAGCCTCGGCCGCGTCGAGCGCCGCGAGCAGCCGCTCGGCCAGATCGCCCTCGTGCGCGCGGTAGGCATCCGCCATCGCCTCCGGGACTCCCGCCTGGGCCATCATGTTCGCCTGGCACGCGAAACCCTCGCCGAGGACCTGGCTCGCGTACGGGATGCAGCCCGCCCCGGTGTGCGCCGCCGCCCGTCCCCCGCCGTCCACCGCTCCAAGCTGGCGAAACCTCGCCAGCTCGTCCTCGCCGAGCACCGCCGCGAGCGCCTGCTCGGCCGTCAGGCCATGCCCTATGCGCTCGAGCGCGTGCGGCCCGTGCGCGACCTCCGCGACCGACTGCGTCGCCACCGCGCCCACCCCCGGCCGCGCCCACGCGACGACCGCGCCGACGTTGAACCAGTGCGACTGCACGGCCACGCCCAGCTCGCCCGTCGGCTGATCGCGGGCGACGATCGAGTAGGTGCCGCGACGCACCGCGTCGGCGCTCACGGGCCGTACTCGACCTTCCGCAGCACCCTCGCCGGCGCGCCCGCCGCGATCGAGAACGGCTCGATGTCGCGCGTGACCACGCTGTCGGCGCCGATCACGCAGCGCTCGCCCACGGTGACGCCGCTGGTCACCACCACGTTCGCGCCCAGCCAGCAGTTATCGCCGATCCGCGTCGGGCCCTTGCTCTCGAACCCCTGCCACGTGATCGGCTTGTGCGGGTCGTCATGCCGGTGGCTCGCGTCGGAGACGAAGCAGCCGTTGGCGAGCATGCAGTGATCGCCGATCTCCACGAGCCCCTGCGCGGCCACCATCACGCCCCTGTTCAGGAAGGTCCCTGCGCCGATGCGCACGCGCGCGGCGCCCGGCGCGGTAATCCACACGCCAGGCTCGAACAGGGCGTGCGCACCGATCTCCAGGCGTCCCTCGCGCAGCGCCTGCAGCACGTTGCCCTCGAGCGGCCAGCGCGCGAACGCTTCGCGGCGCATCAGCTCCCAGTGGATGCGCGCACGGTTCCACGGCAGCGCGTTTTGCTCATACCAGCGCCACTTCCGCGCCCACGTGTGAAACTGGCGCGCGAGCTCAGCCGCCCCGGCGCCCGCTGTGCCGGCATCGCCGCCGGCGTGGGCGGCGCGGCCGTCGCTGCTCGCCCCGTCCGCCATCGCGGCGACTACGCCGTGACCTTCGTCCGGCGCTTGCGCCCGGGCGCCTTGCCGGTGTTGGTCGTGCGGCGGCGGATCGCCGGTGTCAGCAGCTCGGCGAGGAACTGGCCCGTGTGCGACTGCGGCTCCGCCGCAACCTCCTCGGGGGTGCCGACCGCGATCGCCATGCCGCCCTCCTCCCCGCCCTCGGGACCCATGTCGATCAGGCGGTCCGCGCTCTTGATCACGTCGAGGTTGTGCTCGATCACGACCACGCTGTTGCCCTGATCGACCAGGCGCTGCAAGACTGCCAGCAGGCGTTGCACGTCGGCGAAGTGCAGCCCCGTGGTCGGCTCGTCGAGGATGTACAGCGTCCTGCCCGTCGCCACCTTCGAGAGCTCCGTCGCGAGCTTCACGCGCTGGGCCTCGCCGCCTGACAGCGTCGTCGCCGGCTGGCCCAGGCGCACGTAGCCGAGGCCGACCGCGTCGAGTGTCTCCAGGCGCCGGCGCACCTTCGGGATGTGCTCGAAGAAGCGCAGCGCCTGCTCGACCGGCATCTCCAGCACCTCCGCGATGTTCTTGCCTTTGAAGCGCACCTCCAGCGTCTCGCGGTTGTAGCGGCGGCCGTGACACTGTTCGCACGGAACGTACACGTCCGGCAGGAAGTGCATCTCGATCTTGATCTGCCCGTCGCCGCGGCACACCTCGCAACGCCCGCCCTTGACGTTGAAGCTGAAGCGCCCCGGCTTGTAGCCGCGCGCGCGCGCCTCCTGGGTCTTGGAGAACAGGTCGCGGATCACGTCGAACAGGCCCGTGTACGTGGCCGCGTTCGAGCGCGGCGTGCGCCCGATCGGCGACTGGTCGACCGCGATGATCTTGTCCAGCTGATCGATGCCGTGGATCGCGCGGTGCGCCCCCGGCCGCCGGCGCGCGCGGTGCAGGCGGTTGGCGACCGCCTTGTACAGCACGTCGTTGACCAGCGTCGACTTGCCCGAGCCCGAGACGCCCGTCACGCACGTCAGCGCTCCCAGCGGGAAGCGCACGTCGAGGTCGCGCAGGTTGTGCTCGCTCGCGCCGAGGACCTCCAGGTAGCCGCTCGGTGTGCGCCGGCGCGCCGGCGGCTCGATCGTGCGCGTGCCCGCCAGGAACTGGCCGGTCAGCGACTCGCCCACGCGCTGCACCTCCGCCGCGGTGCCCTGGGCGACGATCCGCCCGCCGTGCTCGCCCGCCCCCGGGCCGAGGTCGACCAGGTGGTCGGCCGCGCGCATCGTCTGCTCGTCGTGCTCGACCACGATCACCGTGTTGCCCAGGTCGCGCAGCCGTTCGAGCGTCGCGATCAGCTTCGAGTTGTCGCGCTGGTGCAACCCGATCGACGGCTCGTCCAGGATGTACAGCACGCCCACCAGCGAGGAGCCGATCTGCGTCGCCAGGCGGATCCGCTGCGCCTCCCCGCCCGAGAGCGTCGAGGCCGCGCGGTCCATCGACAGGTAGCCGATGCCGACGTTCTCCAGGAAGCTCAGCCGCTCTGAGATCTCGCGCAGGATCAGCCGTGCCACGTGCCTGTCGGTCTCCGAGAGCTCGATCTGCTCGAGCCACTCCAGCGCCCTGCGCGCCGAGAGCGCGCAGAAGTCCTCGATCCGCGTGCCCGCCACCAGCACCGCGCGCGACTCCGCGCGCAGCCGCGCCCCGCCGCACACAGGGCAAGCACGCAGCGACATGTACTCCTCGATCTTCTCGCGCGTCCACTCCGAGTCGGTCTCGCGGTAGCGGCGTTCGAGGTTCCTGATGATGCCCTCGAAGCGCGCCGCGTAGGAGCGCCGCCGCCCGAAGCGGTTGCGGTAGGTCACCTGCACCGGCTCGCCGTTCGTCCCGTACAGGAACACCTCGCGCCGGCGCTCGGCCAGATCCTCCCACGGCCTGTCCAGATCGACGTCGTACATCTCCGCGATCGCCTCGGTCATCTGCTCGTAGTAGTTGGACGCGCTGTTCGCCCACGGCGCGATCGCGCCCTGCGCGATCGACAGCGACGGGTCGGGCACCACGAGCTCCGGGTCGATCTCCATCTGCGAGCCCAGGCCCGTGCAGCGCTCGCACGCGCCGTGGGGCGAGTTGAACGAGAAGATCCGCGGCTCGAGCTCCACCAGCGAGGGCCCGTGCTCGGGGCACGCGAAGCGCTCGGAGAACGTGAAGATCGTGCCCTCCGCCGGCGCCTGCCCCGGCACGATCTGCGCGGCCGGCGCGCGCGGCCCCTTCGCTCCTTTCGCCCGTGACGGTCCGTCCCGCTCGTCCCCCTCGCCCAGCGCGCCCGCGTCGCGCCCGCGCTCCATGCCGCGATCCCGCCCGCCCGCGTTCGCGCCCGCCGATCCGACTATCTCGACCTCCACCAGCCCGTCGGCCAGCGCGACCGCGGTCTCGATCGAGTCCGCCAGGCGCTTGCGCACGTCGTGGCGCATCACCAGGCGGTCGACCACCACCGAGATGTCGTGCTTGTAGCGCTTGTCCAGCACGATCGACTCCTCGAGCATGCGCACGCGCTCGTCGATCTTCACGCGCGCGAAGCCGTCCGCGCGCAGATCCTCGAGCAGCTTGCCGTACTCGCCCTTGCGCCCGCGCACCACCGGCGCGAGCACCATGAAGCGCGTGCCCTCCGCGAGCTCCATCGCCTGGTCGATGATCTGCTCGGCCGACTGGCCCACGATCGGGCGCCCGCAGATCGGGCAGTGGGGCTTGCCCACGCGCGCCCACAGCAGCCGCAGGTAGTCGTAGATCTCCGTCACCGTGCCCACCGTCGAGCGCGGGTTGCGCGAGGTCGTCTTCTGGTCGATCGAGATCGCCGGCGACAGGCCCTCGATCGAGTCCACGTCCGGCTTGTCCATCTGTCCCAGGAACTGGCGCGCGTACGCCGACAGCGACTCCACGTAGCGGCGCCGGCCCTCCGCGTAGATCGTGTCGAACGCCAGGCTCGACTTGCCCGAGCCCGACAGCCCGGTGATCACGACCAGCGCCTCGCGCGGCAGCGCCAGGGAGATGTCCTTCAGGTTGTGCTCGCGCGCGCCCGCGATCGCGATCTCGTTGCTCTGCGCCATCCATCTGCATGATACGCGGGCGAACAGATGTTCGCTCACGCGGCTGTCCGCCGCGAGCGTCGAACGCGTCCACGGCGACCCGTGCGAGCGGGCCGGGGCATGCGCGCCATGCGCTCGCCCGCCGCGACGAGCCGCGCACCTTCGCGCAAGCTCGCCGCCGCGGCGCGCCCTCAGGTCGTGTGCTCCGCCCTGATCTCCAGCGGTTCTTCGTTGACGAGCGTGCGCGAGCTCGTCAGGCCCGCGCGTTCGACGCCGGAGCCCAAGGTGGCGAGGAGCGTGTCCTTGGGGGCTTCTTCAAACGCTTCGACTTCCTGCAGGCCCGCCCTGGCCTTGTAGTCGGCGCTGAACGACGAGGACATCTTGTCGAG
The DNA here is from genome assembly GCA_035503075.1 of Solirubrobacteraceae bacterium. GTDB lineage: Bacteria > Actinomycetota > Thermoleophilia > Solirubrobacterales > Solirubrobacteraceae > Palsa-744. The sequence continues at coordinate 57,515 of DATJTT010000051.1, forward strand.
CTTGCCGATCGGCGCGATCGCCGAGCCGCTCAGCACGAGCGCTTCCGGGCGGCCGACACATTCGGCGCTCAGCAGCGACGATCCGTCGCTCAAATCCAGGCCGACGGAGACCGTCGAGGAGCTTTCCGCGACTTCGTCCTTGATGAAGCCGAGCGTGCCCGTCAGCTCGTTCGTCACGATCTGGCCCGCCGGCGCGCGCGCGCTCTCGCACTTCTGCTTGGTGCTGGCGAACACGCAGCCTTTGAGCGTGATGACCGCGCTAACGGTTTTCGCGCCCGTGTATTCCCCGCTGACGCTCGTCGCGCGGCAGCTCACTTGGGCCCCGCCGACGCCTTCCAGCGTCGTCTTGCCCCCAGCGCCGTGGAAGTGCCGCTGCGCGCCCGGCCCGGACACCCATTCGTACTCGCCCTCGCCGAGCCCTTCTTCGACCGTGCAGCCGCGGTTTTCGTAGGCCCCGTCGTAGACCGCGAGCCCGCCTTCGCCGGTGCTTTCCGCGGGCACGCACCTGCCGATTTCCGGCAAGCCGAGCTGCGCCTTGACTTCAGGGGTGGCGGCCTCCTGCAGCGTCCCCTTCATGACCGCCGTGTTGTGGCCGGCCGACGCCGGCACGCCGGAGGCGAGGTCGACGAGCGGGTCGATCAGCAGGAACAGCAGTCCCCCGCACCCGTTCGCGCCAGGCACCGAGAACGAGTTGCCGACCAGCGCGTTGCCCGTGATCAGCACGATCCTGTGATCGCTCGTGAAGGTCAGATGGCCGGGGCTGCCGGTGATCGGCTTGTTCGGTCCGGGCGGGCTGGTCGTGCCGGTCGTGAGTTCGACCGCGACCGGTTCGGAGTCGGAGCCGATGAAACAGGTCGAGCCCAACAGCGGGTTGCCCAGTTTCACCTTCAGCGGCAGTGACACCGCCGTCCCTTTGGCGGTCAGCAGGTTCAAGGAGTTGATGCCGACCGCGCCGGCGAGTTCCGCGGTGGCCGTCACTTCTCCGCCCAGCCCTTCGATCCCCACCAGGCCGCCCGGCACCGTCAGCGCCGTCTTGGAGAGGGTTTCGCCGTTCGTCGCGCCGACCAGTTCCGTGCCGGCGAGACCGCCCTGCAGCACCACCGGCTTGTCGATCGCGACCGTCTTGGAGCCGAGCACGAATTCACCGCCAGTGACGGTGGAGACGATGCACGTCGTGACCTTGGAGTCGTTCACCGGGCAGTTCGCGAAGGGCGCGAATTCGTGCTGCAACCCGGCGATCGCCACGGCCGGGGCCCCGAGCACGCCGAGCGTCGCAGCGAAGACCGTCGCCGCCAGAGCATGCCTGCGCATACGAGCGCGCGCTCCTGCGCGCGTCGTCGATCCCGTTCCCTCGCTCCCGATCCTCTCCTCAGACACAGTCGATCTCCTCCCGAGTCGCGACGTCCGGATACCCATGAGATTGGCGATACAGCGCGTCTACTACACCACACCGGCTCGCGACTGTCAAGCCCATAAGTAACGTCGTGTTTCTCGCAATCCGGGCACACACGGGCGGCCCGGCCGGAGATGCGCGGCAGCCGCTCGACGCCGACCGACGGCCGCGCGAGCGCCTCAGCCGCGCGGCTCGGTCGCGAGCCGCGCGGCCCGCTCGGCGCCGATGAACGGCGCGAGCGCGAAGTACGTCGCTGCGGGCAGCATCTCCGGCAGCACGCGCACGCGCCCGCGCAGCGCCTGGCTGTAGCAGAGCTCGAACAGGCCTCCCGCGACCGCTTCCATGATCACCGCCGCCGGACGCTCCGCGAGCGCGCTTTCGCGCAGGTCGGGCGCGAGCGTGCGCGCGTACGCGTCCGCGCCCTTGGCGGCGCGGTCGGCGGTGCGGTGCGTGGCGATCAGCGAGTCGACCAGCGCCATGTGCGCGAACGCCGGCTCACTCGCGAGAAACTGGAAGAGCGCGCCGATCCCGGCGCGCACGCCGCGCTGCCAGTCGGGCTGCGCGTCGCGCGCCTGCTGGACGGCGGCGAGGCTCTTGTGGTGACCGACCTCATAGGCGACCAGGAACGCGTCCTCCTTGCCGCTGAAATGCGTGTAGAAGGCGTGCAGCGAGACAGCCGCCTCCTCGGCGATCGCCTCGCACGTGAGCCCCGCGTAGCCGCGCTCGGTCGCGAGGTTGGCGACGGCGTCGAGGATCCGCTCGCGCTGGCTGTGGACGACCAGGCTGTGGGAGACGTTGCCGCGCCCGCGCAGCAGCCCGCGCCGCCCGGTCAGGCTGATGTGCGGGTAGAGCGTCCCCGGGGCGCGCCCGCCGACGAGCGACGCCGGCGCGTGCGCGGGCCTGCGCAGGTTGAGCATCGCGGGCGGGATCGGCGTGTACGAGGTCGCCCACTGCACGAGCGCCGGAGCGAGCCCCGCGAGCTCCGCGTAGCGGCCGCTTTGCGCGCACGTGTACAGGACTCGGTTGAGGCCGCCGACGACGGCCCTGAGCACGGGGTTGGGCCCGGGCGGCAGGCCCAGGCTCAGGCGCAGCATCTCTTCGAAGTCGCCGAGCAGCTGCTCGCGGCGCGCGATCCCCGCGGGTCCCGTCGCGCCCACCTCCACGAGCACCAGGCGCAAGGCGCTCGAGTGCTCGCTCGCCCACTCGAACACCGCGTCGATCGCCGCGCGCGCGCTCGCGGAGATCTCGCCGTGTTCGAGATATGCCCGGGTGACGTACTCGACGACGTCGCGTGCGAGCTCGTCGTATGTCTCAAGCAGGCATGCCTGCTTGTTCTCGAAGTGCTGGTAGAAGGCCTTGCGCGAGACCCCCGCGCGCGCGATCACCTGCGCGACCGTCGTGCGCGCCGAGCCTTGCTCTCCGACCGCCTCGATCATCGCCGCGATCAACCGCTGGCGCTGGTTGCCGGCGACCTGCTCGCGCGAGAGCGAATGCGGCCCCCGCGGCAGCTCGGCGGGTGCACGCTTGCCGATGCTCGGGGTGCTCGCCACGGTAGCTGCGAACCTATCGCGTGGCGCGCCGGGGCGCGGGCGCGTATGCACCAGCAGGCGGGCCGCGTTGCATTCGCCGCCGCCCACGGTCGAGGTTACCGACATACAAATTTATATATGAGTAATATGTCGAGGATGACCGACGTGGCGGTCGCGCGCAGCCGGCTTCCGCGTGAGGTCCGGATGGAGCAGACGCTCCGTGCGGCGCACGCGCTGTTCGCCGAGCGCGGCTACGGGCCCGTGACGATGGACGAGGTCGCGGCGGCGGTCGGCGTGACCAAGCCGCTGCTGTACAACTACTTCGGCAACAAGGAGCGCCTGTACCTCGCGTGCATGGAACCCGCCGGCGACGCGCTGCTGGCCGCGGTCGTGGGGGCCGTCGAGCAGACCTCCACCCCGCAGGAGGCGCTGCGCGCGGGGATCGACGCGTTCTTCGGGTTCGTCGACCAGGACCGCAGCTCCTGGCGCGTGCTGTTCGACGAGACGCTCCCGAGCGAGAGCGGGATCGCCCGGCGCGTCGGCGAATATCGCAGCCGCATCACCGAGCTGGTCGCCCGCGCGCTGCTCGCGCAGCCGTCGGTGTCCTCCTCCGTGCACGTCGAGGCGCTGTCTGTCGCGCTGCTCGGCGCCGCCGAGGCGCTCGTGCGCTGGTGGCTGCGCACGGAGGCACTGAGCGCGAGCGAGACGGCCAGGCTGCTGGTGGCGACCGTCGAGCCGGGCCTCGCGCTGCCGGCCGGCGCGCGCGCGAAGCGCCCGCCCGCCCGCCCGCCCGCGCGCACGGGCGAGCCCCGCGCGGGGCGCGGGGACGGCGCGGGGCGCGGGGACGGCGCGGGACGCGGGGACGGCGCGGGGAGCGGGGACGGCGCCGGGCGCGGGGACGGCGCGGGGAGCGGACCGGAATGACCGTCGAGGTCCGGCGCGTGGCGGTGCTCGGCGGCAACCGCATCCCGTTCGCGCGCTCGAACTCGGCGTACGCGCACGCGTCCAACCGCGAGCTGCTGACGGCGGCGCTCGACGGGCTGATCGAGCGCTTCTCGCTCGCGGGCGAGCTGCTCGGCGAGGTCGTCGCGGGCGCGGTGCTCAAGCACCCCCGCGACCGCGACCTGACGCGCGAGGCGCTGCTCAGCACGGAGCTGGCGGCGCAAACGCCCGCGTACGACATCCAGCAGGCGTGCGCCACCGGCCTCGAGGCGGTGGTGCTCGTCGCCAACAAGATCGCCCTCGGGCAGATCGAGGCGGGCGTCGCGGGCGGCGTGGACACGACCTCCGACGCGCCGATCGCGCTCAACGAGAGCCTGCGCAAGCTCCTGCTCGAGCTCAACCGCACCCGCGACGCGCGCACGCGGCTGCGCCTGCTCGCACGCCTGCGCCCGGGGCAGGTCGTGCCTGAGATCCCGCGCAACGCCGAGCCGCGCACGGGGCTTTCGATGGGCGAGCACTGCGCGATCATGGCCTGCGAATGGGGCGTGACGCGCGCCGAGCAGGACGAGCTCGCGGCGCGCAGCCACCAGCGCCTGGCGGCGGCATATGAGCGCGGCTTCTTCGCGGACCTGGTCGCCCCCCACCTGGGCCTCGAGCGCGACCAGAACCTGCGCCCGGACTCCACCCCGGAGCAGCTCGCGAAGCTGCGGCCGGCGTTCGGCGGCGCCCACGGGACGATGACGGCGGGCAACTCGACTCCGCTCAGCGACGGCGCCTCGGCGGTGCTGCTCGCCAGCGAGCAGTGGGCTCGCGAGCGCGAGCTCCCGGTGCTCGCGTACCTGACCCACGCGCAGACCGCGGCCGTCGACCACGTCCATGCGCGCGAGCGCACGGGCGCGCGCGAGGGCCTGTTGATGGCCCCGGCGTACGCGACGGCGCGGCTGCTCGACCGCGCCGGGCTGGGGCTGGGCGACTTCGACATGTATGAGATCCACGAGGCGTTCGCGGCGCAGGTCCTGTGCACGCTGCGCGCGTGGCAGGACCCGGTGTTCTGCCGCGAGCGGCTGGGGCGCGAGCGGCCGCTCGGGAGCGTCGCGCGCGAGCGGCTGAACGTCAACGGCGGCTCGCTCGCGGCCGGCCATCCGTTCGCGGCGACCGGCGGGCGGATCGTGGCGGCGCTCGCCAAGGCGCTGCACGAGCGCGGCCGCGCGCGCGGTCTGATCAGCGTCTGCGCGGCCGCCGGACAGGGCGTGGTCGCGATCCTCGAGAGCGAGCCGGCGCCGGCATGAGCGACCGTTACGCGCAGCTGCTGAGCACCCGTGCGGGCGGCTTGCTCGCACGGCGGGTCGGTCTCCCCCGCCCCGCCCGGCTCGAGCGCCACGAGCCGGGCGCTCCGGTCCTGCGCGGGCGCGCGCTGGTCGGCGGCGCGCCCGGCGGGCGCCTGCTCGAGCCGGTCGTCGAGGTGCTGGGCGAGGCCCGCTGCGAGCTCGCGACCGGGCCCGAGGAGCGCCTGCGGGCGATCGTCGCCCGCGCCGGGCTGGACGCGACGATCTTCGACCCCGAGGCCGCCGGGGAGCAGCGCCTGAAGGCGCTCGTGTTCGACGCGAGCGCAATCGCCACGTGCGGCGAGCTGAGCGCGCTGCACGCCTTCTTCCACGGCTGCGTGGGCCGGGTCGAGCGCTGCGGGCGGGTGATCGTGCTCGGATCCCCGCCCGCGGACTGCCGCTCGGTCGCCGAGCACAGCGCCCAGCGCGCGCTCGAGGGCTTCACGCGCTCGCTCGGCAAGGAGATCGGCCGCGGCGCGACCGTGCAGCTCGTGCTCGTGGCCGCCGGCGCGCGGGACGCGATCGCCTCGACGCTGCGCTTCCTGCTCTCGCCGCGCTCGGCGTACGTGTCCGGCCAGGTGCTGCGCCTCGGCCCGGCCCGCCCGCCGGCGCGGATCGACTGGGAGAAGCCGCTCGCCGGACGCTCCGCGCTGGTCACGGGCGCCTCGCGCGGGATCGGCGAGGCGATCGCGACGACGCTCGCGCGCGAAGAGGCGCGCGTGATCGGGCTCGACGTGCCGGCGCTGGCCGCGGACCTCCGGCGGGTTAGCGCCCGGATCGGCGGCGAGCCGCTCGAGCTCGACATCACCGCGCCCGAGGCGCCCGCCGCGATCGCCGAGCGCGTGCGCGGCGGGCTCGACGTGCTCGTGCACAACGCGGGCGTGACCCGCGACCGGACGCTCGCGAAGATGCCGCGCGAGCGCTGGTGCGAGCTGCTCGAGATCAACCTGTGCAGCCAGGAGCGGATCGACGAGACGCTGCTGGAGGCGGAGCTGCTGGGGGCGAACGGGCGGATCGTGTGCGTGTCCTCGATGAGCGGGATCGCGGGCAACGCCGGGCAGACCAACTACGCGACGTCCAAGGCGGGCGTGATCGGGCGGGTCGGCGCGCTCGCGCCGCTGCTCGCCGAGCGCGGCGCGACGATCAACGCCGTCGCCCCGGGATTCATCGAGACGCAGATGACCGCGGCGATGCCGATCGCGATCCGCGAAGCGGGCCGGCGGATGAGCAGCCTCGCCCAGGGCGGGCTGCCGATCGACGTGGCCGAGACGATCGCGTGGCTCGCCCACCCAGGCTCGGGCGCGCTCAACGGCAACGTGGTTCGCGTATGCGGCCAGAGCTTCCTGGGGGCGTGATGGCCACGCGCGCGCTCGAGCGCCCGCCGCGGATCCTGGGGCTGTATGCCCGGGCGGCCGCGCCGCTGCTGCCCGGCGCCTCGCGCTTGCCGTGGATCGGCGGGGGCGGTGGCGAGGTCCCCGACCTCGAGTTGACCCTCGCGCAGGTCCGGGTCGGGCGCGAGCGCGTGGCCGAGTACGCGTCCGTGTGCGCGTTCGCCCGGCGCGACACGCTGCCCGCCACCTACGTGCACGTGCTCGCGTTTCCGCTGCAGCTCGCGCTGATGGCCGACGGGCGCTTTCCGTTCGCCGCGCTCGGGCTCGTGCACGTCGCCAACCGCATCGTCCAGCATCGGCCGATCGGCCTCGACGAGCCACTCGAGCTGCGGGTGCGCGCGACGCCGTCGCGCGCCCATTCCCGCGGCCGGGAGTTCTCGCTCCGCTCCGACGCGCGCGTCGCGGGCGAGCTCGTGTGGGAGGAGCTCGCCACGATGCTGCGCCGCGGCCCGGGCGGCGCGGCGCGCGCGGGCGAGGGGGCACGCGCCCGTGACCAGTGGACGAGCGCGCGCGAGGACGACCCGCCGGCGCCGGCGGCGACGTGGACGCTCACGAGCGCCCAGTGGCGGCTGCCCGGCGACCTCGGCCGGCGCTATGCGGCCGTGTCCGGCGATGGCAATCCGATCCACCTGCACGCACTGAGCGCGCGGCCGTTCGGGTTCCCGCGGGCGATCGCGCACGGCATGTGGACGAAGGCGCGCTGCCTGGCGGCGCTGGCTGGCCCCGACGGCGGCGCGCTGCCCGCGGCCTTCGCCGTGGAGGCCCGCTTCCGCCGCCCGATCCTGCTGCCCGCGAGCGTGGACTTCGCGAGCGCCGCGGACGGCCCGGGTGTGAGCTTCCAGGTGCGCGGCGGGGGCGGCGGCCCGAGTCATCTGGACGGCCGGATCCGAGCGATCGAGCAGTCGCGATGAGCAGAGCGGGAGCGGGAGCGGGAGCGGGCGCAACGAACGCGGCCGAGCGCAGCATGGGCCTCGGCCTGCGCGTCCTGAACCGCCTGGCGGGCTCCGAGCTGCTCGACCGGACGGGCCAGCGCAGGCGGGTCGAGCGGCTCGTGTTCCGCGGCGCGCGCGGGGGCTTTCGCGCGGCCGGCGCGACGAGCCGCGGCTTCAGCGCTGCGAGCAGGCTGGCGCGCCCCGCCCGCCAGGCGCCGGCGCGCGCGCCCGAGCTCTTCGACGTGCGCCCCGACGAGGAGCAGCGGCTGCTGCGCGAGTCGATCGGCGCGTTCGCGACCGAGAAGCTGCGCCCGGCGGCGCTCGCCGCCGATGCCGCGGGCGCGGCGCCCGCGCGGCTGCTAGCTCAGGCCAACGAGCTGGGGATGGCGATGCTCGGCGTGCCCGAGGAGCTCGGCGGCGTGATCAGCCAGCGTTCGGCGGTCACGGGCGTGCTGGCCGCCGAGGCGCTCGCGCACGGCGACATGGGGATCGCGCTCGCGGCGCTCGCGCCGGGCGCGGTGGCGAGCGCGCTCGGCCTGTGGGGCGACGCCGAGCAGCAGTCGACCTACCTGCCGTCTTTCACCGGCGCGGACCCGCCGGCGGCGGCGCTCGCGATCCTCGAGCCGCGCGCGCTGTTCGATCCCTTCAAGCTCGCAACGCGCGCGCGCCGCCGGGAAGGCGACTGGGTCCTGAGCGGCGCAAAGACGCTCGTGCCGCGCGCTTGCGAGGACGAGCTGCTCGTGGTCGCCGCCGACGCCGAGGGTCTCGGGCCGGCGCTGTTCCTGCTCGAGTCCTCGACGCGCGGGGTGTTCAGCGAGCGCGAACCGGCGATGGGCGTGCGCGCCGCCGCCACCGGACGGCTGGTGCTCGAGGACGCGCGCGTGCCGGCGGCGGCGCTGCTCGCCGGGGGCTCCGGGGAGGTCTATGGGGAGTGCGTCCAGCGCGCGCGGATCGCATGGTGTGCGCTCGCGGTGGGCGTCGCGCAGGCGGCGCTCGACTATCTGGTCCCGTACGTCAACGAGCGGGTGGCCTTCGGCGAGCCGATCTCCAACCGGCAGGCGGTGGCGTTCGCGCTCGCCGACGTCGGCATCGAGCTCGAGGGCATGCGCCTGCTCACCTACCGGGCCGCGAGCCGCGCCGACATGGGCAAGAGCTTCGCGCGCGAGGCGGCGCTCGCACGGCGGCTGTGCGCGCGGCAGGGCGCGCGTATCGGCTCCGAGGCGGTGCAGCTGCTCGGCGGGCACGGCTACGTCAAGGAGCACCCGGTCGAGCGCTGGTATCGCGACCTGCGCGCGGTGGGCGTGATCGAGGGCGCCCTGCTCGTCTAGGAGCGCGCCCGCCCATGATCAGCCTCGAGACACCCAGGAAGTTCGCGCCGCTCCTCGCCCAGGCCCACCAGGTCGCAAGCGAGGTGTTTCGCCCGATCTCGCGCAAGTACGACCTGGCCGAGCACGAGTATCCGAAGGAGCTCGACATGCTCGCGTCTGTGATCGACGGCATGAACGCCGGCGCCGACGTGGCGAGCACGGGCGGCGCGGGCGCGACGGGCGTGCGCCGCGAGCACCGGGACGCCGACGGCGCCAACCGCAACGGCTCGAACCTCGCGACGGTGCTGAGCGTGATGGAGCTGTGCTGGGGAGACGTCGGGCTGCTGCTGAGCATGCCCAGGCAGGGTCTTGGCAACGCCGCGATCGCCTCTGTCGCCAACGAGGAGCAGCTCGCCCGCTTCGAGGGCCGCTGGGCTGCGATGGCGATCACCGAGCCCGAGGCCGGCTCGGACTCCGCGGCGATCCGCACGACGGCCGTGCTCGACGGCGACGAGTACGTGCTCAACGGCGAGAAGATCTACGTGACGGCCGGCGAGCGTGCGGACCTGGTCGTGGTGTGGGCGACGCTCGATCGCTCCAAGGGCCGCGCGGCGATCAAGTCGTTCGTCGTCGAACGCGAGAACCCCGGCCTGAAGCTCGACCGGCTCGAGCACAAGCTGGGCATCCGAGCATCGGACACGGCGGCTTTCCGCCTGGAGGACTGTCGCGTCCCCAAGGAGGACATGCTCGGCAGCGCCCGGATCGACGTCAAGCAGGGCTTCGGCGGCGCGATGCAGACCTTCGACAACACGCGCCCGCTGGTCGCGGCGATGGCCGTCGGCCTCACCCGCGCGTGCCTCGAGGAGACCGCCGCCCAGCTCGAGCGCGCCGGCGTGCGCCTCGAGCACGCGCCGCCCGCCCATGCCCAAAGTGCGGCCGCGGCGCGCCTGCAGGCGATGGAAGCCGATTACGAGGCCGCCCGCCTGCTGACGCTGCAGGCGGCGTGGATGGCCGACAACTCCAGGCCCAACTCGCTGCACGCGTCGATGGCCAAGGCCAAGGCGGGACGCACGTGCGTCGAGGTCGCGCTCGAGTGCGTCGAGCTGTGTGGCAGCGTCGGCTACGGCGAGAGTGAGCTGCTCGAGAAGTGGGCGCGCGACGCCAAGATCCTTGACATCTTCGAGGGCACCCAGCAGATCCAGCTGCTGATCGTCGCCCGCCAGCTGCTCGGCAAGACCTCCGCGGAGCTGCGCTGAGGCGGCCCTCGCCCGGGCTTGGCTGATCAGCTCACCCGGCGCGGCCGCCCAGCAGCTCGACCAGGCGATCGTGCGGCTGTGAGCTCGGCTCGAGGATCCCGTCGATCCAGCGCGCCACCTCGGCCCCGTCGATCACGGTTCCCCAGGCGATCATCTCTTCGATGTCCACCCAGTCCTTGGGACGGCCGAACACGGCCTTGCAGACGATCAGGTGCTCCGGGCAGAGAATCGGTATCCGCGCGGGACCGAGCCTCGCGGCGGCCATCAGGCACGCATCTCTAGCGAGCGTCCGTCGCCGGCGGGCGTCGCTCCAGGAGCCGCGAGAGGGGTGGGAAGCTCAGCCGCTCAGGGGGCTTCGAGGGTTGGCTGGCGGTGACGGCGTCGGCGAAGCCCAGCAAATCGATGAGCGCCTCCCCAGGGTCGATCCGCTCCGACGCCCCGGTTGGCTGCAGCGCGGTCGCCATTCGCCGAGTCGCCTCGATGAACTGGCCGACGGAACCAGCGGATCCTCGCGTGGCGACTGCGGCTCTCGCGGGCGCGCCGGCCCGCCTGCCCGAGGCGATCACCGCATCGGCGTCGAAAGGCCGTGTGGCGCGCCGCGAGGCGTTGGCGAGAACCTCGTCGGTCAGGACGCTGAAGCCAGCGAGGGTGCGCGCACGGGGCCCGCTCGATGTGTAAAGCGACTCGCGTATCTCGAAGCGCCCATTGCGGCGTGCGACCACATAAGCCATACCCACTAGGATACCACTAGATTCGACCCACTAGCTCGCGGCGGCGGTCACGTGCGGCAGCCGCCGGCGGCGAGCGCGACGGCAGCCTACCCCTCGATCGCGGAGTACACCTCGTCGATCAGTTTCAGCCGGTCGGGCAGTTCGAAGTTTTCTTGCAGGTAGCGCTCGGTGTCCGCTCGCGACTCGCCGTTGAGCGCCATGTTCAGCGCGATCAGGCGCGCGCCGTCGACGTCTCCGACGCCCGCCTCGGCCGGCGGCGGCGCCTGTGCCTGCACCGATCGCGGCGGCGCCGCCAAGGCGCTGTCGAGCTCGGACTCGAACCCCCGCGGCTGCTCGTACTGCTGGGGCTGGGGCTCGTATTGGGGCTCCGGCGCGGTGCTCGCTTCGGTGCGACCGGAGGCCGCGTCGTAGAGCTCGCTCATCCCGCTCTCGACCGCCGACAGGTCGGCGGCCAGGCGACCGGCGCCGGCGCGCAGGCTCTCGACCAGCGCGCCGACCTCGCCGTCCATCGAGCCGACGTGCTCGACCAGCCTGGCGGTGACCTGCGCGACGGCCGTGACGTGCTGGCGCGCCCGTTCGATCGCCTCTTCGCGGGTGCGCTCGGCGTCGCGGTCGGCGTCCTCGCGCACCTGGCGCGCGTTCTCGAGCGCGTGGCGCTCGATTTCCGCGGCCGCGGTCTCGGCCGCCTGCAGGATGCTCTGGACGTGGGTGCCCGCGGTCGAGGCCACCGACATGTCCGCGCCGCCGGTCAGCGCGGTGCGCTTGAGCTCCTCGAACTCGTCCGCCAGGGCGCGCAGGTGCGCGTCGACGGCGCCTGGGTCGTATCCACGCCGGCCGATCGGAAAGTCGCGACGCTCGATTGCCTGCCGATCGAACTCCACGGCGGGCATCCTAGCGCCCCGTCCGGTCGGGCCTGCGGCGACCCCCGATGCGGCTCATCGCGCCTCGGCCGGCTGGCCGGGCGGGCGGGCATCGTTTCGATCGATCTCGGCCAGGTCGCGGCGCAGCTCGCGCAGCTCGTCGCGCAGCTGTGCGGCGTACTCGAAGCGCAGGTCCTCGGCTGCCGCGAGCATCTCCTCCTCGAGCTCGACGACCAGCCGCTCCAGCTCGTTCGCCGGGAGCTCCTGGCGCCCGCGCCGGCCGGAGCGGCGCTTGCGCCCGCGCGGCAGCTTGGACTCGGACTGCAGGAACTCGGCGATGTCGGAGATCCCCTTGACGATCGTCGCCGCGGTGATCCCGTGCCGCTCGTTGTAGGCGAGCTGGATCTCGCGCCGGCGCTCGGTCTCCGAGATCGCCGCGTGCATCGCGCGCGTCTGTTTGTCTGCGTACATCAGCACGGTGCCGTCGACGTTGCGCGCGGCGCGGCCGATCGTCTGGATCAGCGAGGTCTCGCCACGCAGGAAGCCCTCCTTGTCGGCGTCGAGGATCGCCACGAGCGAGACCTCGGGCAGGTCCAGGCCCTCGCGCAGGAGGTTCACCCCGACGAGCACGTCGTACTCGCCCAGGCGCAGGTCGCGGATGATCTGGATGCGCTCGAGCGTGTCGATCTCGGAGTGCAGGTAGCGCGTGCGGAAGCCCATCTCGAGCAGGTACTGCGAGAGGTCCTCGGACATCTTCTTGGTGAGCGTCGTGACGAGCACGCGCTCGTCGCGCTCCACGCGCTTTCTGACTTCGTTCATCAGGTCGTCGATCTGGTTCTTGGTCTCGCGCACCTGCACGACCGGGTCGACGATCCCCGTCGGGCGCACGATCTGCTCGACCACGCGCGTGGACTGCGAGCGCTCGTACTCGCCCGGGGTGGCCGAGACGAACAGCAGCTGCGGCGTGATCGAAAGGAACTCCTGGAAGGTCTGGGGGCGGTTGTCGAGGGCGCTCGGCAGCCTGAAGCCGTAGTCGACGAGCGTCTGCTTGCGCGAGCGGTCGCCCTCGTGCATGCCGCCGATCTGCGGCACCGTCTGGTGGGACTCGTCGATGAAGCAGACGAAGTCCTCGGGGAAATAGTCGATCAAGCAGTACGGCCGGTCCCCCGGCCTGCGCCCGTCGAGGATCCGCGAGTAGTTCTCGATCCCCGAGCAGAAGCCGACCTCGCGCAGCATCTCCATGTCGTACTGGGTGCGCTGGCGCAGGCGGTGAGACTCGAGCTGCTTGCCTTCCGCCTCGAGCTGCTCGCAGCGCTCGTTCAGCTCCCTGCCGATCTCGGCGACGGCCGCCTCGATCGTGCCCTCCTTGACGTTGTAGTGCGTAGCCGGCCAGATCGCGACGTGCTCGAGGTCGTCGGCGAGCAGCTCGCCGGTGAGGGGGTCGAAGTGCTGCAGGCGTTCGACCTCGTCGCCGAACATCGTCGCGCGGAAGGCCGTCTCGGCGTACGCCGGGAAGACCTCTAGCGTCTCGCCGCGCACACGGAAGCTCCCGCGCGAGAGCACGCTGTCGTTGCGCGTGTACTGGATCGAGACGAGTTTGCGCAGCAGCCTGTCACGGTCGATCTCCTCGCCGCGCTTGAGGATCTGCATGTTCATCTCATACGTCTCCGGCGAGCCCAGGCCGTAGATGCACGACACCGACGCGACCACGACCACGTCCCTGCGCGCGAACACCGCCGCGGTCGCGGCGTGGCGCAGGCGGTCGACCTCCTGGTTGATCGCCGAGTCCTTCTCGATGTACAGGTCGCGGCTCGGGACGTACGCCTCGGGCTGGTAGTAGTCGTAGTAGGAGACGAAGTACTCGACCGCGTTCTCGGGGAAGAACGTGCGGAACTCGTTGCACAGCTGCGCCGCCAGCGTCTTGTTGTGCGCGATCACCAGCGCCGGGCGCTGCAGCTCCTGGATCACGCCCGCCATCGTCATCGTCTTGCCCGTGCCGGTCGCGCCCAGCAGCGTCTGGAAGCGCTCGCCGCTGTGCACGCCCTCGGCCAGCGCCGCGATCGCCTTCGGCTGGTCGGCGGTCGGCGTGAAGGCGGAGTCGAGCTTGAAGTCGGGCACGCGGGTGATCGCACCCTAGGGTAGCCTCCCGACAGGAGTGGCCGACAGGGGGGCAGCATGCGCTTTGCAGGTAGGGCTAGACGGATCGTCGTGACGGTTCTCGTCGTGCTGCTCGTGGGCGCCGCGGGCGCCGCCACGAGCGTGCTGGCCGGCGGCGCCGGCAAAGGGAGCGCCGAAGCCGAAGGCTCCACCCTGAGCGCCTGGGGCGAAGACGCGAGCGGGGAGCTCGGCGACGGCGAAACAGTGACGCTCGAACGCCGCAGCCCGGTCGCCGTCAAGGGCGTCTCGTGCGCGGTCTCGGCGGCGGTCAACGAGACTGACAGTTTCGCCCTGCTCAAGAACGGCACCGTCGAGGCATGGGGTGCGGACGGATCCGAGGAGGGCGAACTAGCCGACGACGGGGCGCACGCTCCGTACAGCACCGCACCCGTCGCCGTGGAAGGGGTCACGAACGCGGTCGGCATCGCGGTAGACACCGCCGACGTCTACATACTGCTCGCCGACGGCAAGCTGATGGGTTGGGGCGATAACCGCACCGGCGAGTTCGGCGACGGCCCGACACCGCCGGAGTACGAGGCGAGCACGCCGGTGGCGATCGCGCCGTCGGTGAGCGACATCAAGGCGGTCGCGAGCGCCTCACACGGCTCCACGCTCGCGCTGCTCGGCGACGGCGAAGTCGATTCGTGGGGCGAAGAATTCCTGTTTCCGAACGAATATGACACGCTCGGGCGCGAAGGCGGCGGCCAAACCCCGGCCCCGGTTGAAATCGAAAAGGGCAAAGTGCTCACGGGCGCCGAAGCCGTCGGCGAGGGACCGGGCTACAGCCTGGCGCTGGTGGACGGCGAGGTGAAGGCCTGGGGGGACAAGCAGGGCTCGACGAACGACCTGCTCGGTGCGGGTCCGAGCGCCGTTCCCGGCGAGGTCCCGGTGACGGTCGGCGGCGGGACGCCGCTGGAAGGCGTGAGCGCGATCGCCGCGGGCGGGACGTTCGCGCTCGCGCTGGTCGACGGCAAGGTGAAGGCCTGGGGAGAAGGGCTGCTCGGCCAGCTGGGCGACGGCGAACACGAAGACTCCGACCTGCCCGTGTCGGTCGCCAAACTCGAAGACATCGTGGCGATCGCCGCCACAGCATACACAGGATACGCGCTCGACTCACGCGGGCGCATCTGGGCGTGGGGCAACAACGCCCGAGGCGAGCTCGGGACGGGCTCGGCGGAAACCAAGGTCGACGAACCAGAACAGATCGCGAGCCTCGGTGAAGGCAACGTCGGTCTCGCGCGGGGCGCCGAGGCCGCGCATGAGGTAGCGATCCGAGCGAACTCGGGAACGTGCGAATCCGCCACGGGCTCGACTGAAAAGACGAGCACCGAAACGAAATCGACCGAATCCACATCCTCCACTCCGAGCAATGGCGGGACCCCCTCGACCTCGACTACAGGGACGGCCACCACCAGCACGACGGTGAGCACCGCGGCGGCGACGCAGGCCGCGACGACGCTCGCGCTGCGGTGCAGTGACAGCAAGATCACGCTGACGGATGTGGTGGAGCGCAACGGGCGGGTGCTCCTGGATGGCGCCGCCGTGGCCAGCCTCGCGGGCAAGACGGTAAAGATCCTGTTCAACGGCCACCAGCAGGTCGCGACCGCGAAGATCGGCGCCCAAGGCCAGTTCAGCGCCAGCGCGCCGCTGCCGCCCGCAAAGCTGCGCAACGGCAACAGCGCGCGCTATCTGGCAGAGTCCGACGGCCTACAGTCGCTGAACCTAAAGCTCACTCGGCGCCTGATCCTCGACCCGCCCACGAGCTCGGCGGGCAAGGTGACGCTCACCGGGCAGGTGATCCCGCCGCTCGGCAAGCCGCTCCCCGTCATCGACGTCGAGCAGCAGTTGACTTGCAGTGGCGCAAGGGCCGTCGCCACGACCAAGCCGAGCGCCAGCGGGCGCTTCGATGTCCAGGTCCCCGCCCCGAGCGGCACCCTGGCGGTGCTGTACCGCCTCGCAACGAAGGTCCGCAAGAGCGCGTCTTCGCGCAAGCTCTTTCCCACGGACAGCCTGCCCGAGGCGGTCGGTCTTCCCTAGGCGCCCTACTCGATCCCCAGCTGTCGAGCGTAGGTCGCGCGGTAGGCCTGCTCGGCCCCGAGCACACGCTGCACGTATTCGCGCGTCTGCGGGAACGGGATTTCCTGGACGCTCAGCTGCTTGCCCGAGGCGTTCGCGCGTTCCCGCCAGCGGTCGACGTTCGTCACGCCACCGTTGTACGCGGCGACCGCGAGCATCTCGTCGCCGTCGTAGTGGTCGAGCAGGTAGCGGAGGTAGTAGCTCCCGTACGCGACGTTGACGCTCGGGCTAGCCAGGTCGCTGGCGGTGAAGCTGACGCCGCCCGAGAGGTGCGCCAGGTAGTACGCGGTCGACGGGAGGATCTGCATCAGGCCCTGCGCTCCCGCGGGGGACGGGCGCGGGTCGAACTTCGTCTCCGCGTAGATCACAGCGGCGATCAAGGCCGGATCGAGCCGCTTCTCGGCGGCCTGTTCGCGGATGATGCTCGCGTCGTTCAGCGGCAGGGCGAGGTCGCGACTGGCCCCATGCAGCATCGAGGCGATCACCGCCACGAGCAAGCCCGCGACGAGCACCGTCGCGAGTGTGCCCACGATACGCCGCGTCATCGCCCTAGCTTGTCAAGAATCGCCGACAGCTCGCGCTGGAGGTCCTCTTCGCTGCCGTCGTTGCGCACCACGTAGGTCGCGCGTCCCGCCTTCTGCTCTTGGGAGAGCTGGCGCTCGGTGCGCTCGTCTTCGAGCTCGTGCCCGCGCGCGGCCGCGCGCGCACGGCGCAGCGACTCATCGGCGATCACCGCGATCGTCGCGTCGTACAACTGATCCAGACCGGCCTCGAACAGCAGCGGCACCTCCACGACCGCCGCACGCGGCGGGGGCCGCTGCGCGCGCACTCGCTCGAGCCAGCCGGCGACACGGGCGCCGACCAGCGGCCACACAAGCCCCTCGAGCCACGCGCGGTCCTCGGCGTTCGCGAACGCACGTCGCGCGAGCGCCGCGCGATCGACCGCCCGCTCCGGGGCGACCTCCGCGCCGAAGCGCGCGGTCACCGCCTCGCGCAGCTGCTCGCCTTCATACAGCTCGTGCACGACCTGGTCGCTCGAGAGCACCTCGGCGCCGAGCCGCCGCAGCGCCTCCAGGGCAGTCGACTTTCCCGCCCCCATGCCGCCCGTCAAGCCCACGAACGGCACCGCGCGCTGGACCTGCCCCGCGGCGCTCAGCTTGTGTCAGTCCTGCCGCGCGGGCTCGCCGCCCGGCGCGTCCTGCGCCGTGGCGTCCGGCGCATCGCCGTCAGCCGGCGCGACCACCTCGCCGTCGGCCTGCTCGCCAGCGGGCCCCCGCGCCGTCTCGGTCGCCAGCGCCTCGCTTGCAGCGGGTGCCTGGACCTCTGGCGCGTCTGCGGGCTGCGGCGCCTCCTCAGCTGCCGGCGCCGCGTCAGCCTCGGGCGCCTCTACAGCCTCCGTTGCGACCTCGGGCGCCGCAGCGTCAGCCTCGGGCGCCACGGCTTCCGCCTCGGGCGCGGCAGCGTCAGCCTCGGGCGCCACGGCTTCCGCCTCGGGCGCCGCAGCGTCAGCCTCGGCGTCAGCCGCGCCGTCCTGTGCCTGGGCCGGAGCGGCGGCCTCGGGCTGGCCCGCGCGCGCGACCGGCAGGATCTGGTCCTCGACGCGCTTGGCCGACAGCGACAGGCGCCGGCGCTCGGAGTCGATCTCCAAGATCTTCACCCGGATCTCATCGCCAGGATGGACGATCTCGCGTGGGCTCTCGACATGATGGGGCGCGAGCTCGGAGATATGGACCAGGCCCTCGACGCCGTCGAGGATCTCCACGAACGCGCCGAACGTGACGACCTTCGTGACCTTGCCCGCGAGCTCGTCGCCGACGTTGTACGTGTCGACGATCCGCTGCCAGGGATCCTCCTGGGTCTGCTTCAGGCCAAGGGAGATGCGCTGACGCTCGCGGTCGATGTCGAGCACCTTGACCTTGACCGTGTCTCCGATCGCGAGGATCTCGCTCGGGTGGTTGACGTGCGACCACGAAAGCTCGGAGATGTGGATCAGCCCGTCGATGCCGTCGAGGTCCACGAACGCGCCAAAGTCGACGATGTTGGAGATCTGACCTTCCACGACGAGGCCCGGCTGCAGGCGGTCGAGGATCTGCTGGCGCACCTCCTTGCGCTCCTCCTCGAGCACCGCGCGGCGCGAGAGCACGACGTTGTTGCGCGAGCGGTTCAGCTCGATCACCTTGGTCTCGATCTTCGTGCCCATGTACTCGTCGAGGTTGGGCACGCGGCGGATGTCGACCAGCGAGGCGGGCAGGAAGCCGCGCACCCCGAGGTCGATGATCAGGCCGCCCTTGACGACCTCGATCACCGTGCCCTCGACCGGCTCGCCGGACTCGGCCGCCGTTTCTATCCGCCGCCACGCTTTCTCGAAGCGCGCGCGCTTCTTGGACATGATCAGGCGGCCGTCCTGGTCCTCCTTGGTGAGGACGATCGCGTCGACCTCCTCGCCCAGGTGCACCTCCTCGTGAGGATCGACGGCCTTGCGGATCGACAGCTCGTTGGCCGGGATCACGCCCTCGGACTTGTAGCCGATGTCGACCAGCACCTCGTCCTTGTCGATCCGCACGACGTGCCCGGTGACGACCTCGCCCTCCTCGATCGGGCGGAAGGTCGCGTCGTAGTTGGGCACGATCTGCCCATCGATTTCAAGCAACAGCCCGTTGGACCCGTCCACAACGTGGGCCTGAGCGTTCTCTACCACTGTATGCACCGGCCGAAGCGTAGCGCAGCCGTATCATTGCGGCCATATGCCCGTGCGCGCGACCAAGCGGGGGGAGCAACGTACCCGCCTGGAGCGCGACTGCGATGTGCTCGTCTGCGGCGCGAGCTTCGCCGGGCTCGCGGTCGCCCGCGAACTCGCCGGTTCGGGCGCGCGGGTGCTCGTGATCGACCGCTACGAGCTCGGCGAGCGCCAGACCTCGGCGTGCGCGATGCCCACCGTGTGGATGCAGGCGCTCGAGCTGATGGACTCCTGGCGCCAGAGCTTTTCCGAGATGGTCGTCCACACGCCCTATCGCAGCGCGCGCTGGTCGCTGCCGTGGTCGTTTTCGACGTTCGACTACGCGGAGCTGTGCGCGCTGCTGTGGGCGCAGGCGGAGTGCCCGGAGCTCGAGTTCGAGACGGCCACCGTCACCGCCCGCGACGGCGCCACTGTGCATACCGACCGCGGCGCGCTGCGCGCGCCGCTGCTCGTCGACGCGCTCGGCTGGAGGCGCGTCCTGTCCAACGGGGACACGATCCAGCCGCCGCACGCGCGTCTGTCACGCGGCCTCGAGGTGCACCCCGCCGGCGAAGGCGAGCAGATGGAGCTGTGGATCGACCACCGCTACATCCGCGCCGGCTACGGCTGGAGCTTTCCCGCACGCGATGAGCTGCGGGTCGGCATCGGCTCCTTTTGGCCGAGCCACCACGTCAAGGAGCCGACCGTGCGGCTCGCGCGCGAGCTGCGGCTGGAGCCCGACGGCTATCAGGGCAACTGGATTCCCCACGAGCTGCGCCCCGCGGTCGAGGACGGCGTGTTCTTCGTCGGCGACTCGGCCGGGCACTGCCTGCCGCTCACCGCCGAGGGCATCCGCACCGCCCTGTACTTCGGCCTGGCGTGTGGGCGCGAGCTGCGCGCGGTGCTCGACGGACGGCGCACGCGCGAGCAGGCGCTAGCCCGCTACGGCGCGTTCTCCGCGGCGCACGAGCGCAAATACCGCTGGATGCTGAACTCCCAGCGCGCCGCCGGCCAGCTCACGCCCAGCCGCGCCATGACCGCCGTGGTGCGCGCCTTCGAGAGCCGGCGGCTGTGCTCGTGGGTGTTCGAGCACTACCTCGCGATCGCGCCGCCGGCGTTCGTCGGCGGGCGCGCCGGCGCGCCCGCGCAGGGGCGGCTGGCGGTGGGCATCGCATCCGCCTGACAAGATTGCTCGACGAGCGTGTGTGTGACGCCGCCGTCGCAGTAAGTCGCCGACGGCGAGGTCGGCTTGCGCGCAAGCACACGCGATGCTGCTCTCCCAGGGCGCCGTCGCGCGATCGAGATGAAGCGCTCGGCCAACAACCGAAGCACGGACCCAGCGGTGCCCGCTATTCCGGCGGCGGCCAAAGCGCGCCCCTCCTGAGCGCAAGCGAGCACCGCATCGACCGATGCCCACCGCCGGCGCCGTCACCAGCGCATGGTTTGCGCACGGAGCGGTTTTCGCCGCCGAGCTTCGCGATCTCCGCGCCGGCGGGATCTGGCGTCGCCTGCGTGCTCCGGCCCGACGCGATCCCAGCGCCTACTCCCCTCCTCCCCACGCTCCCGGCGAGATCTCCAGGTAGCACATGTCGATGCGCAGGAGGTCCATCGCATACTCGAACAGCCAGCGGCCGAGCCCGTAGCGACCGGCGAGCGCGCGCTCGGCCGCGGGCTCCCCGGCGCGCTCGAGGACGCGAGCGCTGCCCTCGAGCGGTGCGCCCAGCGGTCGCCCGCGCACGGTGCAGGGCGCGATCAGCACGCGCGAGTCGGCCCGCAGGCGCTTGCACTTGCCGGCCGTGCGCTCCGAGCGGACGTACAGCAGCCCGCCCGCCTCGGCCGCCCACACCGGTGTGGGCACGGGCGTGCCGCTGCGGCGAAAGCTGACGAGGAGCGTGCGCTTGTGGGCGACGATCTCAGCGAGCGCGCCGGTGCGGGGAGCCTCGGCGATCTCACGCATCCCGGGCGGCGCGCCCCGAGCGGCCAGGCGCGCGAAGGGCAGCGCGCCGGGCAGCCGTCTATCGGGCAGCGGGCGGGCGGACGGGCGTGCAAGCGAGTCGCGGGCGTCTTTCATATGTCCTCCAAGACAGCGGCCAACCGCCGCACGCCCTCGGCGATCGCCGGCTCGGAGACGTTGGCGTACCCGAGCACGAGCGCGTCGGTCTGCGTGCGCGGCTCGACCTGGTGGTCTGAGAGCGGGTACACCCCCACTCCCCGCTCGGCGGCCGCCGCGCGCAGCCGTTGCGCCTCGACTTGACGCGGCAGGCGCACGAGCGCGTGCAGGCCGGCCGAGATGCCTCCCACCCGCGCTTCCGGCAGCTCGCGCGCCAGCGCGCCCAGCAGCGCGTCGCGGCGTCCGCGGTTGCGCTTGCGGGCCTTGCGCAGCTGGCGATCGTAGTCGGCGCTCTCCAGCAGGCGCGCGAGCGCGAGCTGCTCGAGCGTGGCCGAGCCGAGGTCGTCGAGCACCTTGGCCCGAATCACGTCCGCGAGCAGCTCGGCGGGCAGCACGAGCCACGCCAGGCGCAGCGCCGGGGCGAGCGTCTTGGAGACGGTGCCCATGTACACGATGCGCTCCGGCGCGAGGCCCTGCAGCGCACCGAGCGGCGCGCGATCGTAGCGGTACTCGGCGTCGTAGTCGTCCTCGATCACGATGCCTCCGCTTCGCGCCCAGGCGATCAGCGCGCCGCGGCGGGCTGGCGAGAGCGCCACGCCGGTCGGGAACTGGTGGGCGGGCGTGCTCAGCACGACGGGCGCCCGCAGCGCGTGCACGTCGAGTCCCTGCTCGTCGACGCCCACGCCGTGGAGCCGCAGGCCGGCGTAGGCGAGCACGGCGCGATGCGGCGCAAGGCCGGGATCCTCCACGTCGATCGCGCCCACGCCGCGGGCGGCGAGCGCCCGGCCGAGCAGCGCGAGGCCCTGGGTCGCCCCGGCGCACACGACGATCGAGTCGGGCTCGGCGACGACGCCGCGCACGCGCCGCAGGTACGCGGCGAGCTGGCGGCGCAGCTCCGGCGCGCCGCGAGCGTCGGGGTAGGCGAAGGCGCCGGCAGGCGCCGTGCGCAGCACCTCACGCAGCGCCCGTGACCACAGCGCGCGGGGAAAGGAGGCGAGGTCGGGCGTGCCCGGGAAGAAGTCGAAGGGCAGCGCGCGCGGGGCCCGCGGCGCGGGCGAGGCCGAGATCGTGGCGGCCGCGCCCCCCACGTAGGTCCCCCCGCCCCGGCGCGCGAACAGGTAGCCCTCGGCGAGCAGCTGCGCATAGGCGTCGACGATGAGCCTGCGCGAGACGCCGAGGTCACCCGCCAGCGAGCGCGAGGAGGGAAGCCGCGCGCCCGAGGCCAGGGTGCCGTCGCGCACGAGCCCGCGCAGGCGGTCCTCGAGCTGCGACCGCCGGCGCCCGCCGCGCAGCTCGACCAGCAGCTCTGGCCCATAACTGGTACCCGTTTTTGTCATCGAACTGGCCACGTTCTGGGAACCGCCCTGAGCTAGGGTAACGACCGTGTCAAGCCGTGCGAGCGGGCCGTCCGCGGCCCGCTGTGCACCGCGTCCGCAACTCCGGAGGCATCGTGGTGACCAGGATCGAAGTCGCGACCCGGCGCAAAGCCGAAGCCCTCGTGCGGCCCATGGACGCCGCGGGCTTCAGCGAGGGCATGGTGTGCACGATGCCCGATCCCGAGGCCGGGCAACCCACGAACGGCTCGCGGGCGACGAGCACCGGTGGCGCATGAAGGTGTTCGTCGCGGGAGCGACCGGGGCGATCGGGCGACCGCTCGTGCGCATGCTCGTAGCCGATGGGCATGAGGTGGTCGGCATGACGCGCACTGCGGCCAAGGCGCACGCGCTGCGCGAGGTGGGCGCCGAGCCGGTGGTGTGCGACGCGCTCGACGCGCGCACCGTCGCTGACGCGATCGCGCGGGCGCAGCCGCAGGCGTTGATCCATCAGCTGACGGCCATCCCGGCGCGCCTGGACCCGCGCAGGATCGTGCGCGACTTCGCGCTCACCGACCGCCTGCGGACGGAGGGCACGCGGATCTTGCTCGACGCGGCGCGGGCCGCCGGGGTGCAGCGCATACTCGCCCAGAGCATCGCCTTCATCTACGAGCCCGGCCCGCCGGGCACCGTCCACGTCGAGAGCGACCGGCTGCACACCCGGCCGCCGAAGCAGTTCGCGCGTACGGTGAGCGCGGCGATCGAGCTCGAGCGCCAGGTGCGGGAGGCGGGCGGCCAAGTGCTGCGCTACGGCTACTTCTACGGTCCAGGCAGCTCGATCTCGCGGACAGGCGCGATCGGTACCGACGTCGCGCGCCGGCGCCTGCCGGTCGTGGGCGGCGGCACGGGCGTTTGGTCGCTGATCCACGTCGACGACGCCGCGTGCGCGACCGTCGCCGCGCTCGCGCGCGAGGCCACCGGCGCGTACAACATCGTCGACGACGCTCCCGCGCCGGTCGCCGAGTGGGTGCCGGGGCTCGCCGCCGCGCTCGGCGCACCGCGGCCGCTGCGAGTGCCGGCGTGGCTCGCGCGCCCGCTCGCAGGCAGCTACGGCGTGATGACGATGACGCGCGCGCAGGGCGCGTCGAACTCGCTCGCGAAGCGAGAGCTCGGCTGGCAGCCGCGCTACCCCTCCTGGCGCGAGGGCTTCGCGCGCGGGCTCGGGTAGCGGCTGCTCACGGCCGCGGCCGCATTGCACGGCGCCGGAGCCATACGCCGGGCTCGTGCGGGCGCCTCGACCGGACGCGCTGTGGCCGGCGCTCAACCGCGCGCATCACCGCCGCACGACCAGCACGACCCCGACGACGAGCAGCACGAGCCCCACGATGCGGGAGGCGTCGATGTGCACCTTGGCGATCCCGAACAGCCCGAAGCGGTCGATCGCGACCGAGATCGCGAGCTGGCCCGTGATCACCACCGCCGTCAGCCCGCTCGCACCGAGCGTGCGCACCGCGACCAGCGCCACGGTCACGTACACCGCCCCGAGCAGCCCGCCGACGAGCGCCCACCACGGCAGCTCGCGAACCTGCCCGAGGCTGCCGAGCCCGCCGTGCACGAACGCCGCTATCAGCAGCAGCAGGGCGGTGCCCACGAGGAACGAGAAGGTCGCCGCCTGCAGGCTGCCGACGCTCCTGCCCAGGCGCGAGTTGATCGGCGCCTGCATCCCCACCAGGCAGCCCGCGCCGACCCCGACGAGCACCGCGAGCCCGCGGCTCATGCGGACGCAGGGGTCAC
This sequence comes from Solirubrobacteraceae bacterium, assembly GCA_035503075.1. Taxonomy (GTDB): domain Bacteria; phylum Actinomycetota; class Thermoleophilia; order Solirubrobacterales; family Solirubrobacteraceae; genus Palsa-744. The sequence goes on from DATJTT010000051.1 coordinate 81,347, forward strand.
TTCGCCTCGAGCCATGTCCGCCCGACGCCGAGGTCGATCGCGAGCGGCGGCTCCCAGCTCCACACGCCGCACATCTCGCGCTCGATCAGCTCGCGGGCCGCGTCGGTCTCCTCGGGCGGCCCTTCGAACAACAGCTCGTCGTGGATCGTCAGCAGCAGGCGCGTGCACAGCCCGGAGCGCTCGAGCGCCGCGTGGCAGCGGACCATCGCGAGCTTGATGACGTCTGCGGCCGTGCCCTGGATGACGGTGTTCACGGCCAGGCGCTCACCGAGCGTGCGCACCTGGTAGTTGCGTGCGCGCAGCTCCGGGATCTGTCGCCGCCGGCCCCACAGCGTCGTCACGTAGCCCTGCTCCTTGGCGCGCTCGATCGTCGCGCCCATGAACTCGGCCACGCGCGGGAAGCGCTCGAGGTAGGCGTCGATGAACTCCCTGGCCTGCTCGCGCGCGATGTTCAGACGGTCGGCGAGCCCGAAATCAGACAGGCCGTAGACGATCCCGTAGTTGATCATCTTCGCCTTCGAGCGCATCCCCGGGTCGATCTGATCCGGCTGCACGCCGAACACCCGTGAGGCGGTCGCCGTGTGCACGTCCTCGCCGCGCTCGAAGATCTCCATCAGCGCAGGCTCGCCGGCGGCGTGCGCGAGCACCCGCAGCTCGATCTGCGAGTAGTCCGCGGAGATCAGCACGTTGGCGTCCGCGGCCTCGAAGCAGCCGCGGATCTCGCGCCCCAGCGGCGTGCGGATCGGGACGTTCTGCATGTTCGGGTTGGTGCTCGAGAGGCGACCGGTCTGGGCGACCGCCTGCAGGAAGGTCGTGTGGATGCGCGAGCGCTCGTCGACCAGCTCGGGCAGCACGTCCAGGTAGGTCTTGATCAGCGTCGAGAGCTCGCGCCAACGCTCGATCTTGGGGATGATCTCGTGCTCTGAGCGGATCGCCTGGAGCACGCGCGCGTCCGTCGAGAAGCCGGTCTTGCCGCGGCGCTTGCGCGAGAGGCCGAGCTTGCCGAACAGGATCTCGCCGAGCTGCTGCGGCGATGCGATGACGAACTCCTCTTCGGCGAGCAGGAAGATGTCCTCTTCAAGGCCCGCGATCTCCTCCCGCACGCGCGCCGTGATCGCGGCCAGACGCTCGAGGTCCAGGCGCACGCCGAGCAGCTCCATCTCGCGCAGGACGGCCACGAGCGGCAGCTCGATGTCGTGCATCACCCCGTCCAGGCCGCGCTCTGCGATCTGCTCGCGCTGCCAGTCGGCGAGCACGCCCAGCATCACCGCCTCGGCGGCGAGCGGGTCCTCGAGGTCGCTGGAGAGTCCGCGCTCCTCGCACAGCTCGTCCAGCGGGTAGCCGCGCCTGGCGGGCTCGAGCAGGTAGGCGCCGAGCAGCGTGTCGTGGACGAGGTTCACGGGCACCAGGCGCAGGGCCTTGGCGTCGTGGGCGATGACCGCACGCTGCGCGCACGCCGCGACCACCTCCTCGGGGCCCTCGCAGTCGCCGATCAGCGCCTCGCCCTCGGCCGCCGCCGCGAAGCGCCATGGCGCCCCCTCCGCGAACAGCGCGCCTTCCGGGGGCTGGACCGCGCGTGCGACCACGCACAGCTCACCGTCCTGCGGGGGCGACGCGGCGCCGAGGCCGGCGATCTCCGCCGGCGCGCCCGCACGCACCCGCGCCGTGAGCCTGACCTCGCTCGCCGGCGCCGGCGCGGCGAGCTCGGCGTCGCCGAGCGCCTCCTCCAGGCGCCGCAGCGGGTCGCGCAGCTCATACTCGCGAAAGACCTCGCGCAGGCGCGAGCGATCGGGCTCGCCGGCGGCCTCGGCGGCGATATCGAAATCGACCTCCACGTCGCGGCGCACGGTCGCCAGCCGCTTTGACACACGGGCGTCCTGCGCGTGCTCGAGCAGGTTCTGTTTGCGCTTGGCGCCTTTGATGTCGTCGACGTGCGCGAGCACCTCCTCGAGCGAGCCGAAGCTCCGCAACAGCTCGCTGGCGGTCTTGTCGCCGATCCCCGGCACGCCGGGGATGTTGTCGGAGGTGTCGCCCTTCAGGCCGTAGAAGTCGGGGATCAGCTCGGGCGGGATGCCGTAGCGGTCGATCACCGCCTGGCGGTCGTAGATCTTCGTCTCGGTGATCCCGCGCGCGGTCGCCATCACGCGCACGTGGCCGTCGGGGTCGATCAGCTGGAAGACGTCACGATCGCCGGTCACGATCATCACCCGCACCGGCGGCTGTGCGTGCAGCGCCTGCTCGGCCAGCGAGGCGATCACGTCGTCCGCCTCGTAGCCCTCGACCTTCACGTTGCGGTAGCCAAACGCCTCTACCAGCGGTTCCATCGCAGGCCACTGCTGCTTGAGCAGGTCCGGGCGCGAACGCCGCTGCGCCTTGTAGTCCGCGAACATCTCCGTGCGGCCCGACGTGCCGGCGTCCCACGCGACGAGCGTCGGAGACACGCCGTAGTCTGTGACGATCTTCACGAGCATCGACGCAAACCCGAAGATCGCGTTGGTGGGCACGCCGGTGGAGGTCGCGATCGACTCGGGCAGGGCGAAGAAGGCGCGGTAGACGAGGCTCGGGCCATCCAGCAGGAACAGGCTGCGGGGGTTCGGCTGCGACACCGCGGCGGCTCGTTCGGCGCCCCGGGCGGTCTTCGCGGAGCTCGCGCCGGGGGCTGCCGTGGTCTGCGTGCTCACGACCGAGCACTCTACGAGCAGGACCGCGCGCACGCCCGGCCGACGCGCGAACCGCAAGCGGCCGGGGCCGCGCGGCGCGCGCTCGCGCGGCGCGCGCACGCCCGGCGCGCGAACCGGAGCGCCTGCCGCAAGCGCGGAGCGCCTAACATCCTCTCCCGCAAGACGACCGAGGGAGACTCACCGGTGAGCGCGATCCCAAGCGCCCAATATCGACTCACGATCCGCGTCAAGCTCGACGACGCCCACGGCATGCTCGGACACGTCACCTCCGCGATCGGCGACGCCGGCGGGATCGTCGGCGCGATCGATCTGGTGGAGGTCGACGGCAGCCACAGCCTGCGCGACATCGTCGTCGACGGCACCGGCAAGGAGCACTGGGAGCTGATCGTCGCGGCGATCGAGCAGATCGACGGCGCCGAGGTGATCGATACGACCGACCGCACGTTCCTGCTGCACCTCGGGGGCAAGATCGAACAGGCCAACAGGCATCCGCTGAAGACGCGCGATGACCTCTCGATGGTGTACACGCCGGGCGTCGCGCGCGTGTGCCTGGCGATCGCCGATGACGAAGACCGCGCGTTCCAGTACACGATCAAGCGCAACACCGTCGCGGTCGTCAGCGACGGCACGGCGGTGCTCGGGCTCGGCGACATCGGCCCGCGCGCGGCGATGCCCGTGATGGAGGGCAAGTGCTGCCTGTTCAAGGAGTTCGCCGGCGTCGACGCGTTCCCGATCTGCCTGGACAGCACCGACCCGGAGGAGATCGTGCGCGCGGTCAAGCTGATCGCGCCGGGACTCGGCGGCATCAACCTCGAGGACATCTCAGCGCCGCGCTGCTTTCAGATCGAGGAGCGCCTGAAGCAGGAGCTCGACATCCCCGTCTTCCACGACGACCAGCACGGCACCGCGGTGGTCGTGATGGCGGCGCTGCTGAACTCCGTCAAGCTCACCGGCAGGCGTCTCGAGGATCTGCGGGTGCTGATCATCGGGCTGGGGGCCGCCGGGATCGCGGTGACCAAGATCCTGCTCGAGGCCGGCGCGCGTCAGATCGTCGGCGCGGACTCGCGCGGCGTCCTGCACATGCGGCGCGAGGACTACCTGGACGGCTCGATGAACGCGGCCAAGCGCTGGTTCGCGCAGGTATCCAACCCGGAGGGCCGCACGGGCGCGCCTGCGGACGTGATCGACGGCGCGGACCTGCTGATCGGTCTCTCGGGAGCGCGGGCGCTGCCCCCGCGGGCGCTCGCGCGCATGAACGACGACGCGATGGTCTTCGCGATGGCCAACCCCAACCCCGAGGTCAGGCCCGAGGAGGCCGAGCCGTACGTGCGGATCATGGCCACCGGACGCTCGGACTACCCCAACCAGATCAACAACGTGCTGTGCTTCCCCGGCATCTTCCGCGGCGCCCTGGACGTGCGCGCACCGACGATCACCGAGGAGATGAAGATGGCCGCGGCGCACGCGATCGCGGCGATCGTCACCGACGAGGAGCTCCGCGAGGACTACATCATCCCGTCGGTCTTCAACCGCGAAGTCGCCCCCGCGGTCGCCGCGGCCGTGGCCGAGCAGGCGCGTGCCGCCGGGATCGCGCTCGCCGGCAAGGAGGTCGGCTTCGCGCCCAGCGACGCCGTGGCCGCCGGCTCGGCCGCCGCGCAGGTCCTCGACGGACGCGTGTGAGGAGCGCAAGCGCTGCGCGTGACCATCACTGGCGCGACGGGCCTGATCGGCCGTTCGCTGCTGGCGGCGCTGGGGGAGCGCGAGGCGCAGGTCACGGTGCTCACGCGCGACCCTGCACGGACGCGCGCGCTGGCCGGTCTGCCTGAGCTCGGCGGGCTGCAGATGGTTTGCTGGCAGCCGCTGGCCGAGCCGGCGCCCGCGCACGCGCTCGCCGGGCGCGACGCCGTGGTGCACCTGGCCGGCGAGCCGGTCGCCCAGCGCTGGAGCGCGCGCGCCAGGCGCGCGATCCGCGACAGCCGCGTGCTCGGCACCTCCAATCTGCGCGCTGGCCTCGCCGGGGCGCAGCCGCGTCCGCAAGTGCTGATCAGCGCCTCGGCGATCGGCTACTACGGCCGGCACGGCGAAGAGCCGCTCGACGAGGAGACTCCGCCGGGGGGCGACTTCCTGGCGAAGGTTTGCACGGAATGGGAGGCCGCGGCCGCGGGCGCGCGCGAGCTGGGCATGCGCGTCGTGCAGGTCCGCAACGGGATCGTGCTCGATCGTGGCGGCGGCGCGCTCGCGAAGATGCTCACGCCCTTCAGGCTCGGCCTCGGGGGCCCCGTCGCCGGCGGTCGCCAGTACATGTCATGGATCCATGTGCGCGACGTCGTCGGGATGACGCTCGCGGCGCTCGAGGACGAACGCTGGAGCGGCCCCGTCAACGCGACCGCGCCCGATCCGGTCACCAACCGCGAGTTCTCGAAGGTGCTCGGCAGGGTGCTCGGGCGCCCGTCGCTGATACCCGTGCCGGGGCTCGCGCTGCGCGCACGTTACGGCGCGATGGCCGAGATCATCACCAGCGGCGCGCGCGCGCTGCCCGTCAAGGCGCTCGTGCACGGCTACCAGTTCGCCCACCCGCAGCTCGAGCAGGCGCTGCGCTCGGCGCTCGCCTAGCGGCGCTCAGGCGCGCACGGGGACGCTGTCGGCGCGCGGCGCCGGACGGTTCTCGGTCTCGATGATCACGCGGCAGGGGCGCTTGCTCAGCAGGTAGGCCGCGGTCGGCCCGATGCGCTGCTCGCCCGCGGGCGCGTGGATCGTCGACCAGTAGATCACGTCGCAGCCGACGCGTTCGGCTTCCTCGACGAGCGCCGCTCCGGGGTTGCGCGTGCGGATCAGCCCGGTATGGATCTTGATGCCCGCGCGGCGCGCCTGGATGCGGGCGCTCTCGAGCACCGAGCGCCCCTGCGCCTCCTCCTCCTCGAGGCCCGCCTCCAGCGAGAGCTGGCTCGGCACCGGCAGCACGTAGATCGCGTACACGACGCCATCGTGGCCGATCAGCTTCGCGGCGCTCGCGAGCGCCGAGGCGCTCACGTCATCGCCGAAGATCGGCACGAGCGCGGTCTTGTAGTCGAGCTCGTCGAAGTCCGCCGGGCGCGCCGCGCGTTCGATCTTGTAGTGCTTCTTCGGGTCAAGGCCCTGGCGTTTGCGGTACAGGAAGTAGCCGCCTATGCCGAGGATCATCCAGGGGATGCCGACGATCCGCGCCTCTGTGTGCAGGACGGTCACCGCGACCCATGCGCCGGCGGTGCCGATGCCGCCGACGACCGCCGCCATCGGGATCAGATACCCGCGGATCCGCACCCCCCCGGGGGTCATGTACGGGCGCTCGCGGTCGGGGTCTTTGACGCGCAGCGCGACGATCGCGACGTGCGCGGTCGTGAACGACAGCATCGCCCCGAACGAGTACAGGTTGCCCAGCACTTCGGTGTTCCCGTACAGGATCAGCACGCCCGCGAGCGCCGAGAAGAAGATGAGCGTGAACCACGGCGTGCGGTAGCGCGAGTGCAGCTGCGAGAACAGGCTCGGCAGCTGGCGGTGCTCGGCCAGCGACCACGACAGGCGCGAGATCCCGATCATGCCGGCGTTGGTCGCGATGAACAAGATCGTCGCCGCGAGCAGGCCGACGTAGTACTTGGCGACCGTCAGCACGGTGCCGTGCAGGCCGAGGTGTTCGATCACGCCGAGGATCGGGTCGTTTTCGAAGAAGTGTCCGAGCGCGGTTGCGTAGCCGGGCTTGGAGAAGCTCTGTTTGAGCTCCGCGCTGTAGCCGACGCCGTGGTGGACGATCGGCAGCGCCGACAGGGCCACGACCGAGATCCCCGCGTAGATCCCGAGCACCGCGAGCACCACCAGGTTGACCGCCTTGGGCACCTGAGTGCCCGGGTCTCGCGACTCCTCGGCCATGTTCGCGACCGTCTCGATCCCCGTGTACGCGAGCATCGCCAGCGACAGCGCGAAGATCAGTTCGCGCCAGGTGGGGACCGTGCCGAGATGCACCTGGTGCACGAGCAGCGACGGGTTGAGCACGAGGAACACGCCGACGCACACGAGCAGCGTCTGCGTGCTCAGATCGAGCAGCGCGAGGACGAGGTTGAGCTTCGCCGACTCGCCCAGCCCGCGGATGTTCAGGGCGGCGAGCAGGCCGACGACGACCAGGCCGCCGAAGATGTCATCCGGGTTGTGCTTGAGCGCATGCAGGCCCGGGAACGCGCTCAGGTAGTGGGGAACGAAGAACGCGGAGATCGCGATCGTGAGGATGTAGTCGAGGCTCAGCGCCCAGCCGGCGAAGAACGAGACGACGTCGTTGAAGGCGTGGCGCGCGAACGAGGACGAGCCGCCTGCTTCCGGGAACATCGAGGCGCCCTCGGCGTACGTTTTGGCCGTCAGCGCGAACAGCCCGCCGGCGAACAAGAACACCAGCGGCGTCAGCCCGAGCGCGTGCGCGGCGACCAGGCCGAGCGCGTAGTAGATCGATGAGCCGACGTTGCCGTAGGCGGTCGCGAACATGCCCGAGACGCCGACCGACCGCCGCAATCCGTGCTCTGACAGGCGTGCCATCGGCCCGTGAGGCTATCGCTGCCACACGCCGTGCAACATCCCATGCACAGCAGCCGCGAAAGCAGGAGCGAGCCGTATGATCCCGACGAGCCCGGCGGGAATCCGGCTCCACGTCGTCCCGGCTCGCAACCGACCCACCGTCATCGGCCACGAACAGATCGACAGCTCCCAATGGAAACGGCGCGACGCGAAAACTACGATTCGGGCGAGGACTTCGTCCTCGAATACGGCGAGCTTCGCTTCACCTTCAACGAGGACGACTTCGCCGAGCGCTGCGAGCAGGCGGCGCTGAAGCTCGGCTTCGTCGGCGGGCCCCTCGGCGAGGAGGAGCTCGAAGACCTGGTCAACCTCGCGGTCAACGGCGAGATCATCGACCCCGCGTCGGGTCTGGGCGAACACGTCAACGACTGCTGGCCCGAGCTCATCGGCCCGGCAGAGCGTTCGCTCGTGCACTGGCTGCGCCGCCTGGTCTTTCGCGGCGCGTGGCTCGACCAGCGCGTCAAGGAGGGCGAGCTCGGCGTCAGCTTCGACGAGCGCTCGGGCAGCTTCTGCTACGTGCAGCCCACCGAACCGGGATCGACGCGGGCGGGCGAGCCGATCGAGCTCGCCCCGGAGCCGTCCTGGAACCGCGTGGCCTACCGGCGCTAGCCGTCTGTCGAAGGCTGCGTGTCAGCTCGCCGCTTCGACGGCCGCGAGTCGTGCCTTGGTGATCGCCGCGGCGCCGTCCTCGCCGACGAGCAGCTCGGGGCGCAGGGTGCCGCTATGGGCGAGGTCGAGGATCGGCTGGCGGCCTGTCGAGGTCAGCGCGGCATCGAGCGCGATCACGCTCGTCTCGCCGCCGAGTGGACGCTCGGCGAGCGCGACCACCGTCAGCGAGCCAGCATCGCGCAGGTTGCGCGCGGCGGCGAGCGCCTTGCGCGCCGCCTGCGGGTGCAGCCCGTCGAGGCTGTCGATCGCGACCAGCGCGTCGCCGCCGCGCGCGGCCACGCGCTTGGCCGCGTCGATCGCGCGCTCGACAGCCTGATCCTGGAGCTCGGCGGACGCGGCGAAGCTGAGCGCGGCGACCGGCGCGACCGGCCCCTCGCGCCATTGCGCGATCTCCTCCGGCCGGGCACCGGCGAGCACGAGGCTCAGCTCGAGCCCCTCACGGCCGTCCACCGCTTCGAGCAGGCGGCGCAGGGTCTCGGTCTTGCCCGCACGCCCGGGACCGACGATCACCGCGCGCGAGCCGCGTCCGAGCGGGATCAGCCACTCGATCGCCTCGAGCGTCGGGTCCTGCGAGCCGAGCGCGAGACGCTCGCGCGGCCAGTCGACTGCGAGCTCGTCGTAGCGGCCGCCATCCGAGACGGCGTCCGCGGAGGCCCCGTTGATCGTGTCGATGCGAACGAGCGAGGGGTAGCGCTCGGAGCGCCGCGGCGTGCGCACCGGGCCGGTCACCCGGTCGCCGGAGACCAGCTCGCAGCGGCGCACCTGTGCGGCCGAGATGTACACGTCCTCGTCGGACGGCTCCGGGGGATCGACGCGCAGGAACGCCGAGCCGTTGCCCAGCACCTCGACGATCCCCGCGGCGATGCGTGCAGGCTCGCGCTCGACCTCGGCCTGGCCGTTCGCACGGGCATCCGCGGGCGCGGGCTCATCCTCGTGGGCGCTGTCCGCGGAGGCCTCCTCGCGCGCGCGGCGCGCACGCGGGAGCCGGCGCCTGCGCGGGCGCGGACCGCCGGCCGCGCGCGACGAGGCGCGCTCGTAGGCGCCGGCGCCGGCATCAGCGTCCGCGGCGGCGCCGGCGTCCGCGGCGGCGTCAGCGTCCGCGCCGGCGTCAGCGTCCGCGGCGGCGTCAGCGTGTGCGGCGACCTCCCGCCGCTGCGGGCCGGTCTCGTCGAGAATCGCGGCGATCAGGTCGGCCTTGCGCATCCGCCTGAAGCCCTCGAGCCCGACCTGGCCGGCGATCGCGTGCAGGTCGGCCAGCGGACTGGCCTCGAGCTCGGTGCGCTCGAATACTGTCATTGGGTACTCCCCCTTTCGTAGTGGATGGGCGGTCGGCGTCCCGCCGCGTTGGACAGCGGCGGGCACCCATGGACGCCATCAGCCTAGCGCCTCGCGCTCGTAGCGCAGCTCCTCCGCCACACCGAGATCGTCTTGCGGCTCGGATTCGCCGGCGAGCGCGGCGCGCACGGCGAGGAACTCGGCCGCGGCGGCGACGTCGTGCAGGCGGAAGACGTGCGCGCCGTGCTCCACGCCGTGGGCGAGCGCCGCGAGCGTTCCCGGCAGGCGCGCGCGCGGCGGACGCGCGGTGAGCGCGCCGATGAAGTCCTTACGCGAGATCGCCAGCAGCAGCGGGCGTCCGAGCTCGTGCAGGCGTCCGAGCTGCGCGAGCAGCCGGATCGTCTGAGCGGGCGTCTTGGCGAAGTCCGGACCGGGGTCGAAGATCAGCTGCTCGCGCGCGACGCCGCGCGCGAGCGCAACGTCCCCACGCTCGCGCAGGAACGCGAGCACCTCCGCGGTTACGTCACCGTACAGGGCCGGGTCCTGCAGCCGTTCGCGTGGCGCGGCGCGCGTGTGCATCAGCACGAGCGCGGCTCCCGTCTCGGCGCACACGTCCGCGAGCCGCGGATCGCGCAGGCCGCTGACGTCGTTGACGATCCTCGCGCCCGCGTCGATCGCCGCGCGCGCCACGGCCGGCTTGTAGGTGTCGATCGACACCAGCGCGCCCAGCTCGCCGGCGATGCGCCGAACGAGCGGCGCGACCCGCTCGATCTCCTCGGTCGGGTCAAGCGGCGGGCGCCCGGTGGACGCCGACTCGCCGCCGACGTCGACGATGTCCGCGCCCGCCGCGAGCAGCTCGCGCGCGAGCCCGACCTGCGCATCGAGGCTCGCATACAGCCCGCCGTCGCTGAACGAGTCAGGCGAGGCGTTGACGATCCCCATCAGCCACGGGCGCTCGCCGAGCGCGAGCGAGCGCTCGCGTGCGCGCAGCGTGAGGACCGCGGGTGCGCTCACTGCGCCGAAGCGGACGGAACCGGGCCGAGCCCGCGAACACTCTCGGCGTGGGCAGCGACGCCGGCGCGCCGCCCTCCCGGATCGCACGCGCCGGGGGCTCCCTCGTCCGGGCCGGGCGCGATGCCCTCGGCGGCGGCCTCCGCGGCGAAGCGCGCGAGCTCTTGCTCCAGGCGCGCGGGGCTCCAGTCGAGCTCGCGCGCGAGCGCCTCCCCGACGCGCCGGACCGGCTCGCCGCTGAGCTCGCGCGCGGCGAGCAGTCCGAGCCTGGTGCGCCTGAGCAGCACGTCGCCGACGCTGCGCGCCTGCTCGTGGCGGGCGGCGAGCGCCGCCTCGGCGAGCAGGTCTGGCAATCCGGCGAGGATCGGCTGCGCGAGCTCCGGGCGCTCCGCGGCGAGCGCGAGGACCTCGCGCGCGGCATGCCCGTAGCGCGCGGCGAGCGCCCGGTAGGGATCGGGTCCCGTCCAGCCGCGCGCCCCGACGCCCGCCACGCGTGGCAGCTCGTGGGGGTCGACCGGCTGGCCGAGCGGGATCTCGTGGGTGCGGCAGGGCGCGTCGCGGGCGTCGCGCTCGACGATCCGGTCGACGGTCATCTTCGCCATGCGCCGCCAGGTGGTGAGCTTGCCGCCGGTGATCGTGATCATCCCCGAAGAGGTCTCGTACAGCTCGGCCTTGCGCGAGATGTCCACCGACTTCTTCGCATCGCCGGTCGAGATCAGCGGCCGCACCCCGGCGAACGCGCCGGAAAGGCTGGCTGGTGTGAGCTCGCAGGCGAAGAACGCGTTGACCGCCTCGAGCAGGTACTCGACGTCCTCAGCGGATGGCCTGATGTGCGCGAGCGGGCCCTCGTAGTCGTTGTCGGTGGTGCCGATCAGCGTGTGTCCGAGCCACGGCAGCGCGAAGATCGTGCGCCCGCCGCCGGCCGGCACGATCGCGCCGCCGACCAGCGGCAGGCGCTCGCGTCGCAGGATCACGTGCGTGCCGCGGCTCGGGCGGATGCGCGGCAGCTCGGCCTCGTCGTGGAGCTCCTGCGGGCTGAGCTCGTCGGCCCACACGCCGGTCGCGTTTACGACGTTCTCGGCGCGAACCTCAAAGCGCGCGCCGCTCTCGGCGTCGATCGCCTGCACGCCGTGCGCGTGGCCGTCGCGCTCGAGCAGGGCGCTGACCTGCACGCGGTTGGCACAGACCGCGCCGAAGCGCTCGGCCTCGCCGAGCACCGTCAGCACGAGGCGGACGTCGTCGGTCTGGCAGTCGTAGAACAGGTAGCCGCTGGTCGGCTCGCGCGCCGCCAGCGCCGGCAGCAGCTCGACGACCTCTTCGCCGGATATCACGCGGTGGCGCTCCGGGCTCCACGACTCGCCGGCCTGCCAGCGGGCGTCGGGGCGTGCCCCCTCACGGGACGCCCCCGCCGGGGCGCCGTCGTCGACCCGCGCGAGGGCGGCCGCGGCCGGGCGCTCCGCTCGCGAGCGCCGGGCCCGCCTTGCGCGCGGACGCTCGCGCGCCATCACGTCATACAGATTCAGGCCGACGCCCACCAGCCGGTCCGGGCGCGCGCCTTCGAACGCGGGCACGACGAGCGGCAGCGGACGCACGAGGTGCGGCGCCAGCGCGACCAGCAGCTGGCGCTCGAGCAGCGCCTCGCGCACCAGCCCGAGGTCGAAGTTCTGCAGGTAGCGCAGGCCGCCGTGGACGAGCTTGCTCGAGCGGCTGGAGGTCCCGGAGGCGTAGTCGGCGCGCTCGAGCAGCGCGACGCTGTAGCCGCGCGCGGCCGCGTCGAGCGCGACGCCCGCGCCGGTGATGCCGCCGCCGACGACCACCACGTCGAACTCCTCGCCCGACAACGCCGCGAGAGCCTGACCGCGCTCGATCACGAGGCAAGTCTCGCAGAGGCGAGGTCAGATCTGGGCGAGCTCGGCGGTGATCTCGGTGACCGCCGCCTTGGCGTCGCCGAACAGCATCGTCGTCTCGGGCTCGTAGTAGAGCTCGTTTTCGATCCCCGCGAAGCCGGGGTTCATCGAGCGCTTGATCACGATCACCGAATGGCTGTTCGAGACTTCGAGGATCGGCATCCCGTAGATCGGCGAGGAGGGCGTGTTCTTGGCGGCCGGGTTGGTCACGTCGTTGGCGCCGATCACGAGCGAGACGTCCGTGCGGCCGAACTCCTGGTTGGCCTCCTCCATCTCCTCCAGCTGGTCATACGGCACGTCGGCCTCCGCGAGCAGCACGTTCATGTGCCCGGGCATGCGCCCCGCGACCGGATGGATCGCGAAGCCGATTTCGACGCCGCGCGCTTCCAGCGCCTTGGTCAGCTCGCGCACCGCGTGCTGGGCCTGGGCGACGGCCATGCCATAGCCCGGGACGATCATCACGCGGCTGGCGTACGCGAGCTGGATCGCGGCGTCCGCGGCGCTCGTCGAGCGCACCGTGCCCGCGTGCTCGCCCGCGCCTTCCGCGCCCGCGACCGCGCCACCCCCGCCGAAGCCGCCCGCCACGATCGCCGGGATCGAGCGGTTCATCGCGACCGCCATCAGGTTCGTGAGGATCGAGCCCGAGGCGCCGACGATCATGCCGGCGACGATCAGCGCGGGGTTGTTCAGGGCGACCCCGGTGGCGGCCGCGGACAGCCCGGTGAAGGCGTTGAGCATCGAGATCACAACCGGCATGTCCGCACCGCCGATCGGCAGCACGACTGCGTTGCCGAGCAGCGCGGCGCACACGAGCATGGCGATGAAGATCCCCTGCGAGTGATCGCCCTGGGCGATGTACGCGGCGGCGGCGACCGCGAGCACGAGCAGCACCAGATTGACGACCTGCTGGGCGGCGCCGAGCGTGATCGGGCGGCCCGGCAGGATTTCCTGGAGCTTGCCGTAGGCGATGTTCGAGCCCCAGAAGGACACCGAGCCGACGATCGCCGCGAACAGCGAGAAGATCGCGATGTACGTGGCGGTATTCGTGTAGCCGTGGGTCAGGCGGAACTCCGACCAGGAGATCAGGAACACCGCGCCGCCGCCGACGCCGTTGAACAGCGCGACCATCTGCGGCATCGCCGTCATCTTCACCATGCGCGCGGCGGGCACGCCGACGGCCGTGCCCAGCGCGATGCCGAGCGCTATCAGCCCCCAGTTGCCCTCGTTGGGGTTGAGCAGCGTGGCGACGACCGCGATCAGCATGCCCACGGCGGCGATACGCGTGCCGCGGACCGCGGTCGTGGGGCCGGCGAGACCGCGCAGACCCTGGATGAACAGCGCGAAGGCGACGATGTAGAGCACGTCCAGGAAGCTCTGGCTCTGCACGAACGACGTCGCCAGCGGCTGCGCGATCACGGCGCCTTGCCCTCTTTGTCCGCGGCGCCGTGGCGCTCGGCGCCATCGGCGCCCGGCTTGGGCTTGGGCTTGGACTTGAACATCTCGAGCATCCGATCGGTCACGAGGAAGCCGCCGACGATGTTGATCGTGCCGAACATGATCGCGATCACGAGGATCGCCTTGTTGAACGTGCCATTGCCAGCCAGGCCCACGATCAACAGGCCGCCGAGCAGCACGATTCCGTGGATCGCGTTGGTCCCGGACATCAGCGGCGTGTGCAGCGTGTTCGGCACCTTGGAGATCACGACGAAGCCGATGAATCCGGCCAGCACGAGGATCGACAGGTTGGTCGTGAGGGTGCTCGCGACCACCATCAGCCCTGTCCCCCGCTCGCGCCCGCGTCTGCGCTCGCGGTCGCGTCCCCACTCGTGGCCACGTCCCCACTCGTGGCCACGTCCCCACTCGCGCCCGCGTCTGCGCTGCCGGCCGCCGAAGCGGCCTCATCGACGGCGCGCTTTGCGCCCGCGTTGACGATCTCGCCGTCGCGAACGACGCACGCGCCCTTGACGATCTCGTCGTCGAAGTTCAGCGCCAGCGACCCGTCATCGCCGACGAACAGCTCGAGCAGCGCCTGCACGTTGCGCGCGAACAGCTGCGAGGAGTGCTCGGCCATGCTAGCGGGCAGGTTCAGCGGCGAGACGATCTTGACGTCGTGGCGCACGACCGTCTGCCCGGGCTCGGTCAGCTCGCAGTTGCCGCCCGCCTCGCCGGCGAGGTCGACGATCACCGAGCCGGGCTTCATCCCTTCGACGGCCTCGGCGGTGACGAGCTTGGGCGCCGGCCGGCCGGGCACGAGCGCGGTGCTGATCACCACGTCGAAGCCCTTGATCGCGTCGGTCAGCGCCTGCTGCTGGCGGGCGCGCTCCTCGTCGGTCAGCTCGCGCGCGTAGCCGCCCTCGCCGCTGGCCTCGAGCCCAAGGTCGAGCCACTGCGCGCCAAGCGACTGCACCTGCTCGGCGACCTCCGGGCGCACGTCGTAGCCGCTCGTGCGCGCGCCCAGTCGCTTGGCGGTCGCGAGCGCCTGAAGACCGGCGACGCCGACCCCCAGCACGAGCACCTTCGCCGGCGGGATCGTGCCGGCGGCGGTCATCAGCATCGGGAAGAAGCGGCCGAGCTCCTCGGCGCCCAGCAGCGCCGCGCGGTAGCCGGCGACGTTGCTCTGCGAGGACAGCGCGTCCATCGCCTGCGCGCGCGAGATCCGCGGGATCGCCTCCATCGCGAACGCCGTCGCCTTCGCCTGGGCGAGCGCGCGCGTGGTCGCAGGGCTCGTGAGCGGCGCGAGGAAGCCGATCAGGATCGAGCCCGCGCCGAGCCCGCGGATCGCCTCCGGGTCCGGCGGGGAGATCGTCACGACCGCGTCGCTGCGCCAGATCTCGCCGGCGTCGGCGCTGACGCTCGCGCCCGCCTGCGTGAACGCGTCATCGCTCAGCAGCGCGCCCGCGCCGGCGCCGCTCTGCACGACCACCTCGAGCCCTTTGCCCACAAGCTTGCCGATCACCTCCGGCACGAGCGCCACCCGCTGCTCGCCCGGCGCGATCTCCCTCGGAACGCCGATCCTCATACCAGGGGCGAGAACGTATCCGATCGCGCACGCCGGGCGCGCCGCGGTGTGCGAGACTCGGCATGGCCCGCCGGCCGACCGCCGGCTGTGACCGCCCGCGAGAGCGCCATGACCGTCAACCTCACGCGCATCTACACCAAGCTCGGCGACGGCGGCCAGACGCATCTCGGGGACATGAGCCGCGTCTCCAAGCTGCATCCGCGCGTAGAGGCATACGGCACGGTCGACGAGCTCAACGCGACACTCGGGGTCGCGCTGCTGCAGCCGGGCCTGCCGGAGCAGTTCGCGCAATGGCTGCGGCGCGTGCAGAACGACCTGCTCGACCTCGGCGCCGACCTGTCGGTGCCGGACGCCGTGGGCGCCGGCGAGACGGCGGGCGAGCCCGCCCGCTCGTCCACGCGCAGCCGCCTACGGGTGAGCGCCGAGTACACGCAGTGGCTCGAGCACGCGTGCGATGAGGTCAACGCGACGCTCGCGCCGCTGCGCTCGTTCGTGATCCCGGGCGGGACGCCGGCGGCGGCGCACCTGCACGTCTGCCGCACCGTCTGCCGCCGCGCAGAGCGGCGCGCGATCGCGGTCGGCGAGACGGCCAACCCGGAGGTCGTGCGCTACCTGAACAGGCTCTCGGACCTGCTGTTCATCCTCGGCCGGGCGGTCAACGTCGACTCCGGCGCCGACGCCGGCGCCGGCGCCGGCGGCTCCGGCGAGGGCGCCCGCGAGCCGCTGTGGGACCCCGGCGCGCACGCCTCGGAGCAAGGTCCGGCGCGCTCCTGAGCTCCGCGCGCCCCTGCTCGCCTTGCCGCCCGTAAACCTCTACAGCGACACGCAGACACGCCCGCGGCTGGCATCGTCACGTCCGCACAGCTCGAGGCGGCGATCCGCCCGCCGGGGGATCGGCACGCGCCGCGCTCGCGCGCGGTCTCGATCGAGCAGACCACCAATCTCGGCGGCGGCCGGGTGTGGCCGCGCCGGACGATCCTCGAGGTGCTCGAGACCGCCAGGCGACACGGCCTGGGGGCGCACCTCGACGGCGCGCGGCTGCTCAACGCCGTCCTCGCGTCCGGCGTGCCCGCGAGCGACTGCGCCGGCGGCTTCGACACCGCCTGGATCGACTTCACGAAGGGCCTCGGCGCGTCGGTGGGCGCGGTGCTCGCCGGCTCGCGCGAGCTGATCGGCGAGGCGTGGCGCTGGAAGCAGATGCTGGGCGGCGCGCTGCGCCAATCGGGCATCCTCGCCGCGGGCTGCCTGTATGCGCTCGAGCACCACGTCGAGCGCCTGGCCGAAGACCACGACAACGCGCGCGTGCATCGAGCGAGCCCTTGCCGCGCTGCGTCAGACGCTCGGCTGAGGCGGCTCCGGGGGGAGGCCTCGCGCCGGCTCGGAGTCGGGTCGCGTCGGCCAGCGCCGCTCGGCGGCGCGCAGCGCCGCGACTGCGAGCGCCGCCCAGCAGGTCGCCACGAGGTAGCCGCCGAGCACGTCGCTTGGCATGTGCCACGCGAGGATCAGCAGCGAGACGCCCACCGCGAGCGCAAAGCCGGCACCGATCACGCCGACGAGCGCGCGCAGGCGCGCCGGGGTGACGAGCACCGCGCACAGAACGAGCGCGAGCGCGGCGGTCGAATGACCGCTCGGCCAGGATGCCGGGCCGACGTAGGTCCCCTCGAAGGCGACGTGCGGGTGGGCGAGGAGCGGCTTGAGCTTCTCGGTGGTAAGCGGCGCGAGCGCCATCACCGCCGCGACCGCCAGCGCGACGCGCGGACGTTCGCGCGCGAGCGCGACGGCGACGAGCGCCACCGCCCACAGCACGAACTCGAGCGGATCGAGCAGGTGCAACAGGAAGTCGGCGATCGCATCGATGCGCGGGCGGCTGAGCAGCGTGAAGTCGTGCAGCGCGATCGAGTCTCTCAGCTGCAGCCCCGGCACGAGGTTCGCGAGGCTCCACACGAGCGCCAGCCCGAGCACGCACAGGCCCGCCACCCCGAGCGCCTCGCCGGCGCCGTGACGCGGTTCGCCCCCGCCGGCGCGCACGCGGGACATCGTGGCGGTGCTGTATGCGTGTTCGGACATCCTCCCGACAGGGTATGACGGTCGCTAAAGAGCCGGTGAACGCCCCGGCGCCGGCGGCGCGCTCACCGGCAGCGGGATCACCGCGCCCGGCGCCACGGCCACGGCGAAATGGCCCGCGAGCGTCGTCTGTTTGAGCGAGCGCGCCGCGAGCTGCACGCCCGCGACGTCCGTCCCCGTGATCACCCACACGGGCGCTTCCTTGGGCCCTGTGGTCGCCGCGATCAGCCCTGCCTCGCCGCGCAGCGTCCTCACGGCGCGGCCTTCCGGGTCGAGCAGCGTGAGCCGGTGTCCGTAGAGCGCGGGGAGCGCGTATACGCCGCTCGCGCGGGGCCCGTGGCCGATGCTCTGCGCCTCCAGGTCGTCCTCGAGATACACCCACGGGCCGACCATCACGCGCAGCGTTTCCGGAGCGCCGCCGCTGCCGATCGCCGCGACCGCCGCGGGCACGCCCAGGCGCTGGAGGCTGTTCGTGACGGTGCTGCACGCGGATCCGGAGTCCGACGCGCATTCCACGCGCACCGGCAGGCGCTTGCCTTCGATGCCGTTCAGGAACGGCTCGGGGAAGGAGCCGACGACCGCCGGGGTCGCGGGTTCGTCGGCGGAGTCGTGCAGGTCCCACCAAACGTGATCGCCCGGATGCACGCCCCGGCGGGCGGGCGCGACGGCGACGCGCACGCCGTTGACGTAGTAGGACCACGTGCTCACCTGCCCCGTGCGCGCCCGTTCGGACCCCCCGGCGAGCCCGTCGATGCTCGCGACCGCGTCGCCGTGGGCACCGGTGCGCACCGGCAGGGAGCGGCTCAGGAGGTCGAGCACCGTCTCGCCTTCGTGGGCGTGCAGGACGCCGCTGCGGTGCAGCAGATGGGCGCCGAATTCGCTGGTCACGAGCAGCTGCACGGCGCTCGGCGCAGGTCCGAGCGCGAGCCCGCAGCCCGCCGGCGCGAGCGCCGCGAGCGCGAGCGCGAGCACGGTTGCCGCGCGCCTCACCGCGGCTGGCCGGCCTCGACGGCGTCCTTCAGGCGCGCCAGCCGCCCCTCCCACGCCTCTTCGGCCTCGCGCAGCCACTGCGTCGCCGGGGTCAGCGCCCCGGGGCGCAGGCGGTAGCGGACCTCGCGACCGCGGGCCGGAGCCCGCTCGACGAGGCCCGCGTGGTCGAGCGCCGACAGGTGCTTGGCGACGGCCTGGCGTGTGATCGGCAGCACGGCGCTGAGCGCGGGCACGCTGGTGCTTCCCTCGCGCAGCAGCTCGGACACCATCAGGCGCCGCGTCGGGTCCGCCAGCGCCGCGAACACGGTGCCGAGGCCGTCCGGCGCGTGACCGGCGCCATCGAGCTGCCGATCGAGAACGCCGAACGCCCGGACGGCGCCGTCCGGGCGCGTGCCGGAGCGCTCGTTCAAGCGAGCACCGGCGCGAGGCTCCGGGCGAGCATCGCGAGCGGGAACGCGGGGCTGCTCTCGGTGACGATCACGCGCGCGCCGACGGGAACGGCGAGGATCAGGAACTCGACCCGTGTCGCGGGCTGCTCCTCGCCGCCCCACCACCACACCAGCCGGTGCGGCGCCTCGAGGACCTCGACGTGGATGTCGCGTTCGGGCTCGACCAGCCAGCGCTCGCGACCCTCCCGCGTGGCGAGCGCCTCCCAGACCCGCTCGGGCGACGCCTCGACCTCGATCTCTCGCCGTACCGACATGCTCACCTCCGTTGACAACCATTTGGTTGCTATCGTGTTGACAACCGACCAGTTGTCGAAAGGATAGCCCGAAATGCCAATGATCCCGATGGTCGTCGAGCAAAGCGCGCGCGGCGAGCGCTCCTTCGACATCTACTCACGCCTGCTGAACGAGCGCATCGTATTCATCGGCACGCCCGTCGATGACCAGATCGCCAACCTGGTCGTCGCGCAGCTGCTGCATCTGGAGAGCGAGGACACCGACAAGGACGTCTCCGTTTACATCAACTCCCCCGGCGGCGTCATCTACTCGGGTCTTGCGATCTACGACACGATGCAGTTCATCAAGCCCGACGTGCAGACGATCTGCTTCGGCGTCGCGATGAGCATGGGCTCGCTGCTGCTCGCCGGGGGCGCGCCCGGCAAGCGCATGGCGCTGCCCAACAGCCGGATCCTCATCCACCAGCCCTCCGGCGGCTTCGAGGGCCAGGCGGCCGACATCGAGATCCACGCGCGCGAGACGCTCGAGCTGCGCCGCCACATCGATGAGATCTACGCCCACCACACCGGCCAGCCGCTACAGCGCGTCCACGACGACATGGATCGCGACCGCTACTTCACCGCCGAGCAGGCATGCGATTACGGCCTGATCGACCGCGTGATCTCATCGCACGAGCTGATCCGCATCCGCCCGGGCTTCGGCGCGCGCGAGGGCGAGGCGCAGACGGTCTCGTGACTTATCGATGCCGTGTTCGCTGCGCGGCGCGCGTCGAGGTTGAGCGCGACCGGCGTGCAGCCCGGCGCGAGCGCGTGCCGCCCGAGCGCTAACTACTTCCCGCGGAATAAGTCACGGTCGTAGGAGCCGCGAACGGCCGCGCGGATGAGGTTCCGGCGCGGCCGTTCTTGGAAGTGATGGGGTGCTCTGGTCAGGAGCGGTTGGAGTGTTTCACCGCGCTCGGACG
>DATJTT010000052.1:0-8206 GCA_035503075.1 Solirubrobacteraceae bacterium
CGCGCTACGCGCTCGGCCTTCGCTACGACAGCCGCGGGGAAACCCCACACCCCATATCCGTCCGAGCACAGCACTACCTTCCTCCCCGTCACATCCACCACCCTCTCACTCGTGGTGGACCGACAAACGGGGTCCGGTCAAGCCTCCTGGTCCAAAAGCGAAACCTCGGGCAACTCGAGAAGGTCCATCACGAGCTGGCTCGGTATTCCGGGGCGGGTGAGCGCGCATGGCTCTGATGCTGCAGCGTCGTATGCGCTCAGAGATCGCGCCAGTTCACGACGAGCCCAGCCTCGGCTTGAGGGTCAAGGCGCCTGGCAAGTGGTTCCAGCTAGAGCTCGTCCCCTACGGACGCGATGAGCCGATGTGGCGGAAGTACCAAGGCATGGTTCGGTACAGAGCGCCCAAGGTCAAGTTCGAAGGAAGTGCGAAGTGGATCGTCACCCGGCATCGCCTGCTCATCGTTGCCAAGCCTGGGCTCGGCACCGCTGGTCTTAACCGCCAGAAGGACGAGCATGCGTTCGTCGCTCTCGACCTTACGGATTTCAACGTCGAACCAAGGGGAAAGCGGCTTGGCAAGCCTCTGATGCGCGCGCGCCTCACCGGTGTGTCCGAGAATTTCGAGATCGAGCTGAAAATCCAGAAGCAGTTCTACACGCAGTTCCTCGAGACGTTGTCGTCGGGCAGCACCGAGTTGGACGAGAAGGCCGCAGCGATCGTTAACGAGCGCAATCGGCAGAAGACGCTCGCGGCCGAACGAGCCAAGGCCGAAGAGCAGGCCGAGCGTGCACGCATAGCCACCGAGCGGTTCGACAGCGCGCAAACGGGATCTGCGCCAGGTCGCTCCAGCCGGCTTCGCCTAAACATGGGACTGCTCGATCACCGCAAGACGTGGCGCTATCGGGTAGCCGCCACACCGGAGGAGTGCGTCAGCGGGTTCATCGCGGCATTCTCGGGAAGCGGCGGTCTCGTGATCAAGGCGAAATGGTCGGTCACGCGGTCTCCGAATGGGGCCGTCGCGGTCTATGAGGGCCGCAAGGGGCTCGCCGTCGTCGGGACCGCATTCTCCGGGACGGCGCAATCGGAGGAACAGAGCGCGGTTGGTTCCGAAGTGAGATTTGAGATCGAGGGTGACGACAACGGTCACACGATCTGCGCGATGTGGCTGGCTTCGCGCGCCTCACGGATCGGCTTCACAATGGACGGTCGGTTCTTCAGGCCGTACATGCGCGCCGTGGAGGACCAGCTGCGCCGGGTCGATCCCTCTCTGCAGGTTGTAAAGGACTGACTACCAGGTCACAACGGGCGAGGGAGCGTAGATTACTCGCTCACCCCACGTCGCCGCGTACCCCTTGCTTACGATCGCGAGGAGCCCCGCGAGCTCGGGTGGTGCCGCGTGGCCGCAGGGATCCCCTGGTTGAAGAGATCCCGCCGAATCTCTACGTCCGGCGGCGCAGCGAGGCCGCCGCCATCTACGCCGATCACCCCCAGGTACTCGGGATCAAGGAGGCCAAGGTGCTCGAAGCGATCCTCGCCTTCCTCGCCCGCCGCGTGTTCGGCCCCGACCGCCTGCGCCTCCTCAGAGACGAACTCGCCGACGCGACGTCATCAAACCTGGGAGGAGCACAAGACCGAACTCGAACACCTCGAAGAGGAGCTCTCCGGCATCAACCGCTCGCTGCGCGCACAGACGCTGCGCCTCGAGGAGCCCGAAGACTTCACCCACCCAGTCGTCGCGCTCGCCACCGAGCGAATCGACGAACTCAGCACCCGCAAGAGCGCCGTAGCCGACGCGATCCAAACACTGAAGGCCAAGCGACCCGCCGGCCACGACCCCGACGAAGTCGCCTCGATGCTCGACGCCATCCCCGACATGCGCGAAGCCCTGACGACCGCAAGCCAGGCGCAACTCGCGGAGATCTTCCGCGCCTTCGACGTGACCATCACCTACGACAAGGCCAACGAACGCCTCAACCTCGCCGCCACGATCACACCCGAGCTACTGCCCGACCCAGCCGACGGAAACGACCGCCCCAACGGAGCGGTCGCGGATGTTTGGAATAGCGGGGGCGGGATTCGAACCCGCGACCTTCGGGTTATGAGCCCGACGAGCTACCAGACTGCTCCACCCCGCGGCGGTCCTTATGTTCTAGCAAAGAACCGCACGAGGGACCGGCCGCCAACCCGCCGGCGACAGACCTCCGCTTCAACCGCGCCCGGGCCTGGTCACGACGGCTGCGTGCGCCAAGGGGACCTCATAGCATCCGCGCGGTGCGCGTAGCCGTCGTCGACATCGGCACCAACTCGACCCGCCTGCTCATCGCAGACGTCGACCCGGCCACCGCCTCGGTCACAGAGCTGGTTCGCCGCTCGCACGTCACCCGCCTCGGCCACGGCGTCGACGCCAGCGGCTCGCTCTCCGAGGACAGCATGCAGCGCGTGTTCGCGACGCTCGATCGATACCGCGCGGACATCGACGCCAAGGACGTCGGCGCCAACCTCGCCGTCCTCACCTCCGCGGTCCGCGACGCCGGCAACGGCCGTCAGTTTGCCGAGCGCGTGCGCACTCGGTACAAGCTCGACGCCCGCGTCCTGAGCGGTGAGGAAGAGGCGCAACTCACGTTCCTCGGCGCTACCGCCGCGCGTGCCCGGGACTCCGCGTCCGAGCCCACCGTCGTGATCGACATCGGCGGCGGCTCCACGGAGTTCGTCGTCGGCCACGGTAGCGCGGCCGGCTTTCACGTCTCGCTGCCCGCCGGAGTCGTGCGCATGAGCGAGCGCCACATCCACTCCGACCCGCCCCCGCCGCAGGAGCTGCAGGCGCTCGCGCTCGACGTCCGCACGATCCTGCTCGAAGGCCTTCCCCCCGACGAGCGCGCTCCCGTCGTGCACGGCATCGCCGTCGCCGGAACCGCCACCTCCGCCGCCGCCATCGACCAGGAGCTCGACCCCTATGACCCCGCCCGCGTACACGGCTACACGCTCCAGCTCGGCACCGTCGAACTGCTGCTCGCGCGCCTCGCCGACATGAACGAAGCGCAGCGCCGTCAGGTCGTCGGCCTGGACCCCGGCCGGGCGCCCACGATCGTCGCCGGCATGATCCTGCTCGAGCAGGCCATGCGCGCGTTCGAGCTCGAGCAAATCGAGGTCTCAGAGCACGACATCCTCTACGGCGGCGCGCTGCGGCTCGCCGGCGCCGGCCGACCCGCGGCGTAGCTCAGGCCAGGTTCGACTTGCGCGGGTACGCCACCGTCGGGTCCGTCAGCACGTTCACCAGCGCCGGCACACCCGCAGCCAGCGCACGCTCCAGGGCCGGGCGCAGCTCCGCCGGGCGCTCCACCAGCTCGCCGTGACAGCCCAGCGCCGCCACCACCTCGTCGTAGCGCGTCCCCGGTCGCAGGTCCGCCGCCACCGAGTAGCCGTACAACAGCTCCATCGGGTGCTTCTCGAGCCCCCAGATGCCGTTGTTGCCCATCACGCCCACCACGTTCACGCCGTGGCGCGCCAGCGTGTCGAACTCCATCCCCGAGAACCCGAACGCGCCGTCGCCCACCAGCAGCACCACCTGGCGCTCCGGGCGCGCCAGCTTCGCCGCCAGCGCGTAGCCCGGGCCCGTGCCCAGGCAGCCGAACGGCCCGGGGTCAAGCCAGCAGCCCGGCTCGTAGCTGTCGATCATCCGGCCCGCGTACGACACGAAGTCGCCGCCGTCGCCCACCACGATCGCATTCCTATCCAACACCTTCCCCAGCTCGGCGTACACACGCATCGGGTGAAGCGGCGCACGCTCGTCCTCGAGCTCCTCCCGCTCCGCCGCGCGCCGCTCGCTCTCGCTCTCGCGCAGCTGCGCCAGCCAGTCCTCGCTGGCGAGCGCCTGCGCGCCCGCAGCTGCGCGCACGTCCGCGAGCGTCTGCGCGATCGCCCCATAGCACTCGGCCGCCACGCCGCGCGGGTGCTCGCGCTCGGGTTCCGCCGCGTCCACCACCACGATTTCCGTGTCCTCGCCGAACGCGCCACCGAAGCCAAGGCGAAAGTCCATCGGCACGCCCACCACCAGCGCCACGTCCGCCTCCTTCAGCGCGCGCGAGCGCGTGCGCGAGAAGAACAGCTCGTCATCCGCCGCCACGCACCCGCGCGCCAGCCCGTTCAAGAACACCGGGATCCGCAGGGTGTGCGCCAGCTCCGCCAGCGCCTCCTCGCCGCGGCCCCAGTACAGGTCCGTGCCCGCCATCACCACCGGGCGCTCCGCGCCGCGCAGCAGCCCCGCCGCCAGGTCCACCGCCTCCGCCGGCGCGCCCCGCGCGCTCGCCGTCGTCGGCGACGCCTCGAGCTCTGGCTCGGCTGCCTCCATGAACACGTAGTCCAGCGGAAAGTCCACGAACGCCGCGCCGCCGGGCGCCGCGCTCGCCGCCGCGAACGCATCGTCCACCAGGCCCGGGATCTCAGCCGTGCTCTCCGCCGTCGCCGCCAGCTTCGCCAGCGGGCGCACGAACGGCACGTGGTCGATCTCCTGCAGCGAGCCCTGCCCCCAGCGCAGCGCCGGCGCGCGCCCGCCCAGCACCACCATCGGCGAGTGGTTCGCCTGGGCTGAGGCCATCGCGCTCATCCCGTTCGTCACCCCCGGGCCCGCCGTCAGCGCGCACACGCCCACCTCGCGCGTCACCTTCGTCCAGCCCTCCGCCGCGAACGCCGCCGTCGCCTCGTGGCGCACGTCCACGATCTCGATTCCCTCCTCGCGGCAGCCGTCGTAGATCGAGAACAGATGCCCGCCCGACAGCGTGAACAGCGTGCTCACGCCGTGCGCCTTCAATCTCCGCGCCACCAGCCGCCCACCGTGGAACGTCTGCGTCTCCTGCGCGCTCTGCGTCGACATCGCGCCCGACTCTACCCGTTCCGCGCGCGCCCGCGCCGTGTGCCGCGCGCGCCCGCGCCGTGTACCGCGCGCGCCCGCGCCGCTTCCCGCGCGTGCTCACACCGCGGTTTGCGAGGCGCGCGAGCGCAGCCCCTCGCGGCCGCCCGCAATGCCCGGGGTGGGATTCGAACCCACACGCCCCGCGCGCGGGGCATCGATTTTAAGTCGACCGCGTGTACCCATTCCGCCACCCGGGCCGGCGCAGTCTACGGGCCCGTTTGGCCGCCGCGCGTTCCGGGAAACGCACGGAGGGAGTCGTATTGCAGGCGCTCAAAAGACGCAACTTTCGCGCTGCTACGGTGTCATTAGCCAGCGACGGAGGTTGCGCCACTGTCATGGAGGTCTCCGCTCTCAGACATCCGGCCGGGATTCCGGGGCTGCGCGGCCCCTCTGCTTTGCTGCGCCTGCAAGCCGACGAGCGTCTCATCGCGCTCACTCGCCGCGGCCAGCACGCCGCCTTCGAGGTCCTCTGCGCGCGCTACCACACGCGCCTGCTGTCCTTCTGCCGGCACATGCTCAGCTCGCGCGAGGACGCCGAGGACGTCCTCCAGGAGGTCTTCTCAGCCGCCTTCAACGCGCTGCTCGACGACGACCGCCCGATCAACGTGCGGCCCTGGCTGTATCGCATCGCCCGCAACCGCAGCCTCAACCACCTGCGCCGGATCCAGGCGGTGGGCGTCGACTCGATGGACATCCACCTGTCCGACCACGGCACGACGACCGCCGACAAGGTGCACGAGCGCGAGGAGTTCCGGCTCCTGGTCGGCGACATCCACAAGCTTCCCGAGACCCAGCGGACCGCCCTAGTCCTGCGCGAGATGGACGCCCTCTCCTACGAGCAGATCGCCGAGGCGATGGAGACGACGGTGCCGAGCGTGAAGTCGCTGCTGGTCCGCGCTCGGGTGTCCCTCGCCGAGGCCGCGCAGGCGCGGATGCTCACCTGCGACGAGGTGCGCGTGGAATTGGGAGAGGTCGCCGAGGGCCTGCAGCGCCGGCCGGGCGCGCTCGTGCGCCGGCACCTGCGCACCTGCGAGCGCTGCTCGACCTTCAAGTCGCAACTCAACGACACGAGCAAGCAGCTGGCCGCGCTGCTGCCCATCGGGCTGGGCCCGATGATGCTGCTGCGCAAGCTCGCGATCTTCCACATCGGCCATTCGGCCGGCGCCGGCGCGGGCGCGGGCTCGAGCGCGTCGGGCGCGAGCGCCGCCGGACAGGCGGCCGCCGTGGGCTCGACCGCCGCCGCCGGCGCCACCGCGGTGATGGGCTCGTCGTCCACCGGTTTCATCTCGGCCAGCGTCGGCGCGATCGCCACCAAGGCGGCGGCCGGGCTCGCCGCCGCGGCGCTGGTCACGGCCGGCGCGGTCGAGGTCGATCACTCGGCCCCGCCGAAGGTTCATCACCACCCGGCCGCCAATCAGGTCGCCGATTCCCCGAGCCCGAGCACGATCGCATCGACGCCGACGACAACAACGCCGATCCACGTCGCGGTGAGCCGGCATCACGTCGTCACCGATGCGCACAAGCCGGCGACCAAGACCACCGCCACGACGACGCCGAAGAAGGCCGTCGACAAGCCGATCAAGCACGCGACGACGACCGCGACCACGCCGGGCGCGAAGTCGAACACCAAGACCAAGACCCTGCCGGGCCGCACCCAGACCCAGACGGCCGCGACCGTCCTGCCCGCCTCGACGACTACGACGACCACCACGCCGGCGACCACCCCCGCCGCCACGTGCACCGACACGAGCGACACCGCCACCACGCCGACCACGACCGCTTCGACGACAGCGACGACGCCGGCCGCCAGCTCGGATTCGGGCGACACGACGAGCACGTCGACGGAGACCACCGCGACGACGCCGGACACCACTTCCACGGACCCGACGACCACCTCGACGCCGACCACGTCGACCACGTCGACCACGCCGGCCCCCGCCCCGGCGGGCGATTCTCCGTGCGCGAGCGATACGTCCGGCGGCTCAAGCCCAGCCCCGTCGGGCGGCGCCGCCCCCTGAGGCGGCAACCGCCGATAAATCCCGATCATCGTCCGCGTCACGTGATCGACATCGGCCAGTTCCAGGCCGTCGACATGCGTGTCGGCCGTGTCGTCTCGGTCGAGGAGTTCCCGCAGGCGCGGGTCCCCGCGTGGAAGCTCGCGATCGACTTCGGCCCCGAGCTCGGGATCAAGCACTCGTCGGCCCAGATCACGCACTATCCGCGCGAGCAGCTGGACGGCACCCTGGTCGTCTGCGTGGTCAATCTGAAGCCCCGCAGGATCGCCGGATTCTCCTCCGAGGTGCTCGTGCTGGGGGCTCTGGACGAGCTCCAGGGCGTGGTGCTGCTCCGGCCCGACCAGGACGCCTCGATCGGCTCCCGGATCGCATAAAAGAACCGCCGTCTTTCTCACGTTTCCAGGACAAACGCCGATAACCAGGGCGGAGCTGGAGATGCAGGCAGACGCGGGACATTCCGTCAGAAGGGTCGTCGAATACGACGTACTTCGGCGGCGCCTGTGGATCCTCGGCCAGCGCTGCCATCACGGTGCGACCGGCAGCGTCGTGGCGGCGGCCGCCTTCCTCGCGCTGATCACGGCTTCGACGCCCGAGCCGTCGGCCGGGCCACGGTCGATCCTGGCCGTTGCCGCCGCCGGCAGCGGGGCCTTTCTGATGGCCCACGACTGGAAGGACCGCTCGATCTGGTTCGAACGCGGTCGCGGTTCCCAGCTCTAGCCGCGTCGCCGCACCCGTAACCTTCGCCGGGCCATGGGGCTCCGCTGCGCCATCGTCCCGCCCACTCCGGTGCCGTACCGCGAGCCGCTGTTCGCCGCCCTCGCCCAGCGGCCCGAGCTCGAGATCTGCGTGATCTACCAGTCGGCCGGGCAGCCGAGCTGGGACGTGCCGCGGGAGTGGTTTCCGACCGAGCACCGCTATCCGGCTGTCCATCTGCGCTCCCGGCAGCGCCGGCGTGCGGGGCGCACGCCCGTGCTTTCTCCGCGCGGGCTGGAGCGCGCGCTCCGTCAAGCCGATCCCCACTGCGTCGTTGTCTGGGAGTACGGCGTGGCGTCGCTTCGGGCACTCGCCTGGTGCCGGCGCCACCGCCGGGCGTACGTGATCTTCACCGAGTGCACGCCGCAGATCGACTCGATGCTGCCGGGGTGGCAGCTGGTGCTGCACCGCCGGCTGGCGCGGCACGCCGACGGAGTGATCGCCACGAGCTCGGCCGCGCGCGACCGGTTGCGCACATTCGGCGTGCCGGACGAGCGGATCGAGGTGGCGCTCCAGGCCGCCGATGTGGAGC
>DATJTT010000053.1:0-34202 GCA_035503075.1 Solirubrobacteraceae bacterium
GAGCTTGGCATCCCCTTCGACACCGATGACTTCGACACGCCCGGTCGCGGCGGCGGTGGTGCCCCCGCCCAGCGCCTGGTCGACGCGCTGCGTCGCCTGACCGTCCGCTGAGAGCCTGCCGTGAAGATCGACACCTCAAACGCCGTACAGATCCTGCTGCTCGTCGGCGGACTGTCGCTGGTGCCGGCACTGCTGTTCGTCGTAACCGGCTTCAGCCGCATCCTGATCGTGCTCGGCTTCATCCGCACCGCGGTGGGGACCACCAACGCGCCGCCCAACCAGGTGCTGGTGGGGATCGCCCTGTTCCTGACGATCTTCGTGATGTCGCCGACGATCGGCGCGATCAAGCGCGATGCGATCGAACCGCTGACCCAGCATCACATCAGCACAGCGACCGCGCTGAAGGACGCCGAGGAACCGCTGCGCGAATTCATGTTCCGCCAGACCCGCAGCCAGGACATCAGCCTGTTCATGAACATGGCCCACAACAAGGGTCGAAAGCGCTCGGAAGTGCCGACCGAGGTGCTGATCCCGGCGTTCATCGTCTCGGAGCTGAAGACCGCCTTCCAGATCGGCTTCTTGATCTTCCTGCCGTTCCTGATCATCGACCTGATCGTCTCCTCGACGCTGATGAGCATGGGGATGATCATGCTGCCGCCGACGTTCATCTCCCTGCCGTTCAAGATCCTGCTGTTCGTCCTCGTCGACGGCTGGGACCTCGTCATCAAAGCGCTGATCCAGAGCTTTCACTGATGAACCAGGACACCGTCGTCAACCTCGCCTCCCAGGCCATGAGCCTCGCGCTGAAGGTCGCCGGGCCGATGCTGCTGGTCGCGCTCGTGATCGGCCTGCTCGTGAGCATCTTCCAGGCGGTCACCCAGATCCAGGAGCAGAGCCTCTCGCTGATCCCCAAGATCGCCGGCGTGGCCGTCGTGATCGTCGTGCTCGGCCCGTGGATGCTCGGCCAGCTCGTCACGTACACGACCGCGCTGTTCAACTCGATCCCCACGATGGTCGGCTCGTGAACGCGCTGCTCGGCCCCGCGCACGCGGGCATGACGCCCGTAGGACGGGGGCTCCGGTGAACGCGCTGCTCGAGCAGCTGGCGGGGAACAACCTCGCCGGCTTCATCCTGGTGCTCGCGCGCGTGACGCCGCTGTTCGTGCTCGCGCCGCTGTTCTCCTCGTCGATCATCCCCGCGCACGTGCGCGGGATCATCGCCGTGGGCATCTCGATCGGGCTGACGCCGATCGCACTGCACGGCCAGCACATCCCGACCGACCCGCTGGCGCTCGCCGGCCTGGTCGTCGAGGGCATGCTCGTCGGGCTCGCGTTCGCGTTCACGCTGTCGGTGCTGATGGCCGCGGTGGAATCGGCCGGCGGCGTCATCGACGTGCTCTCCGGCTTCTCCTACGGCCAGCTGATCAACCCCATGAACAACGAAGAAACCGCTGTGATGACGCGCTTCTACTCGCTCGTCGGCACGCTCATCTTCCTGGTCATCGGCGGCGACGCGTGGACGCTGCGCGGCCTCGACCGGACCTTCACGCTCGTGCCGCTCAGCGGCGGCCCGCGGCTGCCGTCGCTGCTGGGCGGGGTGGAGCGATCCTTCAGCACCGTGTTCACCGGCGCGCTCGAGGTCGCCGCGCCGGTGATCATCGCGCTGCTGATCACCGACGTCGCCTTCGGCGTGGTCTCGCGCGTGGTCCCGCAGCTGAACGTGTTCGCGGTCGGCTTCCCCACGAAGGTGGCCGTCGCGCTGCTCGTCGTCGGCGCCTCGCTGCCGTTCGCCGCCAACTGGATCTCCGAACAGCTGTCCATGAGCGTGGGCGCCGCGCTCGGCGCGCTGCACGTGGCATGAGACGATGCCGCGCGAGGATCGCACCGAGAAGGCAACCCCGCGGCACCGCAGGCGCGCGCGCGAGAAAGGCCAGGTCGCGCGCAGCCCCGACCTCGGCGGCGCGGTCGTCGTGGCCGTCGGCCTGTTCACGCTCAGCCTGCTCGGGCCGAAGATCGCCGACAGCAGCGCGTCGGCTTTTCGCGAGATCCTCGGCCAGATCGCGAACCCGATCCACGCGACGAGCGCGGACGGCCTGGACGACCTGCTGCACTCGGCGCTGTCGGTGATCGTGCTCGCGGTCGCGCCCGTCGCCGGCGCGTGCATGGCCGCCGGGGCGCTCACGAGCGTCGCGCAGGTCGGCCTGCGGCCCACGCCGCAGGCGCTCAAACCCGACTTCCGGCGCATCAACCCCGCCTCCGGGCTGCGCAACCTGCTGGGGCCGAACGCGGTCTTCGAGGCGGTCAAGGCGACCGTCAAGGTCGCGGTCGTCGGCGCCGTGGCCGCGCTCGCGCTGCTGCCCGGGCTGCGAAGCCTCGCGGCCTACGTCGGCATCTCGCCGCTCGCGCTCGGCGCGATCGCCGGCACGAGCGCGCTGTCGGTCGCCCAGCACGCGGCCTTCGCGTACCTGCTGATCGGGCTGCTCGACTTCGCCTGGCGCCGGCGGCGCCACGAGCGCCAGCTGCGCATGACCAAGCAGGAGGTCAAGGACGAGGCGCGCCAGCACGGCCTGCCGCCCGAGGTCCGGATGGCGCTGCGCCGCCGCCAGATGCAGATGGCGCGGGCGCGGATGATGGCCGCGGTGCCCGACGCCGACGTGGTGGTCACCAACCCCACGCACTTCGCCGTCGCGCTCTCCTACGACGGCTCGCGCACGGCGCCCGAAGTGGTCGCCAAGGGACAGGACCTCGTCGCCGTCCAGATCAAGCGGATCGCCGAAGAGCACGACGTGCCGGTGATCGCCGACCCGCCGCTGGCGCGCACGCTGCACGCCTCGGTCGAGGTCGGGCAGGTGATCCCGCAGGAGCTCTACGCGGCGGTCGCGCGCGTGCTCGCGTTCGTCTACCGGCTCGCCGGCAGGCGCTCGATGCTCGCCACGGCCCCCGCCCGCCCGCGCGACCCGTCCTCGCCGGGCCGGAGCGCCCCCGGGGCGGGCGGGCGATCCTCGCCGCGTAGGAGGCTCGCGTCGTGAGCGACTCGGGCATCCGCAGGATGCTGCGCCACACCGACCTGCTCGCCGCGGTCGCGGTCGTGCTCGTCGTGACGATGCTCGTCGTGCCGCTGCCCTCGGCGCTGCTCAGCCTGCTGATCACGCTCAACGTCGCCTCCGCGCTGACGATCGTCGCCGCGACCATGTACCTCGGGCGGGCGCTCGACTTCGCGGCGTTCCCCAGCCTGCTGCTGCTGACCACGATGTTCCGCCTGGCGATCAACGTGTCGGTCACGCGTCTGATCCTCACCACCGGCAACGCCGGCAGCGTCGTCAAGGCGTTCGGCGAATTCGTCGTCGGCGGCAACGTCGTCGTCGGCCTCGTGATCTTCCTGATCCTCGTCGTGATCCAGTTCGTGGTCGTCACCAACGGCGCTGGACGCGTCGCCGAGGTGGGCGCGCGCTTCACCCTCGACGCGATGCCCGGCAAGCAGATGGCGATCGACGCGGACCTGAACGCGGGGCTGATCACCGACGACCAGGCGCGCGCGCGCCGCGCCGACATCGCCAGCGAGGCCGACTTCTACGGCGCGATGGACGGCGCCTCCAAGTTCGTCAAAGGCGACGCCATGGCCGCGGTGATCATCACCGCGATCAACCTGATCGGCGGGATCGTCGTCGGCATGCTCCAGCGCGGCCTGGGCTTCAGCGAAGCCACCCACCAGTACTCGCTGCTGACCGTCGGCGACGGCCTGGCCGCGCAGATCCCCGCGCTGCTGATCTCGGTCGCGACCGGCATCATCGTCACGCGCGCCGCCTCCGACCGCGACCTCGGCTCGGACATCGCCAACCAGATCCTCAGACAGCGCAAAGCGCCGCTCGTGGCCGCCGGCGCGATCGGCCTGTTCGCGCTGATCCCCGGGCTGCCGAAGCTGCCGTTCCTGGCGATCGCCGCGATCTTCGGCGCGATCGCGTGGGCGGTGCGCAGGGGCGTGCCCGCCGACCTCGACGCCGACGCCAAGGCGCGCGCGGCCGCCGCCAAGGCCGCGCTGCCCAAGCCCGACGAGCCGATCTCCGAGGTCGGCGTCGACGCGCTCGAGCTCGCGATCGGCTTCGGCCTCGTGCCGCTCGTGGACGCGGGCTCGGGCGGCTCGAGCTCGCTGCTGCGCCGCGTCAGCATGATCCGCCGCCAGATCGCCACCGACCTCGGCATCGTGATCCCGCCGGTGCGGATCCACGACGAGCTCGGCATGGAGTCCCACGAGTACGTCGTCAAGGTGCGCGGCGCGGAGGTCGCGCGCGGGCGGATCATGCCCGGGCACCTGCTCGCGATGGACCCGGGCGACGCCAGCGGCAAGCTCCAGGGCGTGCCCACGCGCGAGCCCGCGTTCGGGCTGGAGGCGGTGTGGGTGCACGAGTCCCAGCGCGCGGAGGCGGAGGCGCTCGGCTACACCGTCGTGGACCCCGAGTCGGTGATCGTCACCCACCTGACCGAGACGATCCGCGGCCACGCATCCGAACTGCTCACGCGCCAGGACGTGCGCGCGCTGCTGGACAAGCTCAAGGAGACCAACGCGGCGGTCGTCGAAGAGGTCGTGCCCGACGCGCTCTCGCTCGGCGAGATCCAGCGGGTGCTGCAATCGCTGCTCTCGGAGGGCGTCCCGATCCGCGATCTGGGCACGATCGTGGAGGCAATCGGCGACAAGGCTCGAACAACACGTGACACGAGTCTCCTATCGGAGTACGCTCGCCAGGCCCTCGGCCGGGCGATCACGGCTCCCCACCTGGACGAGCAGTTGCGACTGCAAGCTATAACCCTGGACCCGGCGATCGAGCAGGAGGTCTCCGGCTCGATCACCCAGACCACCGATGGGGAGTATCTCGCCATGGACCCGCCGCGCGCGCAGGCGATCGTGACCGCGCTGCGCACCCAGGTCGAGCACGCCAGCGCCCGCGGCGCGCGCCCGGTCATCCTCTGCTCCGCGCGCATCCGCCGGCACCTGCGTAGGCTGATCGTCCAGGCCCAGCCGCATCTGGCGGTTTGCTCCTACAACGAGATAGCGCCGGGCATCAACGTAGAAACCATCGGGGTGATCCACGCATGAGCATGTATCGCGGCCCTGCGTCCTCATGTCGGCAAGGTGATCGTCCGAAAGGAGAGTCATGAGCACGCCGGGGGAGCTGCTCGAGGCGCTCGGGCGCCAAGCGCGCGCGCGATTGACTGGCGGCGGCGATGAGCTCGCGGCCCACCGGACGCGTGTCTACCGTGGACGCTCGGTCGATGAGCTGATCCCCGTGATCCAGCGCGAGCTCGGCCCCGAGGCGATCGTCGTGCGCCGGCGCGAGGGGTTGACGGGCGGGGTGCTCGGCTTCTTCCAGCACGCGTACGTCGAGATCGAGGCGATGCCCGGGGTGCCGGGGGTGGATGTCTATGACGAAGACCAAGCCGCCCCTGCGCCCGCGCCCTACCCACCGCCGCAACCGGGAGCCTTCGAGCCGCCCGCGCCCGCATCCTCCCCGGAGGGGGAGCCCGCCCCTGCGCCGCGCGATCCCGGGCGCGAGCGGGCCGAGGCCTCACGGCAGTCCCCCGCTTCGCAGGCGCCGCCGCCAGGCGCGACAGCGGCGTCCCCCGCCCCGTTCGCGCCCCCAAGCCCCGAGGCGCTGCCGCCACCGCCGCCCGCCGCGCCGGCCGCTAGCTCCGCGAGCGCCCAGCCGCATCCCCCGAGCACGCCTGCCGCCCCAGCGCCGCAGGGGGCGCCCGGCTTCCCCGCAACGCCCCCCCCGCGTCCGGCGCTCGGCTACTGGCCCGCGCCGCGCGCGCAGGCCCCGGCCGTCGCGCCGGCGGAGGTGCCCGACTCCACGCCGCCGAGCGCGACCGAGGGCAGCGCGTATGTGACCGCCCATCTCGCGGCCCTCGCGCGCGCCAACCGCGCGCGCCCGGGCGCGCGCCAGGCGGGCGCCGGCGCCACCCCGCCGCTCGTGTGGCCGGAGCCGGCCTCGAGACGGCTCGGACCGCCGCTCGCCCGGCCCGAGCTGCCATTCGCCAAGCCGCGGCCCAAGCCCTCGCGGCCGGCTCCGGCGCCCGCACCCGCCGCGCGCGAGCGCGTCCGCCCCCGGCCCGCGCCCGAGCCGGCGCCCGAGCCCCCGCGCGAGCGCACGTTCGCGCGCGCCCCCGAGCGCGGGCCCCGCGAGTCGCTCGAGCGCGGGCCACGCGTACGCGAGTCGCCCGAGCGCGTGCCGCTGACGTGGAGCGGCGACTACCAGGAGCTCCCGCCCGAGGAGCTTCCCGAGCTCTACCCACCGGTCGCAGAACGCGCGCAGCCCTCGCGCACGTCCGCCGCCGGCGAGCGGCGGGTGGTCGCGCCGGGCTCGCACGGGCGGGCGCGGGCGGGGGTCGCCAAGAGCCTGCGGCGCTACGGCATCAGCGAGGCGCTTGCGAACGAGCTGATCGACGGCGCGAGCGCGCACGCGCTCGCGCTCGCACCGCGCGCCGGCCTCGCGCAGGGCGTGCGCGCGACGCTCGCGCAGCGGATCCCGGTGGCGCCGGCGCTGCCCACGCGGGGCGCCGCGATCGTGGTGGTGGGCGCCGGCGGGGCCGGCAAGACGACCTGCTGTGCGGCGCTGCTCGGGGCCTACCGCAGGAGCAGCTCGCTGCGTGCGAGCTTCGCGACGATCACGCGCGCGGGCGAGCGCGGCGAGCTGCACATGGTCCTCAGCCCGTACCTGATGAGGCCCACCCCGGCGCGCACCACGCGCGCCGTGCGCGCGCTCGCAAGGGCGCGCAAGGAGGGCATGGCGGTGCTCGACACTCCGAGCCTGTCGCCCTCGGATCGCGCCGGCGTGCGCGAGCTCGCGGGGTTGCTGGCCGCGCTCGAGCCCGAGCGCGTGGTGGTCGCGCTGCCGGCGACGCTCGGACCGGGGGCGGCCGCACAGCTGCTCGGAGGGCTGCGCCCGCTGGCCCCGACCTCGCTGGCGGTGACCCATGCCGATGAGACGGATCAGATCGGCGTGGCGGTCGAGGCCGCGTGCCTGTTCGGGCTCGCGCCCGAGTACCTGCTCGAGCGCGGGCGCGGCGGCGGCTGGCGCCTGCATCGCGTCGATCCGGCCGGACTGGCCGCGAGGCTTCTGCCATGAAATTCGGGCGCGACAAGACCGCGAAGCCGCCCGCCACGACGGTCGAGCTTCCCGAGCGCTCGGACACGGTCACGCTCGTGCCGCTCAGCGGCGCGAGGATCCCGGCGCGCGTCATGGAGTCCGAGGAAGGGATGCTGCAGGTGGCGATCATGGTGCCGATCGAGCCGCTCAGCGCCGCCCAGCTGCAGGCGCTCGTGATCGAATTCCAGGGTCCGAACGGGCGGGTGCACCTGACGGGCACGGCGTCCACCGATCCCTCCGACCCGGACGTCCTGCACATCGAACAGCCGCGCTCGATCGACGTCGTGCAGGAGCGCGAATACGTGCGCATCAAGTCGGCGCGGCCGGCGCTCGTGTTCGGCGGGCCGGAGCTGATCCAGATCAACGGCTGCACCGTTGACATCAGCGGCGGCGGATTCCTGCTGGCGGGCGCCGACGCGCTGAAAATCGGCGATCAGGTGCACTTCCAGCTGGAGCTCGCGGCGGGCGAACTGCCCGTTTCCGGAACCGGCAAGATCGTCCGAATCGACGCCCACGGCTATCGCGGCGTGATCTTCGACGAGATCAAGGAACTGGACCGGCGCCGCCTGATCCGCTTCATATTCGAGTGCCAGCGCGCGGAGCTGCGCATGGGCCTGGAAGTCGAGCGTCATGGCGACTGAGGCCGCGAGCGAGGCCCCGCCGGCGGCGGCGCAGGCGACGGCGCTCCAGCCGCGAGTCGCCAAGCCGCCCGCGCCCGCGGGCGGCGCGGGCAAGGCCGGCAAGGGCGGGAAGGCGGGCAAGGATGCCAAGGCCGGCAAGAAGGGCGGCAAGTCCGGCAAGGACGCGGGCGCGGATGCGGCCGGGCCGAGCATCGCCGCGCACCCGCGCGCCGCGCGTGCGGTCGCGCGCGCCAAGGGCTGGGGCGGTCTGCTGGGGTTCGCGATCGCCGGCTACACGTCGCTGCCGACGAACACGTTCGCCGACGCCGTGCTGCGCGCGCTGGTCGCAGGCGTCATCTGCTATGTGGCGGCGTGGGCGGGGGCCGTGTTCCTGTGGCGCAGGCTGGTGGTGCTCGAGATCAAGAGCCGCGAGCAGCAGCTCGTGGCGGGCAGTCGCGGCGCGCCCGCGCGGCGCGAGCTGCCGCCCGCTCCCCCGCGCCCGGGCGGCAGGCGTCCATAGATGCCGGGGCATCCGGACACGAGCGGCTGAGCGCGGAGCATGGACCCGATCCACCCGATCCTGCCCGATCCGACGCCGATCTCCGCGAGGCTGCCGGTCCAGCCGCTCGAGCCGGTCTCGCGCGAGCGCGATCGCGCCGCCAGGCAGGAGCGGGAGCGTCGCCGTCGCGAGCGCCAGGCCGAGGCGCACGACGAGCACGGCGAGGAGGACGAGGAGGACGAGGGCGGCCAGCCGCACGTCGACGTGCGCGCCTGAGCGCCGGCGCTGACAGCAACAGGCGTGCGCGCGCGGCGGCCAAGGCCGCGGCTCCGGCGAGCGCGGGAATGCGGGCGTGCACGCAAAGGAGTCAACGTTTGTGTGAGGAATCCGTGAGGGTGAGGAACGTTCCTCAAGTTTCCCCGCGCGCTGTCGATACTTGGCGTGGACCGACACGGAGTCGGACCGGGACCAACACAAACAACGTCATCAAGGAGATGAACGCATGTCCCTCACGATCAACACCAACCTCGAGGCGCTGGACGCCAGCCGGAACCTGAACAGCACCGAGAACATGCTTGCGCAGTCGATGGAACGGCTGTCCTCGGGCCTCAAGATCAACTCGGCCGCCGACGACGTCGCCGGCTACGCGATCAGCGAGAACCTCACGAGCCAGGTTAACGGCCTCAACCAGGCTTCCGAAAACATCCAGGACGCGGTGGCGTTGACGCAGACCGCCCAGGGCGCCCTCAACGACGTCGAGCAGATGCTGCAGCGCATCCGCGAGCTCTCGGTCGAGAAGGAAAACGGCACGACCTCCGCGGAAGGCAAGGTCGCGATCGAAGAAGAGCAGGAAGACCTGCTCAAGGAGATCGAACGAGTCGCCAAGACGACGACGTTCAACGGCACCGAACTGCTTGAAGGCGGAGCAGAGATCGCTTTCCAGGTCGGCCCCAACGAAGGCGCCGAAGAAAAAATCGAAGTCAAAGCGGGTGAAGTCGGCACGATCGTAACGACCATCGGCGGCGCAGCTGCCGTCACGCTTGAAAACGTGACCACGGCGATCGAAGAAGTCGCGAAGCTCGCTGGTGAATTCGGTGCCGCCCAGGACCGCATCCAGTACACCCAGACCAACCTGGAAGTCTACAGCCAGAACCTCACCGCGGCGCAGAGCGCGCTCGATGACGTCAACATGGCCACGGAAATGACCAACTTCACCAAGAACGAGGTCCTCCAGCAGGCCGGCGTGGCGATCCTGGCACAGGCGAACCAGCTGCCCGACGCGGCGCTGAAACTCCTGGAATAGTCCAACAACTTCCTCAGCGGTGGCGCCTAGAGGACGCCACCGCTGCAGCGAAGCCCCCCTGACCGCTGGCCGATGTTTTCGGTCGGCCGCCCGCGGCAGGAGGGTCATAACGCTTCGGCGGTCACAGAACGGCCGGCGCAGCCATATACCGCCGCTTCATCGAGGGAACGGTGGTCGGACGGGCGGCGACGGCCGCCCGTCCTCTTTGTCCGGCCGATCCGTTCGGCGACCGCCGCCGACCCTCCAG
The DNA here is from genome assembly GCA_035503075.1 of Solirubrobacteraceae bacterium. Classification (GTDB taxonomy): domain Bacteria; phylum Actinomycetota; class Thermoleophilia; order Solirubrobacterales; family Solirubrobacteraceae; genus Palsa-744. The sequence goes on from DATJTT010000053.1 coordinate 9,811, forward strand.
CTTCGGCGACCGCCGCCGACCCTCCAGCTTCGGCGGGCGCCGCCGATTACCGGAGACGATGAGCCTGGAAGCGACGCTCGAGCGCGTATCGGCGATCAGGCAGGCGCTCGCCGACCCGGCGTCGCTGATCGGCGCGAGCACGGGCGGCACGCCGGCGCCCTCCGAATCCGGCTCGGCGCTCGCGCGTGGCGGATCGTCCTTCGCGGCCGAGCTCGAACGCGCGAGCGGCGACTACGAAGGCTCCGGACCGAGCGCCGCGACCGCGGCCGGGGCGGCGCTCGAGGATCCCGAGGACGCCTCATACGCCGGCTTGAGCGGCGCGAGCGCGCTTTCGGGCTTGGACGGCGTCTCGGGCGTCGCGGCCCTCTCGCCCACGGGGCTCGCCACCCAGGACACGCCCGGCGCGCGGATCGTGGCGATCGCCGAAAGCCAGATCGGGCAGACCGAGCAGCCGCCGGGCTCCAACGAATCGCCCGCGATCGCCCAGTACCGCACGGCGACCGCCGGCGCGATCCCGGGGGCGCCGTGGTGCGCGTACTTCGCCTCGTGGGTCGCCCGCCAGGCGGGCGAGCCGATCGGCGAAGGCGGGCAAGGCGCGGGCGCCGTCTCGGAGGTCTGGTCCTGGGCGCAGAGCACCGGGCGGGCGATCCCCAACGGTCCCGGCGTGGTGCCCAAGCCGGGCGATCTGATCGTGTTCGGCGACGAACACGTGGGGATCGTGCGCGACGTGCTACCCGACGGCGACATCCAGACGATCGAGGGCAACTACGAAAACAAGGTCGCCGCCAACGTGCGCACGCCGACGGAAGCGACGGGGTACGTGGAAATGAGCTGAGCGCGTCGCCTGCCGGCGCTGGTGGGCGGGTACGATCAACGGCTTGGAGCCGCAGCGATCACCCGAGAAGCGCGTGCCCGAGCGCCCGAGCCTGGACGGCCTGGAGGAGAAGTGGAGCGCGGTGTGGGAGCGCGAGGGCACGTATCGCTTCGACCGCTCCGCGGCGCGCGAGCGCGTCTACTCGATCGACACGCCGCCGCCGACGGTCAGCGGCTCGCTGCACGTCGGCCACGTGTTCTCCTACACGCACACGGACACGATCGCGCGCTACCAGCGGATGCGCGGCAGGGAGGTCTTCTACCCGATGGGCTGGGACGACAACGGCCTGCCGACGGAGCGGCGCGTGCAGAACCACTACGGCGTGCGTTGTGACCCGTCGGTGCCGTACAACCCCGACTTCGTTGCGCCGGTCGGCGGCGGCCAGGACGCCAACAAGCAGCCGCTCGCCGTCTCGCGGCCCAACTTCGTCGAGCTGTGCCTGGCGCTCACCGAGAGCGACGAGCAGGCGTTCGAGCAGCTGTGGCGGCGCCTGGGCCTGTCGGTCGACTGGTCGCTGACCTACACGACGATCGGCCGGCGCGCGCAGCGCGTCTCGCAGCGCTCGTTCCTGGGCCTGCTGGAGCGCGGCGAGGCCTACCAGCTGGAGGCGCCGACGTTGTGGGACGTGGACTTCCAGACGGCCGTCGCGCAGGCCGAGCTCGAGGACCGCGAGCGTCCGGGGGCGATGCACCGCGTGCGCTTCGCGCCGGCCGACGGCGACGGCGACGGCGAGGCCGGTAGCGCGGGCGCGCGGGCGCTGATCGAGACGACCCGTCCGGAGCTGATCGCGGCGTGCGTCGCGCTGCTGGCCCATCCCGAGGACGAGCGCCACCGCGGGCTCGTCGGGACGGAGGTGCTGACGCCGCTGTTCGGCACGCGCGTGCCGGTGCTGAGCCACCCGCTGGTCGAGCGCGAGAAGGGCACGGGGCTGGTGATGGTGTGCACCTTCGGGGACCTCACGGATGTGACCTGGTGGCGCGAGCTCGGGCTGCCGGTGCGCGCGGTGCTCGGTCAAGACGGGCGGCTGCTCGACGTCCCCTGGGGAGCGCCCGGCTGGGAGAGCGCCGACGTCGAACGCGCGCGCGCGAGCTACGGCGAGCTCGTGGGCAGGACGATCAACCAGGCGCGCAGGCGCGTGGTCGAGCTGCTGGGCGCCTCCGGGGACCTGCTCGGCGAGCCCCAGCCGGTGAGCCGCGCGGTCAAGTTCTTCGAGAAGGGCGAGCGTCCGGTGGAGATCGTGACCAGCCGCCAATGGTTCATCCGCACGCTCGAGCACCGCGAGGCGCTGCTCGCGCGCGCCGGGCAACTGCGCTGGCATCCGCCGTACATGCGCGCGCGCTTCGAGGACTGGGTGAACGGCCTGAACGGCGACTGGTGCATCAGCCGCCAGCGCTTCTTCGGCGTGCCATTTCCCGTGTGGTATCCGCTCGACGGCGCCGGCGCGGTGCTGTATGACCAGCCGATCACGCCGACGCCCGAGCGGCTGCCGGTCGACCCCTCGACGGACGCGCCCGACGGCTACGAGCCGGCCCAGCGCGGCCAGCCGGGGGGCTTCGCCGGGGACCCGGACGTGATGGACACGTGGGCGACCTCCTCGCTGACGCCGCAGATCGCGGGCGGCCAGAGCGCGGGTACGGACCCGTCCGGTCGCGGCGCGGCCGGCGAGGACGAGCAACTGTTCGCGAAGGTGTTCCCGATGGACGTGCGCCCGCAGGCGCACGACATCATCCGGACGTGGCTGTTCACCACGGTCCTGCGCTCGCAGCTGGACTACGACGTGCTGCCGTGGGCGAACGCCGCGATCTCCGGGTGGGTGCTCGACCCCGACCGCAAGAAGATGTCCAAGTCGAGGGGCAACGTGGTCACGCCGATGCACCTGCTGCGGGAGCACGGGGCGGACGCCGCGCGCTACTGGGCGGCGAGCGGCCGTCCGGGCGCGGACACGGCCTTCGACCCGCAGCAGATGAGGGTCGGAAGGCGCCTCGCGGTGAAGCTTCTGAACGCCTCGAAGTTCGCGCTCGCGGACGCGCCGCGCGCGGGCGAGGGCGATCCCACGGACCCCGCCGGCTCGCGCGAGCCGCCCGCGGCGCATGGCGTGGGCGTCGAGAACGGGGGGCAAGCAGGGCTCACGCACCCGCTCGACCGCGCGCTGATCGCGCGGCTCGCGAGGACCGTGCAGGAGGCGACGGACAGCTTCGAGCGCTACGACTACGCGCGCGCGCTCGAGCGCACCGAGAGCTTCTTCTGGTGGTATTGCGACTTCTATGTCGAGCTAGTCAAGGGCCGGCGCTATGACCCCGACCGGCGGGTGAGCGCATCGGTCGGCCTCGCGCTCGAGAGCTCGCTGTCGGTCTTCCAGCGTCTGTTCGCGCCGTTCCTGCCGTTCGTGTGCGAGGAGGCGTGGTCGTGGTGGCAGGAGGGCTCGGTGCACCGCGCGCCGTGGCCGGACGCGGGCGAGCTGCACGCGGCGGCGCTCGGCGGGGACGCGGGCTCACCGGGCGGGCACGCCAACGGACACGGTCGCGAGGAGGTCGCGCTCGAGCTCGTCGCCGACGTCCTGCACGAGGTGCGCAAGGCAAAGTCGCAGGCGCGGCTGCCGATGCGCGCGGCGGTCAGTCGCGTGGTCGTGCGCGACACCGCCGAGCGCCTGGCGGCGCTCGAGCTGGGGCTCGGGGACCTGCGCCGGGCGGGCGCGATCGAGCAGCTGCAGCGGGTCCCCGACGGCGAGTTCGCCGTCGAGGTGGAGCTCGCGCCGCGGGAGCCCCGCGCGACGCAGGAGCCCCGCGCGCGGTAGGGCGGGGCGCCGCCGGCGAGCGCGGCGAGGGCGCCGCCGCCGAGGCCCTGCCGCGTGGCCCGGCCGTGACGGCCTGTCACTGCGGGGCGAGCGGGGTCCCGACGATCGTCTTGCGGCGGAAGCTGCCCTGGCCGGCTTGGTTTTTGATCAGGACTTCGTAGGGTTCGGCGCTCAGCCCGGTGATCGTGTAGCTGCGGGCGGCGGGCGCCAGCTCGACGGTCTGGGCCCGCGGCCAGCTGTTTTGGGAGCCGCCCGCCGGGCGCCAGCGCACGGTCCAGGGGACGGTCGTTTCCCGGCTCTCGACCCAGCGAACGGTCAACGAGCCGCGGCCGGGCGTGATTTCGATCGGCGGCGGCGGGCCGGGTTCGCTGGTCAGCGCCAGGCTCGAGAACCAGCCGGCCGAGATCGCCTTCGCTTCGCCGGACAGGGGCACCTGGATCGGCAGCAGCTGGTCGCGGCCTTCCCTGCCGCTCCTGCTGCCCATCTCGCCGCCGGTGTTCCAACCCCACGCGTACACCTTGCCGTCGCTGAGCGCGAGGCTGAAGCGGTAGCCGGCGGAGATCGCGCTCACGTCGCTCAATCCGCTCACCGGCACCGGACGCGTGCTGCACGGCGTGCCGAAGCACTGTTCGGGCGCAGCCGGGATCCCCAGCTCGTCGTTGCCGTCGCTGCCCCAGGTCATCACGGTCCCGTTTTCCAAGAGGGCCATGCTGTGTGTCATGTCCGCCGAGATCGCGACGACGTGCGAGAGACCGGGGACGGGCACGAAGGTCGTGGCGCGCACGGTGTCGCCGGTCCCGAGCTCGCCGATCATGTTGTTGCCGGCGGCCATCACGGTCCCGTTCTGCAGCAGCGCGAGCGTGTGGCCGTTCCAGCCGCCGCCGCCGACCGCGATCGCCTTGACGTGGGTGAGCCCGAGCGCCGGGGTGGGCGTGGTTTTTTCGACGGTGGTGCCGTCGCCGAGCTGGCCGGCTTTGTTGGCGCCCCAGGTCTCGACCGTCCCGTCGCTCAGCAGCGCCGCGTCCTCGCCGCCGCCGGACGCGATCGCGACGACACCGCTCAAGCCGGGGACCTGGATCGGGAGCCCGCTGGGGTCTCCGATTTCTTTTCCGTGACCGCTGGTCCCGGTGCCCATAGTCCCGAAGGTGTTCATGCCCCAGGTCTCGACGGTCCCGTTCGCGAGCAGCGCCATCGCGTGTTCCTGGCCGGCCGCGACGGCGACGGCTTCCGTGATGCCGCTCACCGGGGTAGGGGTCCACGCAGCCAGGTGCGTTCCGTCGCCGAGCTGGCCGAACGCATTGGCGCCCCACGCATCGATCGTGCCGTTTTCCAGCAGCGCGTAGTTGGAGCCCGCGGAGGCGATTTCGCGCACGTTGGACACGAGCGTCGCGGCCGGCCCGTACGTCCGCCCTTTGTAGCCTGCGCCGAGCGTGCCGTAGTAGTTACCGCCCCAGGCGACCGTGAACGTCTGGCGCTGGGCGGTAGTCTGCGCGAGCGCGCTCCCAGGCAGCAGCGTCGCGCAGCAGAATCCGGCGACGGCAATCGCCCGCAGCGACGCCCCGAGCCTCGAACGCGAACTTGCGCTGGCGGGCATTTGGTGGGCTCCCTTCTTTGCGGTCGCTCACCCATCGACGCGCCCACCGGCGAACTTTGCGCCGCTCGCGCGTCTCTGGACGATATGACCCAGGCTCCGGGCCGACTCGCGACCGAGGATCCGGGCCGACCCCCGCGGCGGGCACGGTCACCGGGCGAGGAACGCGTCCCGGTCGCCTGGGATAGGGTCCGTGCTCACCGTGACGCGGACGCTGACCTCAGAGCTGCGCCAGAGCCTGGGAGAGCGGGTGACGCTGCGCGGCTGGGTGCACGCGCTGCGCGACCAGAAGCGGATGCAGTTCTTGATCCTGCGCGACGAAACTGGCCTCGCGCAGGTGGCGCTCGCCAAGCAGGAGCCGCCGAGCGAGCTCAACGAACGGGTCTCGGCGCTGGCGGTCGAGTCGGCGGTGACGCTGACGGGCACGGTGGTGGACGACGAGCGCGTGAAGCTCGGCGGCCTGGAGGTTCGCCTGGAGGAGCTGCGGGTGGACTCGCCCGCCGAGCCGGAGCTGCCGATCGCGCCCGACTCGGCCCTGGACAAGCGCATCGACTGGCGCTACCTGGACCTGCGCCGCCCGGAGCGGAGGCTGATCTTCGAGGTGCAGAGCACGGTCGAGCACGCGATGCGCGAGTACTGGCGCAAAGAGGGCTTCATCGAGCTGCACTCGCCGAAGCTGATGGGCTCGGCCAGCGAGTCGGGCGCCGAGCTGTTCAAGGTCGAGTACTTCGAGCGCGACGCGTATCTCGCGCAGTCGCCGCAGTTCTACAAGCAGATGGCGATGGCGGCGGGCTTCGGCAAGGTGTTCGAGATCGGGCCGGTGTTCCGCGCGAACCCGTCGTTCACCTCGCGCCACGACACGGAGTTCACGAGCGTCGACGTGGAGATCTCCTGGATCGACTCGCACGAGGACGTGATGGCCTTCGAGGAGCGCTGGCTGGCGCACGCGCTGGCGGTCGTCAGCGAGACCCACGGCGAGCAGATCGAGGCGGCGTTCGGCGTCCGCCCGACGGTGCCCTCGCTGCCGTTCCCGCGCCTGAGCCTGGACGCAGCCAAGGAGCTGCTGCACGACAGCGGCCACGAGCCTCCGGGCGCCGAACACGACCTCGACCCCGCGAGCGAGCGTGCGCTGTCCGCGCTCGTGCGCGAGCAGCACGGCCACGAGTTCGTGTTCGTGACCGACTATCCGACGAGCGTGCGGCCGTTCTACCACATGCGCCACCCCGACGAACCGACGCTCACCAAGAGCTTCGACCTGCTGTGGCGTGGTCTCGAGCTGACGACCGGAGCCCAGCGCGAGCACCGCTACGAGCAGCTGATCGCGCAGGCGCTGGAGAAGGGGGTGGAGATCGACTCGATCCAGTACTACCTGGACTTCTTCCGCTTCGGCACGCCGCCGCACGGCGGCTTCGGCTTCGGCCTGACGCGCCTTTTGATGCAGATGCTCGGGCAGGAGAACGTCCGCGAGGTCACGTTCCTGTACCGCGGCCCGCACCGTTTGGAGCCGTAGCCGAGCGGCGCCCCGTGCCGCGGCGTGCGTGGCGCGCAAGCCCGCGGCCGGCGCGGCCACGCCGGCGCGCGAGGCCGCCAAAAAGTCAGAAACACATCTAGCGAAGTCGTATAACCGGAACTAAAGTGACACGCGGAACGGTCGATCCGCCGCCCGATCCGCCGCCAAGCCGCACGAGGCGAAGCGGGGGGAAGTGCGAGTCTTGAGCATCGTCCCACCTCTCCGGCGGTGCTCGGGAGAGATCGAAGGCGTCCCCCGGCGCCGAGGTCTCCACGGACGCCGCCGCCCCCGGGCGGCGGCGTCCGTGCACGCGCCGAGCGTCCCGTCCGCGCCCGCGTCTACCTTCAGCCGATGCTGCTGAACGAGCTGACAGACGGCGCGGAGATCGACCAGGTGCTGCTCGTGCGCGAGGCCGAGCGCCGCCGCCGCCGCGACGGCGGCGAGTACCTGCGCCTGCAGCTCGGGGACCGTACGGGCGCGGTCGCGTGCATGGTGTGGGAGGAGCTCGCGGAGGTCGAGCGGCTGGCGAGCGCGGGCGCGGCGGTGCGGGTGACGGGCCGCTACACGGTGCACCCGCGCTTTGGCCCGCAGATCAACCTCCGCGGCCTGCACGCGCCGCAGGCGGGCAGCTACGACCCCGCCGACCTGCGCGACGGCCCCGCGCGCGCGGTCGAGCAGATGGAAGCGGAGGTCCGCGAGCTGCTGGGCACGATCCGGCAGCCGTTCCTGCGCGTGCTGCTCGAGCGCGTGTTCGGCGAGGACGGCGAGCTGTGGGCGGGCTACCGTACGGCGCCCGCGGCCAAGTACTTCCACCAGGCCTACGCGCACGGGCTGCTCGAGCACTGCCTGGAGGTCGCGCAGGCGGTGAGCGCGATCAGCGCGACCTTCGCGGGCATCGACCGCGACCTGGCGGTGACGGGCGCGCTGCTGCACGACGTCGGCAAGCTCGAGGCGTACACGGATGCGGCCGGGGGCGAGCGGGCCATCGACCTGACCGACATGGGCAGGCTGCACGGCGAGATCGCCCTGGGCTACTACCGCGTCCGGCGCCTGATCGAGGACATCGACGGCTTCCCGGCAGAGCTGGCGCAGGCGGTCGGGCACATCATCCTCTCCCATCACGGCGCGCTCGAGCACGGCAGCCCGGTCGTGCCGTGCACGCGCGAGGCGACGCTGGTGCACATGATCGACAACCTCGGCGGGCGCCTGGGCAGCTTCGACCGCTTGGAAAAGGAGCTGGCTCCCGGGCGGCGCTGGTCGCCGTTTGACCGCGCGCTCGGCGCGGGCGCGTTCTTCGCCGCGCGCGCGCCGGCGAGCGCCCAGGAGCAGCCGGCGCCCTGCGAGGAGCCGCTGGCGGCGCGCGCGGCCGCCTGAAAGGCCGCAAATAGCGGGGCGGCGGTGCGTGCTTCGCGCATCGGTCTCGCCACCGGCTTCTATCTTTTGGAGTCGGATGGCAAAGGACACCGAGAAGCTGATCCGCCAGCTGTCGCTGATCTCATACCTGATGGCCGAGCGCCGGCCGGTCACGGCGCTCGAGATCCGCCGCGACGTCGAGGGCTACAGCGGCATGAACGAGGACGCGTTCGCGCGACGCTTCTACGCCGATCGCTCGGAGCTCGAATCGCTGCGCATCCAGCTGACGGTCGACCGGCCGGCGGACGGGGCGGCCGAGCAGGAGAACTACTCGCTGCGTCCCGAGAACTTCCACCTGCCGGCGATCGCGTTCACCGACTCCGAGCTCGCGGCGCTGCAGACGGCGCTCAGCCTGCTGGACGGAGAATTCGCGTATGCGGAGCCGCTGCGCCTGGCGTTGCAGCAGATCACGTGGGGACGCCCGAGCCCGCTGCGCGCGCCCGAGCAGCGCTCGGTGGCGCTCGGGATCACCGCGTCGGCGGGCGGGCACGAGCTGTCCTCGCGCCTGGCGAAGGTCGAGACGGCGATCTTCCGCAACAAGACGATCGTGTTCGAGTACTACACGATGGAGCGCGACGAGCTGAGCGCGCGCCGCGTGGACCCCTATCACCTGCTGTTCCAGGGCGGGCAGTTCTACCTGCTGGGCTACGCGCACGAGCGCCGGGCGGTGCGCGTGTTCCGCCTGTCGCGGATCCGCGGCAAGGTCTCATACGCGACGAAGGCCGAGCACGACTTCCACAGGCCGGCGGACTTCGATCCGCGCGCGTACGCGAACCGCGCGGACTGGCAGCTGGGCGAGGAGCAGGGGATCGCGCGCGTGCACGTGTGCGAGCGCATCGCGTGGCAGATCGAACGCCACTTCGGGCGCTACGGCGAGATCCACGAGGAGGAGGGGGAGACGGTGTTCGAGACGGGCTACTCGAGCGCGCGCAGCCTGATCTCGTGGGTGCTGGGGCTGGGCGCGAACGCCAGGCTGCTCGGCCCCGAGGAGCTCGTGTGCGAGCTGCAGCGGCGCCTCGAGCTGCTGGATGAGCGCCACGGCGAGGCGCCGCCGCTCGCGCCCGGCGAGCACGGCTCGCGGCCCTCGCCGCCGCGCGAGGCGAGCGCGGGCGCGCGGATCCGCTCGCGCTCGCGCGCGGCGCGAGCCGGCGCGCAGTCGCCGGCCTCGGACGGCGAGCAGGAGTCCGGGCGCCCGGACACGGCGATCCGCCCGGAGCGCTTCGCGCGGCTGGTGACGCTCGCGAGCATCCTGATCCGGGCCGGGCGCGCGGGCGAGCGCGTCCCGATCGGCGACGTGTGCGAGCGCCTGCAGATCAGCGAGGAGGAGCTGCGCGAGGACGTCAACGTGCTCAACGTGGTCAACTTCGGCGGCGGCTCCTACGTGCTGTATGCGGAGTTCAAGGACGAGCAGGGGGAGATCGAGGTCGACCCGGAGCCCTACAGCGACAACTTCGACCGCCCGGCGCGCCTGCTGCCGGTCGAGGCGAAGGCGCTGGTGGCGGCGATCGACCTGATCGGCGAGCACATCCCCGACGGCTCGCTGACGTCGGCGCGCGAGAGGATCGTGGCGGCGCTCGGCGAGGACCCGATGGAGCAGGGGCTGCAGGTCGCGCCGACGGCCGGCGATGACTCGGACGTCGCGCGGCTGGTGTCCAAGGCGATCGTCGCGCACCGCCTGATCGAGCTCGAGTACTACAAGGAGAACGAGGACGAGCTCGCGCTGCGCAGGGTCGAGCCGTATGCGCTGACGAACGGTCGCGAGGGCTGGTACGTGGCCTCCTTCGACCCCGAGCGCGGCGGCGTGCGCCACTTCCGCCTGGATCGCATCAAGCATGTGACGGTCACCAAAGAGCGCTTCCGCCCGCGTCCCGAGGTCGACCCCGCGGCGGAGGTCGACGGCTGGCTGCGCACGGGCGAGGTGCCGGCGTCGCGCAGCGCGCGCGTGTGGGTCTCACCCGAGCGCGCGCGCTGGGCGCGCGAGGCGCGGCGCGTGGTCGAGGAGTGCGCCGACGGCGCGGTGGTGGTCGAGCTGAGCTTCGCGGGGGTCGACTGGCTCGTGCGCGAGATTCTCAAGGAAGCGGGCGACGCGGCGGTGCTCGAGCCCCGGGACGCGCGCGAGGCGGTGTCCGCGGCGGTGGCGCGGCTGCGCGAGGCGAGCGCCGCGCCGGCGGCGGCCTGAGTGGGTCGTGGACTTCACGCGGGTGCGCCTGAGGCGAGATCGCGCCGCACCCGCCTGTTCGGCGTCGAGTTCACCGCGCCAGGCGCGAGCGAGCACGCCGCTCCGCGCCGGCGCCCGATCACGACGCCACCCCCCGTGCGCCGGCCCGAGGTCAGCGCTGGCGTGGGCCGCGGCCGGCTGGGTGAACTCGTGCGCAATCTGAGCTTCGGCATGGCGCGCAATCATCGCCAAGCGCTAGGGCAGGCGCAAGCGCACCGCGACCGGTGTCTCTCACTATCGCGCGCTCCTGCGGAGTGAGCTCGGGCCAGCCGGCGGTCGCTACGCTCCCGTCCGAGTGAGCCGCCGCGAGCAGATCAAGATGAGCGACGCGCAGGTCGCAGCGTTCCTGCGCGAACAGCGGACAGTCACGTGCGCGACGCTCGGCCCGCGCGGCTGGCCGCACCTGATGCCGCTGTGGTACGTGCTGCGCGAGGCGCCCGCGGGCGAGAGCGAGCGGCCGGCCGGCGAGGGCGGGGCGCCCGCGGGCGAGCCCGGGCCGCGCATCTGGGCGTGGACGTACGCGGCCTCGCAGAAGGTGCGCAACCTCGAGCGCGACGCGCGCGCGACGTTGCAGGTGGAGGCGGCCGAGCTCTACCAGGAGCTGCGCGGGGTGATGTTGGAGTGCGAGGCGATCGTGCACCGCGAGGAGCACGTGGTCAAAGCGCTCGGTCAGGAGATCTTTCGTCGCTACGCGGCGCCGCGCGGGCAGCCGCCGGTGGCGGAGCCGGCGGCGGAGGTGGGCGCGATGATCGACCGGCAGGCGGCCAAGCGCGTGGCGCTCGAGTTCGTGGAGCTGCGCCGAGCGACGTGGGATCACCGCAAGCTGGGCGGCGGCTACTGACGCGGGGGCGCCCCCCGGCGCTAACCGAAGATCCGTGCGGATCCTGCGCTTGCGCGATCAGGCGCTCAGCGCTCAGCGCGATCCTCCCGGAGGGCCTCGCCGGCGGTCATCCGACCTACTGCCGGATATCGCCGGATCGGCTGCTCGAGCGGCCTACCGGCCGTGACGTCGCTCTGTAGGCTCCCGCACGCAATGGATGCGCTGAAGGGCCTGATCCTGTCCGGGGGCAAGGGCACGCGCCTGCGCCCGATTACGCACACGAGCGCCAAGCAGCTGGTGCCGGTGGCGAACAAGCCCGTGCTGTTCTACGGCATCGAGGCGATGGCGCAGGCGGGGATCGCGGAGGTGGGGATCATCATCGCGCCGGAGACGGGACCGGAGATCGAAGCGGTGGCGGGCGACGGCTCGCGCTTCGGGGTGCGGATCACGTACATCCCGCAGAAGGAACCGCTGGGTCTCGCGCACGCGGTGCTGACCGCGGAGCCTTATTTGGGCGCGAGCGCGTTCGTGATGTACCTGGGCGACAACCTGCTGCAGGGCGGGATCTCGGATCTGGTGACGGCGTTTCGCGAGCACGGGCCGGACGCGCTGATCCTGCTGACGCAGGTGCCCGACCCGGAGAACTACGGCGTTGCGGAGCTCGCCCCTGAGGGCGCGCGCGGCTCCGACGGTTCGGGCGCCGGTCCGTCGGCGGCCGGCCCGAGCCGCGTGGTGCGGTTGGTGGAGAAGCCGGCGCGGCCGAAGACGGACCTGGCGCTGGTGGGGGTGTACATGTTCACGGCGGCGATCCACGACGCGGCGCGCGCGATCGCGCCCTCGCCGCGCGGCGAGCTCGAGATCACGGATGCGATCCAGCAGCTGGTGGACTCGGGGATGCGGGTGGAGCCGCACATCGTGCGCGGCTGGTGGAAGGACACGGGGCGCCTGGAGGACATGCTGGAGGCCAACCGTCTGATCCTGGACAACGTGAGCGAGCGGATCGAGGGCGAGCTGGTGGACTCGCAGGTGGAAGGCCGCGTGGTGATCGAGCGCGGGGCGCGGTTGGAGCGCACGACTGTGCGCGGCCCGGCGATCGTGGGCGCGGATGCGCGCCTGAGCGACTGCTACGTGGGTCCGTACACGGCGATCGGCGAGGGCTGCACGATCTGCAACGCGGAGGTCGAGCACTCGATCCTGCTGGCGGGCAGCACGGTGTGCGACCTGGAAGGGCGCATGGAGTCCTCGCTGCTCGGGCGCAACGTGACGGTGCGCCGCGGCGACCGCCAGCCGCGCGCGTACCGGTTCATGGTGGGCGACAATTCGGATATCTCGATCCTGTGAAGCTGCTGGTGACAGGCGCGGCGGGGATGCTCGGCTTCGACGTGCTGCGCGTGGGCGCCGCCGCGGGCCACGAGCTGGTGGCGGTGGACGTGGACGAGCTCGACATCACGAACCCAGGCGCGGTCGAAGCGGAATTCGCGCGGGTGCATCCCGACGCGGTGCTCAACTGCGCGGCGTGGACGGACGTGGACGGCGCGGAGAGCCATCGCGAGCAGGCGCACGCGGTGAACGCCGACGGGGCGCGCAACCTGGCGATGGCGGCGGCGTGGGAACGCGTGCCGCTCGTGCACGTGTCGACCGATTATGTGTTTAGCGGGGAGGCGTTCGTAGATTCCTCCGGCGCGCCGCGTGCGTACGTGGAGTCCGATCCGACCGGGCCGCGCTCGGCGTACGGGCAGACGAAGCTGGAAGGCGAGCGCGAAGTGCTGGCGGCCTCGCCGCGCCACACGGTCGCGCGCAGCTCGTGGCTGTTCGGGGTGCGGGGGCACAACTTCGCGGCGACGATGCTGCGATTGGCGGGCGAGCGCGAGGCGGTTCGGGTGGTGAGCGACCAGGTGGGCTGCCCGACGTGGACGGGCCATCTCGCGCCGGCGCTGCTCGGGCTGCTCGAGCGCGGCGTGAGCGGCCTGGTGCACCTGGCGGGCGCGGGGCACGTTTCGTGGAACGGCTTCGCGACGGAGATCTTCCGCCAGGCGGAGCTGGACTGCGCGGTGCGGGAGGCGACGACCGAGCAGATGCCGCGCCCGGCGCCGCGCCCGGCGTGGTCGGCGCTCGAGTCAGAGCGCGACGACGTGATCCCGCTGCCGCCGTGGCAGGACGGCCTGGCCGGCTATCTGGCGGCGCGCGCGGGGATCACCTGAGTCTCGGCCCGACGGCTCAGAACGGAAAGATCCGCGCGACTTCGAGCGCGAAGCCGTCGAGCAGCTCGCTGGTGAGTGACTCGCCGTCGCCAAGCACCTCGTCATCGGCGCCGGGTCGCACCCGCGTGACGGTCCGCGCGTCGGGGTCCACGAGCCACAGCTCGGGCACGCCCGAGCGCATGTACAGCTCGCGCTTTGCGCCGAGGCCGTTCGCGCGCGTGCTCGGCGAGAGCACCTCGACGACGAGGTCGGGTATGCGTCGCTTCGCGCGATCCAGTACGCGCAGCGGCGGGGGAGGCAGGTGCTCGGCGCTCCACCACGAGATGTCGGGGGCGGGGCGGTTCTCTCCCGGGAGCGCGACGAACACGTCCTGCAGCAGGACGCCTTCCACTTCGGCGTCCTCCTGCCAGCGGCGCAAGGCCAGGTGCAGCTCCCCCTGGGCGGAGGATGCCTCCTGTCCGATCGGAGGCATCACGACCGCCTCGCCGTCGATGAGCTCCATGCCCAAGGTCCAGAGGGCGTTTTCCTGCAGCGCCTCGAATTCGTCGATGTCGACGTGAGGATGCACGACGGTGGACATCGGCTCATGTTAGCCCCCGACGGGGAGGCCGGAGCCCGCCGCGAGCGCACGTGGGGCCGATCGCTGGGATGATGCGCGCATGAAACTGCTCGTCTGCGGCGGCGCGGGCTTCATCGGCTCGGCGTTCGCGCGCCAGCGCGTGCTCGAGCACGGCGACCACGTGACGGTGCTCGACAAGCTCACGTACGCCGGCCGCGAGGAAAACCTCCAAGACCTGCTCGAGCGGCCCGGGTTTCGCTTCGTGCGCGGCGCGATCGAGGATCGCGAGGCGGTCGCGGGCGCGATCGAGGCGGGCGCGCCCGAGGCGATCGTGAACTTCGCGGCGGAGACGCACGTCGATCGCTCGATCGCCGAGCCGGACGCGTTCGTGGCGACGCACGCGCTCGGCACCTACGTGCTGCTGGAGGCAGCGCGCGAGCACGGGCTGCGCTACGTGCAGGTGTCGACCGACGAGGTGTACGGCTCGATCGAGGAGGGCACGTTCACGGAGCACAGCCCGCTGGCGCCCTCCTCGCCGTACTCGGCGACGAAGGCCGGCGCGGACCTGCTGGTGGCGAGCTACTTCCACACCTATGGCTTGCAGGCGCTGATCTGTCGCGGCTCGAACAACTACGGCCCGTATCAGTACCCGGAGAAGCTGATCCCGCTGATGATCCTCAACGCCGTCCACGGCGACCCGCTGCCGGTGTACGGCGACGGCATGCAGGTGCGCAACTGGATCCACTCGAGCGACTTCGCGGCGGCGATCGGCCAGGTGCTCGAGCACGGCAATCCGGGCGAGGTGTACAACGCGGGCGGCCCGGACGAGGAGGCGAACATGACGGTCGTCAGGCGCATCGTCGCGCTGACCGGCGCGCGCGAGTCACAGATCGAGCACGTGCGCGACCGTCCGGGCCACGACCGCCGCTACTCGCTGTCCTCGCAGAAGGTGCGCGCCCTCGGCTGGTCCCCGCGCATGCGCTTCGACGAGGGCCTCGAGCAGACGGTCGCGTGGTATCGCGAGAACGCCTGGTGGTGGGAGCCGATCCGCTCGGGGGAGTACCGGGCGTACTACGAGCGCCAGTACGGCCGCACCCTCAGCTGAGCCACTCGATCCGCTGCGCGGGCTCGCGCTCAGCGGCCGTCGATGTCCTCGAACAGCGGCCCCGCCGACACCCGCAGGCCACGGGCGAGCTTCGCGACGGTCCTCGCGCCCGGCTCGCATATGGAGCGCTCGATCTTGGAGACGTGCGTCAGATGCAGATCGGCCGCTTCGGCCAGCTGTTGCTGAGTCAGGCCGAGTTCCTTGCGCAGCCGGCGCACGTTCCCGCCGAAAGTCTGTAGCGAATCGCGCATACCCGGACTATCGCTGATCGAAACTTTTTGTACTACAGACGATCGTCTGTAGCGACGCGGGCTTGCCCGTACACGCCGCCGGACCTCGCCCGTGGAGGTCTCACAGCTACGTCCCCGAGATCCTCCACTTCCCGGCTTCCTTGACGAGCGAGAGCGTGCTCGGCTTGGTCTTGCCTTCGCGGATGCTGCGGACGTGGGCGGTCGCGCTCTTGCCGGAGTCCGCGAGATCCACCGATTCGATGCCCACTTCCAGGTTGTCGATCTGGCTCAGCTGGTGTTTGATCGCTGCTTCGCAGCCGCTCGTGCCGCCGAGGCGGCTGACGACGCTCGCGGCGAGGTCTTCGCTGCAGATCTTCTTCTCTTCCGAGCTCGTCGCGTGGGACTGGAAGTTGGCGATCGTCCGGGCGACTTCGCGCTTGGTGCCGCTGAAGCCCGACGTGGAGGTGGAGCTCGAGGACGCGCCGCACGCGGCGAGCGTCAGCGCGCACAGCGCCAGGCACAGCGAGGCGGACAGGCGATGCATCGCCGTCCAGCGTATTGGAGGTCAGCTCTGCTCGTCGTCGCGCCTGTAGCCCAGGCGCGCGGAGATCCGATCGGCGGTCGAGACCAGGTGCGGGCCGAGCGCGTCGACGAGCTCCTCTAGCGAGATGATCGAGCTGTGGGCCGTCAGGCCCGCCGCGGCGACCACGTCGCGCGCCTCGTTGCGCACCGGCGCCGCGATCGCGTACAGCCCCGCGGCGAACTCTTCGTCATCGACCGCGAACCCGGCCGCCGCGATCTCGTCGAGCTCCTCGCGCAGCGCCTTCTTGCCCATGATCGTGTTCGGGCCGTGCTTGGTGAGCTTCATCGTCGCGATCAGGTCGCGCTGCTCGGCCTCCGGCAGGCTCGCCAGCAGCAGCTTGCCCATCGCCGTGCAGTACGCGGGCACGCGCGAGCCGGTGTGCAGGTTCAGGTCGACTTTGCCCTGCCCGCGGCGAAAGCTGCGAACGCGATCGACGAACAGCACGTCCGTGCCCTCGAGCACTCCCAGGCTGGTCGTGTAGGAGGTCCGCTGGCGCAGCTCCTCGAGGTAGGGGTGGGCGTGCTCGCGCAGCCCGGTCGAGTTCAGCGCCGACATCCCCAGGTCGGTCACCCGCAGGCCGAGGCGGTACTTGCGCGAGGCGCCCTGCTCGAGGTAGCCGAGCGCCACCAGCGTGATCACGTAGCGGTGCGTCGTCGAGCGGCTCATGCCGAGCTCGTCCGCGATGTCCGCGATCCCGAGCACCGGGCGCTTTGGCGTAAAGCAGCCGAGGATCGCCAAGCCGCGCTCGAGCGACTGCGAGTAGCGCGGCTCGCGCAGGCTCGGGATCGACCATGCGGGCTCCTGCCCGTTGTCGGTAGCTTTGGCAACTGCTGAACGCGTTCTGGGCATTGGCACCTCGGTCCCTGTTCTGTGTCGGGTGGGCCTTCCTGTGGCGGAAGTTCAATTGGCTGGCCAAGAGAACATAGTTCGGCTCATACCCGAGGGCAACGATAAACACTAGAGTTTCGAGCGTGCTATCGCGACGCGCTTCGAGCGTGTCCGCGCCGACTTGCCGCTGGCTTGGCAGCCACGATAGACACAAGGCCAGCCCCAATCGTCAGCCGCCGGTAGCGCGCTATCTGGACATCTCGCCCGCGGGCGCCTCAGTGCAGAGCGTGCAGTCGGAGACAGTCTTCGAGCCCACGCCGCGCGCATTCGCCGCCGATTCCGCGCAAGCCCGCGACCTCTGTCAAGCCTCCGCGACGCGGTGCTATAAGCCGCGGGCGGCTCGCGCCTGCGCGAGCGCCGCCCAGACTCGCCAGCGCCCCATGACCGCACCCACCTTCATCACGCTCGGCCCCGCGGGCACCTGCCACGAGAACGCGCTCATGCGCTACCTGGAGTTCGAGGGGCTAGACGACGCCCGCGTGGAGCTCGTCGCGGACCTGCTCAACGGGCTCGAGCGGGTGCACCGGGAGCCCGGCGCGTTCCTCGTGCAGTGCAGCGCCCACCCCGACGTCCACATCGCGACCGAGCGCTACCGCCACGAGGTGTTCGTCGTCGACACCTTCCTGTACCCGGCCAAGGAAATGGGGCTGCTCGTGCGCGCCGGCGTCGAGCGGCCGAGGAGCCTCGGGGTCGTGCCCGCCGCGCTCGGATACACCGACCCCGCGCGCTGGGAGACGGTGGTCGAAGAGCCCGCCAACCCGATCGTCGCGCGCAACCTGCTCGCCGGGCGCTATGACGCGGGAGTCACGCTCGTCGAGTTCGCCGATCGCCACCCCGGGCAGCTGCTCGTGCGCGAGCGCTTCGGCGAGGTGGACACGACCTGGCTCGTCTACGGCAAGCGCCGGCGCTACCGCGGCCGGCTGGTCGGCCATCGGATCCCCTGGCTGTATCGGGGAGAGCCCGAGCCGGGCGCGCCCGAGCGAAGCGAAGCGGCCCATGCCGGCTGAGGGGCGCGTCGACGCCGGCGCCTACCCGGGCGTGACGGTCGGCGAGGGCTACGCAGTCGGGCGGATCGAGGACCTCGGCAGCGAGTACGGCTTTCGCAAGGTCCGCCGCGGGCTCGGCGTGAGCGCCTTCGGCGTCAACGTGCTCGTGCGCCCGCCCGGCTATGAGACCAAATGGCACTACCACGACGTCCAGGAGGAGCTGTACTTCGTGCACCGCGGCGCGATCGAGATGCACTTCGGCGACGGCAGCGTGCACCGCCTGCGGGAGGGCGCCTTCGCGCGCGTCGACGCGCCCACCCGTCGGCGCATCCGGATCCTCGGCCCGGGCGAGACGGTTTACCTGTGCGCCGGGGGCAAGGGCGGCTACGTCGGGCGCGACGGGCGCACGCCCGAGGACATGTAGCGCCGCCCGGGCCGTGGACCTCGAGCTCGAGGGCGGCGTCTTCCTGATCACCGGCGGCTCCGCCGGCCTCGGCTACGCGCTGGCCGAGCGACTCGTCGGCGAGGGCGCCCGCGTGGGTCTGCTCGCCCGCGACGCCCGGCGGCTGGAGCACGCCGCCGAGCGCCTGCGCGAGCGCGGCGGCGAGGTGCTGGCGCTCGCCGGCGACGCCAGGCGCCCGCACGATCTCGAGCGCTTCGCCGGCGACGCGCTCGAGCGCTGGGGGCGGATCGACGGCCTGGCCAACAACGCGGGCACGCTCGCCGCCGGCGCCTTCGCCGAGCATTCGGACGAGGTCTGGGAGCAGGACCTCTCGCTGAAGCTGATGGCCGCCGTGCGCCTCACCCGCCTCGCGCTGCCCGCGCTGCGCCGCAGCGGCGGCGCGATCGTGAACACGCTGTCGGTCACCGCCAAGGCCCCGGAGGCCTGCACGACCCCCACCTCGGTCTCGCGCGCCGCCGGGCTCGCCCTCACCAAGGCCCTCTCGCGCGAGCTGGCCGGCGAGGGCGTCCGCGTCAACGCCGTGCTGATCGGCGTCCTCGAAAGCGCCCAGCTGCAAGCCAGGGCCAAAGCCGCCGGGATCACCGACGACGCCTACTACGCGCGAATGGTCGCCGACTGCCGGATCCCGCTGCGGCGCGTCGGCAGGCCCCGCGAGTTCGCCGACCTCGCCTCGTTCCTGCTCTCGCCGCGCGCCTCCTACGTGACCGGCGCCGCGATCAACCTCGACGGCGGCATGTGCCCGGTCGCATAGGCCGGCGCTCGGCGGGACGCTCCCCGCGGCCGCCGCTCGCCGCCCGGCCGCGCGCACGTGCTGCCCGCCTTGGGGGCGGACAGTGGGAAACAGCCGCTGGACCGCGGGAGCCGCGCCGCGTACGCTTACCAGACGCATCTGTTCCAGATGCCGGAAAGATGAAAAGGTGAAGGAGAGGTCGTCATGAGCAGAGCGAGAGTCGCCGCGCGCCGGTCGAGCGTGCTCGCGGCCTGCACGGCCGGCGCCGCGGTCGTGCTCGCGGGCACCGCGCCCGCGGGGGTGGCGAGCGCGGGCGCGCAGACCCCTCGCGCGAGCGTCGCGGGGAGCTACTCGCTGAGCGAGAGCGCGCACCTGCACCTGACGAGCAAGCACGGCTTCACGCTCAACGAGCAGGGGTCGGTGTCCGGGACGATCGACGGCGCGATCTACATCCACCTGCACATCGTCTCGGTCGACCGCGTCAGCGCCGAAGTCAACATCTACCCCCGCGGCGGCTCGATCTCAGGCTACGCCAGCGCCAGCTACCACGCCGCCGGCGCCACCGCGAGCTTCTCCGGCTCGATGTCGGTCTCCCGCGGCAGCGGCGGCTATGACCACGCGCACGGCTCCAGCCTGAGCTTCTCCGGCACGATCGCCCGCTCCAACGACGCCGTCACGGTGCGCCTGAGCGGCCACATGTCGACCTGAAGGCGCGGCGGTCGCGCGTGCGAGCAAAGCGAGCTCTCGGCGCGCTGGCGCTGGCGCTCTGCGCGGCCCCGCCCGCCGGCGCCGCTGCGGCGTCGGAGCGGGCCACGCTGCACGCCTCCTTCAGCCCCGACAGGCTCGGGGCGAGCACGACGATCTCCTTCGGCTTCCAGCTTTCGACCGCCGAAGGGCTCGCGCCGCCGCCGCTGTCGAGCCTCGACCTGCGCCTGCCCGCGGGGATCGACTTCGCGACGACCACCCTCGGCCTGGCGATCTGCCAGCCGGCGGCGCTGCAGGCCAAGGGCCCCGGCGGTTGCCCGGCGAACTCGCGCCTGGGCTCGGGCAGCGCCCTCGTCGAAGTCCCCTTCGGCGCCGGCTCCGGCCACGAGGTCCCTGAAATCCAGGCGCTGATGGGCCCGCCCCACGACGGCAACGACGTGGTGCTGTTCTACGCCAACGGCCAGAGCCCGGTGATCGCCCAGCTGGTGTTCTCCGCCGAACTGCTCCCCGCCTTCGGCGCCTTCGGCTCGCAGCTGGCCGCCCAGGTGCCGGCGGTCGCGAGCGTGCCCGGCGGCCCCGACGTCTCGCTCGTCAGCGTCCGGAGCACGATCGGCCCCAGCCGCCTGACCTACTACCGCCGCAGCCACGGCCGCCTGGTCGCGTTTCACCCGCGGGGGGTGAGCGTCCCCGAACGCTGCCCCCGCGGGGGCTTCCCGTTCTCCGCCCAGTTCGGCTTCCAGGACGGCTCAAGCGCCGGCGCCTCGACCACCGTGCCGTGCCCGCCGCGCCGGCGCCGCCGCTAGCCCGGACGCTTCGGTGGGCGCGGCGAGCATCCAGCGGACGGCCGGGGCCTCGGCGCTCGGCTACTGCGCGCGGATCCTCCCGCGGGCGGCGCACGAGCTCTCGCGCTGGGACGCCCGCGCGCGGGCGATCCCCGACGCCACGCTGCGCCGCCACGCGCTCGCCGCGCTGCGAAAGCGCGCCAACATGCACGGCGCCGCGCTGTTCGCGCTGCTCGCGCCGGCCGGCGCCCGCGCGCCGGCGGTGCGCGCGCTCGTCGCGATCCAGTCGGCCTACAACTACCTGGACATGCTCGCCGAGCAGCCCAGCGCCGACCCGCTCGCAAACGCCGCCGCCCTGCACGCCGCGCTGCTCGCGGCGCTCGACCCGGCGGCGCCCCACCCCGACTACTACGCCCACCAGCCCCGGCGCGAGGACGGCGAGTATCTGCTCGCACTGCTCGCGCTCGCCGCCGACCCCTCGCTCGAGCCCTCCGAGCCGGCCGCGGTCGAGGCCGCCTACTTCCCGTGGGTCGGCGCGCTTCACACCATGCTCGACAGCCTCGTCGACGTCGCCGAGGACCGCCGCGAGGGCCAGCGCAACCTGCTCGGCCACTACGACTCCCCCGCCGGCGCCGCCGCGCGCGTGGGCGCGCTGGCGCGCGAGGCCGGGGCGCGGGTACGGGCGCTCGCGCGCGGGCGCCTGCACGAGCTGATCCTGACGGCGATGGCCTGCCACTACCTCTCCGCGCCGCAGGCCGCCGAGCCGCGGGCGCGCGCGATCGCCGCCGCCGCGACGGACGCGACAGGCCCGCTCGTGCGCCGCTCCCTGCCCGCGTTCAAGCTCGCGCTCGCCCTCTCCGGCCCGCTGCGCGCGGGCGCATAGGCGGGCTGGGGTGCTCGAGCTGCGCGACCTCGCCAAGCACTATCCGTCCGCCGGCGGCGAGACCGTGCGCGCCGTCGACGGCGTCTCGATGAGCGTGCGGGCGGGCGAGACGGTCGCGCTGTACGGGCCCAGCGGCTCGGGCAAGACGACCCTGCTGCTGATGATCGCGACGCTGCTAGCGCCCACCGCCGGGACGGTGCTGATCGGCGGGCGCGACGTCGCCTCGCTCTCAGAGCGCGAAGCCTCGCGCTTTCGCCTGTCCGAGCTCGGCTTCATCCGCCAGAGCTTCGACCTGCTGCCGGGGGTCAGCGCGATCGACAACGCCGTCCTGAAGCTGCTCGCGAGCAGGCGCTGGCGCGAGGCGCACCGCGAGCTCGCGCCGCTGCTCGATCGCCTCGGCCTGCGCGAGCGCCTGAACCACCGCTCAGAGACGCTGTCGATGGGCGAGCGCCAGCGCGTGATGATCGCGCGCGCGCTCTCGACCAAACCGCGGCTGCTGCTCGCGGACGAGCCCACGGGGAGCCTCGACACCCGGCGCGGGCGCGAGGTGCTCGAGCTGCTGCGCGAGCTCTGCCGCGAGCGCGAGATGGCGCTCGTCCTCGTCAGCCACGACCCGCTGGCTGCGCGCTACGCCGACCGCGTCTACGCGCTGCGCGACGGACGCCTCGAGGACTACGCGCCCGATCCCGCCTATGCGCCCTCGCCGGCCGGGTAGGCGCGCGGGCCCGGTCCCGGCGTGAGGCCGGCCAACCTCCGGCACTTCTACCGCGTGCGCCTGCGCGCGCGGGCGCTGCAGGAGGGCTTCGCGGTGCTCGGCATCGCCGCGGGCGTCGCGCTGCTGTTCGCCTCCCAGGTCGCGAGCTCGAGCCTGCTGAGCTCGGTCGCGCAGCTCTCGCGCGGGATCGTCGGGCACGCCACGCTGCAGCTGATCGCGCGCGATGACCAGGGCTTTCCGGAAGCCATGCTTGCCCGGGTGCGCGCCATCGGCGGCGTGGCGCTCGCGGCGCCGCTGCTCGAAGCCAGCGCCAACGCGCGCGGCCCGAAGGGCAGCGAGTCGGTCGAGCTCGTCGGCGCCGACGCGAGCCTCGCGCGCCTCGGCGGCGCGCTCGTGCGCCACACCAGGCTCGAACCGTTCGGGGGGATCGGCGCGGTCGTGCTGCCCGCGCCGCTCGCGCATGCGATCGGCGTCACCAAGTTCGGCGCCGAAGCGACGTTCGAACTCTACGGGCGCACCGCCAGGGCGCCGCTGTATGAGCAGCTGCACAAAAACCAGATCGGCCCGCTGGTGGAAAGCCCGATCGCGGTCGCGCCGCTGTTCTTCGCCCAGGAAATGGCGGGCCTCCAAGGCCGTGTCAGCCGGATCCTCGTGCAGCCGGCGCCGGGCCGCGAAGCGCGGGT
Organism: Solirubrobacteraceae bacterium; assembly: GCA_035503075.1. GTDB lineage: Bacteria > Actinomycetota > Thermoleophilia > Solirubrobacterales > Solirubrobacteraceae > Palsa-744. Next base: position 32,544 of record DATJTT010000053.1, read on the forward strand.
GCGCGCGGCGCTACAGCGACTCGCGGCCGGGCGCCTGGACGTCGAGCCGACGAGCTACGACGAAGCGCTGTTCGCCAAGGCCGCCGGTGCGAGCGACCAGTCGACGGCGCTGTTCGCGGTGATCAGCGCGCTCGTCGGGTTCCTGTTCGCGTTCAACGCGATGCTGCTGAGCGCGCCCCAGCGCCGGCGCCTGATCGCCGAGCTGCGCCGCGAGGGCTACCAGCCGCGGGCGGTGATCGCCGTGCTGCTGCTCGACGCGCTCGCGCTCGGCGCGCTCGGATGCGCGCTCGGGCTGGCGCTCGGCGAGGAGCTCTCGATCCACCTGTTCCACGCGGCGCCCGGCTATCTGTCCTCGGCGTTCGCGGTCGGCTCCCAGCGGGTCGTGAGCGTCAAAAGCGTCGCCGTCGCCGCCGGCGGCGGGATGCTCGCGTCGGTCGTGGCGGTGCTCAGCCCGCTGCGGGCGATCCTCTCGCCCGACCCGCTGCTCGCCGGCGCGCCGCGCCCCGGGCGGGGGGCTGTGCGGCCGGTCGTGTGGCCGGCGCTCGCCGGCGTGCTCTGCCTGGGCGCCGCCGGCGCGATCCTGTTCGCGGCGCCGCAGGCGGCGGTCTGGGGGATGGTGCTGCTGATCGGCGCGCTGCTCGCGGAGCTGCCGCTCGCGCTGACGGCGACGCTCGCGCTCGCCGCGCGCCTGGCGCGCGCTCGCACCGGCGTCGCCGGCCACGTGGCGGTGATGGAGCTCACGGCCGCGCGCACGCGGGCCGTGGCGATCGCGGCGACCGGCGCGGTCGCGGTGTTCGGCGCGGTCGCGATCCAGGGCGCGCACGCGGACCTGCTCGCGGGCCTGGACGACGCGGCGCGCGACACGAACGCGTTCGCCGACGTGTGGGTGGCGCCGGCCGGCTCGTACAACCTGCTGCACACGGCCCCGTTCGCCCCCTCCAAGCAGGCGGCGCTCGCACGGTTGCCGGGCGTGCGCGCGGTGCGCGTCTACCGCGGCGGGCTGCTCGACGTCGGCGAGCGGCGCGTGTGGGTGATCGCGCCGCCTGGGCAAGCGTCCGCGCTGCTGCCGGCCTCGCAGATCGTCGAAGGCGACCCGCGCCGGGCCAGCGAACGGGTCCGCGCGGGCGGCTGGGTCGTCCTCTCCCGGGGGCTCGCCGAAGAACTGCATGCCCGGATCGGGCAGGCCGTGACGCTGCCCTCCCCCGTGCCGAGCGGCTTCCGCGTCGCGGCGATCTCGACCGACATCGGCTGGGCGCCGGGCGCGATCGTGATGAGCGCCGCGGACTATGCGCGCGCGTGGGGCGGCCCGGCGGCGAGCGCCTACGACGTCCTGCTCGACCCGGGCGTCTCGCGGCAAGCCGCCGTCGGCGAGATCGCCCGCGCGCTCGGCCCGGGCTCGGGGCTGGCGGTCGAAACCGCGGCCCGCCACGCGGGCCGCGAGCGCAGCCTCAGCCGCCAGGGCCTTGCGCGCCTGGGACAGATCGCCGCGCTGATCCTGGTTGGCGCGGTGCTCGCGATGGCGGCGGCGATGGGCGCGATGCTCTGGCAGCGCCGCCCGCGCCTGGCCAAGCTGAAGCTCGAGGGCTTCTCACGGGCGCAGCTGTGGCGGACGGTGCTGCTCGAGAGCGTCCTGCTGCTCGGCACGGGCTGTGTCCTCGG
>DATJTT010000054.1:0-32574 GCA_035503075.1 Solirubrobacteraceae bacterium
GAGCGCCGAGTGCACCACGATCGAGGCGAGCAACGCGAGCACGATCCCGACGCACGCGACGGCCGCGAACATCGTCGAAACGTGGGGTTCGTAGGCGAGCGGGGCGAGGAACGCGACCAACGCCGCAACGGAAACCCACACAAAGCGTGCGCGCGGTTGAAATGCGGCGGCGTGACCGAGCGCGAAGAAGTAGATCAGCGCAAATGGGCTGTCCGGACCCCCACTGGAGGCGCACAACACTGCGATCAGCACGATCTGCTTCACGGCCACCCCGCTCACCCGCGCCCGCGTAGCACGAGCCCAGCATATCGTCCGCCAATTCCGAGTTTTGGGATTCACTTGCGACAAACGGGGTCAATATGAAATGGTGAGGAACGCCGGCGCAGATCAGGGAGCGATCCTCAGCGAGGCGAGCAGGGAAAGCATTCGCGTGCTGCAGGAGGTGCTAAGCGAGCACAGCCATGGCCTGGTCCACGACTATCTGCGCGCCGCCGCGCTCGCGCGCGAGTGCGACGCGTTCATCGCGATGATGCGACACCGCCCGTACATCGACGCGATCACCGTCGTCGAGGCGCTCGCCGAGCTGCGCCGCTGCTCGGGCAGCCAGTTCGACCCGCGCGTGGTCGAGGCCTTCGAGGAGACCTTCCACGAGCTGTTCGACCACCAGTGAGGCCTCGGGCGCCGTCACCGGAGCGCTAGCATCGCCGCTCGTGGGGGACGCCATGCTCGCCGCCGGCGCCGCACGTGGGCGCCGCTAGCGCTTCCGCCGGGAGAGCGCCGGCACCCGCTCGGGTGGTGGTGCTCGGCGGGGGCTTCGGCGGCGTCTACACGGCGCTCGCGCTCGAGCGCCACGCCGCTGCCGGAGCGCCGCTTGAGATCTCGCTCGTCAACCGCGAGAACTACCTCGTCTTCCAGCCGCTGCTCGCGGAGGTGATCGCCGGCGACGTCGGCATCCTCGACACCGTCAGCCCCCTGCGCCAGCTGCTCGCCCGCACGCAGCTGTTCGTACGCGAGATCGAGGCCGTCGACCTGCAGCGACGGACGGTCACGCTCGCCGCCGGGCTCACGCCGCAGACGCTCGAGCTCGAGTTCGACCAGCTCGTGCTCGCGCTCGGCAACGTCACCGACTTCCGCGGTGTCCCCGGCCTGCCCGAGCACGCGCTCGCGTTCAAGACGCTCGCGGACTCCGTGCGCATCCGCAACCACGTCATCAACGTGCTCGAGCAATCCTCGGTCGTCGACGACCGCGCGCTGCGTCGCTCGATGCTCACGTTCGTAATCGCCGGCGGCGGCTTCTCCGGCACGGAGGTCGCCGCGGCGCTCGCCGACTTCGTGCGCGCGGCCGCGCGCTCCTACCGGTCGATCCCCGCGAGCGAGATCAGGGTCGTGCTCGTGCACAGCGGCCCCAGGGTGCTCGAGCGCGAGCTCACGCCGGCGCTCGCCCGCTATGCGACGGCGACGCTCGCCGAGCACGGCGTCGAGCTGCTGCTCGGGCAGCGCCTCGTCGCCGCCAGCCCGCACGGCGCGGTGCTCGCCGACGGGCGGCACCTGGGCACGCACACGCTGATCTCCACCGTGCCAGCCTCGCCCAACCCGGTCGTCGAGCAGCTCGCGCTGGCGTGCGTGCGCGGGCGCGTGGCGTGCGAGGCCACGCTCGCCGTCCAGGGCGCCGCGGGCGTGTGGGCCGTCGGCGACTGCGCGCACGTCCCGATGCCCGACGGTCGGCCATCGCCGCCCACCGCGCAGCACGCGATCCGTCAGGCCAAGCTGCTCGCCGCCAACATCGTGGCCGACACGATCGGTGCGCCGCGCCGCAGCTTCACGTTCACCGGCCTGGGCAAGCTGGGCGCGCTCGGCCATCGCCGCGCGCTCGCCGAGCTCCCCGGAGGCCTGTGCCTGGCTGGGCTGCCCGCGTGGCTGATGTGGCGGGCCGTCTACTGGTCCAAGCTGCCGGGCGCGGCGCGCAAGACGCGCGTCGCCGTCTCGTGGCTCAGCGACCTCGTGCTCCCCCCCCACCCCGTGCAGCTGAACCTCGGCGCCGGGCGCGGGGCCACAAAGGCCCATTACGAGGCCGGCGAGCTCGTGTTCGAGGAGGGCGACAGCGGCGACAGCCTGTACATGATCGTCTCCGGGCGGGTCGAGGTCCGCAAGCGCGTCGACGGGCAGCCCCGGCTCGTGCGCGAGCTCGGGCCGGGCGAGTACTTCGGCGAGATGGCCCTGCTGGGGCGCCATCCGCGCAGCGCGAGCACGCGGGCGCTGACCGCGCTCGACCTGCTCGTGCTGCCCGGCGCGGACTTCGCGGCGCTCGCCGACGGCCTCAGCGAGTTTCGCGGCCAGTTCGAGCAGATCGCGCGTATGCGCGCCGAGGCCGACGCCGCGCGCGGTGCTCCTAGCTCATGAAGAACTGCTGGTAGAGCAGGAAGACGTTCAGCAGGCTGATCATGCCGGCGCAACTCCAAGCGAGGATGCTCGTGAGGCGCCGGTTGACGTGGACGCCCATGACCGCGCGGCGGCCTGTGAGGATCACCAGCGGCACGAGCGCGAAGGGGATCCCGAAGGACAGCACGACCTGGCTCAGAACGAGGATCTTGGTGGGATTCATGCCGAGCGCCAGCACGGTGATCGCCGGGATCATCGTGACGGCGCGGCGCAGCAGCAGTGGGATCCGGACGTTGATGAAGCCTTGCATGACAACCTGCCCGGCGTAGGTGCCGACGCTCGAGGACGAGGCGCCGGAGGCCAGCAGCGCGACCGCGAACGCGAGCGCGGCGGTGCCGCCGGCGATGCGCCCGAACTGGGCGTGGGCTTCCGGGATCGAGGTGATAGCCGAGAGGGCGGGGGTGTGGAAGAGCTTGGCCGCGACGGCGAGCATCGCCATGTTGACCAGGCCCGCGAGGCCGAGCGCGATGATCACGTCCAGGCGCTCGAAGCGCAGCACGCGGCCGCGCTCGCGGTCGTTGCGGCAGGGCATGCGGCCCTTGGTCAGCGCCGAGTGCAGGTAGATCACGTGCGGCATCACGGTCGCCCCGATGATGCCCACGGCGAGGTACAGCGAGGTCGTGGCGTGCAAGCCGGGCAAGAGCCCGCGAAGCGAGCCGTGCACCGAGGGGCCGATGTGCAGCGTCTCATACAAGAAGCCCGCGAAGATGATTCCCAGCAGAGCGGTGATCGCGAGCTCGAAGCGGCGGAAGCCACGCGTTTGCAGCTCGAGGATCGCAAATGCGAGCACGCCGGTCAGCAGCCCGGCCGGCAGCAGGGGCACGCCGAACAGCAGGTTCATCCCGAGCGCGGCGCCGAGGAACTCGGCGATGTCGGTCGACATCGCCATGATCTCGGCCTGCACCCACATGCCCCAGGTGAACGCGCGCGGGAAGCATTCGCGCACGACCTCCGGGTAGTTGCGGTCGGTGACGATCCCGAGCTTGGCCGAGAGGTACTGGATCAGCATCGCCATCACGTTCGCCACCAGCACGACCCACAGCAGCAGATAGCCGTAGGACGCGCCGCCTTCGATGTTGGTTGCGAAGTTCCCCGGATCGACGTAGGCGATCGAGGCCACGAATGCCGGGCCGAGCATCATCAGCGTCGCGCGCAGGCGACCCCTGGACAGCAGCCGCTCGAGTGCGCTCGGCCCCTCCAGCGCCCCGCCGAGCTCGCCGGGCAACGCGATGGAGGCGCCCTCGACGGCGCCCTCCAGCGCCGGGATCGGATCGGCGCGCAGCGGCGTCATCCCTGCGCGTCTCCGGTCTCGATGCGCATCGCGCGCGCCAGCGCGCCGCCAATCGCATGCTCGCGCTCGCCGCCTGTCCTCGAATGGGGGAAGCGCACGAACACCGGCCCGCCGAACGGCTGACGCTCGACGACCTCCAGCCGCTCGCCGATCGCGATGCCGTGCTCGGCCAGGTAGCGCAGCATCTGCGGGTCGGAGTCGGATACGCGCACGAAGCGCCCGGCGTCGCCCGCCGTCAGCTCGTCGAGGCTCTGGGTCTGGCGCTCCTCGATGCCGAACTCCACGGTCGGGATCGGGTCGCCGTGCGGATCGATCGTGGGGTCGCCCAGGCGCGCCGCGATCAGCTCCTCGAGCTCCTCGGAGAGCACGTGCTCGAGCACCTCGGCCTCGGCGTGAACGCGATCCCAGGGCATCCCGAGCTCCTCCGCGAGGAACAGCTCGAGCAGCCGGTGGTGGCGTAGCACCTCGAGCGCCACCCGGCGACCCTCGCGGGTGAGCCGCACGCCGTGATAGGGCTCATGCTCGACCAGCCCGACCTCGGAGAGCTTGCGCACCATCGCCGAAACCGAGCCCGGTGTGACGCCCAGCCGCTCGGCGAGCTCGTTGGTCGACACCGCCGCGCCCTTACGGGCCTCGAGCGCATACACGGCCTTGGCGTAGTCTTGGACGGACGCAGAAAACAAGTCAAGTACGGCCACAGGCATAGTTTAGGCATGCCAAAACCAGTTTGTCAAGGGCGGCGAAAATAATTTCTGCCGCCGGTCTGATAGCCGCCGCTGAAGCTCGGCGCGACCGAAGCCGGGACCGCACGCGGGACGTCGGGACGCTCGGGAGCGTCGCCGAGCGAGGCGCACCTCCGTGAGCTGCCGCTGTGCCTCTAGCTCCCGGCTGGGCCGGACGCGATCTGCGCCCGGGCGCTCGCTCCGCGACGCCCGCTTGCGCCGGGCGCGCGAAGCGCTAGCTGAAGCATTCGTTGTGTTCGAACTTCTCCCTCGTGCAGAAGCGGACGACGGGGAAGTATTCGCCCATCCATTCCTTGGTTTGTTCTTCGAAGACGACGCCGAGCAGATAGTCCAGCGCGTCGTCTTCGTCCAGCACCGGATAGAAGTACGGGGACTGCGGGAATGTGGCGGGGTTCGGGTCGATCTGTCGCATCACCACGTCTGCGCCGCCTCCCGGCCATGGCAGCCAGTTCTGCCACGGCTTGCCTTTCACGACCGGCCGCTGCGATTCTTCTGAGATCACGAGCGTCGCGTAGCCGTCGGGTTCGAGCTTGAACTGGTCGTCCCTGAGGCACCCGATCGTGATGTTCACGGGCGAGACGAACTGGTCGTCGCACCAGCTCCAGTAGCGGACCTGTTCGTTGCCGGTCATCGGCTTGCGCGGGAAGTCGGCGAACGTGGGCGCCTTGAAGCGGACGGCCACGAAGTCGCCGTAGAGTTCGCCATTGGGCCGGAAGAATATGTAGGGGGTCTTGGAGTTGAAGTACGCGCCCTGGTAGCCGTTCGTCGCCGGCCTGATCACGTTCACGTACGGCGGGTCCCGCGGGACTTCGTCGGTGGGCACGTTGAAGTCTTTCTCGTCGGGCGAGAGGGTGGGGTTCGAAAAGCGCTGAGCCAGGATCTGGTTCAGCGTGAGGACGGTTGTCTGGTCCGCGGCGGCGGCGTGCATCGCCGCGCACACTTCCGCTTCTTCCTTGAAGGGGTTGGTTTCAGGGTTTTCGACCACCCAGGAGAGGGTCGGCAGCGGCACGTTGCCTTCGGGGGTGCCCGGCGACGCGTAGACGCGGTAGAGCAGCCCGTCCACCGCCGAGGTCTCGACGTCGCCGTAGTTGGGGTTCTCCCTGTAGCCCGAGTAGAGGGTGTTCTCGGGAGTCGGGTGCGCCCGTTCGGAGGGCGGCACCATCAGCACGTTGACCGTGTAGTGCTGGTTCTTCTTGTATTTGTCGCCGACGTAGAAGGGGTTGATCGACCCTGGGTCGGGGGCGATTTCGGTGTCGGCGATGACGCCCTGGCTGGCCAGGTCCTCGTCGTAGCTCTCGAACGAGAACCAGCGCGCACGCGGGTAGGTGCCGCGGAAGCGAAAGTGGCCGCCCGGCAGGTCGGTGGGGACGAAGACGATTGCGTAGTACGCGTTGCGGTCGACCAGGTACTGGCCGCTTTCGCGCCCGTTGTGCGTTTCGCCGGGCCCATACGTGCAGCCGCGCAGGGAGATTTCCGCGCCCTTCGGCAGCGGCGAAAGCGCGCCGGCCGCGGCGGGGGGCATAACCCCAAGCGCGAGCACCGCGATCGCGCTCGCCACGAGCGACGCGCTGAGCTTCACCGCACTCGGCATCGTCCCCTGTCCCATCTGCTCCACCTCCCAGTGTGGATTTGCCAATCGACTTGCACCGCCACCAATTCCCCGATCCGAGAGTGCTAAACACAGATTCCGAACTTGTCTCGCCTGCGACAGTTTGCGGCTCTGCATTTCTATGCTGTGTGGATGGTCGCCGCGGGCCTGCACGACTTGGATCGGCGACCGCCCGGCGAGTCGCTCGCGCTGCGCGCCGCGCGGGACGCCAACGCCGAGGTCACACGCACACGCGCCACGCCGGCGGGCGCCTTTCGCGCCGCGCGCCGGATCTACCTGCAGGGACGGCGCGTCGACATGCGCGAGCTCGCCGGCGAGCTCGCGATCTCACGGGCGACCCTGTACCGCTGGACGGGCCACCGCGAGCAACTGCTCGCCGACGTTCTCTGGTCCCTCTCGGATGAGATCTTCGAGCGAGCCAAGGCCGACCACCCCGAGCACCTCGGCACGGAGCGCCTGCTTGCGATCTTCCGCCAGCACGTCGCGGCCCTCATAGCCGCCGAGCCGCTGCACGTCTTTCTCCAGCAGGAGACACACGCGGCCCTGCGAATCCTGACCTCGCCCGAGGGCGGCGTCCAATCCCGGACCGTGTGGAAGCTCGCCGAGCTCTACCGCGAAGAGCAGCGGGCGGGAGCGTTTCAGCCGAGGATCGAGCCCGCGGCCCTCGCCTACGCGGTCGTGCGCGTGACCGAGGGCTTCATCTACAACGACGCGATCACCACGATCGAACCCGAGCTCGAGCGCGCGGCCAGAATCGTGACCCTGCTCCTCGAGTAGCTCGCGCCCACGCAGACGGTCGCGCCCGCCGGCGCCTCGAGCGCGGCCGGCCCGGCGGCGCGTTTCATTCCACGAGCAGGTGCACGATCGCGAACACCCCCACGGCGACGATCAGCGCACGCAAGCCGTTGGCCGGCAGCCTGCGCCCGTAGCGCGCGCCCAGCTGGGCGCCGAGGATCGAGGCGCACGCGATGATCGCCGCCGGCCCCCAGTCGACGTGCGCGGCGAGCGCGAAGTACACGCCGGCGACGCCGTTGACGAGCCCCACGAGCACGTTCTTCAGCGCATTCGTGCGCTGCAGGTCCTGCGCCAGCGCCGCGCCGAGGACGCCGAGCAGCAGGATCCCCTGCGCCGCGCCGAAGTAGCCGCCGTACACTCCGCTCAGGTACACCGCCAGCGCCACCAGCACGCCGCCCTGCTCGAGATCGATCCGGCGGTCCGCCAGGAAGCGCACGAGCCGCGGCTGCAGCACGACGAGCACGAGCGCGAGCGCGATGAACAGGGGCACGATCGCCTTGAACGCAGACGCCGGCAGCACGAGCAGCAGCACCGCGCCGGTGGCGCCGCCCGCCACGGACGCGACGCCCAAGCGCAGCGCTCGCGCGCGCTGGCCCGCGAGCTCGCGCCGGTAGCCGATCGCGCCGGACGCGTTGCCGGGCGCCAGGCCGATCGTGTTCGAGACGTTCGCCCGCACCGGCGCATAGCCGAACGCGAGCAGCACCGGGAACGTGATCAGCGTGCCGCTGCCGACGAGCGTGTTGATCGCCCCCGCCGCCAGCCCGGCGAGCGCGACCGCCACGATTTCGCCGACGCTCATCGCCCCGCGTCGCGCCGCCGCCGGCACGGGCGCCGGCGCTCGCGCGCGCTCGCTCTCGCGCTCACGCGGGCGGACCGTCCATCGTTCTACCGTTGCGGTGCATGGACGCCGAGAAGGCTATCCGCACGCGCCGCACGCACAAGGCGTTCGGCGCGCAGCCCGTCGAGCCGCGGGTCCTGGACGCGCTGTTCGAGCTCGCCAGCTGGGCGCCCAACCACCACCTGACGAACCCGTGGCGCTTTCGCGTGCTCGGCGAGCGCACGCGCGCGCGGCTGATGGAGCTCGCCGAGGCGGCGCAGCCCGGCTCGGCGGTCAAGCTGGCCCGGGCTCCGACGCTCATCGCCGTGAGCGCCCACCAGCGAGGCGAGCCCGTCCAGGACCGCGAGGATCTGCTCGCGACCGCCGTCGCCGCGTACCTCGTGCTGCTCGGCGCGCACGCGCGCGGCCTCGCCGGCTACTGGCGGACCGTCGCGCTGCTCGATGACCCGCGCGGGCGCGCGCTGCTCGGCCTGACGCCCGAGGAGACGCCCGTCGGGCTGCTGTACCTCGGCCGGCCCGTGCAGGAGCAGCGCGTGCCCGAGCGCGCGCCGCTCGCGGAGGTCGTCAGCTATCTCGAATGAGCGCCGCGCGCCGGCTGGAGCGCGATAGGGTCCGGGCGTGTCGCGAGCCCGCGGGCAGCACCAGACGTGAGCGGCGAGCCAGGGCCCCAGCCCGCGGCGAGCGCATCGCCGCAGCCGGGGGCCAGTCCCGCGCCGGCGGACGACGCCGCCTGGCGCGCGCAGGCGGCGCACTCGATTCGCCATCCGTTGGCGCTCACGCTGCTCGTTCTGACCTTCTCGACGGGCTTGGTCGACGCCGTTTGCTACCTCGGCCTCGGTCGCGTGTTCGCCGCGAACATGACCGGCAACATCGTGCTGCTCGGCTTCGGCGTCGCCGGCGCCGGCGGCCTGCCGGTCCTCGCCCCGCTCGTCTCGCTCGGGGCGTTCGTGCTCGGCGCCGGCACCGGCGGCGCGCTCGCGCGCCGCTTCTCCACCCGCCATCTCGGCCATGTCGCCGGTGCGCTCGCGCTCGAGGCGATTCTGATCGCGGCGGCGGTCGTGCTCGCGCTGGCCGTCAGCCTGCGGCCCGACGCCGCCTCCGGCGACGCCGTGATCGCGCTGCTCGCGGTCGCGATGGGCGTGCGCAACGCGACCGTCAGGCGGCTGGCCGTGCCCGACCTGACGACCACGGTAGTGACGCTCACCCTGACCGGGCTGTTCGCCGACTCGCGCCTGGCCGGCGGCAGCGGCACGGGCAGCGCCCGCCGGCTGGCGGCGGTCGCGACGATGTTCGCCGGCGCGCTCACCGGCGCGCTGCTGCTCGAGTCATCGCGCGCGCTGGCGCTCGCCGCGGCGAGCGCCGCCGCGCTGCTCACGTGGGCCGGCTACACGCGCGCGGCGGGCGCGAGGAGCGTGTGAGCGCCGCGGAGCGCGCAAAACCCGCATGGGAATGCCCCAAAGCCCGCATGAGGGCACTCCTGCATCGGATAGCCTCTTGGGCATGAACGCGCGCATCGCCCGACTGCTCGCCGCGGCCGTCGCGCTCGCGGCCGGCGCGCCGCTCACGCTCGCCGGGCACGGCCACGGCTTCGGCGGCGTGCTCGCGGCGCGCGCCGCCGACTCGCCGGCGCCGGCGCCGCTCGCGCCGACGCGCGTCGTCGGGCTGCCCGGCCCGACGATCCTCAACGGAACGGCGCCGCTGAACGTGATGCTCTCGGCGCCCGTCTCCCCCGCCACGCCGGCGCCGAGCCTCAGCCCGAGCGTCGCCGGCAGCTGGAAGCTCCAGGGCGACTCCGAGATCTTCACGCCGGTCTCCACGCTGTTGCCGTGCACGCGCTACTCGCTGACGATCTGGGGGCGCACGCAGTCGAGCGGCTACGCCGAGCTCGGCCGCAGGCACACGATCCGCCTGACCGTCGCGTGCCCGCCGCTCGCCGGCCTGCAGCAGGCGCTCGCGCGCCTGGGCTACATCGGCGCGAGCTTCCGCCCGCTCTACGACGTCCACTACCCCCCCGGCAAGGAGACTCGCCGCGCCGCCGCCGAACACGCCTTCCATCCGCCCCGCGGCCGGCTCGCGCCCGACCCCGCGGACGCGCCCCCCGCGCAGCTGGGCGAGCTCGATCCCGCCACCCGCGGCGCGCTCGAGGTCTTCCAGGCGGACAACGGGCTGGAAGCCGGCGGCCAGGTCGACCGCGCGACCTGGCTGACGCTGCTGTACGACGTGTCCGTCGACAAACGCGATCCGCAGCCCTACACGTGGGCGCAGGTCTCCGAGAGCCTGCCCGAGACCCTGTGGCTGCACCGCGGCGGGCGCGTCGTGTTCAGCACGCCCGTGAACACCGGTGTGCCGGGCGCCGAAACCGAACTGGGCGTCTTCCCGATCTACGCCCGCTACGAATCGACCACGATGGCCGGCGAAGACGTCGACGGCGCGAAATACGACGTGCCCGACGTGCCGTGGGTCAACTACTTCAACGGCGGCGACGCCGTGCACGGCTACCCGCGCGAAGCGTATGGCTTCCCCCAGTCCAACGGCTGCGTCGAGCTGCCGATCGAAGCCGCCCACACGATCTACCCGATGCTCCAGATCGGCGACATCGTGTGGGTGCAGTGACGCGCGGCGCACGCGCGGGCTAGCTGGTCTGCAGCTCCTGCTCGACCGCTTGCGCGTCACTCTCGGGGGCTGGCTCGGGCGCGGGCGTCGCGCCTCGCGCCTGGCGCGCGGCGAGCGCGCCGAGCGCGCCGGTCGCGAGCGACGCGAGCATCCAGCCGGGGCCGCTGCGCTCGCGCCCGCGCAGGCCGTCCAGCGACAGCGCGCCCGGTCCCGCCTCGACGAGCGCTAGCGCCGCCGCGATCAGCACCACGTTGTACTCGTAGCCGCCTTTGGTCACCCACGGCCCGTTCTTCACGTGCACGGTCTCGATCGCCGTGAGCATCGTCGCGGTCAGGGCCGAGGCCGCGAGCGGTGTCGCGAGGCCGGCCGCGAGCAGCGCGCCGCCGCCCGCCTCGGCGACGCCCGCGGCGATCGCGTTCGCCTTGCCCGGGCGCAGCCCCATCTGCTCGAAGCCGTCGGCGGTCGCCTGCAGACCGTAGCCCTCGAACCAGCCAAACAGCTTCTGCGTGCCATGGCCGACGAAGAACCCGCCCACCACCAGCCGCAACAGCATCCGTCCGATCTTCATCTCAGTGCCTTTCCTCGCTTCTCTTCTGGAACTTGCGTCAGCCAGCCTGCCCTCACCTTAGATCGCCCGGGGCACGAGCCGACGCGCTACGGCGCCGCCGGCACGAGCACCTGGGGGCGCCCGTCCTCTTCTAGCTCGCTCGTCTCGAAGCTCGACCCCGGCAGGCGCTGCACGTGCGCGTAGCGCTCCAGGAACGCGTCCGGACCATCGAGGAAGCCGATCCGCGGCGTGCGGTAGTGCATCGGCACGACCCAGCGCGGCGCCAGGCGTTCGACGATCAGCGCCGCCTGCTCGGGGCCGATCGTCGGGCCCGCGCCGACGGGGACGAACAACAGGTCGATCGCGCCGAGCGCCTCGGCCTGCTCGTCGCGCAGGCCGCGCTGGCCGAAGTCGCCGAAGTGGCACACGCGCAAGCCGTCGAGCTCGAACACGAAGATCGTGTTCGGCCCGCGTTCGGTGCCCGCGCTCTCGTCGTGCTCGGAGGCGATCGCGACGACCTCGCCGAGCGGCGAGTCGAGCTTGCCGGCGGTCGAGCGCAGGGTCGTGGGCTCGCCGCCGATCGCCTCGACGCCGTTGTGATCGGCGTGCTCGTGGGTCACGAGCAGCAGGTCCGCCTCGACGCCCGCGATCGGCGGGTAGTCGAACTTGATCCCGCGGCCCGCGGTCATCGCCGACATGTCGGTGAACGGGTCGATCGCCACCGACGCCTCGGCGCCGCTCAGGTGAAAAGCCGACTGGCCAAACCACTCAACGCGCATGTTGCTCCTCTGCTGTCGTAGTTCGCGCGAGCGCGCTCGCGCCGGAGTTTGGCAGCCGCCCGCATGCGCGCGGGGCCCGCCCGTCAGGGGCCGCCCGCTCGCGAGCGCCGTGCGCCCCATCGCAGCCGTGCGCGCGAGCGTCCGGCGCGTCGCCGTCGGCGAGCGCCGGCTGACCCTCGCCCGCGATCCCATCCCCGCTCGCGCGAGCGGGCGGGCGATCCTCATAGTGATAGGTGCCGCCGCGCATCAGCGACGCGGCCGCCGCGATCAGGCAGGCGGCGATCGCGAACGCGAACGCCTCGTGCAGCCCGGTCCGAAACGGCACGGAGATCAGGTGTGGGAAGAACGAGCGGCCGGTCACCAGCGCGCGGCTGGCGCCCGAGAGCGAGCCGAGCGCGTGCGCTCCGAGCAGGTGTTCGACCGGGTTGAAGCCGAGGAACGCGGCGAACAGCACGGACACCGGCGGCGCGTGCGAGGCGCGGTTCGCGGCGGCCGCCGAGACGCCGTGAGCCTGCAGGCCCGTCGCCAGCGTGTGCGGCAGGTTCGAGGCCAGGCCGAGGATCATGAGCGTGAAGAACACGCCGATCGAGAGCACCTGCGCGGAGTTCTGGAAGGTCTGGTTCATGCCGCCGCCCGCGCCGCGGTGCTGCGGCGGCAGGCTGTTCATCACCGCGGCGCGGTTCGGCGAGGCGAACATGCCCATCGAGACGCCGACCATCGCGAGCACGAGCGCGAACAGCCAGAAGGAGAAGTCGATCGGCAGCAGCGTCAGCAGGAAGAAGCTGAGCGCCGAGCCGAGCATCCCCCCGGTCGCGAACCAGCGGGCGCCGAAGCGGTCCGACAGATATCCGGAGGTCGGCCCGGCGACGAGCATCCCGAGCGTCAGCGGCAGCATGTAGATCCCCGCGCGCAGCGGCGTGTCGGTGAAGTCCACGCCGTGCAGCGGCAGCCAGATGCCCTGCAGCCAGATGATCAGCATGAACAAGAGGCCGCCGCGCGCGACCGCCGAGAGGAACGTCGAGAGCGTGCCGAAGCTGAATGCGCGGATCCGGAACAGCGGCAGCCGGAACATCGGCTCGGCGACGCGGCTCTCGATCGCGGCGAACGCGGCCAGCGACGCCACGCCGGCGCCCAGCAGCGCAAGCACCCGCGGGCTGCCCCAGCCGGTGGGGCTCGAGCCGTACGGGCGGATGCCGTAGGTGACCGACACCATGATCAGGACCAGCCCGAGCGCGAACGTGACGTTCCCCCACCAGTCCACGCGCGCGCGTTTGGGCGTGCTGCGCTCCTCGAGCTTCAGGTACGCCCAGACCGTCCCGAACAGCCCGACGGGCACCGAGATCAGGAACACCAGGCGCCAGTCGATCGGAGCGAGCAGCCCGCCGAGGACGAGCCCGACGAACATGCCGCTGACGCCCACGATGTTGTTGATGCCAAGCGCCATGCCCCGCTGGTTGGCGGGGAACGCGTCGGTGATGATCGCGGCCGCGTTCGCCAGCAGGAAGGCCGCGCCGATCCCCTGCACGATCCGAAACGCGATCAGGTACGTGGCCCCCGCGCGCCCGTCCATCCAGTCGACCGTCAACAGCAGCGAGGCGAGCGTGTAGACGACGAAGCCGAAGTCGTACATGCGCACGCGCCCGTACATGTCCCCCAGGCGCCCGAGGCTCACGATCAGCACGCTCGTGACGACCAGGAAGCCGAGGATCATCCACAGCAGGTAGAAGCTGTTGGCCGGCACCAGCGGATCGAGGTGGATGCCGCGGAAGATGTCGGGCATCGCGATCAGCGTGATCGAGCCGTCGAGCGTCGCCAGCAGCACCCCGAGCGTGACGTTCGACAACGCGATCCACTTGTAGCGTCCCGAGCCGCCGTCGGACTGGCTGGGCGCGCTTGCCGACGTGTGCGCCCTGATGCCCAGCCCGATCGCCATCCATTCATTAATACAGGAAAACTGCACAGTTTCCCTGCCGTCTTCGGTATATATTTATGAGGAGTTGGGCAGCGTCGTCGATTCCACCCTGCTTGCGAGCGAACTGCGCTTGGTGCTCGGCCACCTCATTCGCCGCCTGCGCGCCGAGCACCGCCGCCTCTCGCTCTCGCAGACATCGGTGCTCGGGCGCCTGGACCGCGAGGGGACGCGCTCGATCGGCGATCTGGCGGCGGCCGAGCGCGTGCGCCCGCAGTCGATGGCCCAGACGGTCAGCGACCTCGAGGCCGACCGCCTGATCGCCCGGCGCCCCGACCCCGCCGACGGGAGGCGCACGCTCGTGCAGCTCACCGACGAGGGGCTCCAGACGCTCGAAGCCGACCGCCGCGCACGCGAGGGCTGGCTCGCGCGGGCGATCGCCGAGGACCTGTCCCCCGCCGAGCAGCAGCTGCTCGCGCGCGCGACCGGCCTGCTGGCGCGCCTGTCCGAGAGGGACTGACCGCGTCCGCTAAGGCTCGGTGTGCACGACCACGTCGGCGATCCCGTCGATCCGCTGGCGCAGGTCGTCCTCGAGCTCTCCGGCCAGGCCGTGCGCCTGGCTCAGCGACGCCGCCGGGTCGACCGCGAGCGTCAGGAACAGCACGCGGCCGGCGTCCGTGCACAGCAGCCGTACGCTCTGCGGGTCGCTGCCGGTGCGCTCGCGCACCAGGCGCTCGACCGCGCGCGCGATCGCAGCGTCGAGCGCCGCGGACTGGGCGCGCGCGGACAGCGGGCGCTCGAGCGGCTCGAGGTGGGTCTGCACGTCGATCACGCCCGGTCGCGCGCGGATCGCCCGCTCGACGCGCTCGGCTGTCTCGTGCGCCGAGCGCAGGTCGAGGTCCGCGGGAAACTTCAGGTGCAGCGAGACGCTCGTGCGCCCCTCCTGCTCGAAGATCGTGATGTCGTGGGCCTCCTTGACGAGCGGCTCCGCGAGCGCGATCGCGAGCACCCGGTCGCGCAGGTCAAGGCCCCGACGGCGCGGCTCGACGTGCACGACGACGTCGCTGCCGGGCAGCGCGCGCTCGAGCGCGCGCTCGACCCGGTCGGCCGTCTGGTGACCCTCGACGACCGCCTGGCCCGGCGGCACGCGCACGACGACGTCGGCGAAGTAGCGCCCCGCGGACTCGCGCAGGCGCAGCCGCTCGAGCTCCAGCTCGCCGCCGAGCGCCGCGATCGCGCGCTCGGCCGCGCCCTGGGCCTGCGCCGGCGCGCGGTCCATCAGCACGTTCGCGTTCTCGCCGATCAGCCGCGCGGCGCTCGCGAAGATGATCAGCGCGATCACCAGCGCCGCGAGCGAGTCGCCGTCGTGAACGCCCGCGCGCACCGCCAACAGCCCCGCGAGCACCGTCAGCGAGCCGGCCATGTCGGCGGCGAAGTGCGCCGCGTTCGAGCGCAGCGTCGGGCTGTCCTCGCGTCTGGCCGCCGCCAGCGAGACGCCCATGCGGCACGCTTCGAGCGCGAGCGCGAGCGCGATCACCACGAGCTCGTAGGAGCGGACGCTCGCCATGTGGCCCGAGCCGGTCAGGCGCACGACCGCCGCGATGCTCACGAGCACGCCGCCGCCGAGCAGGATCGCCGCCTCGCCCAGCGCCCCTAGATTCTCGGCGCGGCGGTGGCCGTACGGGTGCTCGGCGTCCGCCGGGCGGGCGCCTAGGCGCACCGCGAAGAACGTCAGCCCGGCCGCGATCACATCGCCGCTGGACTCGATCCCGCTCGAGACCAGGCCGAGGCTCCCGGTCGCCAGGCCGACGCCCAGCTTGAGCGCCACCAGCGCGCCGGCCGCCAGCAGCGAGACCAGCGTGCTGGCCCGTCGCGTCAGCACGCGAGGCTCGCTCGTATGCGACATCGTCGGCAGAGACTAGGGGCCGACTGCGACGCATCGCCGTGCGCGACCCGCGCCGCCGCGCGGACTTCGCCCGCACGCGGGCCTATCGTGGGGCCGGTGGCTCACGAGCACGCCGCGCATCCCCCCGGCGGGCCATCCGCTGACGGGCCTTCCGCTGACGGGCCTTCCCACGCCGGGCACGCACACCGGCTGAGCGGCGACGCCGACCGCCGGCGGCTGGCGGGCGCGCTGGCGCTGATCTCGACGTTCATGGCCGCCGAGGTGGCCGCGGCCGTGATCTCGCGGTCGCTGGCGCTGCTCTCAGACGCCGGGCACATGCTCACGGACGCGGCCGCGATCGGGATGTCGCTGCTGGCGGTCTCCTTGGCGGCGCGCCCGCCGCGCGGCGCGCTGACGTTCGGGCTGCGCCGCGCGGAGATCCTCTCCGCGCTGGCCAACGGCGTCACCCTGCTGATCCTCGCGGTGCTGATCGCCTACGAGGCGGTGCGCCGCCTGTTCGCGCCGCCTACGGTGCACGGCTGGCTGGTGCTGGCGGTCGCGCTGGTCGGGATGCTCGTCAACGTGCTCGCCGCGTGGCTGCTCGCCGGCGCCGCGCGGCGCAGCCTGAACGTCGAGGGCAGCCTGCGGCATGTGATGAGCGACCTGTACGGCTTCATCGGGACCGCGATCGCCGCCGCGGTGATCCTGGCGAGCGGCTTTCAGCGCGCCGACCCGATCGCCTCGCTGTTCATCGCCGCGCTGATGACGCGCTCGGGCGTGGCGCTCGTGAGGGACTCCGCGCGGGTCTTCCTGGAGGCGGCGCCGAAGGGCCTCGACCCGCAGCAGATCGGCCGCGCGCTCGTGTCCGAGCCGGGGGTCGTCGAGGTCCACGACCTGCACGTGTGGGAGGTGACGAGCGGCTTTCCGGCCCTCTCCGCGCACGTGCTCGTCGGCGCCGAGAGCGACTGCCACGCCGCGCGCAGGGGCATCGAGGCGCTGCTGCACGAGCGCTTCGGCGTGGATCACACGACCCTGCAGGTCGACCACGCCGGCAGCGAGCTGCTCGCGATCGCGCCCAGCGCGGCGCCGCGCCACGCGGGCGACTCGCGCAAGGGCGAGCGCAATTAGCGCTGCGCTCGCCCCGGCCCGGCGCTTGAGCTGGCGGCGACAGCTACCGATACGTAGGCATGGCCGAGGAAGGAAAGCCGCCGCTGGACGGCAGCGTGGAGCTGGGGGGCCTGGGTGCCCCGCGATCGGTGCGCGACCCGGTGCCCGCCGGGAGCATCGTCGTGGCGACGTTCGAACTCTACGCCCGCTACCCGCTGCTCTTCCTCGCGCTCGCCCTGGGTGTCGTCCTGCCCTACGACACGCTCGTCTTGTTCGCGACCGGGGCTGGCCCCGTCGCCAAGGGCGGCGGGCTGGGCTCGAGCTATCTGCTGACGCTGTTCCTCGTCTCGCCGCTGATCTCCGCTCTGCACGTCCACGCCGTCGCGGAGCTGCGCGCGGGGCGCACGCCGCGTCTCGGTGAGATCGCCGCACGCGGCTTGCGCGTGCTGCCGACGGCCGCGGCGACGGCGATGATGGTGGCGCTCGGGGTCGGCGTCGGGCTCGTCCTGCTGATCGTCCCGGGCGTGATCCTCGCCTTTCGCTGGTATGTCGCCGTGCAGGCGGCGGCGATCGAGAATCGGGGCTGGCTGCCGGCGCTGAAGCGAAGCCGCGCTCTGACCCGCGGCGTCTACCTGCATCTCTTCTGGTTCGGGATTCTGATCGCGCTCATCACCCAGATCCCGCTGACGATCGCCACGCGCGCGGTCACCGGCCACGACACGCTGGCAGGCGCGTTCATCGCGGGCGTGCTGGTGCATGCGTTCATCCTGGCCTTCACCGCGCTCGCCACCGCGCTGCTGTACTTCGATCTGGCCGAACGGCGGGGAGCGCCGGCGGGCAGCTAGCCCTCGCGGGCGCGGTCGCCTCGCCGATGCCCGAGGAGGCGCCGGTGACGGCCAGGACCTTGCCGCTGAGATCGACTGCCGCATCCGGCGAGCCCTCGATGCCCATGCGCCGAGCTTAGCTTGCAGGGCTCAGACAACCGACGGGGCTGCCGATAACGCCACCAGGACCCTCGATCGCTCCTTTCGGCCCGCTCGCGGGTTTACGGGGTGCCATCCGGGCACGCCGGTCACGACGCCGGGGAAGGTAACTGCGGCCCAGACGTCGAACGAGCTAGCAAGACCGATCCGGACAAGCAGTATAGAACGAGTTCATCCAAGAATGGTTGACAACGCAACTATCGCGGCGTATAATTCCGACTCCAAGCATCGGATTAGAAGGACGCTCATGTCAGACTCGCCCACAGACACCACCACCATCATCCTCGAGCCCGAGGCCGACGAGCTGATCGCCGAGCCCGAGCAGGCAGCGCCTGCGCCGGAGCGGCTGGACAACCCGGTCGAGCGGATCGAGGTCGGCTCCGCCGACACGTTCATCCCCGAGTCCGTCGACCAGCTGCTCGCACACTCGCGCCGCTACCCGCTGCTCACCCCCGCCCAGGAGATCGACCTGGCCAAGCGGATCGAGCGCGGCGACCTGCACGCCAAGGAACTGCTCGTCAACTCCAACCTGCGGCTGGTCGCGTCCAACGCGCGCCGCTACCAGAACCAGGGCCTGCCGCTCGGCGACCTCGTCCAGGAGGGCATGCTCGGCCTGATCCGCGCGAGCGAGAAGTTCGACTGGCGCAAGGGCTTTCGCTTCTCGACCTACGCGACCCTGTGGATTCGCCAGGCGATCCAGCGCGGCCTGGAGAACTCCGGGCGCACGATCCGCCTGCCCGTCCACGTCGCCCAGCGTTCCCGCAAGGTCGGGCGCGTCGAGCGCGAGCTGTCGGTGCGCCTCGGGCGCGAGCCGACGCTCGAGGAGCTCGCCCAGGAGACCGGGCTGCCGCTCGACCAGGTCGAAGAGGTCCGCCACCAGCGCGCCGCGCTCGTGAGCCTCGACCAGCAGATCGGCGAGGACGGCGACACCGCCCTCGGCGACCTGCTGCCCTCCGACGCGGAGGTGCCGGAGGAGACCGCCTGGGAGCACGAGCGCGAGCGCATCGTGCACCGCGCGATCTCGCAGCTGCCCGAAACCGAGCGCAAGGTCCTGACGCTGCGCTTCGGCACCGGTCGCGAGGAGCCCCAGACGCTGACCGCGATCGGCAAGCGCCTCGGCTTCTCCGCGGAGCGCGCCTCCCAGCTGGAGCAGCGGGCGCTGAAGAAGCTCGCGGAGTCGCCGGAGCTGGCGGCGCTGCGCGAGGCCGCGTGACCTGACGCCCCTGGACGCTGCGCGCGGCGGCGTCCCACCGATCGGCGATCGACGGGATCTCCGACCGGTGGCGGGGCGCCGAGCCCCGCAATTCGGGCACGCTGAGCCCGCTGGCTTCCGCCCGTGGCTATACGATGCGAGCCATGACGAGCCCGGGGGGCAAGTCCGCGTGGGAGCGCATCGTCGAGCTGACGATCGCCGTGGGCGAACGCATCCTCTCGCCGATCGAGCGCTTCATCGGCAAACGCTCGCTCGTGGGCGACGCGACGTTCTTCCCGCTCGAGCGCTTCCCGTGGGTGCGCCACATCGAGGACAACTGGACGGTGATCCGCGAGGAGGTCGATCGGCTGCTGGCCGAGCAGGCGGAGCTGCCGAACTTCCAGGACATCTCCAAGGACCAAATCGAGATCACCGACGACGACCGCTGGAAGACGTTCTTCCTGTACGGCTACGGCTTCGAGGCCGAGCTCGGCGTGCAGATGTGCCCGCGCACGGCCGCGCTCATGCGCCAGATCCCGGGTATGACCACGGCGATGATCTCGATCCTCTCGCCGCGCAAGCACATCCTCGACCACCGCGGCCCGTACAAGGGCGTGCTTCGCTACCACCTCGGCCTGGTCGTGCCGCAGGACGCGCAGTCCTGCCGCATCCGCGTCGGCGATGACATCCGCCACTGGCAAGAGGGCAAGAGCATGATCTTCGACGACACCTTCAACCACGAGGTCTGGAACGACACCGACGAGACGCGCGTGGTGCTGTTCGTGGACGTGCTGCGCCCGCTGCCGTTCCCCGAGTCGGCGATCAACCGCGCGATCGTCAAGGGGATCGGCTTCTCGCCGTTCGTGCTCGACGCCAAGCGCAACCAGGAAGCGTGGGAACGGGGCTATCTGGAGCGGCGGAGCGCGCGCGCGGCGCACAGCCAGGCGTCAGCATCGCACACGGCCGCCTGAGCGCGGCGCGGGTGCCGCGGCGCTCGTGGAAATCGCCTCGGAGATGCGTGGCTGCTCGTGCAGGGCGGCGCGGGCTTGCGCCAGCGGGCGGCCTACACGCTCGAGACGTTCAGCCCGGTGCCTTGCAACAGCGTGTTGGCCTTGGCGTTCAGCACGGTGAACTCGCCGGTGAGGATGAGCAGCCCGAGCGCGATCATGACGAGGCCGCCGACGGCGATGATCACGGGGAAGTGGCGCTTGACGACGGCGAGGGCGTTGGTCATGCGCTCGAATGCGAGCGCGATCGCGAGGAACGGGATGGCGAGCCCGGCGGAGTAGAAGGCGAGCAGCAGCGCGCCGTGCGCGGCGGAGCTGGAGACGGCGGCCTGGGTGAGGATCGCGCCGAGGGTGATGCTCGTGCACGGCGTCCACGCGATCGCGAAGGCGGCGCCGGCCAGCAGCGGGCCGCCCCGTGCGGCGAGACGCAGCAGCGACTCGGAATGCCACTCGCGGTTGAGCACGCGGACGAACGGCGTGGCGAGGAAGGCGATGCCCATGAGCACGATCAGCACGCCGCCGACGCGCTCGAGCGTTGGTTTGTCGTTGTTGAGGGTCGAGCCGATGACGGTCGCGCTGAGGCCGAGCGCGATGAAGATCGCGGAGAAGCTCGCGATGAACAGCAGGCTTGGAACGAGCACGCGCCGCACCCCGACGCCCTCCCTGAGATCGGTGGGCGTGACGCCGATGACGGTCGACAGGTAGCCGGGCACGAGCGGCAGCACGCACGGCGAGAGGAACGACACGAGCCCGGCGGCCAGCGCGATCGGGATGCCGACGCCGGTGGCGGTGTCGGAGGCGCTGGCGAGCGTGCTCATCAGATGAGGGGTCACCGCGCGAGCTCCGACGCACGGTCGCCGACTGCCTCGCGCAGCATCGCGAGCTCACGCTCGATGCGCGAGACACGCTCGCGCAGCTCTTGAAGCTCGCTCTGCTCGTGACCGTCCGCAGCCGAGCCGTGGACGCCGGGCGATGCGGGCTCGCGCGGCTCGCGCGCGTAGGTCTCGGGCTCGCGCGGCTCGCGCGCGGCGCGCGCGTAGGTCTGCTCGGACTGCTCGCGCGCGTGCAGCAGCTGTGCGTAGCGCTCCTCCTTGTGGCCGGGGCGGCGCTCTAGGCGCGCGACGAGCCCGCGCTCGATCAGGCGCGCGAGCGTGTCGTTGACGGCGGGAAGGTCGGCGAAGGCGTGGATCCGCTCGCTTCGCTGCTTGAGCTCCCCGGGCGTCTGCGCGCCGCGCAGCATGAGCACGCACATGACGGCCTGCTCGTCCGAGCTCATGGGCAGCGCCTCGGCGAGCAGATGCCTGTACTTGGCCGCGCGGCTGCCGGCGCCGCTTGCCAGGCGCACATAGCCGCGGCGCTCGAGGCGGTGCAGCGCGTCGCGAATCACGGCGTCGTCGTAGGCGACGACGGGGTCGCGGTTGGTCGACTGGTTGCACGCCAGGCGCAGCGCGTTGAGCGACAGTGGGTACACGTCGGGCGTCGTGCGCTGCTTCTCGAGCAGGCAACCGAGCACGCGCGTCTCAGCGGCGGAGAGATCCATCGGCCGTTAACCCTAGGGGCAGGTGGGATAGGTTTCAAAGTCCCCCAGGCGCCAGGGCGCCCGGCGCCCGCCGTGGCGCTCCGACAGGCGCGGGCGGGCGACAGCCGGCGAAAGGAGCAGGCGATGGCGGCAGGCGAGCAGTCGGAGGCGATAGCGGAGCTGGCGAGCGAGACGGTCGCCCCGATCGAGGAGGAGCTGCGTGGGCGCTTGACGGTGGCGCTTGGCGAGCGCGATCTGCTCGCGCTGGAGAGCGCGCTGTTGAAGGCGTTCCTCAGCGGCATGGGGGCGGCGAGCGCGGAGGTGGAGTCGATGATCGACCAGCTGCAAAACCCGCGCGGCGTGGCCGGCGAAATGCTGGCCTCGCCCGGCCAGGTCGACCAGCCGCTGCCCCGCCTGGACCCGTGGGCCGCCCGTTATGGCGGCGGCTGAGGGCTCATAGCGCGGCGGGGCGCGGCGCTATGGTCATTGCGTGAGCGCCCAGCCCTTCGCCCAGGGACACGGCGGCGGCGAAGGCCGCCGCGGCCCGCGAGAGCAGCTGCGCCCCGAGGACATCCCCGACAAACCGGTCTCGCTGCGGCGCATCGGCCGGCTGTTCATCCCCTATCGCCTGCGCCTGAGCGGCCTGCTCGGCCTGATCGTGCTCGGCTCGGTGCTGAGCGTGGCACAGCCGTTCCTGCTGCGCGAAGCCGTGGACGGCGGCATCATCAAGCGCAACCTCACGCTGCTGAGCTGGGTCGTGGGCGGCATGATCGCGCTGGCGATCATCAACGCGGTGATCGGCGTGGCCCAGACGTGGATCTCAAACCAGGTCGGTCAGCGCGTGATGCACGACCTGCGCGCCGCGGTGTTCGCGCACCTGCAGCGCATGTCGCTGGCGTTCTTCACACGCACGCGCTCCGGCGAGGTGCAGGCGCGCATCGCGTATGACATCGGCGGCGTCGACAGCGTGGTCACGAGCACTGCGACCTCGACGGTGTCGACGGTCGCGACGGTCACGGCGACGATCGTCGCGATGTTCGCGCTGAGCTGGCGGCTGACGGTGCTGTCGCTGATCCTGCTGCCGTTCTTCGTGTGGCTGACCCGGCGAGTGGGCAACGAGCGCAGGCGCATCCAGGCGGTCACCCAGGGCCGGCTGGCGGACATGTCGACGCTGGTGTCGGAGTCGCTGTCGGTGTCGGGGATCCTGCTGGGCAAGACGATGGGCCGCTCGCGCGAGCTGGCCGAGCGCTTCACCGCGGAGTCGAGCGAGGTGGCCGACCTGGAGGTGCGCTCGCGGATGGCGGGGCGCTGGCGCATGTCATCGGTGCAGATGGCCTTCGCGATCATGCCCGCGGCGATCTACTGGTACGCGGGCTTCAGCATCGTGCACGAGCACAGCTCGATCTCGATCGGCACGATCGTGGCGTTCACGACGCTGCAGACGCGGCTGCTGTTCCCGATGCAGCAGCTGCTGGGCGTGGGCCTCGAAGTCCAGACCTCGCTGGCGCTGTTCGGGAGGATCTTCGAGTACCTGGACGTGCCGATCGACATCGTGGAGCGCCCCGGCGCGCGCGCCTTCGGTGACGTGACGGGCGAGGTGAGCTTCGCGGACGTGTGGTTTCGCTACGGCCCCGACGCGCCGTGGACGCTGCAGGAGATCGACGCGGAGATCCCCGCGGGCACGCGCACGGCGCTGGTGGGCGAGACGGGCGCGGGCAAGACGACGCTCGCCTATCTGGTGGCGCGGCTATATGAGCCCCAGCGGGGATCGGTGCGGATCGACGGCATGGACGTGCGCGACGCGACCCTGGAGTCGCTGGCGGCGACCGTGGGGCTGGTCTCGCAGGAGACCTATCTGTTCAACGCGTCGATCCGCGAGAACCTGCGCTTCGCCAACCCGCGCGCGAGCGACGGGGAGATCGAAGAGGCGGCTCGCGCGGCGCAGATCCACGAGTTGATCGCCTCCCTGCCGGACGGTTACGACACGCCGGTGGGCGAGCGCGGCTACCGCTTCTCGGGCGGTGAGAAGCAGCGGATCGCGATCGCGCGCACGATCCTGCGCAACCCGCCGGTGCTGATCCTCGACGAGGCCACCTCCTCGCTGGACAACGAGACCGAGCGCGCGGTGCAGCAGGCGCTGGATGAGCTCGCGCGCGGGCGCACGACGATCGCGATCGCCCATCGCCTGTCCACGGTTCGCGACGCGGACCAGATCCTGGTGCTCGACCGCGGGCGGATCGTCGAACGCGGCACTCACGAGCAGCTCATGCAGCTCGGCGGCCGGTACGCGGCGCTGACGACCGTCTCGGCGCTGACGGGCGCCTCCGAGAACGGTGCGGGCGGGCGCGCGAGCGGCGCTCAGGCGACGGCGTCGATGTTCAGGCGCACGTAGTCGACGATGACCGGCTCGCCGGCGCGCGCGAGCACCGCGTCGATGAACGGCTCGCGCAGGTCCTGGGGAAGCCGTTGCACGTGCGGGCCGAGCACGATCGTTGAGAGGAACTCCCCCGGCGCAGCGGGCTCGCGCGGCGCGGGCGTCAGTGAGCACTCGGCCGAGGCGAAGCCCGCGGCGCGCAGGCGCGCACGCGTGGGCTCCGCGCCGGCATAGTTCCACGGCGGCTGCCAGCCGGCGAAGTGGCGCGCGTACGGTTCGCGGGCGAGCACCTCGCGCGCCTTGCCGCGCAGGACGTCGATGTTGCCCTCTCCCCCGCACTGCGCGACCAGGCGCCCGCCAGGGCGCAGCGCGGCGCGCAGGCGGGCGAACAGCCGCTCGTGGTCGGCGATCCAGTGGAAGGTGGCGGTCGAGAGGATCGCGTCCACCGGCTGCTCGAGCTCGAGCTCGAGCAGGTCGGCGAGCCGCAGGTCAGCGTCCGGGCCGAGCCGCCGGCGCGCGGCGGCGATCATCGAGGCGGACTCGTCGACGGCGATCACGTGCCCGCGCGGGAGGCGCTCGCGCAGCGCCTGCGTGACGCGGCCCGAGCCGCAGCCGGCGTCGAGCACGGTCTCATCGCCGCGCAGCGCCAAGCGCCCGAGCACCTCGAGGCCGAGCGCCTCCATCGTCGCGGATACGCGGTCATAGCTCGTTCCGTCCCAATCGCGTACCGGCATACGACCGTACGTTATCACGTATATGCGGCCGAACGCGGCCGGTGTCGCAGGCGGCCTCCTCCGGGCGCGCCGGCGGCTCAGCCGAGCTGCGCGCGCTCGGCGAGCTCGGCGATCACGCTCGAAATGCGCCCTCCCTGCCAGGCGAGCGGCGAGCGGGCGGGCGGGCCCTCGTCCTCGACGAGCAGCTGCGCGCCGGGGATCGTGCGGGCGTAGCGCTCGGCGACGGCGAGCGGGTGGCGTGGGTCGGCCCGATCGCGGCTGCCGACGACGACGCTCGGCACGGCGATCGTCGCGAGCTGCTCGAGCTCGCCGAACGGGCGCGCGCGCGGCACGGCTTCGAGCGCGTCGGCGACCGCGTCGGGGTGCTCATGGGCGGACATGCGCTGGCGCAGCACCGTCTCGACGGTCGGGCGCAGCGCGTCTGGCAGCTGCGCGAGGTCGTAGGCGCGAATGAAGCCCTCGACGCCGCCTTCGCGCAGCCCGCGCGCGAGCGCGTCCCAGCCGGCGAGCGCGGCGTGCGCGCGGAGCATGCCGGGGTCGTAGGCGGGCGTGATGATCGCGAGCGCTGCGACGCGCTCGGGGTGCTCGAGCGCGAAGCGCACGATCGTGTGCGCGCCCATCGAGACGCCCGCGAGCACCGCGCGCTGCACGCCGGTCGCATCGAGCACGGCTTCGAGGTCGCCGGCAAGGCGCTCGTAGCGGTAGGCGCCGGAGCCGCCGGCCGGCGTCGAGCGCCCGTGCCCGCGGGCGTCATAGGCGATCACGCGATGCCCGGAGCGCTCGAGCGCGCGCGAGCCGTGCACGACGTAGCGGCGCGTGGCGGTGAGGCCGTGGAGCAGCACGACGGGCGTGCCCGCGCCGGACTCCTCGCCGGACAGCAGCACGCCGTCGGGTGTGGCGATGTTGAGCGCGCGCGCCTCGTCAGGCATGTACGGCGGCGTGCTCGCGCAGCAACGCGGCCGAGCGCTCGGGGCGCTCGAGGAAGAACAGGTGCCCGACGCCGTCGAAGACCTCGAGGCGCGCGCCGGGGATCAGCTCGGCGATCATCCGCCCGTTGGCGAGCGGCAGCAGCCGGTCCTCGCTGCCGTGGATGACGAGCGTCGGCAGCTCGATCCGGCCGAGACGCTCACAGGTGTCGTGCGCGATCACCGCGCGGCCCTGCCGCTCGATCACTGCGACCGCGACCGGCCGGCGCAGGGCGCGCTCGGCGAAGCGGCGAAACTCCCGCCGATCGGCGGCGAACGTGGCTGAGACGTTGTTCTCCCACGATGCGCGCAGCGCGAGCTGGCGGTCGCCGGCGGCGCGCGCCTCGGCGATCCGCCGCCACGGGTCCTCGCCGCTGCGCACGCTGTTGGGGCCGCCGCAATAGGTGCAGCCGAGCGTGAGCGTGCGGATCCGCTCGGGGCTCGCGAGCGCGAGCTCCTGCGCGATCATGCCGCCCATCGAAATCCCGAGCACGTGCGCGCTGTCGAGCTCGAGCGCGGCGAGCAGCCCGGCCGCGTGCGCGGCCATCTCGCGCGTTGTGATCGGGCCCTCGAGACGGCTGCTCGCGCCGACGCCCTGGTGGTCGTAGACGATCACCTCGAAGTCCGCGCGCAGCAGCTCGAGGAACGGCTCGCCCCAGGTGAGCGCGCTGCCGCTCATGCCGACGATCATCAGCAGCGGCGGGCCGGCGCCGCTGCGTTCGTAGTCCAGCTGGACCTCGCCGACGTCGATGAGCGTCACGCGGCGATCGTATACGCGCGCGCTCGCAAGCGGCGCTATAGCGGCAGCGCGAGCTGGTCCTCGCGCTCGCGCGCGTGGATGCGCTCGGCGCGCTCCGCGCCGTGCGCGCCGCCCGAGCGCCCGCGCTCGGCGCCGTGGGCGCCGTCCGGTTCGCGCCCGGCCCGCAGACCGGCGACACGCACGCCGAGCAGGCGCACGGGTCGCGGCGGGGCGTAGTCGCGCAGCAGCTCCAGCGCGACCGAGCGCACGAGCGCGGCGTCGCTGGTGGGCTCGGCGACGGTGCGCGCGCGCGTGACCGTGGTCCAGTCGTCCAGACGCACCTTGATCGCGATCGTGCGCCCGGCGCGCTGGCGGCGCGTGAGGCTCTCGCACAGCTCCTCGGCCATGCGCGCGAGCCGCGCTTGCAGCTCGGCGGGGTCGCTGAGGTCGGTGTCGAAGGTGCGCTCGCGCGACTCGGAGACGACCTTGTGCGCCGTGCCGACCTGTCCGTCGTGTTCGAAGCGCGCGCGCCTTCGCAGCTCACGTCCGAGATTCGCGCCAAAGCGCTCGACGAGCAGCTGCTCGGGGGCGCGCGCGAGCGCGCCGAGCGTGGTCAGGCCGAGGGCGGCGAGGCGCGCGGCGGTCTTCGGCCCGATCCCGGGGACGAGCCCGGGCGCCGCGCCGGCGAAGCGCGCGCACGCCTGCGTGCGGTCGAGCACGACGAACCCGGCGGGCTTCTCGGCGTCGGATGCGACCTTGGCGACGAGCTTGTTGGGCCCGATGCCGACCGAGCAGGTGAGGTTGGTCTGGGACCGGATGTGCGCGATGAGCCTGCGCATCGCGGTGCGCGGCGAGAACAGGCCCTCGAGGTCGAGATAGGCCTCGTCGAGCCCGACGACCTCGACACGCTCGACGTGCGCGCGCACGATGTCCATGACCTGCCGCGCGGCCTCGCGGTAGGCGGCGAAGTCGGGCGCCAGCACGACCGCCTGCGGGCATAGGCGCCGCGCGCGCGAGGCGGGCATCGCCGAGCCGACGCCGAAGCGGCGCGCCTCGTAGCTCGCCGTGGTGACCACCGCCCGCGGGCTCGAGCCGGCGACGATCACGGGCAGTCCACGCAGCTCGGGATGGCGGCGCAGCTCGATCGAGACGTAGAAGGCGTCGGCGTCCAGGTGCGCGATGCGCAGCGCTTGCTCTGTCGTGGACATCGGCACTCGAATCTAGCGGCGCGCGCGGCGGGCAGGCATGCGGGGATGCGCTTTGGCCGGCGAGCGAGCGAGAGAGCGAGAGAGCTAGCCGAGGTAGGATCGAAGGCCCGAATCGGCAACCAGAGGAGGCAGGCGATGGCGAGCACCGCGCAGCTGATCACCGAGGTGGACTTCGTGGGCGTGCCCACACACGACCTGGAGGCGGCGATGGAGTTCTACGGCGACACGCTCGGCCTGCGCCGCTCGGCGTACAAACCCGAGCGCAACTACGCGGAGTTCGAGACTGGCAACGTGACGCTGAGCGTGTTCAATCCGACCGAGTACGGCATCCCCCACAGCGCTAACCCGAACGCGATCGCGTTGCGCGTCGAGGACATGGAGCGGGCGCGCGCGGCGCTCGAGGAGCGCGGCGTGCAGTTCAACGGCGAGACGCTCGACACGGGCGTGTGCCATATGGCGTTCTTCGCGGATCCGGACGGCAACGCGCTGATGCTCCACCAC
This sequence comes from Solirubrobacteraceae bacterium, assembly GCA_035503075.1. Lineage (GTDB taxonomy): Bacteria > Actinomycetota > Thermoleophilia > Solirubrobacterales > Solirubrobacteraceae > Palsa-744. Next base: position 27,778 of record DATJTT010000054.1, read on the forward strand.
CGCTACGCGCCGCGCGAGTAGCGCGGAAACGGCCTATGCGACACTTGTCAACCCGTGTTGCAGTAGGCTGCGGGACGGAGAGCGCATGGACCTGACGTTCAACGAGCAAGAGACGGCGTTCCGCGACGAGCTGCGCGGCTGGCTGGCGGAGAACCGGCCGGGCGCGAAACCGCCGGCGGACGCGGGCGATGACGCGCAGTTTGCGTACCGCCGCGACTGGCAGCGACGCCTGTACGAGGCGGGCTGGGCGGCGCCGGCGTGGCCGACGGAGTACGGCGGGCGCGGGGCGAGCCAGACGGAGTCGGCGATCTACTTCGAGGAGCTGGGGCGCGCGCGGGTGCCGTTCGCGGCGAACACGCTGGGCCTGCTGCTGGGCGGCCCGACGCTGATGGTGTGGGGCACGAACGAGCAGAAGGAGCGCTATTTGCCGCCGATCCTGTCCGCGGAGGAGATCTGGTGCCAGGGCTTCTCGGAGCCCGAGGCGGGCTCGGACCTGGCGTCGTTGAAGACGCGGGCGGTGAAGGACGGCGACGAGTGGGTGGTGAGCGGCCAGAAGGTGTGGACGAGCGGCGCGCAGTACGCGAAGTGGTGCATGCTGGTCGCGCGCACGGACTCGGAGGTGCCCAAGCACAAGGGCCTTACGTACTTCCTGATGGACATGGAGCAGGAGGCGGTGCAGGTGCGCCCGCTGCGCCAGATCACGGGCGAGGCGGAGTTCAACGAGCTGTTCATCGAGGAGGCGCGGATCGCGGACGCGAACGTGGTGGGCGGCGTGGGCAACGGCTGGAAGGTGGCGCTGACGACGCTGATGAACGAGCGCGCGGGCCTGGGCTTCGCGCTGCAGATCCGCCTGCGCCAGCTGCTCGACGACGTGATCGCGGCGGCGGGCGAGAAGGGCCTCTTGGAGGACTCGCTGTACGCGGACGCGATCGCGGAGCTGCACATCCGCTGCGAGACGATCCGCCTGCTCGCGTGGAAGGGCCTGACGGACGCCGAGCGCTACGGCCAGCCCGGCCCGGAGGGCTCGCTGGTGAAGTGGCTGTGGTCGGACACGAACCAGCGCGCGACGCAGCTGGCGGCGGACGTGATCGGCCCGCAGGCGCTGACGAGCGGCACGATCTGGAGCTATGAGCTGATGCGCGCGCGCGGCAACACGATCGAGGGCGGCACGACGGAGGTGCTCAAGAACATCGTGGCCGAGCGCGTGCTGGGCCTGCCCAGGTTGAAGGTGGCAGCGTGATGATCTCGATTAGGAGCTCCGCCCTTCGGGCTCCGCTGGGAGGCGTTCGTAGCTCATGGACTTCGGCCTGACGGACGACCAGCGCGAGATCCAGCGCACCGCGCGCGACCTGCTGGCGGAGCGCTCGAGCTTCGCGCGCGTGCGCGAAATGGTCGAATCCCAGCCGCCCGCGCGCACGACGGATGCGGCGCTGTGGCGCGAGCTGTGCGAGCTCGGCTGGCCCGGGATCGCGATCTCCGAGGAGCACGGCGGCCAGGGGCTGGGCGTGATCGAGCTGTCGATCCTGTGCGAGGAGCTCGGCCGCTCGGTAGCGCCCGTGCCGTTCCTGGGCAGCGCGATGGCTGCGTGCGTGATCGAGCAGGCGGGCACGAGCGAGCAGCGCGAGCGCTGGCTGCCGGGGCTGGCCTCGGGCGAGACGCTCGGCGCGCTGGCGAGCGCGGTGGACGGCACGGCGGAGCTGGTGGTGGGCGGCGCTGAGGCGGACGTGATCGTGCTGGTCGAAGACGACGGCTCGGGACGCCTGCTGACGCCGGATGAGGCGGAGGTGAGCGCGCTCGAGGCGATCGATCCCACCCGCTCGGCGGCCCGCGTGAGCGCAGGGGATTGGGAGCCCACCCACCCCGAGGCGCTCGAGCACGGCTGCCCGGGCCTCGGCCGCGCGCTCGTGGCGGTGAGCTCCGAGCTGGTGGGGGTGTGCGAGCGGGCGCTCGAGATGACGGTCGAGTACGTGAAGGACCGCAAGCAGTTCGGCGTGCCGGTCGGCGCCTTCCAGGCGGTCTCGCACCGCTGCGCGCAGATGCTGCTGGACACGGAGCGGGCGCGCTCGGCGACCGCCCAGGCGGCGTGGAGCGCGGACGCGAACCCGGAGGGACTCGCGGAAGCGGCGGCGATGGCCAAGGCGGCCGCCTCGGACGCGGGCCGCGAGGTGACGAACGGCGCGATCCAGATGCACGGCGGCATCGGCTTTACGTGGGAGGCGGACGTGCACTGGCTGTACAAGCGCGCGCAGATCGACTCGGCGCTGCTCGGTGGCGCGAGTCGCCACCGGGCGCGCCTCGCGGAGATCCTCGCGGAGAGGGTGTCGGCTTCAGCGACGGCGTGAGCCCCGGCCGCGCCCGCCGCGGCGGCGCCGCGTGGCGCGCTATGCGGCGTTCCTGCGCGGCATGAACGTCGGCGGACATCGGCTGACCAACGACGAGCTGCGCTCGCACTTCCGGGCGATGGGCTTCGCCGAGGTGACGACGTTCCGCGCGAGCGGCAACGTGATGTTCGCCGACGAGCGCCCGGACGACGGGGCGGCCGACCCGGAGCTGCTCGCCGGGCGCATCGAAGAGCGCCTGGCGGGCGCGCTCGGCTACGCGGTGCCGACGTTCATCCGCAGCTATGCAGAAGTCCGAGCGATCGCGGCGCACGCGCCGTTCGCGCCGGAGCGGGTGGCGTGCTCGACCGGAAAACTGCAGGTGTCGCTGCTCGGGTCCTCGCCCGCGCCCGCGCTCAGGGAGGCGGTGCTCTCGCTCGCGAGCGACGAGGACCCGCTGGCGTTTGGCGAGCGCGAGCTGTACTGGCTGCCGAGCGGGGGGATGCTCGACTCGGCGCTCGACCTGGGCGCGATCGAGAAGCTGCTGGGCGCGAGCACGAGGCGCACCAAGAACACGCTCGAGCAGATCGCGAGCCGTCACTGCGCGGACTGACGGCAAGGCCGGACGCCGGCGCGCGCCGCGCGCGGTCGTGACGACGCGCCCGTAGCCGCGAACGACATGGCCGTCGCTGGTGACCTGCACGCGCTTGCGTTCGTTGAGCGCGGTGGCGCCCACGAGCTTGACGGTGCGCGGCGACCGGTAGGCTCCCGATCGACGGCGAGTGAGAGGAGGTCGTTGTGACCGCAGCGCTCCCGCGCGGGCGCAATCTGTTCGAGCAGAGCGGGATCGAGCCCGGCGGCAAGGTGCTCAAGACGCAGCTGCGCGAGCAGGCCAGCTCGGGCGAGGCGCTGCGCTGAAGCACGCTCGCCGCGATCCGCGTCGCGCCGGCGACCGCGCCGCCCGAACGCCGCCCCTCTCAATCACAGCAATCGAGACCACAGGAGAGAGCAGATGCCGACCGTTCAGACCGTGCAGGGGCCCGTCGACGCGCAGGAGCTGGCGGTCACGCTCGTGCACGAGCACCTGCGCTTCCGCGACGAGGCGGTCGCCGTGCAGTGGCCCGGGCGCTATGACGAGCAGGCCGAGCTCGACGCGGCGCTCGCGGCGCTCGGCGCGGCCAAGCAGCGCGGCGTGCGCAGCATCGTCGACCCCACCGCGATGTTCGGCGGGCGCGACGTGCGCTTCATGAAGCGCGTCGCCGAGCAGGCCCGCATGCACGTGATCGCCTGCACCGGCATCTACAGCTATGACTTTCTCCCCCACTACTTCCTCAACCGCGACATCGACGCGATGGCCGAGCACTTCGTAGCGGACATCGAGCACGGGATCCAGGGGACCGGCGTCAAGGCCGCGTTCCTGAAGTGCGCCGCCGACGCCGCCGGCGTCACCGAGAACGTCGAGAAGATCCACCGCGCGGTCGCGCGCGCGAGCGTGCACACGGGCGCGCCGATCATGGCGCACTCGATGCCCGCGATCGCCACCGGCCCGCGCCAGGTGGACATCTTCGCGGAGGAGGGCGTGCCGCTCGAGCGCGTGCAGATCGCGCACTGCGGCGACACCGACGACGTCGACTACATCGAGGCGCTTATCCAGCGCGGCGTGTACGTCGGCCTCGACCGCTACGGCCTGGAGCTCTACCTGCCGATCGACAAGCGCAACGCGACCGCCGCCGAGCTCTTGCGCCGCGGCCACGCGCAGCGGCTGATGATCTCCCAGGACTTCTGCGCGACCATCGACTGGTTCCCGCCCGAGGCCGCCGAGGCCTTCCAGTCAAGCGGCGCGATCCGCAACTGGTCGATGACGCTCGTCTTCGACGAGGTCCTGCCCGCGCTGCGCGAGCAGGGCGTCATGGACGACGCCGCCTTTCACACCGTGTTCGTCGAGAACCCCGCGCGCTGGCTGACCGCCTGAGCTCGTGCGAGCCCGCGGGAGCCCGCCGCGCGCTTCGCGAGAGCGGGCGCGCGCCCGCGGGAGCCCGCGGCGCGCTTCGCGAGAGCGGGCGCGCGCCGCGGCGCTCAAGCCGCGGGAGCGACCAGCAGCGACAGCGGCCCGAAGAGTCAGTTGCCGTTGGTCGCTGGTTGCGGATGTGGGTCCGCATCAGGCGCGCGATGAGCGTGCACCAGCGTAAGCGCGAGCTCCTTGAGCGCGCCCAGCGAAACCAGCGCCGACCCCGTTACCTGGGGCACCGTCGACGGCGGCGGAAGCGGCTCTGGGCGTGGCGCATCGGACATCTGCAGAGATCATACCGCCGCAGCCGGCCTCACCCGTGTATTCGCACTAGTCAGTATGGATGCCGAAGGTGGGGCTGGCCCTCGGCGTTCGTAGGTTCGCGGGTTAGCCTCGCGGTTGTCAAAGACCGCCGCGGCCAGTGCCGCATACGAAGGAGGACCAGCCATGCCAGACGTTAGCTCCGCCGCG